>CALMZP010000090.1 GCA_937870635.1 uncultured Acidobacteriota bacterium | reverse complement strand
GGGAATAATTCGGGCCGCAAGTAGATCCCCCACAACCAGGCTGCCATGGCGGGGAGACCGCCGTGAACCCGAAGCGGTGTCCGGCCTAGAACCGGCTGGACACCGCTGATGCTTGCCTCACTATGACATTCTTGGCCTGCAAACGCTGGGCGGTCGGCCTTTACTTTCCCTTGCCCGTGAGTTTCAGATTAACGCTTGGGCGATTGTTACTGCTGGATGTAATGGGAAGCGACGACCGGAATGCGCCGCGGCGGGACGCGAAAGGCGGGCGCCAGCGTGCGACCCGTGGGAACCGGTCGTCGCGTTGCGCTCGACGCTAGATGAACCGGTAGCGCCGAGAGCACCAGTGCGTCGGATTGCTTCGTCGCCACCACCCGCCGCAAGACACCGTCGTGATCGAGCTCGAAGCTCGCGTGCGCGGCAGATACGGCGTCGCGGAGCGACGGTGCCGGAAGGATCCACCTCGCCTTCTCGTCGAGCGCCGCCGCGGCGACCGACGGCACGCCTCGAAGTGCGGCGGCGAGCGCCTCATCGCCGGGTCGCGATTCGGGCAGGAGAATGTCGACCGCCACGGCCGCGGCTCCAGCGTGTGCCGCGATATCGACCAGCGCGGCGAGCCTGGTCCGAGGCCACGGCCACGGGCCATCGCGTTGGAGTGACGCCTCGTCGATCGCGATGACCGCCGTGTACCGCGGCGCCCGCTCCGGAAGCAGCCGCACCGCCGGATCGCGGACCGCTACATCGAAGGACGCGCCGACGTGGAACGCGGCCAGGATCGTCACAACGACACCGGTGATGACCGCCACGATCGAACGCGCGGCAGCAGTGCGCAACATTGTTTCAGGGTAGCGACGCGTTCCTCGTCGAACAGGGAGGCGGATCACCGCCTCGTGTGAGCGCGGTCACATGTCGAGGAGGCGTTCCCCCGCCGGGCTCGAGGCGCGCAGGCCCCTTGCGATCACGAAGATCGCCCGTCGTGGCGCCGGTCGACGCGTGACGGAGAAGCGGCAGTGACCGGCCTTCGTCATAAGTGTTTTCAATCACGGGAAGGCTGTAGGGATGCCGATCGCACTCATTGGAGTGGCAGTGATGATGTACTGGCCGCGCCGCTGAGGAAGCGATCGGAATCTACGTCAGTGCGGCTCATGGCTCGCCGCGGGCGGCGGCAATACGTCGATTACAAAGTCCGCGGTAATCGGGTCGTCTCCCGCTGCGACTTCCAGCGAGAGTCTGTAGCGGCCGGCGACGGGGAATCGCGTATGAAACCCGACATCGGGACCGAAATACGTTACCTTGGTGCCTTTCTCGCCTGGGGTAAGAGCAGGAGGCTTCAGAGGCGCGTGCAAACGCCCTCGCATGCCACCGGCTGCCTCACCCTCTGTCGAGTGTGAATAAACGAAATCGAGACCACCTTCGCGGACGATGATCAAGTCGCCGAGCGAATCTGCCGCGACGAGATTCGTTACCGGCGAGCCAGTCTTCGTGATTCGGAACTTCAGCGCGCTCCAACTGCCCGCATGAGGCGGCGCAGGCATCACCAACTCGACGGCATACGTGCCCACCTTCGTAGTCAAGGGCGTCACGGCCGTGCGAGCCGCCGCGTGCTGGTCGACGAGCGATCCGGCAAAGACCCGGCTGCTGACAACACTCCGCTCCCAGCCGCTACGTTGAAACATGGTGAAGAGGACATACTCGCCAGCTTCGGGAAACCTGACGTCGGTTGAATACATCGAACCGCTTCCACGCGGATGAAGATGTTTCATCCACGACAGGTCGCGACTGACAGCGATCAGGTGAACCGGCTTCCTGGAAATCGGTTGCAGTTCCGGCGATGCGTCCGAGAAACGAACGAGCACAGTCGCTCTCGTTCTCGGTTCGGGTTTGGGTGGCTTGGTCTCGATCTGAACGAATTCCGCGGGAGTCGGCGAGACGGTATTCGCTGGCGCCGCCATGGGCTGCAACTCTCCGGCTCCGTTTGACCGCTCCCTTTCCCGGCAGCTCAGAATCGCGACCGTTATAGAGATCATGAGTAAAACGTGGCGGCCGAAGGATTGATCAGTTCTCCACATGGCAGTCGTCGCAATGTTCACCGCGAAGGCCTTCCAAACCCTCTTTGACGATCATCGGCACCATGATCAGCGCAGCGAGGGGATCGGCCCACCACCATCCCAGTGTGGCGTTCAGCAGTAGTCCACCGAGCAGGATCGCAGACAACCAAGTACAGATTTGCGTCTGCGTTGCGTCGGCAGCCAAGGCGGCGCTTCCGATAGCGCGCGCCACACGACGCTTCGCCCTTACGAGAAGCGGCATGACCACGAGAGACACCGCCGCCAGGACGATTCCCACCATACTCTCATCAGGCGCATCGCGTCGGATGAGCGACTGGATCGCGTCAAACACGACATAGGCGGCGAGGATCAAAAAGGAGGCGCCTACGATCCGCAACGCACGCTGCTCGGCGCGTTCGCGACGGGTTTCGTCGGCGTCGCCGTAGAGACGCCAAAGAAGCGCCAATCCGGAGATCACCTCGATGGCGCTATCGAAGCCGAAGCCGACGAGGGCGATGCTTCCGGCAATGATGCCGGATACGATGGCGATCACGCCTTCGAGGCAGTTGTAGCCGACGGTAAAGTATTCGAGGAGCTGACCCCGCCGAATTTGTGCGCGTCGCTCCTCCGTGCCGTTCAGCAGCACGGCTAGCTGCATGTCGCACTCCACGACCGAACCAGCTGGCTACGATGAGAAAAGGGTACGCTCTCGACGTGCATGTTCAATGTCAATGTCTCGTGTCCACGAAATCGACGCGCGTCTTGTCGGCGGTGCGACGCGCGACGTCGATCGCGTCCCAATTCGTGAGCCGGATGCAGCCGTGCGAGGACGCGTAGCCGATCGACTCGGGATCGCTCGTGCCGTGGATGCCGTAGTGCGGCTTGCTGAGCGCGATCCAGACGAGGCCGACCGGCGAATTCGGCCCGGGCTGGAGGTCCGCCTCGGGAGCGTCGTCCGGCACTTCGGAGAACAGCTTCGGCTGGTACTTGAAGTGCGGATCGAAGGCGGTTTTCACGGTCTGCAACGTCTCGCGCGGCGAGGGATCGAAACGGGAACCAACGGTGGTGGGCGCGTGAAAGATGATGTTGTCGCTCGCATCGTGGCCGTGAAAGTAGTTCCCTTTGACAGAGATGGCGATGCGAGCGATGTCCTTCGGCGCGTTCCCGGGAGCGGGTGCGCGCACACTCGGCGCGAGGATGGCCTGGCCGGCCGTCACGCGAGCGAGCTCGATCTGCGGATTCAGAAGCTCCAGCACCTCGATCGTCGTATGGAATCGCTCCGCGAGCTTCTCGGCCAGCGACTCGTAGCACATGCAGTCGAGCCTCGCCTGATCGTAGACGCTTTCGGGGATGCGCACGAACGGACCTTTCACGTCATCCGCCGTGAGCGGGTGCCGGACGAGCGTTCCAGCGCCGCCGGACGCACGGGCGAGCGCGCGGAACGTGGTCTCATCTACATCGCCGGTTGGCTGAATACCGTTCTGCTGCTGAAACCAATAGACGGCGATCTCGGAGTTCTTGCCCCAACGCCCATCGATAGCGCCGACTGAGTATCTCGCGCGATCGAGAAGGATCTGCGCTTTCAGAACGGATGGTCCGCTCACATCGCCTTTGATCGGCACACGGATCGGCAGCGCCTCGACCGCCGCTGCGTCCGTGCCGCGCAGCTTCTCGTCGAACCTGGGATCGTGCACGAATGTGAGCGGCGGTTCGGCGGCGGCCTGCGCCGCGACGCCCCGCGCCTGCGCTTCGCGAAAAGACTGGAGCTTGCGCCATTCTTCGTTGAAGCGCTCGCGCTCGATTTCTTGGCGCGTCGGGCCGGTGCCTGTCGGCGCCGAAACATCGAAAGCGTCCTCCACCTTTTCGGCGGCCGCCTGCATCTTCTCTTTCGCTTCCTCACCACTGCATGCCGCGATGAAAATCACCGCAAGCGTCACTGCTCCCGCAGCTCGTCTCATGCGCTACATTCCTCCGTATAGTGTCCCAGCAAGCGTGCGGCCGAGGCTGGTTTTGCGTTCACGAGTGGCCTCCCCCGACAGCACGTTTAATCGGCTGCTCCAACGCCTCCCGCGAGAGCGGCAGGGGCCGGAGTTGCCGGCCGTTGCGCAAGAACGTCGGCACACCGCAAACACCCGTCTCTAGCGCCCGCTGATGCGACTCCGCAATGCCGCGTTCGAATCGGCGCGGGTGAAGCGCTTCCGCAAACGCAACGCGGTCGATGCCGACCTCGCCCTTTATACGGAACGAAGAAAGGCACGGGATTTCCTGCGCCATTTGATAGTCACCATATTCGACGACGGTCACGCGCTCGGTCGCAGGTCCGCGCACGTGATCATCCGGGAGCGGTGCCGAGACGTCCCGCGCTTCGCAGCGCAGCACGAACGCGGCGGCGGCTGCAGTGCCTCTCATAGGTGGGCCTCGCAGTCCTTCCAGCCCTCGCGCTCGAGCTGGACCGTTACATGAGTGATCCTGAAGTTGCTCGTGATCGTGTCGTGGACCGCCGAGAGCAGAATGTCATGAAGGCTGTCGTCGATGATCACCACGTGCGCGCTCATGGCGTTGACCCCCGATGTCAGCGTCCAGACGTGCAGATCGTGCATCTCGCAGACCCCGGGAAGACGCGCGACCGCCTCCCGCACCGCCGGCAGATTCACGTCGGAGGGGGTGCCCTCGAGCAGAATTCCGACCGCCTCGCGAAGCAGCACCCAGGTCCTCGGCAGGATGAACAATCCGATGCCCGCGGAGATGAGAGGGTCGGCGTAATACCAGCCGGTGGTCAGCATGATCACACCGGCGATGATCACGCCGACCGAGGTAAGCATGTCTGAGAGCACTTCGAAATAGGCTCCCTTCATGTTCAGACTCTCTTGGGAGCCCTTGCGGAGGATCACCATGCCGGCGATGTTCACCAAAAGACCGAGTGCCGCCACCGCCAGCATCGTTTTGCTCTCGACTTCAGGCGGGTTCTGGAATCGCTCGTATGCTTCGAAAAGGATGTAGATGGAGATGCCGATCAGGACGACCGCGTTGATGAACGCGGCGAGGATTTCGACGCGGTAGTAACCGTAGGTCCGCGCCGGAGTGGCCGGACGCTCTGCGAACTTGATCGCCATCAGCGCGAGGCCGAGGCCGGCCACATCGGTGAACATGTGACCGGCGTCGGCGAGCAGCGCGAGGCTTCCAGTCAAGAGACCGCCCACGACCTCGGCGACGAGATACGTCGCCGTAAGCCCGAAGACAATCGTCAGGTTTCGCTTGTTCGCGCTCGCGGCGCTGTTCGTATTCGCCTGTCGCATGTCTAAGGCCGAGAAACTGCGGTTCCCGTTTCGACGGGTAGTCCTTCACTCTTCCAGGCGTTCAACCCGCCCAGCAACGCGGCGACGTCGCGGATGCCGTTTTCCTTCATGACGAGCGCCGCCCGGGCGCTCGATTCTTCAGCCGGTCATGTGCAGTACGTGACGACCGTTTTGCCCCTCGGCAATGATGGCACCCGCCCCTGGACGGAGCGCAGTGGAATGTGCAGGGCACCCGGGATGTGGCCCGCGGAGTAACTCCCGGCGTCGCGAACATCGACGACGACCACCTCACCCTTCTCCATCGCCGTCCGCACTTCGGACGCTGTCATTCGCGGGACCGCTGCCTCGGCGCCATGATCGTGCGCTTGCGGCGTGGCAGCGGCCAGCGCCGGCGCCTGCTGGGAAGCTGTCGTCACGTGTGCCGTCGCCGCGGGCGCTGTCGCCTCCGGCTCATGCGCGATCCGCTGCGTCGCAATGCAAGCACCGACGCCCGCAATGGTGACGGCACCGGTAATCGCCAGAATCCACTTCTTCGTTCGTACGGTTCTCTCGCTCATCCGTTCTCCTCACGGGCCCGCGCGCACATTTCTGCCGCGTCACAACCTTCGCTCAGCAATACTCATACACCATCATGCAGCCGCGCCGCGTCAGAGTCGTACCCGGCACGGCTGCAATACAATTCACCGACTCAGTGACGACGGCGGTGACCACCGCCATGTCCGAAGCCGCCGTGCCCAAACCCGCGATGGCCGAAACTGAAACCGATGTCGCTGTGCCACGGCGAGTGGAACGGGCCGTAGTACGGCCTCGCGTACACCAACGGCCGTCGCGCGCGTGAGCGCTGGCGGGTGTAGCGCGAATCGCCCGGCCTCCGATCGTCCGCACGATCATCGGCTACCATCTGCGTGAACGTGCGATCCACCGCCACGATCAGGCGGGTGGACAGACCCGCCTCCTCCAGCCGCGTGATGTCCTCCTGCGACAGCGCGGCGTACACCCTCGCACGCTCGATGAAGGCCACGATGTCGGCGTCCGACATCTTCGCCTCCCACATCTTGATTACGTCATCGACCGTCGCTCTCGTTTGCACCGCGAACGCGGCCGGTGCGATCAGCGACAACACCACGGCCACGATCGAAACAGCTAACAGACGGCTTCTCATGGACTGCTCCTTTCTGGTTCATGCAGCGGTTATGGCATGCGAACGATGCTCCGAGTGGGGGGCAGCAACCGTCCCTTCTAATGCGTCAGTGCACGTCATTCCGACGGAGTCCACGGGACTTCCCGTCTCTTTTTTCAAATTGCCGCGTCTCCTGCTTCCCCCGTTTTGATTCGAACGGCGTGCTCGACTTCGATGACGAAAATTTTTCCATCGCCCCGATTACCGGTATGGGCGGTCCGCGCAATCGTCTCCACGATCTGATCGACCATGAAGTTGTGCGCGACGATCTCGACGCGCACCTTTTTCACGAAATCGACGACGTCTTCGATGCGCGAATGGCGCGACCCGACCTCGTGATGCGCCTTTTCGCGCCCGAAGCCCTGCACGTCCGTCACGGTCATCCCCGGAAAATCCTCGAGTTCCTCCAAAGCCCGCGTGAGCTTCGTGAGCATGAATGGCTGAATCACCGCTGCGATCATCTTCATGAGATCTCTCCTCAGTACTCGACCCGACCACGTTCGAACCAGCCGTAAAGCGTCGGCAGAATCAGCAGCGTGAGCAGCGTGGATGTGATCAGGCCACCGATGACGACGGTGGCCAGCGGCCGTTGCACCTCGGCACCCGCGGATGTGGCCAGTGCCATCGGGATGAATCCCAGACTGGCCACGAGCGCTGTCATGAGCACGGGACGCAACCGGATCTCGGCACCTTGCACGACCGCCTCTTCGACCGTCTTGCCCTCTTCGCGCAGGTGATTGATGTAGCTGACCATGACCACACCGTTCAGCACCGCGACGCCGAAGAGCGCAATGAAGCCGACGCCCGCGGAGATCGAGAACGGCATCCCGCGCAGCGCGAGGAACAGCACACCTCCGACGATGGCGAACGGAATACCGGTGTAGATGAGCGCCGCCTGCTTGACGGAGTTGAAGGTGGTGAACAGCAGCACGAAGATCAGGAACAGGGCAATCGGAACGACGATCAAGAGACGTGCAGATGCGCGTTGCAGGTTTTCGAATTGGCCGCCCCAGGTCATGTAGTAGCCGGGCGGCATCTTGACCTCGGTGTCGATGGCCTTCTGGGCATCGGCTACGAAGCTGCCGATATCGCGGCCGCGGACGTTCGCCTCGACGGCGATGCGGCGCCGCGTGTCTTCACGCGAGATCTGCGCCGGTCCTTCCACGAGGTTGATGCTGGCCACCGACGACAGCGGCACCATGGCGCCGTTGGGCGCGGGAACGCGGAGGTTGCGGATCGTGTCGATGTCGCGGCTCGACGGATCGGCCAGACGCACGACCATGTCGAAGCGCTGCTCGCCTTCGTAAACCAGGCCGGCGCTTTTCCCCGCAATCAGCCCCTCGATCAAGTCGTTGACGTCTTCGACGTTGATCCCGTACCGGGCGATAGCCGCACGATCGGGTTTGATCTGCAACTGCGGCAGGCCGGACGTTGCCTCGACCTTCACGTCCGCGGCCCCTGCGACCTTGCCGACCACGACACCGATCTGATCGGCGGTGCGCTTCAAGACATCCAGATCATCGCCGAAGATCTTGATGGCCACATCCGAACGCACGCCCGCGATGAGCTCCGCGACGCGCAGTTCGATCGGCTGCGAGAAACTAACCGACGCCTGCGGCACCTGCTTCTCGAGCGCCTCCGACATCTTCGCTACCAGCTCTTCGCGCGTGTGTGCGGTCTTCCATTCCGAAGGAGGCCTCAGACCGATGTAGAGATCGCTGAAGTCGACGCTCATCGGATCGGTCGCGACTTCCGCACGACCGGTCTTCGAGACCACCTTGGTCACTTCGGGGAACTGCTTGAGCACGCGCTCGATAGCGGTCGTGGTGCGCACCGACTGCGCGAGCGAGACGCTCGGGAGCTGCTGAACCTGAATGGCCAGCGCGCCTTCATCCAGACGCGGAATGAACTCCGATCCGAGGAACGGAAAGATCGCCCCGCTTACGACGACCAGCACCAGCGCCATCGCAAGCGCCTTCTTGCGGTTGCGCATCGTCCAGGCCAGCGCCGGCGCGTACCAGCGCTTCGCGAAACGGATGATGGGGCTTTCCTTCTCGGATACATGGCCGCGCAGGAGGAACGTCATCGCTGCGGGAACATAAGTCAGCGACAGCAGCAGCGAACCGATCAGGGCAAAGACGACCGTGAGGGCCATCGGCTTGAACATCTTTCCCTCGATCCCGGTGAGGCTGAGGATCGGGAGATAAACGATGGCGATGATGGCCACGGCGAAGACGACGGGCCGGCCGACTTCCATGCATGCGTCGAGGATCGTCCGCTCCGGCGCTTCCTTCGACCCGTGATGCTGCGCTTCGGCACGCCGCCGTACCACGTTTTCGACCATGACCACTGCTCCGTCGACGATCAGACCGAAGTCGAGCGCGCCGAGGCTCATCAGATTGCCCGACACGTTGAAGATCCGCATCAGGATGGCGGCGAAGAGCATCGACAGCGGGATGATGCTGGCCACGATCATCGCCCCGCGCCAGTTCCCGAGCAGCAGGATCAGAACGATGATGACCAGGATCGCGCCCTCGACGAGATTCTTGACCACGGTCTTGATCGTGCGATCGACCAGCTCCGTGCGGTCATAGAAAGGAATGAGCTCAACGCCTTTGGGGAGCGTTTTCTTGATCTGTTCGATCCGCTCCTTGACGCGCTCCGAGACCGTGCGCGAGTTCTCACCTTTGAGCATCATGGCGATGCCGACCACGACCTCGCCCTTCCCATCCGCGGTGACGGCGCCCTGTCGGACGGCGGCGCCGGTAACGACCTGGCCGATGTCGCGCACAAAGACCGGCACGCCTTCCGCCGCCGTCTTGACAACGATATTGGCGATGTCGTCTGCAGACTCGACCAGACCGATGCCGCGCAGGAGGTACTGCTCCGCTCCGCGCTCGATGTAGGCGCCGCCGACGTTGGCATTGTTTCCTGCAACAGCCGCGAGTACGTCGCGCATCGATAGGTCATACGCCTGCAGCTTCGCGGGATCGAGCTTGACCTGATACTGCTTCGCGAAGCCCCCGAAACTGTTCACTTCCGTGACGCCGGGGACGCCCATGAGCTGCCTGCGAACGATCCAGTCCTGAACCGTGCGCAAAGCCATGGCGTCGTAGCCGCTACCAGGGGCTCCAGCCAGCTCGTATTGATAAATCTCGCCTAGACCCGTGGAGATAGGACCCATTTCCGGCGAGCCGATGTTCTCCGGAATCTGTTCACGGGCATCGGACAGTCGCTCGAGCACGAGCTGGCGGGCGAAGTAGATGTCCGTGCCTTCTTCGAATACCACGGTGACTGCCGATAGACCGAACTTGGACACAGACCGGATCTCGTCGATGCGCGGCAAGCCGGACATGGCCACTTCCACGGGGAACGTGATCTGGCGCTCCACTTCGAGCGGCGCCAGCGACGGAGCCGCTGTGAGGACCTGCACCTGCACGTTGGTGACGTCGGGCACCGCGTCGATCGGCAGGCTGCCGAGGCTGTAGATGCCCGCGCCGATGAGCATGGCCACCATCAGCAGCACCAGAAGGCGCTGCGAGACAGAGAATCGAATGAGTGCGTTGATCATTAGTGACCGTGCTCCCCCATCTCGCCCTTGAGCATCTGCGTCTTGAGAACGAAGCTGCCCTTGGTCACAACCCGCTCGCCGGCAGTCAACCCGGCGATGACCTTGCGAACACCGTCGGCCTGCCCGCCGACCTGAATCTCCCGCATCTGGAAATGAGCCGGCTTGGCATCGGGAACGAAGACGATGGTCTTGTTCTCGACGGTCTGAATCGCCTCGTCGGGCACGACCAGTTCGGTCGCGGCTTCACTCGCTGCGGCGGCGCCGGCTTCGAAATTCACCTCGACGAACGTACCGATCCGCAGTTGCTGGTTCGGGTTTACCACTTCGAGACGCACGCGGCCCGTACGCGTCTGCTCGTTCAGCACCGGGTCGATGTAGGTGACGCGACCCCGAGCGATCGATTGCCCGAGCGCCGAGGATCGAACCTCGGCCGGCGTGCCGATGCGCATGTTGTTGATCTGCGACTCCGGCACGTTGGCGATGACCCACACCGTCGAGAGATCGGCGATCGAAAAGAGTGGTGTCCCCGCCTGCACACCTGCCCCGGCGTTCACCAGGCGCTCGGTGATCGTGCCGGAGATCGGTGCACGCAACGCGACGCTTGAAATGCTATGTCCCTTGATTCGTTCGTCCGAGCCGAGGGCCGCGAGACTGGCGCGAATGTGCGCGATCTCCGCCTGCGCGGTGGCCACTTCGCTTGCAGCCGCCGCCAGATCCTTCCCCGCGGCCGCGCCCAACTGGCTCAGCTTCGTGATCCGGCGCAGATTTGATTGGGCGAGATTCAAGCGCGCCTGAGCCTCGAGTTCCTTGCCGTGCAGTTCCGCAACCTCCGGACTGGAGAGGATGGCCAGTACGGTTCCGGCGCGGACGCGATCGCCGGCGACGGCCGTGACCCGATCCACCCGCCCCGAGACGAGGGGCGTGACCTGCTGCATTCGCTGCTGGTTCGCCTCGATCGTACCCGTCGCCTTGAGAGGTGCGGCCGCGGTACGCTCTGTGACCTGCGCGTACTGGATTCCGGCGGCGGTCATCGCCTCGGGGGTGAGCTCGATGAGGCCTTCGGGCTCCTCACCTTCTTCGCGCTTCTCGGCTGCTTCAGCGGCTTCCGCATTGGCGGCGGGCTTTTCGTCGCCACCGCATCCGATCAGCCCGAGGACGATCAGCACGATGACGAACGCAGCGAGGATCGACTTGTGCTTCAAGCCGGCTGCCGCGAGAGTTTCTTTTTTGTTGATCCGTTCCATTACCTCGGCTCCTCGTTGATTTCGATGGGCTCGGCGACAGCGGCCTGCAGGTCGATCAAAGCGATCGAACGTTCGGTGATCGCCTCGGTCATCTCGCGTTGGGCATCCACCAGGCGGCGGCGCTCTGCCAGAAACTCGCTGATCGTGAATGCGCCGGCCTCGTACGCAGCGCGCATCGTGCGGACGTTCGCTTCCGAGCGCTCGATGACGCCCTGGCGAAACACCTCCACCGCCGCGTCAGCCGCGCGAAAGCGTGCTACCGCACTTTCGACTTCCGCCCTCACCTGCAACTCCGTCAGCTCGCGGAGGCGTTTGGCCTGTTCGATCGCGGCAGCGGCTTCGGCCTTCGCTCCCTGATTGCGATTGAAGATCGGCAGCGAGATTCCGACGCCGGCGTTGAAGAGTTTGTCCTGGTCGACAAGCGGTCCGACCGGTGTGTTGTCGAATCCGCTCCGTCCGTTGGCGTAGCCGCCGAAGACGCTGATGTCCGGCAACGCTTGCGCGTTCGCCAGTCGCAGCCCCGCCTCGGCAGCGGCGATGTTCAGATCGGCAGCACGGAGATCTGGGCGGCGTTGCAACGCGAGCCTTACCGCCTCCTCCATCGCCGGTACCTGGATGCCGTCTCCATAGCTGTCGGTCAGGGCGATGCGTTCATCCGCGGGAAGGCCGACAACCGTCGCCAACTGCAGTTCCGCGGCACGGCGGCGGCCCTCGAGCATGGCCTTTCGCGAACGGAGCCGGTCGATCTCCACGCGCAGAAGGCTCTCCTCGAGAGGTGGGGCGTCGCCTTCCCTGACTCGAATCTCCACGATGTTCCCGAGCTCACCGTCGATCTGTGTCAGCTCGTTGGTGAACGAAAGTTCGCGCGCTGCCGCGATGGCTTCCGCATAGAGCCGGCGCACCTCGGCAGCGAGCTGCCGCTCGCGGTTCGCGACGAAGACTTCCGTCGCGCGCAACTCGGCTTCGGCGACGTCGATGCGTCGTCCGCGCTTGCCGCCATACTCGATGGGAACGGAAATCTCGGCTCGCCGCTCACGCTCGCCTTTGGAGATTCCGAGCGCGCCGCCGGTCTGCTCGAACTCGAGCACGGGATTCGGAAGCAGTGTGGCCTGTTGGCGGCGGGCACGAGCGCGTGCAATCTCGATGCGCGCTGCTGCGAGCTCGCGGTTCGCGGTCAGCGCGCGGCGAACCAGAACGTCCGCGGTAATGGTGGCCCTCGGGGCGGGAGCCGTCGGGGTGCTTTGCTCGGCCGTGGCTGAAGTCGCCGCGGCATACATCGCGATCGAAAGCAACAGTGCTCGCGCGATGGTAAATCGATTCTTCATCATGACCTCGGGATGTGGAGTCGTGGTCGCCGCTCGATCGGAACCGAACGACGGACGGCGGGCTTGCAGCCGAAACGACTACGCGACGCGAGGGGGGCGGAAGAACGACTGCGCCTGAACCGGCGGAGAAGCGGGAGGACGGCGAACGAGCGCGCTGCTCGTCTCGGGAAGGTGGCTCAGCAGAATGCGGGATTCCGCTGACACGAGGTGGGAGCAGCAACAGAAACAGTCTTCACGCGACGCGGGGCTGGAGGGGTCGCTATCCGACTGTGCCGCGACGACCGCCGTCTCCGAGGAGGACTCCGGAAGGAGCGTCTTGTTCTCACGGCAAAGCTCCGGGAAGGCGAGATCGGTCACCGCGAGCAGCAGAAAGAGCACGGCCACCGAGCGCATGATTCTGCGCCAGGCACAACGAACTCTCGTCTGTCTCGTTTCTGACATCAGGTGGAAGATTCTACTCGAAAGACTGGCATTGTAAGCGCAGCGTCCGCACCGGGTATTCCACGGCAGGGTCAGGCGAGGAGCGTCGTTGAGGTCTCATGAACGCCTGTGCGGTGGCTTTTCCGAGCCGCCGCACGGATACTGCACACTCTCAGCGCGAGTAGCCGTCGTCGAGGAAGTCGACGTCCCATGCCTGGAACGCGCCTGCGCATCCATGTCAGCGAACATCTCCGCGTAGTCTCCGGCTCGCACATCGAGACTACGATCGCGCGCCACGACCGTCACGAAACTTCCGTCGCTCATTGCGGATGACGAACGAGTCGCGACGGTAATCGACGGCCCGCCCGGTCATCGCGATAGGCGAGCAGCCGCAGGGCGTTCGCAACGACGACCAGCGTGGATCCCTCATGCAGCGCCACGGCCAGGCCGATCCCGGCGAAGCCGAAGATCGTGGCTGGGATCAGAAAGGCGACCATGCCGAGGCTGGCCAACAGGTTCTGCTGGATGATGCGCCGTGCGGCCCGGCTCAAGCCGGTCGCGAACGGCAACGCGCGGAGATCGTCGGCCATCAGCGCGACGTCCGCGGTCTCGAGCGCGACGTCCGACCCACCCGCACCCATGGCGATTCCGACGGTGGCGTTGGCCATCGCCGGAGCGTCGTTGACACCGTCCCCGACCATGGCCACGCGGCGCGATCCGCGCGCCAGCTCGGCGATGAACGTCACTTTCTGTTCGGGAAGGAGATCGCCGCGGGCTTCCCGGATGCCGACCTCCTTCGCCACCGCTTCCGCCACGCGCTGATTGTCGCCGCTCAGCATGATGGTCTGCTCCACGCCGAGGGCGTGAAGCTCCTCGATCACGCGCCGGGCGTTCTCCCTCGGCGTGTCCATGACGCCGAGAACGCCGAGAAACTGCGCGTCCCGCTGGACGATCATGACAGTCCGTCCGTTGCGCTGCAGCTCATCGACTGCCGTGGCGATTTCAGGCGGCAGCGGTGTGTCCTTCGTAAAGAGGCCAGCCTTGCCGATCTGCACGCGAGCGCCATCCACCAGAGCCCGAACTCCGAAACCGATGATGGCCTCGACGTTGGTTGCGACAGGGGCCGCGTCGGGAAGCTGGTCATTGCCGAGCCGCTCGGCCGCGCCTGTGACGATGGCGCTCGCCAACGGATGGTCCGACTGCTTCTCGACGGCGAGCGCGACCCGCAGCAACTCGTCTTCGGACAGGCCCCCCGCAACGCGGACATCGGTGAGACGCGGCTTGCCCTCGGTGAGCGTTCCGGTCTTGTCGAACGCGAACACACGCACGGCACCGAGGGACTCGAGGTGCGCCCCTCCCTTCACGAGCACCCCGCCCCGCGCGGCTCGGGCGACTCCGGACAGCACGGCGCTCGGCGTGGCGATGGCCAGGGCGCACGGACTCGCCGCCACCAGCACCGCCATGGCGCGATAGAAGCTCCTGGTGAACGGCTCGTCGACGACCACCCACGCGAACAGGAGCAGTGCCACCACACCGAGGATGACCGGCACGAACACTTTCTCGAAGCGATCGGTGAAACGCTGACTGGCCGACTTCTGCGTCTCCACCTCCGAGACCATTTTGACGACGCGGGCGAGCGTGCTCTCCGCGGCGATCTTGGTCACGCGAATGGTCAGGGCGGACGGACCGTTGATGGTCCCCGCAAAGACGCGGTTCTCCGGCGGCAGGACGGCCGGATCGCGCCGCGCTGCCGTCATCTCATCGACCGGACGCTTCTCCACCGGAACGCTCTCGCCGGTAATCGGCGACTGATTGACGCTGCTCGTTCCCTGCTCGACGAAGCCATCCGCCGGAATGCGGGTGTTGGGTTTGACGAGCACGCGCGCGCCGACGTTCAACTGCTCGACCGGGACTTCGCGCTCTCCACCGTCGTCCGCGATCAGCAGCGCCGTGTCGGGGACCAGCTTCGACAATGCCTCGATGGCCCGCTTCGCGCGCCCCATGGCGAAGCCTTCCAGCGAGTGGCCGAGCGTGAAGAGGAACAGCAGCAATGCTCCCTCGAACCATTCGCCGAGAAAGGCCGCTCCAGCCGCGGCCAGCAGCATGAGAAAGTCGATCTCGAACCTGCGGGCGCGAACGGCGACGAAGACTTCCTGCACCGTGAACCATGCGCCGAGGACGTAGGCCACGACGAAGAGCGCCGCTGGCGAGGCGGTGAGCCCGGCGAACTTCGCCAGAGCCCATCCGATGCCCGTCAACGCGCCGCACGCGAGGCTGAAAATCAGCTCGGACCGTTCGCCGAACGGCCCGAGCTCGTGCTCGTGTTTCTCGTGCTCCTCTTTCGAGGCATCCACTGGCGTGGCCTCGGGCGCGAGCGCGATCCCAGCCCGGCCGATTGCGGCGAGGAGTGCGTCGCGTGAGGTCTTGCCGGGCTCGAACTCGATCGCAACCCGTCCCGTACCGAACGAGACCGAGGCCTCGAGAACGCCCGACTCTCTGCGCAGGACGTCCTCGACGAGCCGCGCCTGGCGCTCGTGGCGCAATCCCATTACCGGCACCGACAGATGCTCGAAACGTTTCGCGAGCTCCGCACCGGCCTCCTCGACCAGCCATCTCACGCGATCGAGCCGGATGGCGCCCGGGTCGTAGTGGAGACACAGCACCGGCTTGCTCTCACCTCGTGTTTCGATATGCACGTCGGTGATTCCGGTTTTGGCCTTCAATGATTCGGCGATGCGCGCGGCGCAGGCATCACGGGCGTCCGCATCCGGGGGAAGGACGAGCTCGAGATCGAGTTCCAGCTTTTCCATCACGGTTCCTCTTCAGCTAGTACGAGACATCGGCGGATCGTCTCCACGAGTTTCGCGGCGGTGACCGGCTTCGGCAGCATGCTGCAGATCGGATAGAGCGTGATGATGTCGCGCAGATCGAACGCAAGCTTCGACGATGTCATCGCTCCCACTCCTCACTCACGCATAACTCGACGACGCTCATGAGACTCTCGATGTCGAACGGCTTGCGAATGACGGCGAACGTGCCATCGACGGCGGGCGGGTGCCCCTGACGGCTGAAGGCCGTGACGACGATCGTCCGCTCTACCATCCGCGGCTCCTCCGCCCGCAGTGCGTCGAGGAAGTCGAAGCCGTTCATTCCCGGCATCATCAAGTCGAGCAGGATGGCGTCGTACTCGTACTGGCGGACGAGCGCGAGCGCATCCGCTCCGTTCTCGACGCAGTTCACTTCCATCGCCCGGCGATGAAGCAGGACCTCAAACAGCCCTCGAATCGATCGATCATCGTCGATCACCAGAACTCTGATGGACATGGCTTGGCCGGGCGGGTTCGCGCTTCTTCAGAAAGCGAGCCGTGGAGGGATCGGGCGGTTACGCGGAGCGCGGCGGGTGGAATTGCGCCTGGACGGGCGGTAGCGGCAAGCGGAAAGTCCGAGCGACGGATGCGCTGACCAGCGCAAGCGTCGTGACCGGCATCATGGCCTCAGGGCGGACGATGTGAGAGCAGCAGCAGAAACAATCTTCTGTCGGGAGTGGCGATGGACGCTCGTGTTCAACCCCATCGAACACCGTGACCTCGGATCTCACGCGGAACAGCGGGAAGTTTTCCCCGCTGCAAAGTTGAGGCACGGCCAAATCCACGCCGGCGCAAAGGAGCAACAGGACCGCGACGACGCGCTCGATCGTGCGCCACCGGAACCCGCGCTGCGCGCTCTGAATCTTCGACATGACCGCTGCGCATTGTACTCTTCACGCGACCCGCTCACCGCCTCACTTCTTCGGGCTCTTCGGACACTGCTACAGATCCGCCGCGATTCGGGTCCGAGAACATGATCAACGCCCGCGGCGCGTGCTTCTCCAGCGCCTCGGATATCTTCTCCACCAGCCTTTTGCGCGACCGTGCGCTCGTCCATTGCGATGACGGCTTCAGACCGATGTAGACATCGCTGGAATCGATGCTCATCGGGTCGGCACGCGAGCTTCGACGATGGCGAAAACGCGCTCCACTCGGCCCGATACGAGCGGCGCGAGAAATCGATTTTGCGTCATTCCCCTCGGGGTAATCGAAGCGCCGATCGGCGAGCCTGATCGGGCGGACGGCGGAACTCAGCCGGAACGACTGCGCGAATTTCTCCATACCCCCGGACGAGCAGTCGCAACTACGATTCTCCCCTGACGAGACGACGGCGCAGATCGTGGAAAGAATTCTGAGGTAGCGATACCTGCACGAGAATTCCGCGGCGACCGCTCGGAACGACCTGCCACGTGATCGCACCCGCCTTCGACTTGCGCCGGTGACGCGCGACGATTGCCCGGCCGGTCATCGTGCCAATCACCGCCCCCGCCAGCACGTCGGAACTGTAATGGACGTTGTCGTTCATCCTCGAAACCGCAACACCAGTAGCGAGTGTGTACGCCAAGGTTGGAACGATCCACCCCCTGGAGTGTGCGGCGAAGACCGAGGCTACCGCGAAGGCGTTCGTAGCATGTCCCGATGGGAACGACTGATTGCTGCTGAACGGGTCGAACTCATATGCACCGCGCTCCCGGATCGGCCGGCTTCTCCCCACGGCGCGCTTCATGAATGGAGTGATGATGCCTCCGGCCAGAATGGACGCCTCGACGGCGTCGCGGCCCGCGTCTCTGAGATCGGGATTCCGTCTCGCGACTCCGACCAGCAACACCGCTGCAGAGATATTCAACGCGCGGCGTGCACCGAATGGCGTAACGATTCGCGAAAACCCATCGGTCGTCTCGGAGCGGCTTCTTTGAACCGCATCGGCGATCGAGGGATCGGCAGCAAAGGCCGTCGCGATCACCCCACCCACAATCGCTGCACGCTGCCACCGCGAAGCGTCCCATGAGAGCGGAGCGCGCGCCATCGCAGCCGCATCCGAGCCGTAACGTCTCACTTCTTCGCTCAGCACCCGCCCGGCGCGTCGCGCCACCGATGATTTGTTCTTGCCGTCGGATCGTGAAACCGGTGCGCCCGCGGCCTGATCGGAGGCAAGAGCGGGAGTGAGATTGAGGATGAACAGGAGGGAGACAGCAAGAACCCGGCCGCGTTCTATCGTCAAGGAGGCGGAAATATCAGTCGGAGGCGTTGGGCGGCTACCGGTCCACATGCATCAACCATATTGCCGGCGACATGACGGCAGGATAAACGGGAGGGCAGCGAGTGGATTGCCGGCCCTCTCCGTTCACGGTGCGGTTCGGAGAGATCTAGTGGCGGCGTTCTCTGAGAATCGCGAAGACTGTCGGCGTCACGACCAGTGAGAACAGCAGTGCCACCGACAGGCCGCCCACCACGCTGATCGCCAGGGGCTGCAACATCTCCGCGCCCGAACCGATTGCGAGAGCCAGCGGCAGCATCCCCAGGATCGCGGCGAGGGAGGTCATCAGCACCGGTCGCAAGCGCCTGCGGCCCGAACGCAGCAACGCATCCATCACCGTGTCGCCGGCGTCGATTCGCTCGTCGACGGCGTCGAGCATCAGGATCCCGTTCTTCGCTACGATTCCAATCACCATGATCATTCCCACGAACGACACGACATTCAAAGTCGTGCCGGTCAGCCACAGCGCCGCGAAGACGCCCGAAAGCGCCAGGATGTCGGCACCAGCAAGGCCAAGTCGGCCAAGCGCGCGGTCAATGACCTCAATCCCGAGGTCCAGATCGAGCTCTATGAAGAAGGCATCACCTCGGTGAACGCCCTGACGATCATCGCCAAGTACGATCTGGTGATCGATGGCACCGACAATTTTCCGACCCGCTATCTGGTCAACGACGCCTGCGTGATGCTCGGCAAGGTCAACATCTACGGTTCGATCTACCGCTTCGAGGGCCAAGCGACGGTGTTCGACCCGCGCAAGGATGCGAGCGGCGTTCGGCGTGGCCCATGCTACCGCTGTCTGTACCCGGAGCCGCCACCGCCCGGCGAGGTGCCGAGCTGCGCCGAGGGTGGCGTCCTGGGGGTGCTGCCCGGCATGATCGCGATGATCCAGGCCACCGAGGCGATCAAGGTGCTGACCGGCATGGGCCGCAGCCTGGCCGGACGCTTCCTGCGCTATGATGCGCTCAACCTGAGTTTTCGTGAACTGAAGTTGCGCAGCGATCCGCAGTGTCCGGTGTGCAGCGCCACGCCCAGCATCACCCAGCTGATCGATTATCACGAGTTCTGCGGCCTGAAGCGCGGTCAACCTGAGGCCAACGAGGAATTGGAGATCAGCGTCCATGACTACGCCGCCCTGCGGGAACGGGGCGAGGAGCACCTGTTGCTCGATGTGCGCGAACCCTTCGAACTCGGCATCTGCCAGATCGAGGGCAACGTCAATGTGCCGCTCGGGCAGTTGTCAGCCCGTCTCGGGGAATTGGCGCCGTGGAAGCACAAGCTGGTCATCTCGCAGTGCAAATCGGGCCGGCGCTCGATGAAGGCGCTGGAAACGCTGGCCAAGCACGGCTTCACCAAGGTGCGCAATCTCAGCGGCGGGATTCTCGCTTGGGGCGAAGAGATCGATCCGTCGATCAACGCTTACTGAGCGCCGGGTCGCCTTCTTGGGCAGGGGCACAACAGGCGAGCTGGGGCTCGCCGCTCCAGGCGGATCTAGGGAGGTAGCGCCACCACGCGCAGGTCATGCAGGCGCGGTTTGGCCATGACTTGGCCCATCACCGTAGCGCGGGCGGTCTCAGCGCCCTCGGCGGCGACCAGGGCGTCGAAGCGTTCGCGCGCCGCGTGGTAGCCGGTCAGGAACGCCCGTGTGCGGTTGGCATCGGGCGGACAGAAGCCGCGCAGTTCGGCATCCTCGCGCGCCACCGTGCCGTCGCGGATATGCTGCACGCACCATTTCCAGCCATCGAGGTGCCCTGCCTTCCAGTCGGCCGGATCTGCTCCGGTAATTGGCATCACCGCCGGATAGTCGAAGACCGCCGCGGGCCGCGCCGGCCACCACGCCGCCGTGGCGATGCCGACGGCCCCGAGCACCAGATAGATCACGATCAGGGCGACGGGCCTCATCCGGTGACGAAGTTGCGCAGCAGACGCAGGCCCGGCTCGCCGCTTTTCTCCGGATGGAACTGCACGGCCACCCGATTGTCGCGCCGCACCCCGGCGGCGAACTTGCCGCCATGGTCGGTCACGGCATTGATCCGCAGTGCGGCGTCGGGTGCGCAATAATAGCTGTGCACGAAGTAGAAGCGTTCTTCCGATGCG
>CALMZP010000089.1 GCA_937870635.1 uncultured Acidobacteriota bacterium | reverse complement strand
TCCACTGCGGCGCCGTGCCGCCGGCCATGCTCACCTGGACCGCACGGCGATCGGGAAGCAGAGGCTTGACGTACACCTCATTCAGTCCGCTCACGTCGGAGAAGTAGGCGATCGACTGGCCGTCCTGCGAAAAGCGGCCGCAGCGGTCAACGCCGGGCGTCGCTGCGAACGGAAAAGGTTTGCCGCCGTCGAGCGGCAGGATGAACAGATCCGCATTCGTTGCGGTTCGATATTCGAAGTAGAGGAGGTTGCGGCCATCAGGCGACACATCGCAGACCTGAATGTGACTCGATGTCACCCGTGCCGAGGCGAGGATCGGTCTTCGAGACCAGGATCGATGAGCCGTCGGCGCTCGTACGCACGTGCTGATAACGGGCCTGGTCGCCGATGACCGAGATCCGTTCCCCTCGTTCGTTAACGACCACGATGCGGTGAGGAACCTCGCCGGAGCGCCCCGCAACGGTGCCGTCCTCGGCTACGTCAAAGCCCGGCTGAACCGATGACGACATGCGCGCGGATGTCGCGCGCGACAGGGACCGGCTCTCCGGTCATCTCCAGTCTGCTGGTGTCGAAGGGGCGCGCATGCAGGATGCCGTCGCGGACATAGAAGAGGTGTCCGCCGCCGTACTGGATCCGCGATGGAAAGTCACCGATGAGCTTCACCTCGCGCGTTTTCAGCGAGGCCACGTATCCGTTGTGGTGCTCCGGTCCGCGAGGGTCATGCGAGAACGTCGTGAACAGAAAGTGGTCGAGGTCCGGCAGAAAGCGCGGGTAGATGTGGCCAATCTCGTGACGCTTCGGATCGGGCTTCGTGAGCTCCTCGATCGTACCCGTGGCGAGATCCAGCTTCTGCGTGCCTCCGCTCATGTTGCCGACGAGAAGGACCCCGTTGCCGACAGCCATCCCCCGCCCGCCGTTGATCGCCCCGACCGGGTGAGGTGTGCCGCCGGCGACCGGAATCCTCACGAGGTTGCCGGCAGAGTAGGAAATTAAGTAGTCATGAACTCCGCCACGTCGGCCGGAAAACCGAAAAAGAATCCCTGGCCGTAATTGATGCCGAGGTCCGCCGCCGCGCCTGCGGTGGCCTCGCTCTCGATGCCCTCCAGAATAAGGTGGCACCTGAAATCACGGCTGAGCGACAGGAGATTGTTGACGATCTTCGACTTCATCGGGTTCGTTTCGAAATCCGTTCCGAAATGCTGGCTGACCTTCAGGAAGGAGGGATGAATCTTGTCGATCAGCGGCAGATGGGAGTAGGCGACCCCCAGGTCATCGAACGCGAAACGAATTCCCATCATCTGGAGCCGTGCAATCGTCTTGAGAACTGCAGGATCTTCGCTCAGCTGGCCCTGCTCGGTGATCTCCACTACAACGCGGTCCAGCGGAAGAGCGGACGTGCGCGATGCCTCCGCGAATGCGTCGCAGAGTTGCTGTCCGGCCGCAAAGACATCCGCATGGACATTGATGAAGAGCCACGCGTCCGCTTTTGCCAGGACGGCGCCCGATGCAAAGCTGCGCCTGAGGCAGGCGAACTCGAGATCGGGAAGACGCTGCTTCCGGGCGGCGTAACGAAACAGGATTTCAGGATTGCGAAGCGGGGAGTCGGACCGGAAGCGCGCCAGCGACTCATACCCGACGTGTTTCCACCGCGGGTCATCGAGCGCTACGATGGGCTGAAAGTAGGGGTTGAGATGCTCGCTCTCCAGAATCTCGTCGAGCGGCGGCATCCGGATCAGCTTCGCAGCATGAGCGGCGGATGACAACGGCGAGGAGGTCATCATGTTCAGCATGGCATCGAGCTCGCGAAGCTCGAAAGGCTTGCGCAGAAAAGCAACCGCCCCGCGATCAGCCCCTTCGAGCTGCAGCGCTTCCGTGGTATTGCCACTGATCAGAATGATCCGCGTTTCCGGCGAGAATCGCTTCACGTACGCGATGAAATCCAGCCCCTCGAAGCCAAACGGACCGGACAGGTGGATGTCGGCCACGACGTGAGACGGTTTCATCCGTTCGGCGATGATCTGCGCTGATTCGATGTCGTTGCACGTGATGATCGTCCGGCCGTCGCGCTCCAGCGCCATCGCCAGTCCCTCGGTGATCATCACGTCGTCATCGATCAGCAGAATGAGCTGGGATTCCACTGCGCTGGCGGCTTCGGCACCTGTTGTCATCGTGTCCTCGCGTTTCCCGACCTGACCATTTTTATTGTCGGACGCTGCCAGAATCGCGCCGGGAGGGAGGCCCACCGAGCAGGCAGGCGTGATTTTGGAATACGCCCGACCAGATCAGAGCTGATGACCGATCAGAGCAGTCTCATCCGCACCGATTCGCCGCTGGCTCGCGAGCGTCACGTCGTTCAGTTCTACGAGAGCGAGGACGCTCTCTGTGCCGCGGCGGCAAAGTCTGTCGCCAGGAGGGCGCGAATGGGGCAGGCGATCCTTCTGCTGGCGAGCGGTGCTCACAGGGCGATGATCGTTGAGGAATTGCGCGCCAACGGTATCGACCCGAATCGGTGCGAATTCGTGGACGCGCGAGAACTCCTGGCGGCATGCACGGCTGGAGGCTCCCTCGACGAAGACCGCCTGCGGCAGGACCTGTACAGAATCGTGACGGCAGCTGTGAAATCGGCGGAATCGGTGACCGTTTATGGCGAGCTCGTCGACATGCTGATCGCCGGTGCCCACGGTGCCGCGGCCCTTCGGCTCGAGGATCTGTGGAACGAGCTCATCCAGGTTCATCCGATCTCCCTTCTCTGCTCCCACGCGCTGGCGCATTTCCACGGTGCGGGTGGCGGCAGTCTGCTGGATGAAGTCTGCCGCCGCCACGATGGGGTCAACCCCGTCGCATGAAACCGGCATCGGATCGGCGAACACTGGCGGCGCGGTTCTCGCAAGCAGCCGTGGGAGATGGCTGCCTTTTCATCTCCTCCGGCAGCAACTCGTACCGTCGGCCGGGTCTGTCTGAACTGCGTTTTCGTGGTGACTCTCGCCGTCATTGCCGGATGGGTGACAGCCGTTCCGCGCCTGCGCAGCTTCCTTCCCGGCCGTGCGGACATGAAGCTCATCACGTGTGCCGCGGCACTCCTCGGCGCCGCCGCACTCGTTTTATTGGAGAAACGTCACGCTCCCCGGAACGTGCCGCTCGTGTTGAGCGGGATGGTGATCGCGCTGTCCCTGCTGTCGCTCGCCGAGTATGCCCTCGGGCGCGAGTTCCGGCTTCTCACAGTCCTCTCCCCCGATCACATGTCCAACGCGGAAACCATTCACGCCGGCAGGATGGCGCCGAATACCGCAACCGCATTTCTTGCCTTGTCCGCCCCCTGGCTTCTCATGGCGCGCGAAGCGCGCCGGTTCCGCGCGCTCGTGATCGGGGGCATCGTGGTGACCGGAGTGTCCGCTCTTCTGCCGATCACCGGCTATCTGTATGGCGCGGACGACCTCCGCGGGCTGGCCGCCTACACGCCGATGGCTTTGCCGACCGCGATCACGCTCGGGCTCCTGACCATCGCAACCCTTGCAGCCGCCGCGGATCGCGGTTTTGTTCCCATTCTGATCGCTGACGGTCCGGGCGGCGTGATGCTGCGTCGATTGCTGCCTGTAGCGGTGCTGATCCCTCTGACAATTGGTTGGCTGCGGCTGCTGGGGCAGCGTGCGCGGTGTGGTGTGGTCCGCGTCCCCGAGCACCGCGGAAGCCCTGCAGGACGGTCGATCGCGCTGAATGTCGTCATTCTCCCCT
>CALMZP010000088.1 GCA_937870635.1 uncultured Acidobacteriota bacterium | reverse complement strand
TGCATTACTCCACAGCTTGCTGTTTTGAAGCGGACGTTTTCCTCGCCGGTTGTGGCGGAAGGTACGACGCGTTCATCGCGCAGAGATTGAAGCGATCAATGATCAACACAAACGGCGCGCAAGCATCCGAAACGAGTGGGTCTGGAGCCGATTTCCGGCATACGTTACCCCGCCGGGTTCAGTGATCGATCACTAAACCCCGTATGCCGGGTTCTTGATGGACTCTTAGAACATCCATCATCATTCTTCCGACTTCGAACGCCGTGGCCGGAAATGATGTCGCTGTGTGGCTACAGTAGCGAGGTTGCTGTTAGACGTCCAGACGTCTATATTAAGGCATGCCCCTACAGAGAAAAAGAGAAAGACGCAGACCGGGCGAGGTTCGCGATTCAATAATCGCTTATCTCGGATCCCAGGATGAGCCTGCGACTGTTAAAGAGATCAGCGACGCTGTCCGGAGCGAACTTGGCCGTGTCGGCGCTTCGTCAATTCGCTCATACCTGCGTCTGAATTCTCGCACGCTGTTCGTCAGAAGCGAGCGTGGCCGATATGCCCTTCGGGTTCGAGATCGCGCTCAGCTCGAACTTGCTCAACCGGCGCAACGGTACGAATCGTTCGAGCATGAGGGGGCGGAGTTACATCTGATTGATTGCTTCGATTGGCTCAGAGCACGAGATGCTTCGAGCGTTCATGCTGTCGTGACAGACCCCCCCTACGGACTGTATGAGTATTCCTCCGAGCAGCAAGCAAAATTACGATCAGGTCGCGGCGGTGTCTGGCGCATTCCGCCGTCTTTCGACGGAGTGAGAAGAGCCCCGCTTCCACGCTTCACCGTTCTCCGCTCCGGCGATCTGCATGAGCTCGAAAACTTCTTCACAGAGTGGGCTCGCTTGCTTCTTCGCGTGCTGGTGCCAGGTGCGAACGTTTTCGTCGCGTCTAACCCGCTTCTGTCGTATGTGGTCTCCGGTGCGTTGGCTCGCGCTGGCCTAGAACGGCGGGGCGAGGTGATACGGCTTACCATGACAATGAGGGGTGGCGACAGGCCGAAAGCGGCTCACGTCGAATTCGAAGGTGTGAGCGTTATGCCCAGGTCAATGTGGGAGCCATGGCTGCTTTTCCGTAAACCCATCGAGGGACGGGTCCAGGACAATCTCAGGAAATGGAAGACCGGGGGGCTAAGACGCCCTTCGAAAGAAAAGCCATTCGGCGACGTAATCCCTTCCGGACCGACACGAAAAAACGAACGAGCGATCGCCCCACACCCGAGTCTCAAACCCCAAGCATTTCTGCGTCAAATCGTGCGTGCTGCACTGCCTCTGGGGGAAGGAATAGTCCTCGATCCATTTGCCGGGTCGGGATCCACGCTCGCCGCCGCGGTAAATGTTGGTTATCGCAGTATTGGGCTCGAAAAGGACGCTGCTTACTTCGAAGGGGCGAAGAAAGCGATCGTGGCTCTTGCTCGGCTCCGAACGAATTAGATCTTGTAAACCCAGCCTTCGCGGAGCTTGGCAACACCGGCTTTATGCAGGGTTGCGGTTCGAGTTCCCAACTCGCCCCGGGCGTTCTTGCGAAAATCGGCGATTCCGACATGGGCGAGGTAAATCGCCGTGAATGTCATTGGGTCGCGAGCGGAGGCGGGTTCGGTCTTGCTGTCAACGTGGTAGACGAACACACACAGCCACTGATCGCGCGCTCCATGCGTGTCGACTGCACCCCCAACTTTCCGCGTTGTCTTGACCTCGACGCCGTCGGTGCCGGCAAGCACGGCGTTATCCGGGTACACGCCGCGAACGACAAGGTCGGGATGCCCGTTGTGCTTGCGATTTTCCGTCAGGACGCGAGAATGCTTGGCCAAACTTGCCGTGAGCATATCCGAAAGCAGTCCGGACATGATCGCCGGCCGCAGCATGTCGTCGAGTCGCTCCAAGCCCTTGTCTGACAGGAACGTGTTGACGTCGGAAAAGAAGTCATAAACGTCCTGCATGGCCAGCGCGAAATCCTCAGGCCGAAGGTCGTAGGGCAGCGTGGCCTGAGAGTTAAACGCGTCGCTCTTCGCTCGATTTCTTTTACTCAAACGGACCCGCCTTGATTACGATCGGAAGCTGAAGGTGCGGAGCGATGGGAGAAGATGCTCCCTTCATCGTAACAAGATCAATAGGCATGAGCGGGGAAGTCCTCCCCCCTCTTCGTCGAAATCGACCGACTCGAGATTGATGATCAGAAACTCCTCGTCGTTGCGCCAGTCGAGCGGTGCCGAACCACTATCCCTACCGCTCGAGGAAACCCGGCGATTAGCGCGCCGCTGGTCGCAGCTTATCGCCCGGCTCGGACCGGGATGAGCCGCCGGGCAACCCACGGCTCTTCCGGCCTGACCGCGGCATCGCCGACGCGGCGCAGGTAGTCCGTAAAGACGTCCGAAATCGGAGCGCCTTCGGAGAGATGCGCCGCCCGAGTAAAGGTCGAGTACAGATCGCCGCCCTGCCCGATGAAGCTCGACGTAGCCACGGTGTAGCTGCGCGTCGCGACGAGCGGACGCCCGTTCACCCAGATCCGTATGGCGCGTGATCCGATGGGACGGGCCAGATCGTACTCGACGCGCATCCCCGACAGCTGCATCATCCCGCGCTCGAGCGTCAGGCTCTGCTCGATCACTTCCCGCACCTGTGCTCCGGAGAGGCGATACGTGTCGGTCGTGTTGACGAACGGCAGAACGTCGAGCACGTGCCCTGTCGTGATCGGCCCTTCAGGCAGGTCGGCGCGAATCCCGCCCGCGTTCTGGAATCCGATCTCGGCTCCGGTCGCCGCGCGCATCGCGTCCGCGATGACGTTCCCTAACGGCGATTCGGCGTTGTACTTCCGATACAGCCGGCGAGAAAGAGTGACCACAGGATCGCCGGAGCGGGGCGCAGTCTCACGCTTGTAACGCTCGACGACAGCCAGCACGGCGCTGTCCGGCGCAATGCTGTCAGTCCATGTCTTCATCAGCTCTCCGCTGTGCGACGAGACCTTGCCGTCGCGAAGGCGCAGCTTGAGATAGCCGAGTCGCGTCCCATAGCCGTACGTCTGAACGACGATCGTGCCGGTTTCAGGGTGGACGTAGGGTACCTCGATTCCGCGGTGGGCGTGCCCGCCGACGAGCACGTCTATTCCGGGAACGGCGCCCGCGAGCCGGATGTCCTCCTCGAAATCGCGCTGCAGCTCCGGATGATTCTCGGCGTCGGTCTGCTGCGGCCCCGTCTTACCCTGATGCGCGACGACCACAACCAGATCCACCTGGGGCCTCAGCTCGCGCACGATCGGGGCGATAGCGGACGCCGGATCCGTGAAATCCAGATTGGTAATGCCGGACGGGAGCGCGACGCTACGGGCGTCCTGCCCGATGATTCCGATCACTCCCACGCGGATCCCGTTTCGCTCCAGAATGACGTACGGGCGGCTGTACCTGTTCTTCGTGCCCTTGTAGAAGATGTTCGCCCCCAGCACGGGGTACGGCACCCTGTTCATCTGGCGCTCGAAGTTGTCCGCCCCGTAGTCGAACTCGTGGTTGCCGATGGCGAATGCGTCGTACCGCATCGCCCGCATCATTTCCATCAGCGCCTCGCCGCTGGTGAGGTTCGACACCAATCCGGTGAACATGTCGCCGGCGTCGAAGAAAAACACCGTGGAGTCCGTGCGCCGCACGCGGTTCACGTAGCCAGCCACATGCGCGGCGCCGCCCAGGCGCGGCGACCCCGGCAGCCAGTACGCTGGAATGGGATCCAGCGCGGAATGAAAATCGTTGGTGTAGAGAATGACGACTTCGCGCTCGGATTGGCTCCGTGCGATCATCGGCACCGACACCGCGGTGGCGACAGCGGCGGCTATGCGGAGGACAGCGAATCTATTGGGCAAGACAGTTCCGTGATGATTGAATTTGGTCGCCGGGAATTTACTTTGCGATCCTCCGTATCGCGCCTCCGTCCGGCGCCTGGCGCATCGTGGCGTCAATCCACAGTCAGCACGTACTGCCCGGTCTCCCCGGGGTCGAACGACGTCGCAGCGATGACGTACCGCCCACGGGCCAGCGTCCCGAGCAGCCGCGCGTCGGAATCCGTAGAGTTGACGTCGTCGTTCTCCGCTACGATCGCGCCGGTGTCGTAGTCGTACAGCACCAGGTATGCGTCGAAGTCGAACGACTCCAGGTCTATCACCAGGACCTGGTCCTCGCTCCCGCGGTGGTCGAAGTACCACATCTCCGTGTACGTGCCGTCCACTATGCAATCGCTCGAAGACAACACGCCGGACCGGCT
>CALMZP010000087.1 GCA_937870635.1 uncultured Acidobacteriota bacterium | reverse complement strand
AAATACCAGCAATTGCATTGACCGGCTATGGTAGGCCCGAAGATCGCATGAGGGCCCTCGGATCTGGGTTCCGCCAGTACGTGCAGAAGCCCGTGGAGCTCTTGTCTTTGGCACGCATAGCGGCGGACCTGTTGGGACGGCAATGACCATGAGCCAGGAAAAGCAGGTGAAGGTGCTTGTCGTGGACGACGAGCCATCGATCCGTGTTCTCGTGCAGCGTGCACTGGAGAGAAATGGCTTCTACGCCGACGTTGCATCGGACGGCGTCGAGGCTCTCGGGAAGCTCGAGTCCGAGGCCTTCGATCTGCTCATTCTCGATCTGATGATGCCTCGTCTGAACGGTTTCGACGTCGTCGAGAAACTCGCGCGCAACCCCAATGGTCTACCGAAGATCCTCGTCATGACGGCCGCGTCTCCTTCCGTTCTGCACGATCTTCCCGTGCATCGTGTCGAGAAGATCATCACCAAACCGTTCGAGGTTCAACATCTGGTTGCCAGCGCCATGCATCTGGCCGCATCAGCGAACGGGGATGCAGCGGCAGAAGAGACTCCGCCTGGTGGCAAGCGATGAAGGGCCGCAATCAAGCCGCGGGCGCAAATTTCCGCCTCTGCGATGAAATTCACGTTTACGCCGGCGTTGCGGAGCGTACCGGCGCAATCTTCGAGATTCGCGGCCTGAAGTCCTCTCCGCACGTCTGTCGCACGATGACGGACCTTGCTCGGAAGTACCGGCTGAACGGTGATGGCCTGTACTACCTGAGGGAGGGCCAGTGGCCGAAAGAGCAGTCGTCCATTCCACTTGCGGACCAGGAGTGGATCGGTGTGTGCCGTGCTTTTGAAAGGAGCCGAACGTCAACGCGCCGCTCCGGCCCTCTGTCCTCGGCCGAGTGACTCTCACGTCTGCAATTCCTTTTGTGTAAAATACAAGTATTCTCGTGATCACCGTTCTCTTCTGCTCGTCGGACGTTCTCATTGCCGGTCGCGTGAGGGAGTCGCTTCCAGTCCAGGATGTCCGTCTCGACGTCGTCGCCTCAGCCGGTGAAGCCGAACAGCGGCTGGCCAGCGGCCGCCACTACTGTCTGGTGTTCGTCGATCGGTCGTCATTCGATGCCGGCCCTTTGGTGTGCAATCCTTTCCTTGACCGAAACATCCTGCTGCTGTACGACCGGGTCACCGTTGGTGGAACCGCGGCCGATCTGGCCGCGGTCGTCGCCGCCGTGCGACACCTCATCACGTCAGCACTTGGGGACCTCAAGCGCCGTCAGAACGCAGCGTTGGAGCTCGGGCACTGATCGAACGCGACGGAGACCCACGCCGGCACTGCTCAGCCCGCTGCCGCTCGGGAATACTGGCATTTTCACTCGCCTTCGCTAGTTCGGACCTCTCGCGCAGGTGAGCTGAGAATCGAGAAATGACATCGAAGACCTCCCCAGACATGTGGGTGCGGCCCCAGCGATTTCCGCGGGCAGCGGAGTACGCGATCGCGCTGGCGAGTGTCGTTTTTCGTCACCTGTCTGCGATGGCTGCTCGACCCGGCTCTTGGCGACCATCTGCCGTTTGCCGTCTGCCTGCTCGCTGTCACATTCACGGCATGGATGACGAGCCTGGGGCCTTCTCTGCTGACGCTCGTTCTCGGGACTTTGTCCGCTGATTACTTCTTCGCGCCGCCGCGTTACACATTGGCGATTGAGTTGGCCACGCCGCCGAGCCTCGTCGGGCTGATGCTGTATCTGATCGTCGGATCCGCGACCATCGCCGCGTTCGAAGCCTCCAGGCGCGCGCGCTCCCGCGCGGAGCTGCGCCGGCGCGAACTGGAAATCACTCTTGCCAGCATCGGAGATGGGGTGATTACGACCGACGGCCGGGGCTCTGTGACCGGTCTCAACCCAGTTGCGGCAGGTCTCACCGGGTGGACTCCGGGGGAAGCACCCGGGCGATCGCTCGAGGAAGTGTTTCGCATCATTGACGATGAAACGCGCGCGATCGTCTCGAATCCCATTGCGAGGGTGCTTGCCGAGGGAATCGTTCTAGGTCTCGCCAACCACACCGTTCTGGTCGCGAAGGACGGTACGGAGCGTCCCATCGATGATTCTGCGGCTCCGATTCGCGACGAAGAAGGCAACATCCTCGGCGTAGTGCTCATCTTCCGAGACGTCACCGAGCGGAGGCGTGCGGAGCGTGAAAGCTCTCAATTGGCTGCGATCGTGACTTCATCGGATGACGCCATCATCGGCGAGAATCTCGACGGCACCATCACCAGCTGGAATCGTGGTGCCGAGAAGCTCTACGGCTACGGCGCCGCGGAGGTGATCGGCAAGTCGATTTCGATCGTTGTCCCTCCAGAGCAGCGCGACGACCTGACCCGGATGCTGGATCGAATCAGGCGTGGTGAGCAGATTTCACACTACGAAACGGTGCGCGTTCGCAAAGGGGGCGAGCGCGTGCCCGTCTCGATAGCGATGTCGCCGGTGTTGGATTCCTCGGGCAGCGTCGTGGGCGCCGCGGCGATCGCGCGCGACATCACCGAGCGCAAACGTACTGAAGAGCATCTGGGGTTTCTTGCTCAGGCTACCGCGCATTTCGGCGCTTCGCTCGATTTCGACACCACCATGAAGAACATCGTCAAGCTCGCGGTGCCGGCGCTCGCCGATTGGGCGGTGGTTGACCTTGCGACCCCCGAGTCCGACCAGCCATACCGCCGGCTTGCCGTCATCCACGTAGATCCGGCGAAGACCGAACTGGCCATGGAGCTTCGGAGGAGATATCCGCCCGATCCGGAGAAGGACCGGGTTTTCCACGCCATTCGAACTGGTCAATCAGTTCTGGTGAACGAAGTTTCCGAGCAGATGCTGCGCGACGTCGCTCGTAATGACGAGCATTTTGCGATCCTCAATGAGCTGGGCCTCGTATCGTTCATGATCGTGCCACTGCGATACCGCGACAGGCCGATCGGCGCCGTTACGTTTGTTTCGTCTGACTCGAGGCGCCGCTTCAGCGAAAGCGATCTCGCACTCGCAGAGGAGTTTGCACGGCGAGCGTCCACGGCGTTCGAGAACTCACGCCTGTACATGGAGGCGCAGCAGGCCAATCAAGCGAAGGACAACTTTCTCGCCACGCTCTCGCACGAGCTTCGAACGCCCATGACATCGATTCTCGGATGGTCACGCATGCTGGCCGAAGGCGATCTCGATTCCGACACGTACAAACAGGCCATCGACTCGATTCAGCGCGGCGCGGCTTTGCAGGCCGAGTTGATTGACGACGTGCTCGACATGTCCCGCATCGTCGCCGGGAAGATGCGACTCGACGTTCGGATGTGCGATCTCGCGGAGATCACCGAATCCGCGCTCACCACGGTCGAGCCGGCGGCCTCAGCCAAACGCATCACCATAACGGTTCGAAAGAGCGGATCGAGCCTCGTGACGGGTGATCCCAAGCGGCTGCAACAGGTGATGTGGAACCTGCTCACCAACGCGATCAAGTTCACGCCGAAGGAGGGCATCGTGAACGTGAGTCTCGATCAGCGGGACTCCATGGCTGAGGTCACCGTCTCAGATACGGGGCAGGGGTTCACGCCCGAGTTCGGTGCTCACCTGTTCGAACCCTTTCGGCAGGCCGAAAGCCCGATCACCCGTACTCAGGGAGGACTGGGGTTGGGGTTGTCGATCGTTCGATATCTCGTGGAGCAGCATGGAGGGACCGTCAGCGCTGAAAGCGCGGGAGTGGGCAAGGGAGCAACGTTCCGCGTGCGCATTCCACTTCGTCTGTTGAAGTTCGATGATTCACTCGAGGACGAGGGTCCGACGCGACTGGCAGCCGATGGGCGAGTGCCGTGCAGCCAGAATCAGCTCGGTAATCTGCGCATCCTCTTCGTCGATGACCAGGAAGATGCCCGCAAGTTGTTCAGCAAGATCCTGGAGCGCTGCGGAGCGTCCGTCGCCGTCGCCCAATCGGTTGATGAAGCCATTGAGCAGTTCGACAGGCAACGCTTTGACCTCGTCGTCACCGACATCGCGATTCCGGGGAAGGATGGCTTCGAGCTCATTGCGTTCCTGAACGAACAAGGGAATCGAAGCGACTTCCGCATCATAGCGCTCACGGCTTTCGGAGGAGCGTTAGACCGGGAGAAGGTGT
>CALMZP010000086.1 GCA_937870635.1 uncultured Acidobacteriota bacterium | reverse complement strand
CGTAATAGGTGAAGGTCATGTAGAGCCAGACGGTGACAAGGATCACCATCACGTAGCGCCAATCGAACTGCCACATCAGGACGCCTACGATGAGCGCAAGCTCGATGATGGTCGGCGCGAGCTGGAGAATGACGACACGTACGATCGTCTCGATGCCGTTGCGGCCGCGTTCGAGCACGCGCGTCAGCCCGCCGGTCTTGCGCTCGAGGTGGAAGCGCAGCGACAGCTCGTGCATGTGGATGAAGGTGAGGGTCGCAAGCTTGCGCACAGCATGCATGGCGACACGGGCGAAGATGCCGTCGCGCCACTGCGTCAGCACCGCCATCAGCACCCGTATCGCGCCGTAGCTTGCGGTCATCAGCAGCGGCGAGGCGATCAGCCACAGCATCCAGTTCGACGCCTCGACCGGCGCCGTGCCCACGCCATTGAGCGCATCGATCGCCCATTTGAACCGGCGATAATAGGCAAGCGCCGCTTCCACCTCGATCTCAGGAATGTCGTAGCCGGCAGCCGTCTGAGCGACACTGCATCCGTTAGCCAGGTAATACCCAATGATCGCCCAAACATGCACCGCCGAATCCTTTAGGCGGACGTTACCAGGGCCGGAGTGAATTGGATCGACCTTCACATATTGGAGGATCAGTTCTTTGTCGGTCATAGGAACCACCTCGGATGACTGCTCTCGCGAGCGATGCTCGTGCAGTCTACAACTTCGACGTGCTGGGTGCTGATGCCGAGAGATCGCGCGAGCTCGCTCGTTATCCCCGCGCCGTCGAGACGTCTAGCCTGTCGAGGCGGATGTCGAGGAGGAAGAACTGGCCGTCGCGTCCGAAGTCGCCGGGCACACCGAAAACATAACAGACACCGTACGCGTGCAACCGCTCGATCAGGTAGTCGCCGACCAGTCGTGACGCGACCATTCCGATCGTGAAGGTGACCGCGGTCGCGGCCGCCGTCGCGCGCGACGTGCCGAGCTCGTCGGTGAGGTAGAGCGCTCCCCAATCGAGCGGCGCGCCCTCGAGCATCGAGCCCGCGATGCCCATCGTTGCGAGCGCGACGAGCGCGCGCGAATGCCACCACCGCGTCTTTTCCTCGACCGGCGCCGGATCGTCGTTGGCAGTGCCTTCGCGAGCGAGTGAACCGGTCGCAACGTTCAGGACCGCGATCGCGGCTGCACCGGCAGCGAACGAGAACAGCGCGGTGAACGCCGCGAAGCCGATGCTCCACGAGGCGAACAAACGCCCGAGATACGAGGCGGCGATCCCCAGTCCGAGGATGCTCAGCACCACGCCGAGGAAGAAGGCAGACGCCAGCGCGAAGCCGTACGACCGCCGCCGTTCCATCGCCACCGCATCGACCCGCGCACCCACATAACCGACGACCCCGACACCTGCCGGGAGGGTGCATGGTCACGTGCTGGTGGAGAGCACGCCTCCGATCAGCGCGATCAAAAGTGCGAGCGCCGGATACTGCGTCAGAGACTCCGACGCTCGCTCGATGAATTCGAATGGATTCACGTCACGCCCTCACCGCGTCGAAGCCGGCTCTCTCCAACGTCGCCAGAATCTGCCCTTCGTCGATGGATGACGGCTCGTAGTGAACATATACCGCCTTCTCCGCCACGTTCGGTTTCACGGCGCGAATACCGCCGACTGAACCGAGCGCGGAACGGATCTTCGTCGCGCATCCCTCGCAGACCATGCTCGGCACCCGGAACTCGGCCTCCGCGAGAGCGCCGGTCTCGCCGCTCGCCGTCCGCTCGAGACGCATCCAGCGGATGCGGAGCGTGTTCAGGAGAATGGCGAAGATGCTGGCGATCATGATCACGATGGCCAGGCCCGGCGTGACCCAGCCGATCGCCGCCAGAAGCATCCCGACCACATTGAAGATCACCGCGACGATGACGTTTCCGGTCATGGTGCGATAACTCGCCTTGCCGAGGTCGAGGGCTCCGGCAACGTCCTCGAGATGATCGCCGATGAGGATCACGCCCGCCGACTCGATGGCCACGTCCGTTCCGGCGCCGACCGCAATGCCGACGTTCGCTTGCGCGAGCGCCGGAGCGTCGTTGATCCCGTCGCCGACCATCGCCACCTTCGCGCCGGAGCGCTGCAGTTCCTCGATCGCCGCGACCTTCTGCGCAGGCAGCAGTTCCGCTCGCACTTCACCGATCCCGAGCGCGGATCCGATCGCATGACCTACTGCGGCGGAGTCTCCGGTCAGCATCACTGTCCGAATTCCACGAACTTCGAGCCGCTGCATCAGGCGCGCGACGCCACGCCGCGGAGTGTCCTGCAGCGCAAACGCGCCGATGACGTCGGCCCCTCGCGCGAAGAGTACGACCGTCTTCCCCTCCTCGGAAAGTGCATCCACTGTCTGCACCAGAAAGTGCGGAAGAGCTCCGACAGACTCCGCGACGAACGACGGCCGGCCCGCGACCACCGCCGCGCCATCGATCCGACCTACGACGCCCTTTCCCGCGACGACGCGAAACTCCGTCAGCGCAGCCGTCGATGCACCTTCGCGTGTCGCATAGAAGGCGATCGACTGACCGATGGGATGCTCCGACGGCTCCTCGATCGACCGCGCGATCGCCAGCAACTCTTCTTGGGTGACACCCATCGGAATGACGTCCGTCACCGTTGGGCGGCCGTACGTCAGCGTCCCGGTCTTGTCGAAGACGACCGTGTTCACCTCCGAGAGCTCGTGGAACACTTCGCTCGCCTTGACCAGCAGTCCGATGGAAATGCCCTTGCCTCCTGCGATCGCGGCGAGCATCGGCGTGGTGATTCCGAGCGCGCACGGATAGCCCATGATGATCGTCGTGAGGAGAACGAGCGTTGCGGCGATGGCATTGCCGGTTGCGACGAACCACGCCACGAAGGCGATCGCCGCCACGATGAACACCACCGGTCCGTAGTAGTTCATCAGCCGGTCCGCCAGCAGCTCGAGCGGCGGTTTGCGCTCGGCGATCTGCGTCATCAGCCGCACGATCTGACTGAGGAAGCTCTCCGCGCCGACTTTCGTGACGCGTACGCGCAGGACGCCGTCGAGGTTCAGCGTTCCGCCGATCACTGCGTCCGCAGTGCTTTTGCTTGCCGGAACCGACTCACCGGTGAAGCTCGACTCATCAACGCTCGCAGCACCTTCGACGACCTCTCCGTCCAGCGGAATGCGCTCGCCGGGATGAACGAGGACGATCTCGCCGAGGGCCACTTCCGTCGTCAGCACATCGAGCGTTTCTCCGCCGCGGACGACACGCGCGCGGGACGGCTGCAGCGACAGCAGCTTGCGTACGGCTTCGGCCGCTTTCTTTCGCGTGTCGAGCTTGAAGTAACCGAAGAAGAGATGGAGCGCCATCAGCCATCCGGCGACCGGGAGGAAGTTCGGCCAGCGCGGATCGAAGAGCGACAGCGTTCCGACGACGAACGATCCCCACGCGCCCGCCGACAAGAGAACGTTTGCGTTGATGACGCGGCCGCGGATGGCCAGGACCGTCTTCCGCAGAATCGGGAACCCGACCCACAGCAGAATGAACGCGGCGACGGCGAAACTGAACCAGGCCCTTTGCTGTGCCGCGATCCCGAAGACATTCAGCGGATCGACGAGGAGATCGAGCAGGGCCAGCACCATCCCGATCGCTCCGCGACGCTTGATGAGCGCAAAGAGCGCTTCGTCGTTCTGGTACTGCTGCACCTCGGTCGAGGACACGCTGTAACCGAGCCGCTCGACGGCCAGGGCCAGATCATCGCGCGTGATCCGCGATGTGTCGGCTTCGACGAGCACGACGCCGTGTACGAGGTTCACGAGCACGTTCTTGACGCCGTCGTTTCGCTTGAGCGCCGTCTCGAGGCTCATCGTGCAGAACGAGCACATCAGCCCCGACACCTTCATCTGAATCGATTCTGTTGCCATGGTTCACCTCGCAGTTGACGATCGAAACCGCAGCCGTACCTCGGTACGTATTCCACCGCGTCAGCGGCGCTGCCGCTCCATGTAGTCGAGGATCGGACAGGCGCTGGTCGGACCCTCCCCGGAACAGGTGTTGGTGATGTCCACGAGCGCGCCTCTCATCCGCCCGAGAACCGCGAGCTTCTCGTCGATGTCGGCGATCTTGGCCTCGGCCTTCTGCCTCACGTCCGCACAGCTCGTGCGCGGATCGACGCGCAATGTGAGAAGTTGCTTGATGTCGCTGAGCGTGAAGCCGAGCTCCTGGGCCTGACGAATGAAACGGATGCGGTCGGCGACGGCCTCGTCGTACTTGCGAAAGCCGGATCGCGGCCGCGGCGGCTGCTTGATCAATCCCTTCCGTTCGTAGAAACGGACCGTCTCGACCCCGACACCTGCCTGCTCCGCGAGCTCACCGATGGAAATGGGCATGGGTCATCACTCCAAGACACAGGATAGATCCCGTACCGTGGTACGGAGTCAAGCTCTGAACCCCTACTCAGCGGAGAATGCCTGCCGCCCTTTGCCCTGCCAGCGAGTTGACCGGCAGCGGCGTGCTAGCATCGATGTTGCCCGTACCTTCACGAGGATGTTCCGATGAGGCGGTTGGATGACGCCGGCGCGCGGCGCAAGTTCGAGGTGTTCGTGGAGGAGATCCTTGCCTCCCCTGCCACCGCTGTGCGCCGTCACCTCGCGGAACTGAGCGTTCCCGATCCATTTCGCCTTCGCATGAAGGTCCTCTACTCTCGCGATCCACTGCCGGTCGTATTCGAGCGGCAGAAGAAGCTCGGGAACGTGGTCGAACGACACCCGCACGCATTCCGCCTCGAATGCTCCGTCGGGCGGTCGCGAGTTCGGCGCATCCGCATCCCGTTTGCAGTGTTGAAGGCCGGCCCGCCAAACATGTTCGTGGCGATCGCGGTATGCGTTCGCGATGATTGGCAGACTCTCGTTCGATTTCTCGACGGGCGCTACCCGCAGCTCGTGCCGGTCTACCTCTCCCAGCGCGAGTTGATCGCGTCCATCAAAACACTGCGCCACAGCACGCCCGATCTCGACCTGCGCGTTCGGGAGATGGTTGCGAGCGAAGATATCGAGACCGAGATCGGCAAACGCAAGCGCTCCGTACGCGAGTGGACGGATGAAGATCTCGACAACCTCCTCGTGCACGTCGAGGATCGCCGTCAGATCATTACCAGTCTGCGGTTCGATTTTCATCGTCGCCTCAACGACAAGGTGGACGTCACGCCGACGCTCTCGTGCAAAGTGACGCGCGACGCGGTCGTGGAGATCACCGGCAAATTCACGGTTGCGTGGGATACGGTCATCACCGATGTCGCTGCGGCCGGAGCGGCCAAACTGAAGTTCTTCTCGAACCGCGGCCTGCGTGAACGGAACTACTCACCGGCCCCGCTGGCCATTCACTTCAAGCGGCCCGTCTTCGACGACATCGCCGAGGTACGGCGGTTTGTCGATGTGATGCGCAAGTACCCACACTCCGCGTACGCCGTCGAACACGGCAATCCGTATGCGCATCTCCAGCTTTCCGATCGGTACGACGGTTCTTCGTTCGAGCTGTGGGCCGTGACGCCCGATGACATCCTGGTCGTTCCCCGCCTTCGGGCAACCGAGGGCGCGGTGGAGCGGCTCATCCACTACATCTACGATGCTTTCCGCGAAGGGGAAGTCACGGATGCCGGAGCTGCCTGAAGACGAACAGAAGCGCGTCCGCGACGCTCACGAAGACTATCTCTCCACGGTCCACGCGATGCTGGCCTTCTCCGCATTCGTGGTTCACGACGCCACAGATCAGAGACCCAACAGCCATTTCGGCTTCGGTCGTCGCATGACGACTTCGAAATCGAACGTCGTCAAACCTTCGAGCGACGTGACTCCGGACGTCGTGGCGCAGAAGAGCGCGACCTATGGCGTC
>CALMZP010000085.1 GCA_937870635.1 uncultured Acidobacteriota bacterium | reverse complement strand
AACTAAGGTCGAACGGTTCACCGACGCGCACGATGCAGGACTGCTCCGATACCAGTTCTCCTGGCTCGAGCAGCGCCGGCGCGCCGTGGCACGCTGACGGCACTACAATCGCCCGCTCATGGCGGAACTCAGCCCCTACGAACTTCTCAACCGCAAGCGCCGCGGCGCGCCGCTCGAAGCCGCCGAGATCGAAGCGTTCATCGCCGGGTACACGAAAGGCGAGATCGCCGATTACCAGATGAGCGCGTTCCTGATGGCGACCGCCATCAACGGGATGACCGGCGCCGAGATGGCGGCGCTCACCCAGGCCATGCTTCGCTCCGGCGAGCGGTGGCATCTGCGCGATCAGTACGACTTCATCGCCGACAAGCACTCCACCGGCGGGGTCGGCGACAAGGTCTCGCTCGTCCTTTCACCGTGGGTGGCCGCCTGCGGCGTGAAGATCGGCATGCTCTCCGGCCGCGGCCTCGGTCACACCGGCGGCACGCTCGACAAGCTCGAGGCCATTCCCGGGTTCCGAGCGCGCCTGTCGCGGCAGGAGTTCGATCGCTCCGTCGAAGAAGCGGGTTGCGTCATCTCGACGTCGACGGAGGGCATCGCCCCGGCCGATCGAAAGATGTACTCGCTGCGCGACGTCACCGGCACGGTGGAATCGCTGCCGCTCATCACCGCTTCGATCATGTCGAAGAAACTGGCCATGGGCGCCTCGGCCCTCATTCTCGATGTGAAGACCGGCAGCGGCGCGTTCATGCGCACGTATCAGGACTCGAAGGCGCTCGCGGAGAGCCTCATCGCCGCCGCCGCCGGATCGGGCACCAGGGTCGAAGCGCTCATCACCGATATGGACCGCCCTCTCGGCATCGCCGCCGGAAACGCGAACGAGGTGATCGAGACGTTCGAGACACTCAAAGGGAAAGGTCCGGCAGACGTCCTCGAAGTCACGCGCGCTCAGGCGGAACGGGTGCTGGTGATGTCCGGCCGCTACGACGAGAAATCGGCCAACGCGAAACTCGACGAGACGCTGCGCAACGGTGCCGCGCTCGAGCAGACGCGGAAGTGGCTGGCCGCGCAGGGCGCGAATGTGAAGGTGATCGACGACTACTCGCTGCTCCCGCGGCCGAAGCAGACGATCGAGGTGAAAGCGCCGCGCACCGGCTTCATCACAGCGATGGACACCTACGCGCTGGGTATGCTGGCCGTCGACCTCGGCGCCGGCCGGAAGAAGGCGGAGGACGTGATCGACTACGCCGCAGGGATCATGTTCGATAAGCGCACCGGCGACGCGGTGAAAGCGGGCGAGGTCATCGCGCGCATTCAATTGGGTGCACGGGGAGGCGACGCCGACAACCTGCCGTCCCGCTACCTCGGCGCCATCGAGTTCGGGGACACGCCACCGACTCCGCGGCCGCTCATCCACGAACACCTGCGATAGCTGGCGCGCTGACGACGCGGGCGAGATCGCCCGCGCTCCAGCTTTTCCGGCACCAAGCACCAAGCACCAAGCACTCAGCACCAAGCACCAAGCACCAAGCACCGAGCACTCGGCACTCAGTTATCCTTCCCCCTCCATGCGCCGCGTAATCACGATCGTCTGCGACTCTCTGGGCGTCGGCGAACTTCCTGACGCCAGGGAGTTTGGCGACGAAGGCTCCAACACCCTCGGACACGTCCTGCGGGATGAGCACCCCGAGCTTCCGACTCTCGAATCTCTCGGGCTGCTCCATACGCTTCCCCAGCCGGCCAGCAGCGTCACTCCGCGCGCCGCGTTCGGGCGCATGGCCGAGATCAGCGCCGGGAAAGACACGACGACCGGCCACTGGGAAATGATGGGGCTGGTGGTCACCGAGCCATTTCGCACTTACCCGAACGGCTTTCCACGCGAGGTCATGCAGGAGTACGAGCGGCGCATCGGCCGGAAGACTCTCGGCAACATGCCCGCGTCAGGAACGGTGATCCTCGACGAGCTGGGCGAGGAGCACATGCGCACCGGCTCGCCGATCGTCTACACATCAGGAGACTCGGTGTTCCAGGTGGCCGCCCACGAAGAGGTGATCCCGGTGGAGGAGCTGTGGCGGATCTGCTCGGTCGCGCGCGACCTGATGCGCGGTGAGCACAACGTCGGCCGGATCATCGCGCGCCCGTTCGTCGGTCCGGGCAAAGGCGCGTTCAAGCGGACGGCGAATCGCAAAGACTTCTCCGTCCGTCCCACCGGGCAGACCGTCGTCGAGCGCGCTCACAACGCCGGCAGACAGGTCATCGGCCTCGGCAAAATCGCCGACATCTTCGACCGTGTGGGCATCGGCACCGAGATTCGAACCGAGTCGAATTCCGACGGCATGCGAAAGACGATCGACCTCATTCGCGAGTCCGACGCCGAGTTCATTTTCACGAATCTCGTCGACTTCGACTCGAAATACGGCCACCGCAACGATGCCCCGGGATACGCAAAGGCCCTGGTGACCTTCGACGGAGAGCTCCGGGCGCTGCTCGATGCGCTCCGTCAGGAGGACCTCCTGTTCATCACCGCCGATCACGGGTGCGATCCGACGGATGTCTCCACCGACCATACACGTGAATACGTGCCGCTCATCATCGCCGGCCCGTCGGTAACGGGCGTAAGCCTCGGCACAAGACCAACGTTTGCAGATCTGGGAGCCACGATCTGCGACTATCTGAAAGTCTCGAGCGAGGGCCTCGCGGGAAAGAGCGTCCTCTCCGAGCTGGGAGGATCCAGATGATCAGGACCATGACGATTGCGGCCCTTCTCGCCGCATCCACGGCGATGGCCGTGGAGCCGGCAGCCATTCAGCGCGTCGCCGCCGATGCAGCCGTGATCGACCGGGTGGCCGAGGTGAGCCGGAAAGATCTTCCGCGTGACCTTCTGAAACGCATCGTCAATGAGGACATCGATCTCCTTCGCGGAAAGCGAACGGATGGGTCGTATGAGTTCGCGACGTATGAACGCCTCGAGGCCTCGCGCAGCTCCTCGTCCCATTCGGTGCAGCCTCGCAAGAACGACGAGATGGAGCGCATCGAGATGCGCGGCTCGTGGGTGTATCGCCTGATCGTGAGCTCACCATCGCGCCGGCTCGTCATGACGAAAAACCGCCGCGTCTTCCTCGACCGCGTCGAGCTCGAGTACATCCCGGAAGGTTCGTCGGATACCCGTACGAAGACGATTCCCATTCAGGAATGGCTCGAGCCGGGCGGTGTCACGCCGATCGAATTCCCGGAAATGGCACGGCAGGCGACCGCGCGTCTCTACGCGAAAGCCGATGCCGAAGCCGGATACGGCAACATTGTCGTTTCACTCGTGCAGGCGCGGATCGTCGACAACGCGGACAGCCCTTACGCCGACGCGGTAGCCAGCGCGAAGGCGATGCTGCGCGCCATCGACGGCGGAGAGGTGCCCTCCATCAGGGCGATGGCGTCGCGTGTCCGTGACCGCCTGGGGGTGACCGAGGCCCCGATTCCTGCGCGAACCGGCCCGGCTTCGCAGGTGGAAGTGGTTGCAACACGTGTAGATACAGCTCTCTACACGGAGCTGCAGGTGATCGAGGACCTCCTCACCGGAACGGATTCGGAGAAGCGGCAGGGGCTCGACCAGCTGCACCAGCTGGTGCGCAAATTGCGGCCGTAGCGCGCGTGACTGAAGTCACGCCAAAGCGCTACTGTTGAGCCGGTCACTGTCAGATTCTGCGCCGCCGAGGTTTGACCAAACCTGTCCCCTGGCGTAGAATGCCGGTCCCTCAGTTGCACCCGTCAGCATTCCGAAAGGAGCCTCATGTCGTCTGTAAAAATGGGTTTCAAGGTCGGGGAAAAGCTCGTCTATCCGAACCATGGAGTGACCGTCGTCGAGCAGATTGCGACGTCGCCAGTCCTGGGTACGGATGACACGTATTACCACCTCAGACTCCTCGCCAATAACTCCCGTTTGATGGTGCCGATCACCAACATCGATCGGGTCGGCCTTCGCCGGCTATATCAGCAGAAGGAAATCAAGGGACTCATCAGCCTGCTCGAAGAGCGCGTGAAGAAAGCCCACACCGACTGGAAGGGCCGCTACCGCGAGAACCTGGAAAAGATGAAGACCGGCCGCCTGGAAGACGTCGCCGAGGTTCTGAAGAACCTCAACGAAGTCTCCAAGAAGAAGAGCCTGTCGTTCCGCGAGAAGAAGATGTACGACCGTGCCAAGTACCTGATCGTGTCGGAAGTCGCGATCGTCAAAGGCATCCCCGAGGTCGACGCCGAGAACCTGATCGAGAAGTCACTCGACAAGTCGCTCGGAATCGGCGTCGGACCCGGTCACTAGTTTTAGAAGCCACAGAAGATCGGAAAGGCCGCCCGGAAGAGGCGGCCTTTTTTTATGGGGAGAAGGGTCGCGGAGCGACGGATGAGGGGGGTGTCGTAGGGAAGAGCGAAAAGACGGGAATGGTGAATGTTGAATGTTGAATGTTGAATTGAACTTCACTCACATTCACCATTCAACATTTAACATTCACCATTTAACATTCCCGTCTTCCTCTTGTCTGAACCTCTTGCCCAACCGCCCCCTCATCCGGCCTTCGGCCACCTTCTCCCCCAGTCTTCGCTGGGGTAGAAGGGTTTTGCACGCGATAAACTGAACTCGACATGCGCGAACGCCTTCCTTCCTGGATCCGCGAAAAGAAGCTGAACCTTGGCAACCTGCGCGAGGTCAAGACGCTCCTTCGCGAGAAACAGCTGCACTCCGTCTGTGAGTCGCTGGCGTGTCCAAACCGGACCGAGTGCTTCACCCGCGGCACCGCCACCTTCATGATCCTCGGGGACGTCTGCACGAGGATGTGCGGCTTCTGCAATGTAACGACGGGGAGGCCCTACGCTCCGCCGTCACAGGATGAGCCGCGAGCGGTGGCCGATACGGCCCGCGCGATGAATCTCAGGCACGTCGTCGTCACATCCGTGACGCGCGACGATCTGCCGGATGGCGGCGCGGCGCACTTCGCGGCGACGATCCGCGAGCTGCGTGAGGTGGTGCCCGGAGTGGCCATCGAAGTGCTAACCCCCGATTTTCGCGGCAACGCGGGTTCCGTCCGGACTGTGGCCGAGGCCCGTCCCGACTATTTCAACCACAATGTCGAGACGGTGCCGCGGCTCTATGACTACGTGCGGCCCGGGTCGCGGTTCGAGAGATCGCTCGGAGTCCTTCGCGAGGTGAAGCGCATCGACCCCACGATCGCCACCAAGTCGGGCCTGATGCTCGGCCTCGGCGAGCGCCGCGACGAAGTCGTCGACGTACTCGAGAAGCTGCGCGCCTCCGGCTGCGAAATCGTCACCATCGGCCAGTATCTCCAGCCGAAGCGGGAGAAGCTGGACGTGGTCGAGTACATCCGGCCCGAAGTCTTCGACGAATATCGTGCGATCGGCGAGAACCTCGGCTTTGCCGCTGTCTTCTCGGGTCCGTTCGTGCGAAGCTCGTACATGGCCGATCTGGTGGCGCATACAGCGGCCTCGTCATCATGACGACCGAGTCCCCTAAAACGCCGTTCTTCATCACGTATCTCCCGATCTATCTCGATTACCTCACCGTCGAGAAGGGCCTCGCCAGGAACTCCCTCAGCTCGTACGCCACCGACCTCCGCCAGTTCGGGCGCTATCTCGCGGACAAGGGCATCGACATCGAATCGGTCGACCGCCTCGCCATCGTCCGCTATTTTCAGAGCCTGCGCAGCGCGGGGATCGCCGCTCGCTCGGTAGCGCGCGCGCTCGCCGCGATGCGCGGGATGTTCCGCTTCCTCGTCGCGGAGCGGCATCTGAAGAAGGATCCGACCGAGAACCTCGAGAACCCGAAAGTCTGGACGACGCTGCCGAAGAGCATCCTCCCGGAAGAGGTCGAAGCGCTCCTTCGCGCACCCGATCCCTCGACCGCGGAAGGCTTGCGTGACCGGGCAATGCTCGAGCTGCTCTATGCGACGGGGTTGCGGGTGTCCGAGCTCATCCGTGTACGCATCGACGATCTCGTCATGGACGCCGGATTTTTGCGGACGATTGGCAAGGGGTCAAAAGAACGCATCGTCCCCTTCGGCGACACCGCGCGCGACGCCATCGTCCGGTACATGGAAACCGGCCGCCCCGAGTACGACCGGTTTGGCGACCCCCACCTTTTCCTCTCGCGCCGCGGGCGGCCGATGAGCCGCCAGTCCTTCTGGATGAAGATCGTCAAACACGCCCGGACGGCCGGCATCAGGGCCCGTATCTCGCCCCACGTCCTGCGACATTCCTTTGCAACACACCTCCTGGAGAACGGAGCGGACCTCCGATCCGTCCAAATGATGCTTGGGCACTCGGACATCTCCACCACCCAGATTTACACCCACGTCTCGCGGGCTCGGCTGCAGAAGCTGTATGAGCAGTATCATCCCAGGGCATAACGGTTCACCGTTAACCGTTCACCGGTAAACCGAGTCCAAATGGTCAGATCCCTTCTCCTTGCTGTGACGCTCGTGATGGTCCTGCCTGCCCGAGTGGCGAGCGCGGCCATTGCTGTGTTCAGCGACGGGCGGTCGATGAAGATCGCCGCCTACCAGCTGGATGACGAGCTGATCCGTCTGCACCTCAATGGCGGCGGCGAGATGTCGCTTCCGATCGCACGGCTGGAGCGGATCGTCGATGACGAGGTTGTCACCTCTGAAGCGGTCGCCGAGGTGAAGAAGATCGCCGAGAAGGGTGTCTTCCCGAAGCGCTCCTGGCGCTATCACCCTGAGCGCGCCCCGATCTTCCGTTCGAAGTACGACAAGACCATCGCCGAGGCGGCCAGGCATTTCGATGTCGATGCGGCGCTGGTGTCGGCCGTCATCAAGGCCGAATCGGATTACGACCCGCGTACCGTTTCGCACAAGGGTGCTCGCGGACTGATGCAGCTGATGCCGGCGACCGCGGCGCGCTTCGGCGTCACCAACGCGCACGATCCGGTGGCGAACATCTACGGCGGAACGCGCTACCTCCGCTGGCTCCTCAAGACCTTCGATGGGAACGCCGACCTCGCGGTCGCCGCCTACAACGCCGGAGAAGGAAATGTGTGGAAGTACAAGGGCGTGCCGCCGTTCCGCGAGACCGTGAATTACATCAACCGGATCGCAAAGCATCTGCGGAAGCTCGAAGTGACTACTTCGATCACCGCGAGCTCCACCGTCGCGACCCGCTGAGCATCAGCCATGCGATATCGCCTCGCCGCTGTGGCCATACTGCTCCTCGCAGGGGCGTGCACCGCGACGATTGTCAATCAAGGTATTACGCCGCGTTTCACCGTGAACAGGATGAGAGCCGCGGTCGACGATCACAGCCTGCGCACGTTCGAGCGCTACGTCGATACCTACGCGCTGGCCCGACAGTTCGACGAAGCATTCCCTCGGAACATACAGCGGCCCAATCTGCCTCATGTGTCTCTGAACATCCCCGTGGGGACGTTCGCACCGCAGCTTCTCCGTCAGATCGAAGGGTATGTGAGCGCCGGACAACGTCCCTCGCCCGGCGTCGCGCGGGTTCTCGACACGATTCAGGACGGGGACATCGCCGCGATCAACAAGAACGCGAACGGTACCCGCACCGTGGTATTTCGCGCGGGTGCCGAGGAGATCGCGCTGGTCATGACGCGCGACGGAGCGATCTGGCGGGTGACCGGATTCGAGAATCTGAAACTGCCGGAGCCGCCGGGCGCGGCTTCCGGTCACTGATTCGATTCAGCCATCCCGAACCAGCCATTCGGCTGCGCTGCGCCGAGCCGCTTCTCCATGGACACGCTGTCCTCGAACTCGTTCCAGAGATCCATGAAGGGTCGAACGCGCCGGTTCGTCGAGAGTCCCGAAGATGCGCGCGACCGAAAGTGTAGCGGCTGGCGCCAACGTGGTGTCGCCACGTCAGGCGTGCGGGATCGCCCGCGGCTCCACCTTACGTCGCGGCGGCGGTCTCTTCGACCGGCTCATCGCGGCGCGGGCCCAGGCGCAGCTGATCGAAGCGCAGCACCATCACGGTGCGGTCATCGTCGGCCGGCCGGTTCCCGGAGTGCAGGGCCACCGCGTCGAGGATCATGTCGCGGATCGACGACGGCGAGCGATCCTGGTGTTCGGCGAGAAGGTTCTCGAGATGATCGAAACCGAACGGGTCGCCGAGGTCGTTCTGGGCCTCGACGATGCCGTCGGAGAGGTAGACGATGGCGTCGCCTTCCTGCAGGTCGACTTCCGCCGTTCGCGTGTTGATCTCATGGCGGACGCCGAGCGGGAGCGAGGGTGACTCGATCGAGATCGGCGCGCGGACACCTTCGCGCAGCAGGTAGGGGTAGAGATGTCCTGCGTTGGTGTGCCGGATCGTCCGGCGCTCGAGATCGAAGATCGTGAAGCCGAGGGTCATGAATGCGCGGCGCTCGGTCGAGCGGAAGACCAGCTCGTTGAGCCGATGGAAGAGCGAGGTCTCTTCGGCGCCCTCTTCGACGAGCGTGGTCATGGCGGCCTTGACCATCGCCATCACGAGACCCGTCGACAACCCGTGGCCTGAAACGTCGCCGATCGCGACCGCGAGGCGCGACTTGTCGATGTTGAAGACGTCGTAATAGTCGCCCCCGATCGACGCCGTCGGCTCGAAGTGCGCCGAGAAGGAGACGCCGCCGAACTGCGGGCCCTCCCTCGGCAGAAGGTTGCGCTGGATCGTAGCTGCGATCTCGATCTCGCTCTGCAGGCGCTCCTTCTCCGCAACGGTCGACAGAAGTCCTGCGATCGACTCGGTCATCCGGTCGAACGATTGCGCCATCTCGCCCAGCTGATTCGACGGCTTCATCCGGATGCGGTAGGAAAAGTCGCCGCGCTCGACCGCCTTCGTGCCCTTCTCGATCCGGTTGACCGCGCGTGAAATCGAGAAGATCAGCACGGCCGCGAAGAGCGCCGCGAAGCAGTAGATCATCATCAGCATCACGACGAGCGCGATGATGACGTTCTGGAGCACGAGCATGTAGCGGCCCGAGGACGCGCCGAAGTAGAACTGGAAGAGGTTACGGACGGGAGTGGAGATGAACGTCACCAGCTGCTGCCGGCGGTTGACCTCGCCCGTCTCCCAGTCGGTCAGCTCGTTGAAGTCCGCCCAGATCACGCGATCGAGCGAGACTCCGCGCTGCACGATCCTCTGAAACGCCACGTCGGTATCGACGTCGTACTCCTCGGTCTTCCCGCCGCCGATGTTGATCTGCGCCTTCTGCTTCCCTTCGCCGCCTTCGTCGAAGGTGATGATCATCCCGCCCTTCTCCTCGAGCTGCTCGGCCCAGTTCTCGTCGATCGGCTGGACGAAGATGATCGTGCGCTTTTCAGAGTCGTCTTTCGCGGCGAACTGGCGGGACGTGACGAGAAGAGGCGCCCCTTTCCTGCGCACCATCCCGCTGAAGCTCGTGGTTCTGAGCCATTCGGGAAGGTTGTCCGCGTTCCCTTCCCGCGTGTCGTAGATCTCCAGGGTCGGCAGCGCATAGGAGGGTTTTCTGCCTGTGAGGCCGTACTCGAGCGCCCAGGACTCCATCTGGCCGAGGGTGGCCTGGCGCTCGCCGCGGAGCGCGGCATGGCTCATGACTCCGGCAATCATGTAACCGACTGCCAGGAGGAGGACGGTGACGAGGAAGAACGGCAGCGCGCCGATGAGAACGTAGCTCAGAAAGAGGCGCCGGCCCACGCGCCAGAAGAGCTTCCGCATCGTCCAGCGAATTGCCACCGTGATCCAGTAGAGCGAGATGGCGATGACGGTCAGCCAGGCAAAGAAGCTGATGACCGTCAGGATGGTCGTCGGGACTCCGATCCGGTCGAGGATCGGCCCGAGCTGGCTGAAGACGACGATCGCCGCCAGGGCCACGGCCCAGACGACGAAAATCTGCCGGCCGGCGGAGCGGCGCGGACCTTCAGGGAGAGGCGAAGTCATCTCGGGCTCAAAAGGCTTGTGTCGTCTGCATATACGCAGATTCCGAGCTCCGGTTCAAGTCGGAGAAATAGATCCTGAACCCTGTCCGTTTCGCGCCTGTGATGAAACGTCTCGTCCTGGCCGCCGCCGCCCTCGCCCTTGCCACGTCCGTAGAGGGCGCCTGCGTGAACAGGTTCCTGAGCCGGTCGGAAGGTCCCCGCCAGGTCGTTACCCTGCTCACAGGGAAGCTCACCTTCCAGGAAGCCCAGAAGCTTTCCGCCGACATCAACAGCCGGAAAGCAGCGCCGGTGGAGTGGGTGGAGCCCAACGGGACGACCGTGGCGAAACAGCTCGGCTCGCTCAAAGTGGTACGGCCGATGCCCGTCGGATGCGACGGCAAGGAATCCGGCGTCGTCGTCATCGCCACGTTTCCGACGATGCGCAAGCCGTCAGGCGTGATGAAGGTCAGGCTGGACGCGCAGACGACCGTCGATTTTCAGCAGCAGTAGGATCCGTTAACCGTTAACCGTGCGAGGGCGAGGTCGCCCGCGCTCCACGCTTTGCGGCGCCCGCCCCCACGTCACCCTGAGCAGGATGACGTGGACTACCGCCCCTTCCAGTTTGCCTTTCTCTTCTCCAGAAACGCGTTCAATCCCTCCGTGGCGTCGGCGGTCGCCATCAGCTCGTCCAGATAGAGTCTCTCCACGGAAGCCAGGCGTTCCTTGAAGTCGTCGCACTGTGCCAGGCGGAACGCTCGTCTCGCATACCTGAGAGACGACGAGCTCTGTCTGAAGAGCCGCTCCAGCCACTTCGCGCAGCCGGCGTCGAACTCCGCGATCGGGAAAACCGCGTTCACGAGGCCGAACCCCTCGGCGGTGGCGGCGTCGATCGGATCTCCTGTCAACAACAGCTCCAGCCCCTTGCGAGGTGCGACCTGCCTCGAAAGCTGCCAAGCGGCGACCGGCGGGAAGACGCCGAGATTGATCTCGGGCTGTCCGAAGCGGGCGCGGTCGGAACCAAGGACGAAATCGCACGCCAGCGCGAGCTCGCAGCCGCCACCGAGCGCTGCACCACGGACGAGTGCAACGGTCACGATGTCGAGCGCGGCCAGCGCGCGGAAGGTGTCGTGGAAAACGGCAAGCATTTCCCTGACGCGTTCGCCGATGTGATCGGCGACGCTCGCCCCGGCGGAGAAGGCTTTCTCTCCGGTCGAGTCGATGATCAGCGCGTGACGATTCGGCTTCACACGTGCCACAGCGTTGCGCAGCTCGTCGAGCATTGCGATGTCGAGGATGTGCAGCGGCGGGTCGTCGAGTGTGATCCGGTAGGCGTGTTCTTCTTCGGTGAATCTGATCTTGGCCATTGCTGTCTCAGTCTCCCGCGGCGCGCCGGCGGCGGGGAGTCGGCGGCGGCGCGAGTCGCGACCACATTTCCATGGAGTAATCGGTGAGGATCAGGATCCTGCCCGGCTGCTGGACGATGCCGCGGCTCACGCCCGGGATGGAGATGAACCCGCCCGAAGTCCACTGCGAGCCCGAACGGCGGTAGAGCTCCGCGGCGCCCGAGCGGCCGGTAAGGACCGCGCAACCTTCATCGACTGCCAGATCGGTGGCCGCCGTGACCGCGGCAGTTCCAAGCTCCTCGCCGATCTTCGTCAGTGAGGTCGTGTAGGAAAAGAGGCGGGTGCCCAGCGCGAAGATCGTCAACCCATCGGTGGCGATCGCCGTCGCCGATCCTTCGGCTGGACGCGATCCGGTCAGAGCCGGATGGAGAGGATCGGAGATCGAGTACGACCGGATCTCGGTGGACGGCGGGATGTCCATCAGCGCGTACACCGTCGAGCCGTTCACCGTCAGGTCATTCACTTCACCATCCAGCGAAGCCGTTCGAACGAGTGACGAGGGATCGAGCACGACCGTGCGCTCCTCGCAGCCGGTAGTCGTGCAACCGCGTCGCACCGATACCCACGGTGCGCCGCCGGCGGTCGAGATCGAGAGCGGCAGGGTGTCGGCGCCTTCGTCGACCGTGGTCGAGCGCACCGGGAGGCCTGCGTGCGTGAACGCCATGACTGTGCGATTGCTGAACAGGACGAACAGCGAGGTTTCCGATGCTGCGATGTCGAGCGCGCCCGGCACGCTGATGGTCGTGGTGTAGCGAGGCGAGGCGCCTGGACCAGTCTCGTAAATCTCGACCGACTGCCCGTCGAAGATAAAAAGCCGGGTCGAGCTCGCTGCAGTTTTCCGCGGGTAACGACTGCCGCCGAGGAGCGATGTCTGTGCGGGCTGACGGCTGGCCGACTCGTAGTTCACCGTCACGACAGAATCGCCGGCCAGGACGGTGGCGATCGGCGCCGATGGATGCAATGCGACCGAAATGGTGTCGGCTGGCATTGCAAACGAGCGGACGAGGCGCCGCTCGTCGATGTTCCAGACGCGGAGAGAGCTCGGCGTCACGTCGATGAGAGTCGAACCGCGAAGGGCGAGATCGCGGACGACCGCTGTATTGGATTGCGGAAGCACGGTCTCGGTCGGCACCGCCCCCGCGAAATCCACGATCGTGATGCCCCGAAAGGTGAACGTGGCCGCTCGCGACTGATCGACGGCGAGGGCCATGGCCGCGCCGGGCACCGAGAACGTGCGGGGCGATGTGGCGAAATCACTGTTCGCATAGAAGCGGATGTCTGTCGTACCCGCGTCATTCAGTGATGCGACTGCAGTACCTGCATCCGATCGCGCGAGGAGCGCTGCCGAAGGAACGTCTAGACGGGTGATTGCTGCCGTTCCTTCTCCCGTGACTCTCCAGAGAGTTCCATCGGTGAGGAGGACCACAGCGCGTGTTGCGCCTGCCAGCACAGCCGCGCGGACCGGCGCGGCAGTGGCCACGGCCGCGACTTCAGATGGCGTCGAAGTGACGGCCCATAACGAGAGCGTGGAGCCGCTCGACGTCAGGAGCACGTTGTTCCTGAGGTCATGAACGATATGTGACTGCGCCGTACCCCATGTGCGTTCCTGCGCGAGCGAGCCCGAACTGAATCGTGAGATTGCTGACAGTCCGTTCGCAGCATCGGCCGCGAAGAGCGCAGTACCACCGTCGGCAATCGAGGTCTTCGCTCCGAAACGGTAGCCGCGGACTGCATGGGGCGCGGTAAAGCCCGCAGCGTCGAGGGTGAGAAGTCCGGCATCTCCTCCGGCCACGTACACGCGGTTGCCGGCCACGATCATCGCACCGATGCGATTGACGGTTCCTCCGGTCGGAACGATATCGGCTGCGAACAACTCGACCGGCTGCTCGGCGAAAGTGAGATCGACCGCGCGGAAACGCCGATCGTTTCCCGCAACGAAAAGAGTGTTCGTGTCCCAAGCCGTCGCTGTCAGTGCGGCGATGGGCGCGGTTGCGATCGGGGTCCCGGTCGTGGCGAAGATCTGAGCCTGCTGTCCGTCCGAGACGAGAATCCGCGGGCCGGCGACCGTCACGGAAAGCGAACGCTCCAGCGCGGTGAGCGCACCCGAGGGGGATGTGCCGCGGAATCGTTCCACGGTGCGGTCGCCATCCGCGGCGTAGACATCATCACCACTCCGCGCGAGCGAAAGGACATTCTGGTTGCTCGTCGAAAGTACGGCTGGTGCAGCGGGACTGAGCGGATCGCGCCGGTCGAATGCAACGAGCCCGTTCGCAGTCGCGACGTAGAGTGTCGATGCAGTCGTTACGACGTCGTTGACCTGGGCGGCTACGTCGAGCGATCGCACGAGCTCGAGGCGCTCCCCGTTGCTCCGCACGACATGAACGCCGGTCCCGCTTCCGGCGTACCCGACGCCATCGCGCACGTCGATGCTGCGTGTCGTCTCCGGAACCGCGAGCGAGGCCTTCAGCCGCGGCGGATCGACGCTGCGATCGAAGAGCTGGACCCCGTATCCGGTCGCCGCCCACAGATCGTTGCCATCGATGACAGCGTCAAAGTACGTCGCGCGAAGAGTCGCGCTGTACTCCAGCCGGTAATTGCATTGAGGTGAAGCCGCTGTGGCAAAGAGGAGAAGTGTCGATAGGAACAGGGATACCCGCCCGCGCATCCGCAGATTCTACCTGCGTGCTGAGGCTATCGTGCTTGGTGCTTGGTGCTTGGTCATGTTCACGTCATCCTGAGGCGCGGAGACGCCGAAGGACCTCAGGATACGTAGTCTGAGGTCCTTCGCCGCGCTCCGCCGGCTCAGGATGACGTGGATCGCCACCCAGCACCAAGCACTAAGCACCAAGCACTAAGCACTAAGCACGACGCACGGCGATCGCCACCGCCTTTGCCACATACGACGGGTGGGGCAGCTGCGCCAGCGATTCCGGATCGATCCACTCGTACTCGCCGCTGTCGGCGATCTCGCGCAGATCGGCGCGGTGGAGACGAAACTCGACATTGCGCGTCGTGATCGTGTGGCGGAACGAGCCGATCAGCTCTCTCTCGACGACGGACAGGAGACGTCCGCCGAGGAGGGCGGTGGAGCCGTGGGGGAGGTGGAGCATGGAGGTCATCAGCCCACCACGCTCGCGACGCATCAGGAAACGTCCGCGGCCATCGTCGATGAGATAGAGAGGCACGACCATTCGGGTTGCGACACGGCGCTCCTTCGGAAGCGGAAGCGCGTTTGCGCGGCCGGTTGCGACGGCGCGGCACTCGACTCGCACCGGACAAGAATCGCAGTCTGGTTTCTGGGGCGTGCAGACGAGCGCGCCGATCTCCATCAACCCCTGGTTCAGCGCCCGTGGATCGGAGCAGCTGTTCACCAGCCGCTCCGCTTCCGGCCATGCCGCCGCCATCAGCTTGTGTGATCCAACTGCGGCCTCGATCGCGAAGATCCGCGACACGACGCGGGCGACGTTTCCATCAACGATGGGAGCTCGCTGTCGATACGCGATGGAGGCTATGGCCCCGGCGGTGTAGCGGCCGATGCCGGCAATCGTCTGCAGAGAAAGAGGATCCGCAGGGATCACGCCGCCGAACCGCTCGACGATGTCGCGTCCGCCCGCGTGAAGCATCCGCGCGCGCCGGTAATAACCCAGACCCGACCACGCCGCGAGCACATCCTCCTCGGATGCCGCTGCAAGAGCGCGGACGTCGGGAAAACGCGTCACGAATGGGGAAAAGTAGCGAAGGACCACTTCCATCCGCGTCTGCTGAAGCATCACCTCGCTGACCCATACGAGATACGGGTCATACGAGAGGCGCCACGGAAGCGGACGCTGGTACCGATCGAACCAGAATTCGATGGATTCGGCGATCCGACCGGGCTGATCTGGCAAATTGCTTGTATTGTATATTCGGGTCTCGAGGGTCGTTCAGGAATGACAGAACAGGTGCCGGCGCACCAGCCAGATTCGGAACAGGGCAAGTACGTCTACTGCATCATCCGCACGGATACTCCGCACCAGTTCGGAAGTGTCGGAATCGGCGGGCGCGGAGATCGCGTCTATACCGTCCATTTCCAGGAGTTCGCGGCCGTGGTTTCGAACTGCCCGCTGATCGTCTTCGATCCGACCCGCGAAAACGCCCTCGCCCACGAGCACGTCAACGAGCTCGTCATGAAGGACTTCACAGTCCTTCCGATGAGCTTCGGCACCGTCTTCAGAACGGAAGACGACATCAAGGCGTTCCTTCGCGGCACGTACGAGGCCCTGAGCGACGTCCTGCAGAAGATGGAAGGGAAGATCGAGTTCGGTCTCAAGGTGAACTGGGACAAGGACCAGGTCATCCGGGAGATCGAGGACGAGAACGAAGAGATCCGCCGGCTCAAGGAAGAGATCGCTTCGAACACTACGACGTCGACCTATTTCTCCCGCATGCAGCTCGGCCGCGTCGTCGAGTCGGCGCTTCAGGCGAAGGCCGATGCCTACGTCAACGAAATCTACGAGGCGCTTCGTGACGCCGCCATCGCCTCCCGCTCCAACAAGCCGATCGGCGACAAGATGATCATGAACGCGGCTTTCCTCGTCGAACGCGAGAAAACGAAGTCGTTCGACGATCAGATTGCCGAGATCGCCAAGAAGTACGAGCACAAACTTTCCTTCCTTTACACGGGCCCCTGGCCGCCGTACAACTTCGTCAACATCCGGCTGAAGCTCGAGCGCGCAGACCGGTAACGGTCATGGCCTTCATCCTCGACGATCTGCTTCTCCTTCCGATCCGCCTTCCGGTGGCCGGATTCAACTGGGTTCTGAAACAGATCCAGACGATGGCCAACGAGGAGCTCCTCAACGATCAGCCGTGGAAAGAACGGCTCATCGAGCTGCAGATGATGCTCGAGGTCGGCGATATCACCGAGGAGGAGTACGCGGTCCAGGAACAGCAGGTGTTTCAGGCGCTGCGCGACATCCGCGCGCGCCGTGAAGAGATGTCGCGTCAGGCTGCCGCCGCGCGCGGCGAGGACGACCAGCCCGACATCGGGATCTACACCGGCTACGGCGATCGATGATCTTTCCGGACCGTCGCATCCTCCTCTTTGGCGGGAAAGGCGGGGTGGGGAAGACAACGATCGCATCGATGGCCGCGCTCGAGTTCGCGAAGAGCGGCCCCACCATTCTCTTCACGACCGATCCGGCGTCGAACCTGCGGGACATTTTTCGCGGAGAGGTTGCGAACCTCCGCATCGAGCAGCTCGAAGCCGATCTCCTCTATCGCCAGTTCCTCGACCGGAACCTGGAGAGCTTCCTCGACGCGGGCGACCGCGGCACCTACCTTGAGCGCGAGGAGCTCCGAAGATTTTTCGAGCTGTCGCTGCCGGGTGCCGACGAGCTGATGGCCTGGATGCACATCGGTGAGCTGGCGGAGGCGAATCCGTACGCCAGGATTGTCGTCGACACGGCGCCGACCGGACATGCGCTGCGAATGCTCGCCGCGGCCGAACACTTCCGGCAGTTCGGTGCGGCGCTCGACGCGATGCAGGAGAAGCACCGCGTCCTGGTCGAGCAGTTCACCCGGCGCTCGTCGCAGGATGCGCTCGACCGCTTCATCGAAGATTTCGAGACGACGGCGCGGAGACGGCGGGAGATGCTCCGCGACGCATCGTCGGCAGGGTTCGTCCCGATCCTTCTGTCCGAGCCGTGGGTCGTCGATCAGACGTTGCGGCTGATTGAAGAAGTGCGCGCCGAGGGGATCGACGTGCCGATGGCGATCCTGAATCGGGCGGTGGTGGAACCCGATTGCGATCGGTGCCGGCGCAAACAGGCCGAGGATGAAGCGGCCCGAAAGCAGATAGCGCCGCTGAGAGTCGAGGATGTGGCGAGATCGTGCGTACCGATCGAGCTGTCGCCTTCTCGCGCAGCTGAACGTGGCGCCGGCTCTCGAGCCGGCGGAGTCCCGATTGAAAGTCGCCGGCTTGAGAGCCGGCGCCACGTCGATTCCGGGGCCATTACGATTCCGGAGAGCGCAAAGCTCATCTTCTTCGCCGGCAAAGGGGGTGTCGGCAAGACCACCTGCGCGGCTTCGCTTGCTCTTCAGCTGGCGAAGAAGGAGCCGGACAAACACTTCACCATCATCTCCGTCGATCCGGCGCACGCTCTTCTCGACGTCTTCGCCGTCGAGAAGCCGCCGGCGAACCTCACCGTCGAAACCATCGACACCCGCGGCAAATGGCGCCGCTTCCGCGACACGCTCGGCGTGGAGATCGAGAAAGCCATGGCTGCGCTCACGCCTTCGGGGTTCTCCGTGGCCTATGACACCGAGGCGCTGCAGCACCTGATCGAGGTCGCGCCTCCGGGAGCGGACGAACTGTTTGCCGTCAATCGCATGGCCGCGCTGGCAAAGGACGAATCGCAGACACGCATCATCGTTGACACGGCGCCGACCGGCCACTTTCTCAGGCTCATGGACCTGCCGCACACGGCAGGCGAATGGGTGAAGGAGTTCATTCGCATTCTTCTCCGCTACCGCGACCTCATCCCCGCCGGCTCGCTGGGCTCCGAGCTGGTCAGCGCTTCGAAATCGCTCAAGGAGCTGCAGGCGACGCTGCAGTCGGAGCGGTCGGCTGTCTTCGTGGTGACGCGTCCGGAGCGGATCGTCGTGGCCGAGACGAAGCGGCTCATCGACTCTCTCGAGGAACGGCAGGTTCGGACTGCCGGCATCGTCGCCAACTACGTCACGCCCGAAAACGATTGTCCGTGTGACCAGTCGATGCGCTCATTCGAGCTGGAGACGATCGCGACCCTGCCGCTCGAGCCGACCGTGATCACGCGTCGCGATCGTCCGGTCACGGCGCTGGACGAGCTTGCGCACCTCTTCGACATTGAGTCAGACTCCGCTTCGACATGACCGCGCCCGTTCTTTACGTCTACGCCATCGCCCGGGAGGCGGCGCGTCCGGAAGCGGAAGGCGTGGACGGCTCATCGAACTTCGGGACGGTGAGCCGCGCGGGCATCTCGGCCATCTTCACACCTGTCCAGCGCGATGAATTCTCGCAGGAAGCGGTCGATCAGCGTGCCGGCAACCTGGAGTGGCTCGGATCCATCGGCTACCGGCACCAGGCTGTGGTCGCCGATCTGATGCGCCGCACGACGGTCGTCCCGCTGCGCGCTTTCACACTCTTCAGCAGCGAGGAGAGCCTCGCCCAATATCTGGACGAACATGCTACGCAGCTCACGCGCACGCTCGAACGCCTGAATGGCAAGCAGGAGTGGACGCTGCGGATCGAGTTCGACGCGCAGGTTTGGAGTAACGCGCTCACCAGTCGCGTCAAGACGCTGCGTGAGATCAGCGAAGAGATGGCTCACGCCGCCCCGGGCAAAGCATTTCTCCTGAAGAAGAAGCTCGACGAGGAGCGCAAGCATGCTTCGCGCACCGGCGAAGAGAGTCTCCTCTCCGAGATCCAGGGAGCGATTCTCGACAAGCTGCGATCCGAAGTCGTCGCCGAGTCCCGCGAGCAGCGCGAGGGGGCGTTTCCGCAGATCAACGTGCTGGTCAGCCGGGACGAGGAATCGGTCCTGCAGGAACTGCATCGCGACCTCAATGACAGGTACGGCGGCGAAGGAGTGACGCTCTCGCTGAGTGGCCCATGGCCGCCCTACACATTCGCGAGCCTGGTCGGAAATGGCTGAGCGCGAAGAACAGCTGGTGCTGGTCGAGGCTCTCGATCATCTTCTGGACCGCGGCGTCGTGATCGCGGGCGAAGCCGTCATCTCCATCGGCAACGTCGACCTCCTCTACCTCGGCCTCAACATCGTGCTCGCCAACGTCGATGCGATCATCCGCGTGAACAGCAAGGACAAATGAAGTCCATCGCCATCGGGGTGCATCTGCGGCGGGAGGACATCGAGCCGCTGGCGGACGCGGTGCCTGTAGCCGGCCTCTACCTGAGCGCGATCGCGGTGGCCGACGACCAGTCGCTGAGCGATCGCGATCTCCTCGTACGCGTGACTTCGACTCGCGCCGCCCTGCTCGATCGCGCGACATTCGTGGCGATCCGTTATGGCTTCTCATTCCGCGCAGGGGCTGAAGCCGAAGCGAAGTGTGCTCCTCAGGCCGCGCGGTGGAAGGCGCTGCTCGAGGAGCACCGCCATCGCGTCGAATTCACGCTGAAGGTCGCTGCGCCGGGCAGCGCGCGCCCCGACCGTCACGATTTCAAATCGGGAGCGGACTACATCCGCGCGCTTCACGATGCGCGCGACGCCACGTCCATACCGGCGTCGTTCAGGGAGAAGGTGGAGTCGGCGATCGTACCGATCGCGGTGCGGCATCGCTGGGTCCGGCGCGATACCACATCAGTCGAGCTGGCCGGACTGATCGAGCGCGAATTGCTTCCCCGGCTTGCCGAGGCGGGAGAATCGCTCAAGATGACGGCGCCTGATGTACCTTTTCTTCTGTCCGCGCCGTGGCCGCTGGAAGTCTTCGCCGAAGAATGACAAAGCCCGTGATCATCACCAACGACGAGCAGCGCCTGCGCGAGAGCATGTCGTTCGCCGAACCGTCGATTCCCGAGCGGATCTCGGCCGACTCCGAGATCGTGGAGAACGGCCTGGCGAAGCTCGTGCTGTCGATCATCGAGCTCGTACGGCGCCTGCTCGAAAAACAGGCGCTGCGGCGAATGGACGGGGGGAACCTCAGCGAAGAGGACATCGAAAGCCTGGGCCGGGCGCTCATGAAGCTCGAAGAGAAGATGGACGAGATGAAGCGGACCTTCGGTCTCTCGGATGAGGATCTGAACCTCTCGCTGGGCCCCATCCGGACCATCGAATAGGTATGCTATTGTCGATGTCCTGGTGTCAGGTCTGGAAAGAGGACATTTCTTCCAGAACTGTTGGCCAGTTGGCACATCAGTTCTGGAAGAAATGTCCTCTTTCCAGACCTGACACCAGGACATCGAGGAGGCCGGACTTTGACGATCAATGATCGGGGGTTGCAGCGGCAGCCGCAGGGGCTGGTCGACATCCTCGACAAGATTCTGGACAAGGGTCTCGTCGTGGCCGGTGACGTCAAAGTCTCCCTGGCGAACGTCGAGCTGCTGACCATTCAATTGCGGCTCGTGATCTGTTCGATCGACAAGGCCCAGGAGATCGGGATCAACTGGTGGAGAGCGGACCGCTTCTATTCGGCCTCAGCGAGCGCGGCGCTTCCCAGTGCAGACGACTACGCTGTCCTCAAGCAGAGAATTCAGGAACTCGAAAACCAGCTGGCGAAGCCGGGAGAGAGGAAAGGCAGGTAACCGATGGCTGTTGAACGCGCACCAGGCGGCTCATCGCTCATTGACGTACTCGATCGAATTCTCGACAAAGGTATCGTCGTCGATGCGTGGGTCAGAATTTCGCTGGTCGGCATCGACCTGATCACCGTCGAGGCTCGCGTCGTCATCGCGTCGATCGACACGTATCTGAAATACGCTGAAGCCGTCGGTATCACGCCGACCGTTTCGCGCCCCGCCCTCGGACCGGGAGCGGAGAGCGTCAGCGGAACTCCGATCACCAAACCCGCTGGAACCCGCGTACCGTAAGCCGTGGACCCGCGCGAGATAGCCCATCAGTTCAACAACGTTCTGATGGGCATTCAGCCCCACGTCGAGGTCATCAAACGCGCTGCGAAAGAAAACCAGCGCGTCCTCGATTCCATCGCCCACATCGAGGCGGCCATCAAGCGCGGCCGCGAGATCACGGCCGCGCTCAAGACCGAAAATCCGTGAATGCTTACTTCAGATACTGATCGAACCAGCCCAGGACCTGCTCGTGCCACAGCTTCGAGTTCTGCGGCTTGAGCACCCAGTGGCCCTCGTCCGGAAAGTAGAGGAGGCGTGAGGGCACGCCGCGGCGCTGCAGCGTCGTGAAGAGCTGGATCCCTTCGCCGATGGGAACCCTGAAGTCGAGCTCGCCGTGCACGACGAGCGTCGGCGTGTTGAAGTTCTTCGCAAAACGATGCGGCGACCACTTCTGGAACAGTTCCGGGTTGTCCCACGGGTTGCCGCCGAACTCCCATTCGGGAAACCACAACTCTTCGGTCACGCCATACATCGACTCGAGGTTGTAGACGCCCGCATGCGAAACCAGCGCTTTGAACCGATCGCTGTGCCCGAGGATCCAGTTGACCATGTATCCGCCGTACGAACCGCCGGCAGCGCCGAGGCGGCCTGGATCGACGTAGGGGAGGTTGCTGAGCCACGTCACGCCGTTCATCAGATCGACATAGACCTTTCCGGCCCAGTCGCGTGAGATCTCTTCGACGAATTTCTGACCGAAGCCCGACGACCCGCGCGGGTTCGGCGCAATCACGACATAGCCGCGCGCCGCGAACATCTGCGGGTTCCACCGGTAAGACCACGAGTCGCTCCATGCGCCCTGCGGCCCGCCGTGGATCAGGACGATGGCCGGATACTTCTTCGACGGATCAAAGCTCGGGGGTTTGATGAAGTGCGATTGGATCTGCGCGCCGTCCGCGCCCGTCCAGTAAACGTCGCTCGTCTCGCCGAGGTCGAGTTTGCCCAGGAGGGCGTCGTTGTGAGCAGTGAGGCGGTTGAGCGTGCCCCCGCGGCGAAGCGTGTAAATGTCGGCAGGACGATCGAGCGACGACCAGTCGAGATACAGCGTCTGCCCGTCGGGGCTGACTTCGATGTGTCCGGCCGAGCCGTCGTTCGAGAGTTTCCGCGCCGCGCCGTCGAGCGTGATCTCGTAAATGACGTTGTCGCCCTTTTCAGGCGCGGTAATGAAGATCGAGCGGCTGTTGGGCCCCCACGTCGCCGATTGAATCCAGTTCGGGAAATCGGCGGCCAGACGCCGCGTCGTGCCCGTGGCCCGTTCATAGAGCCACAGCTCCCACAGGTCCGACTCGTATCCGGCGCGTGCCTGCGACCGCCACGCGATGTACTTTCCATCGGGTGAGTACGAGGGCGCAGTGTCCGCGCCCGTGCGGGTCGTGATGCGCTTCGCTCCTCCGCCGGCGACCGGCACCAGGAACAGGTCGGAATTCGTCGACAGCTCCGGCCGCGTCTCGGTGTCGCGCGCGTAAACGAGCTCGCGGCCGTCCGGAGAGATGTCGAACTCGTCACCGCCGCCGATCGAGAACGGCGGCGCGTCGAATGCGCCGGGTGTGAGATCGCGAGGCTCGCCGGCGAGCGGGTAGTAAATGATGTGCGTCCGCGTCGCCTCCCGCCACGTGTTCCAGTGGCGGAACAGCAGCGAGTTGATCACGCGCGCCTTCGTCGGCTGCTTCTCCAGCGCTTCGGCCGTCGATTTTTCGCAGTCGGGTGCGACGCCGCAATCGGGGTACACATCGGAGACGAGGACGAGCGCCTTTCCGTCCGGAGCCCACTTCACACTTCCCGCGCCGTTGCGCAGATTCGTCAGCTTGCGTGACTTTCCGCTGGCAACGTCGTACAGGTAAACCTGCTTCGTGCTGCCGTCGCGGTTGGAGACCCAGGCGATGGTCTTGCCATCGGGTGACCACACCGGCCCTTCATCCTGCTTCGTCCCGTCGCTGATCAGTTTTCCGGTCCCGCCGACCGACGGCATCAGGTAGACGCCGCTCCTGCGCGCATTCGCGGCGAGGTCGATCGTCGACATGTCGTACGCGATCCACTTCCCGTCCGGCGAGAGATGCGGCGCGCCGATGCGCTTGATCGCGGCCAGATCTTCGAACGTGATCGATGCAGCGAACGTCGTTGCAGCCATCAACGCGATGGCGAATGCGAATGCGATTCTTCTCATGAAAGCCCCTTTGGATTTTGGATTTTGGATTTTGGATTTTGGATTGAATCCGCTTTGCTGGTGCAAATCCAAAATCCAAAATCCAAAATCCAAAATCTCATCGTATGTATCCCAGCGACTTCAGCGACTCGTAATACTCCTGATTCAACCTCGGCGCAGACTCGGTTCGTGATCGTTCGCCGTACGTGACGATACGCGGCTCGCTCGTTTTCACAGCCGAGCGCCCGGGCATTTCCTCCGATGCCGGGAATCCGGCGAGCTCGGCGACCGTCGGCGCGACGTCCCATGAGCTTTGAGGCTCGTCGAGGGCGATCGTTGATGCCAGCACTCCCTGACCGCTCTGTCCTTCTCCGGCGATTCCGATGAGCAGCACTTCGTATGCCCGGCCGCGCAGCCACTGCACAGTCCCGCTGATACCGTCCATCGCGCGCAGCGATTGCGCGAGCTGCGTGGAGCGATCGGAGTCGAGCCGATTCAGGATCACGTCGAGCGCTGGAAGGTAAACCGTGACGAAGCGAGGATTCGACTCGCCCACGGCCGCCTGCAGGCGTCGCAATGCTGTGGCGTCGAGACGGAGAGGCTCCCCGTGTGCCGCGCCGAAGATCGTTTCCTGCCCGATGCTCGTCAGCGCACCGCTCTTCTCGCTCGACGATGTCCACCAGTTGACGGCGACGACCGGAACCCCGCGCGCGGCCAGCGACTCCCACACGAAGTGCCGCCGCCGCACGGTCGGCGGGAGCGGCTGGATGCGGGCAATTCCGATCACCGGCGCGGCGTCGCGAAGCAGGAAGTCCGCGCCGGAGATGCTCTGGAGTACGCGATTGCCGCCCGCGAGCCGCACCCCAGCGAGCGCGCGGACGCCGTGGAACCGCGCCGGGACGCCGGTTCCGAGGGAGGCCCAGCGCTCAGCGGCGGAAGGGGCCGGGGCGGAGGCCATTGGGAACGACGCCACGAACGGCGCGAGGAGCGCGGGGCGGGATTGGGCGATGTCCCAGGTCAGCCCGTCGACTGCGACCAGCGCGAAGCGGATATTCGCGGGCCTGGTGATGATCTGGGGAGGGGGAGTGGCCGGCTCGCCGGTCCCGCGGGCCGGAACGAAGAGGAGGGCGATGAGCGCCCCCGCGCCGGCCGCGAGGGGGATGGTCCGCGACCGCTGGTGGAGGGCGGGGATGCGCTGCAGCTCGTAGATGGAGAACGAAAGGAGCGCGGCGGACACGACGATCGCCGCGACGATGAAGAAAAGCGCTCCCAGCGCGCCGCCGATGGCGAGCTCGAGTGGAGCCGGCAATGCATCGAAGCGGAACCACCAGACGACGATCGGTATCGCCAGCATCGCCGATGCGGCGATCGAGATGGCGAGCAACGCGCGCGGCGTATCGACGGCCAGCTCGGGCCGGATTTTCACGAGCAGCGCGACGACCACCACGAACGCGAACGAGATCGCGAACCAGAACGCCCCGTAGATCGCGAAGAGAAGCAGCGTCTCGACGGCGCTGAGCCGGCCGTTTCGCAGCAGCATGACCGCCACGTGCGGGAGGGCGGCGAAGGAGGCGATCAGCGTCGCGGCTTTGAGCGCGACCACTGCCAGCTCCACCCAGAACGCCCGCGAGCTCCAGGGGTCGAGGGCAAACCACCGCTCGATCCCATGGCTGAGGTAACCGCGGTCGCGGAGCTGGCTGCGGAGGGCATCGACTTCAGGGGCCGCCACGGCGCGCAAGTCTATGCGATCGTTGAAATTTCGGCGCACGGCGGGCGTTGTATGCCGCCGGGTCGGCAATGGAATCCTCCGCAGTGGAACGTGACGAGAGTGGACCGCGGGCGGCCGCGACCGCCGGGCTGCGGGTGACCCCGCCCCTTAAACCGCGTTCCGGCCGTATTCTCTCCGGCGTTCTCCTGCTCCTCGGGCTGGTTGCCTTCAGGCTGAAAGCCGTCTGGCTGCTGCTGTTCGAGAAGATCCGCATTTTCTTCGTCAATCCGTTCGAAGGGTTCGGGGCGATGCAGTACGCCGTGGCCGGCGGATCGATGATCGTGACGGTTCTCGCCTACGCAACCGAGTTCCGCCTCGGCCTCGTCATCGGGTTCGTACTCATTACGCTCATTCACGAAGTCGGACACGCCGTGGCGATCCGCGCGAAAGGTCTGCGCGCCGGTTACATGGTCTTCATTCCTTTCATTGGCGGGGCCGTGACGCTGAAGGATCAACCGCGGTCCGTCTACGATGATGCGCAGATCGGCCTCGCCGGACCGTTTGCCGGAACGCTGGCGTCGCTCGTGTCGCTGTTGATCTTCAAGGTGAGCGGTGATCCCCTCTATCTGCTCGTCGCCCTGACCGGGTTCATCCTCAACCTCATCAACCTCCTGCCGATCGGGATGCTCGACGGCGGCCGCATTTCCGCCGCGGTCACGAAGTGGATGTGGGTCTTCGGTGGCGCGGTGCTCGCGTACAAGGTGTGGCGGCAGCCGAACGTTCTGCTGATCGTCATCCTGTTCCTGGCAGCGTTCCAGGTCTACGCGGCGATTCTTCGTGAGAAGGAGGATCGCTTTTACGAGATCACCGGCGGTCAGCGCGCCGCCGTGGCCATTGCCTACTTCACGCTGGTGATCTTCCTCGGCCACCAGACGTTCATGGCTCTGGACAAGGTGGAGGCGCTGGCGAGGTAAGGGTTCGGGGGAAGGGTGGAGACGTTTTTGAGGGTGGAAAGGCAATGTTGAATGTTCAATGTTGAATGTTGAATGTTGAAGCCCGTCATTCAACATTGAACATTCAACATTCCGCCTTTCGCTTTGGAAACCCCTTCCCCCCGGCCGCCCGGGGGATTTCTCGCGGGCTCCGACCCGTTTTGGTAGGCTTCGCCCGAATCTAGGGCCACGAAAAAAACTGATGATCGATAAAGTCCTGACAGCCATTTTCGGCTCGAAACACGAGCGCGATGTGAAGCGGATGCTTCCCATCGTCCAGCAGATCAACGATTTCGAGCCCACCATCAGCAAGCTCAGCGACGGGCAGCTGAGGGCGAAAACCGACGAGTTCCGGGTGCGTCTGCGCCCGGTCGTGGAGCGCCTCGAAAACGCGAAGCGGGAGATCCCTCGCGACGAAAACCTCTTCGCCGCCGCGAAAGCGGACCTTCAGGCCGCGCTCGACGATCTCCTGCCGGAAGCATTCGCCGTCGCCCGTGAGGGCGGCAAGCGCGCGCTGAACATGCGTCACTTCGACGTCCAGCTGATGGGCGGCATCGTCCTTCACCGCGGGAAGATCGCCGAGATGCGGACCGGTGAAGGAAAGACCCTCGTGGCCACGCTTCCGGTGTATCTCAATGCCTTGACCGGGCGCGGCGTGCACGTGGTCACGGTCAACGATTACCTGGCGCGCCGCGACTCCGAATGGATGGGGCGCCTCTACAAGTTCCTCGGTCTCACCGTCGGCGTGATCCAGAACAGCCACGGCGACCGGGAGCGTCAGGAAGCGTATCGCTGCGACGTCACGTACGGAACGAACAACGAGTTCGGATTCGACTACCTCCGCGACAACATGAAGTTCGAGCTCGAGGCGATGGTCCAGCGCGATCCCGTCTACGCCATCGTCGACGAGGTGGACTCGATCCTCATCGATGAAGCGCGCACGCCGCTCATCATCAGCGGGCCTTCCGAAGAGTCGGTCGACAAGTATTACCGCGTCGACAAGATCGTCCCGCGGCTCAAGAAGGACACGGATTTCCAGGTCGACGAGAAGCAGCACACCGCGGTCCTCACCGAAGAGGGCGTGCTTCATGCCGAGAAGCTGCTGAACATCGAGAACCTCTACGACCCGAACAACATGGACATCCTTCACGGCGTGAACCAGGCCGTGCGGGCGCATTCGCTCTACAAGAAGGACGTCGACTACGTCGTCAAGGATGGCGAAGTCCTCATCGTCGACGAGTTCACGGGACGCCTCATGCCCGGCCGCCGGTGGAGCGACGGTCTGCACCAGGCCGTGGAAGCCAAAGAGGGCGTGAAGATCGAGGCCGAGAACCAGACGCTGGCCACGATCACGTTTCAGAACCTGTTCCGCATGTACGAGAAGCTGGCCGGCATGACCGGTACGGCCGACACGGAAGCTGCGGAGTTCGACAAGATCTACAAGCTCGAAGTGGTCGTGATCCCCACGAACAAGCCGATGATCCGCAACGACATGGCGGACCTCGTCTATCGCACGGAGCGCGAGAAGTTCGAAGCGATCGCCAAAGACATCAAGGACATGCAGGAGAAGGGACAGCCGGCGCTCGTCGGAACCATCTCCATCGAAAAGTCCGAACAGCTCTCGGCGATGCTCAAGCGCAACGGCATCCCACATGTCGTCCTGAACGCGAAGTTCCACGAGAAGGAAGCGGAGATCGTCGCTCAGGCTGGACGCAAGGGCGCGGTTACCATCGCCACGAACATGGCCGGCCGCGGCACGGACATTCTTCTCGGCGGCAACCCCGAGTTTCTCGCCGCGCAGAAGACACGTGAAGTCGAGAATCCCATCCAGCGCGAGTCGATCGAAGAAGAGATCCGCTCGCAGTGGAAGATCGACCATGAAGAGGTGGTCCGTCTCGGCGGCCTGCACATCGTCGGTACGGAGCGCCACGAATCGCGGCGCATCGACAATCAGCTGCGCGGCCGGTCAGGTCGTCAGGGTGACCCCGGCTCTTCCCGTTTCTATCTCTCGCTCGAAGACGATCTGATGCGCATCTTCGGTTCTGATCGCATCTCCGGTCTCATGCAGCGCCTCGGCATGGAAGAAGGCGTTCCCATCGAGCATGGCATGGTCACGCGCGCCGTCGAGCGCGCGCAGAAGCAGGTCGAAGGCCGCAACTTCGAAGCCCGCAAGCACCTGCTCGAATACGACGACGTGATGAACAAGCAGCGTGAGTCGATCTACACGCTGCGCAAGAGCATCCTGGAAGGGCGCGAGGGGAAGGATTACATCCTCAACGCCGCGGACGAGATCGTCGAATATCTCGTGACGACGCACTATCCCGAAGACGCGCGGGAGAATCCGAACGAAGCGGAGCTCAACGCCGAGCTCTTCGACTTCTTCGGCCTGGACCTCAAGACCGCCGGCGTCGACCTCTCCACCATGCGTTCGGACGAGGTGAAGTTCAAAATCGTCGAGGCCGTCAACGCCCGCTACGAGCAGAAGGAGAAGGGTGTCGGCGCCGAGGTCATGCGGCTCCACGAGAAGTACCTGCTGCTCCAGGTCATCGATCAGCTGTGGAAGGACCACCTGCTGATGATCGATCACCTCAAGGAAGGCATCGGCCTCCGCGGCTACGGTCAGCGCGATCCGCTGATCGAGTACAAGAAAGAGTCGTTCGAGCTGTTCCAGGAAATGATGGAACGGATCCAGGACCGCGTCGTGAAGTACCTCTGGAAGATCGAGGTGCAGGTCGAGCGGGAAGGGGAAGGCGCCGCGCCGGCTCGGCAGCGCGCAGTGCCGCCGCCGAAGCAGCAGCCGATGTTCTTGTCCGGTTCCGGGCCGGCGCAGCCGCAGACCGTGAAACGCACCGATCAGAAGGTCGGCAGAAACGATCCCTGCCCGTGCGGTTCAGGCAAGAAGTACAAGAAGTGCCACGGAACCGCCGCGTAGGATTTTGGATTTTGGATTTTAGATTTTGGATTGGGGCGGCGACCGCCAAAATCCAAGTTCGATTCCAAATCCAAAATCCAAAATCCAAAATCCAAACGTCACGAGCGCGATGAACATCATTGGTGTCTCGGCCTTCTACCACGACTCCGCAGCCGCGCTGATCCGCGACGGAGAGATCGTTGCGGCCGCTCAGGAAGAGCGGTTCACGCGCAAGAAGAACGATCATCGCTTTCCTTCGCGCGCGCTCGATTACGTCGTAGATGCCGGCGGCCTCGCGTCCGTCAACGATGCCGACTACCTCGTTTTCTACGACAAGCCGCTGCTCAAATTCGAGCGCCTGCTGGGGACGTACGTCGGCTTTGCGCCGGCCGGCATCCGGTCGTTCATCAAGTCGATGCCCCTGTGGCTGAAAGAGAAGCTGCACATGCCGCGCGAGATCCGGCGGCTGACGGGATACGAAGGAAAGATCCTCTTTGCCCAGCATCATGAGTCGCACGCGGCGAGCGCCTTCTATCCGTCGCCATTCGACGAGGCCGCGATCATCTGCTTCGATGGAGTCGGCGAGTGGGCGACGACCACCGTCTGGACGGGCAAGGGGAGCCGGATCGAGCTCCACAAGGAAATCCGCTTCCCTCACTCCCTCGGCCTTCTTTACGCCGCGTTCACCTACTACACCGGCTTCAAGGTGAATTCCGGCGAGTACAAGGTGATGGGTCTCGCACCCTACGGCACGCCGAAGTACGCGGATCTGATCCGGAAGCATCTCATCGAGGTGCGTGACGACGGTTCCTTCCGGATGGACATGAAGTACTTCAACTACGCGCAGGGCCTGACGATGACCAATGATCGGTTCCATCGTCTGTTTGGCGGCCCGCCGCGTGAGCCGGAGTCACTCCTCACGCAGCGCGACCTCGATCTCGCCGCCAGCATTCAGGTGGTGACCGAGGAGATCGTGCTGAAGATCGCCCGGAACGTGTACGAAGAGACTGGGCAGAAGAACCTCTGTCTGGCCGGCGGCGTGGCGCTCAACTGTGTGGCCAACGGCCGCATTCTGCGCGAGGTTCCGTTCGAGGACATCTGGATTCAACCTGCAGCGGGCGACGCCGGTGGATCGGTCGGAGCCGCTCTGGCGGTGTGGCACCACTATCTCGGAAATCCGCGCAAGAAGGACGGCCAGAAAGGCTCCTACCTCGGCCCTTCGTACTCGAACGCAGACATCCAAACGTTTCTCGAGGACGAGCGGGCGAAGTACTCGGTCGTTTCCGACGAAGAGCTCATCCCGCAAGTGGCCCGGTTCATCAACGACGGAAAAATCATCGGATGGTTCGGCGGGCGCCTGGAGTTCGGCCCGCGCGCGCTCGGTGCGCGCTCCATCATCGGTGACGCGCGCGACCCCGGGATGCAGAAGCGCATGAACCTGAAGATCAAGTTTCGCGAGTCGTTCCGGCCGTTCGCACCGGCTGTCCTCGCCGAGCATGTGCACGAATGGTTCGAGCTCGATCGCCCCAGCCCGTACATGCTCCTCGTCGCCAATGTGCGCAGGGACAGGCAGATCGCGATGACGCCCGAGCAGGAGAAGCTCTTCGGGATCGACAAATTGAACGTGCCGAGATCGACCATTCCAGCGGTCACTCATGTGGACTATTCGGCGCGCATCCAGACGGTGCATCGTGAAACGAATCCGCGCTTTCACCGGCTGTTGTCGGAGTTCCGCGATGTGAGCGGATGCCCCGTCGTGGTCAATACCTCGTTCAACGTGCGGGGCGAACCGATCGTCTGCTCTCCCGAAGACGCCTATCGGTGCTTCATGGATACCGACATCGACGTCCTCGTGATGGAGAACTGCCTCCTGCTGAAGGACGATCAGCCGAAATCAGAGAGAGGAGGGACGCGTGAGTTCGACCTTGATTGAGCGGAAGCAGCTCGTGAGCTTCGGGCTGATCATGGCGGTGGCTGCGTTCTTCTTCGGCTGGCTCTACGACCTCATGCTGCTGTACGGGGTCGGTGCAGCCTTCGTGATCGCCGCGTTTCTGATCCCGCGTGCCCTCACGCCCCTTTATCGCCCGTGGATGCGCCTGGCCGAAGGCCTTGGCTGGATCAACACGCGGATTCTCCTGGTCCTGATCTTTTACCTCGTCGTCACCCCGATCGGCCTGGTGATGAGGCTGTTCGGAAGGTCGCCGGTCAAGGGCGGGTTCTGGGAGGAACCACCGAAGCATTCCTTCGGGGACAAGCATTTCGAGAAGCAGTTCTAGGAATTTTGGATTTTGGATTTTGGATTTTGGATTTTGGATTCATACTGATCCGAGCCTGATCCAAAATCCAAAATCCAAAATCCAAAATTGAAAGAGTTACTCCACGAGTTTTACCTCTTCATCCGCGAGCGGAAGAAGCTCTGGATCATCCCGATCCTGCTGATCCTTCTTCTCTTGAGCGGGCTGATCACGCTCACGGCCGGCTCGGCTCTGGCTCCGTTCATCTACTCGTTGTTCTGATGGCGAGTCGCGGACGCGCGGCGGCGTTCTTCACGATCTTCTTAAGCCTCTCGATCGCGATCGCGTTCGCTGCCGGGGAAGTCTTCGTCCGCCTCGGCGGCCGGTACGACGAAGACGGAACCTTCTTTTTCCGCGAGCGGCCGATTCCGCCGTTCTCTCTCCCGGTCAGGCACGCTCAGCGACTGATCGACCAGTACCAGGCCGATCCAACGGGCTACATGCAATACGACCCCGATCTCGGCTGGACCAATCGTCCGGGCTCCTGCACGCGCGACAGGCGTTACTGCGCGAATTCGGCGGGCCTGCGATCCGACCGCGAATTCACGAAGGAGCGTGCGCCCGGTGTCCTCAGGGTCTCACTCTTCGGTGACTCGTTCATTCACGGTCACGACGTCGAACTTCCCGGCAGCGTCGCTCCGCAGCTCGAGACGGCGCTGGCGGCTCGAGGGATCAAAGCCGAAGCGCTCAATTTCGGTGTCGGCGGTTTCGGGATGGATCAGGCCTATCTCCGTTACTCGCGCGACGGCGGGAAGTTCGAATCGGACGTGGTCGTCATGGGCCTGCAGTTCGAGAACATCGGGCGCCACCTCATGGTCTTCCGGCTGATTGCCTATCCCCAGACTGCGATTCCGTTCTCGAAACCTCGTTATTACTTCGAGGGCCCTTCGCTGCTGCTTGCCAACAGGCCGACTGTCGCGCCGGAGAAGATCCCTGAGACACTGGCGAACTTCGATCTGTCGCCGTTGCGCCGCTTCGAGACTTTCTACACGGAGAAATACGAGCCGCGATGGTTTCTGCGGAGCCGGCTTGTGGCGGTGATCGTCGACGCCTTCCGGCGCCGGCGCGCCGAGGCTGCTCCGAATCTCGGTGATCCCGAAGGGGAAGGTGTACGCGTCACGCGGCGCATCCTGGAAATGTTTCGCAACGACGTTCGCGTGACCGGTCGTCCTTTTCTCATCGTCTATCTTCCTTTGAAGGACAATATCCAGGCACAACTCGAAGGTCATGGTGATCCGGCGGAACCTCTGGTTTCGCTGTTTCGTCATGATTTCGATCTGGTTGATCCGTCGGCACGGCTGGTAGCTCTGGCGCGGGAGCGCGGAGCGGAGGCGGTCGCGCCGGGGCATTATTCGGCCGACGGGAATCGGGCTGTGGCGGAGGCGGTCGCGGAAAAGATCGCGTCGCTGAAAATGGAGTAACGATGTCGATCGACAAAACCATCGGATTCATCGGCGCCGGCAACATGGCCGAGGCGATGATTCGCGGGCTGCTGCGCGGAGGCGATTTCGCGATCGCTCAGATCGCCGCTTCGGGTCCGCGCGAAGAGCGCATGCGCGAGCTGCGCGACACCTACGGCATCTACGCATCGACCGACAACAAAGTCCCGGCAGCTTCGGAGATCGTCGTCCTCTCCGTGAAGCCGCAGATCCTGGACAGAGTTCTCGACGAGGTTGCGACGGCGATCAGCCCGGAGGCTCTCGTCATCTCCATCGCCGCAGGCATTCCGGTCGCGGCGATTCAGCAGCGGCTGGCGAGCGGCACGCGGGTGGTCCGCGCGATGCCGAATACGCCCGCCCTCGTCGATGCGGCGGCCACGGCCATCGCGCGTGGCGAATACGCGCGCGAGTCCGACCTCGACGATGCCAAGCGGATCTTCGACGCCATCGGGATGACGGTCATTCTCGACGAATCCCAGATGGATGCCGTGACCGGACTCTCAGGCTCCGGTCCGGCCTACGTGTTCCTGATCCTCGAGGCGTTGAGCGATGCCGGCGTCAAAGTGGGCCTCTCGCGCCGAACGGCGCAGCTTCTCGCCGCGCAGACCGTTCTCGGGTCCGCCAAGCTCCTCCTGGAAACCGGCGAGCATCCCGGACGGTTGAAAGACATGGTGACTTCTCCTGGTGGGACCGCCATCACCGGTCTGCATACGCTCGAGAACGGGGGCGTGCGAACCACGCTGATGAATGCAGTGGAAGCCGCCACCTTGCGATCACGTGAGCTCGGTGAGGCGCTCCTGAAGAAGAATGGATAGATTCGCGGATCTCGAAGCTGAGCTGAATGACGCCATCGACCGCGCACGGCGCCTCGTCGATTCGACGGAGCCTCGTCTGTTCACCGTGAGACCGAATCTCTCCGCCTGGTCGGCGTCCGAATGCATCGCCCATCTCAGCATCTCCTCCGATCAGTTCCTTCCGGTGCTGCGCTCTGCGATCGAAGATGCACGCAAACGCGGCGTGAAACCGGAGAAAAAGCCCTCGATGGACTTCCTCGGGCGCATCCTGCGGTGGTTTCTCGAGCCGCCGGTTCGATCCCGCGTCAAGACCGCGGCGCGATTCGTCCCCAAGGGCGTGCGCGCGAAGGCGGAAGCTCTCGCGGAATTCGTCGGGCTGCAGCGACAGCTCATCGAACTGGTCCGCTCCGCAGAGGACGTCGGGCTGTCGCGGGTGAAAGTCGTCTCGCCTTTCGACAAACGTGTGCGGTACAACCTCTACTCGGCGTTCCTGATCATCACCGCGCACCAGCGCCGCCATCTGTGGCAGGCCGAGCAGGCCGTCACGGCGTTGCGAAAGACCGCGGCATAGTTAAAGCGTTTCATCCCGTTTCTACCGCCACCGAACGAACGCGACGAGTGCCGCAGCCGCCGCCAGCGCGATCATCGATATGACCAATCCAGCGAACAGCCCCTCCGGCGGCGCATTCACCGGCCGCGGCGCGGGCCGTGCGCCGCGAAGCTCCTGGACACCCCTGGGGCTGTCCGCCGACAGAAAAAACCTGACACCATCTCCGGCCAGCGCGTTCATAGCTGCCTCGGTCAATGGTTCGGCAAACGCGCGCGAGTTCCGCTCGAAGCCCATCGAGACGAGACGCTCGATCCGGGGATGTTCCTGAAGCACGTCGTATGACCGGATGTCGCGAACACGATGAATCGTACCGAGGTTCGCGTCGTAGACACCGATGCCGGCGGCGATCAGGTACTCGTTCGTCGGATCGAGCCTTCGGATGGCTTCGATCGCCGGCGGCATTTTCGCCGCGTCGTCAACATGAACGGCAGGCGCGTAGCCCCACGCGAAGACGATCATTTCAGCAGCGATCGTCGCGCCGATAATGGCTCCTCTGCGGCGGCTGCCCGCCAGCGCGATGCCGGTGATGCCGATCAGCAGCAGGGGCGCGGCCACACGGCGAACGGCCACCACGCGCAATCCGCCGAGGTAATGGTCGAGGCGCTCTTCATAGTACGAGGGAGGCTTGCGCAGGAATGCGCGCTCCTGCAGTCGCGCAACGCCGCCGCGGGCGCCGCGCATCAGCAATTCGCGACCGGCCGGGAGAGCTGGTGTCGCCGCCGCGATTGCAAGGCCGATGAAAACCGCGGCGATCACAATGCCGAGTTTTCTCCTCGGATGATCCGCGGCGACGATCATGAGCGCGGACGGCAACGCCGCCGAGGCGAAGAACACGAAGACGAGCGGAAAACGCTCGTTCGCGGCGACGTTGAACAGGGGAACCATTCGCAACACGCCGTCGATCAGCGGCAGTTTCCAGCCCAGGACCAGCGAGGCAATGCCGATGACCACGCCGATCCTGAGCGCGCGCGACAGTCGCCGCCACGCCAGCGCGATGATCAGCAGGGTGATCGCTCCCGCGTAACCGGCGTTACGCTCGTTGAAGTTCTCGGCTTCCGGCTGCGCGATGCCGCTGAGATCGATCTCCCCGCGAAGAGGCGAGCCGAGGAATCCCGGGAGCACTTGCGCGATCGCCGCCCAGGACCGCGGATAGTGCGCTTCTGACGCACTTCGGGTCCGGACGATGTCGCTCTTCGACAGCGCCATCGCGAATGGCACCAGCTGCACTGCGATCATCGCGAATCCAGCGAACGCGAGAACCGCAACGAACGCCAGCCGCCGCCGGCTCTCGGTCATCAGAAGAAAAAGCGCGATTCCGATCACGCCGTGAAACAGAGTTTCAGGATGACCGCCTGCTGTCGCCAGCGCGGCCGTGGCGATGACCGCGGCCGCCCATCGTCTCGACGGCGCGCGAAGAAACATGACTGCGCAGGCCGCGAGCCATGGCAGCGTCGCGTAAACGTTCGTGTGCGGAAAGAGCAGCCACATCGTCATGTAGCCCGACGCCGCGTACGCCGCCGATCCGGCGAGCGCGAAGCGCCACTCGCTGCCGAGCAGCCGCGCGAACCACCACATGCCGAGGCCTCCGGCCCAGAGCTTGAAGAGGGCCGTCAGCACCCATCCACGCTCGCCGAGCAGAATCCGCGGCCAGGTGAACGGAAACAGAAGAGCTGTCTCAGGATTCGCGTAAAGGTGGGCTCCATCACCAGCCCACTGATTCCGCCACGGCATCTCTCCCGCGGCGAGCAGCCGGCGAATCTCCATGTCCCAGGCCAGGTACTCATAGATGGGGTCGGAGACGATCTTGTTCGAGATCTCGAACCGTATGTTCGGATCCGCCTTCCAGGCGCCGAGGTCGCGCGGGTGATCGAGCGGAAGGAGGACGCGGCCGGGAAGAAAGCCGGGAAAGGTCAGGAAGAGCGCCAGCGCGAAGGTGACGCCGGCCGCGACGCCCCACTGTAGCTTCATGTCTGCCGCATCCTACTTGCCATTTTGGATTTTGGATTTTGGATTTTGGATTCCCGCCCCCAATCCAAAATCCAAAATCGAAAATCCAAAATGGCTACACTGTCCGCGTGCCCTCTCGATACGACGTAGTGATCCTCGGCGGTGCCTTCAGCGGCGCGTCCGCCGCCATTCTTCTCCGGCGTGAAGCACCCGAGCTGAGAGTTCTCATCGTCGAGAAGGCGGAGGCCTTCGACGCGAAGGTAGGGGAGGCGACAACCGAGCTGTCGGCGATGTTCATCACGCGGCGGCTGGCGATGTGGCATCACCTCGAAGCCGAGCACCTTCCGAAAGAAGGTCTCCGCTACTGGTTCTCGAATGACCGCGTGACCGGCCATGGCAATGCGACCGAGGCGGGAGGGTTCATCCGCAGCTCGGTGCCGGCGTTTCAGCTGCGCCGCGACACTCTCGACGAATACCTCCTCGCAACAGCCGTTGCGGAAGGCGCGGAGCTCCTTCGTCCGGCGAAAGCTCTCAACGTGGAGCTCGGCGATTTCGACAGCCGCGTGACCGTCGAAGTCGCGGGCGAGCAGCGCGAGATTCAGTGCAGATGGCTGCTCGATGCGACGGGCCGCGTGAACTTCCTTGGCCGGAAGCTGGGGCTCATCGACCGCCTTGATGATCATCCGACGGCGGCGATGTGGTGCCGGTGGAAAAACGTCCGGAACATCGACGACCTCGCGGCGCGGCACGGCGCCCTGGCGACACGGAACGTCGGCTCACGCCGGCTGAGCACGAACCACTACATGGGATTCGGTTACTGGATCTGGGTGATTCCACTCGGGAACGGCGAGACCAGCATCGGGGTCGTGTTCGACAAGAGGCTCATCGATCTGCATCAGCGCAAGAACCGCGCGGACGATTTCGTCGCGTTTCTGAAATCGATTCCGGCGCTCGCCGAGCTTCTCGAAGGAGCGGCGCCGCGTCTCGACGATCTGCGGTTTTACTCGCAACTTCCCTACGTCACGCGGCAATACATGGGCAACGGCTGGGCGCTTCTCGGCGATGCTGCCGCGTTTCTCGATCCCTATTACTCGCCCGGCCTCGATCATGCGGCGTTCACCGTCGAGGCGACGGTCGAGATCATCCGGAAGGCTGCCGCGGGGGAAGACGTCGCCGAGCGGATCGCCGACCACAACGCGACGTTCGTGCGGTCCTACCACCGTTTCTTCGAAGCGGCGTATCGCGACAAGTACTACTACATGGGTGAGGCCGACCTGCTCGCCGCATCCTTCATCCTCGACACGGCGCACTACTACATCTTCGTCGTGATGCCCGCATACCGCTTCATGAAAAAGTTCCTGTGGATGCCCGTGCTCGGCCCGAAGCCGGCGTTCATCAGTCTTCATCTGATGTCGCTCTACAACCGCCGGTTCAAAACGATCGCATTGTCGCGCCGCGCGGCAGGCGAGGCGGGCGCGCGCAATGACAACCGCCGGTACAAGGCGTACTACAACCTGAACGTGGCCCCGTTCCACATGATCACCCGCGGCCTGAAGCTCTGGGCATTCGCGGAACTCGACAACCTGCGGCTGCTCGTCAAGAGGATGTTCGGCCGTGAGCCATCGGAGGCGGCCGCGCAGCCGCGGGACCGGACGTCGGGGTGAACCAAGGTCCAAGGTCCTATAATTTCCCCCATCCTGAAACTGCTCGCACTAGCGGCCGCCCTTTTCCTGGCGCTCGCGCCGGTCTCGCACGCGGACGAGAGAGCGGAGCTGCGCGCGCTCGAGATGAAGATCGAGATCTTGAGGCGGCTGTTCCCGGCCGGGTTCGATGAACAGGAGGAGAAGCGCTTCATTCTCGGCACGGCGAAGGCCGCCGGGATCGCGGTCGAACTGAAGGCCGATCCGAAGGCCGAGCGAGTTCGGCACGAGGACGGCTTTCCGTCGCCGATCACCGTTCACCGCATGGACGTGTCGGGCCGCGCCGCCCTGGAGGACATCGCGCTCTTCATCGAGTTTCTCGGGAAGCGGGACTGGCGTGCCGGCGATCTCGAACGCATGCACCTTGAACGTGCTGGTGACGCCTTCCGCTTCACGGCTCGCCTGGCCCTGCCGACGTACGATCCAGTCGATCCGCTGCCCGGACTCGTGAGGCAAAGGACAAATCTCTCCCTGGCGATGGCGCGCGCAAAACCGCAAAGGCTCATCGCTGCCACGCAGGCACTCGCAGACATTCCCGGCGACGAAGGCGTGTACGTGGTGAACGCCGAGATCACTGACCGATTGTCGATGGAGGGCGTCGTGCTCGGTGCCCGCGCGCGAGCCGAGCTCGTCGACGAGTTCAAGGGAATCGCGGTCGCGGCGGGCGACGGACCGTGTCGCGCGTTCGCGTGGCCGGCCCGGGAGATCAAACCGGGGCTCGCCGCTCTCTGTGCCGTCCCGCCAGGGAAACACCTGGGCGCCGTCACGGTGCGCGGGAAAGGGCCGCTGATCATCCGGCTTCGCGACGTCGATGTCGGCGGGTTGTTTTTCGTCCTTCACGATCTCACCGGCGAAAATTTCGTCGTCGATACCAATGTGAAGGGTCAGCTGACCGTCGACGTGGAAAACGCCACCGTCGACGAGACCTTGCGGGCCATGAGAGGCGTGGGTCTCGCTGTCGGCGCGGGCCCGCTGCGGCGCGTCTCACTCGTCGATGGAAGGCGGGGCCCCGCACCGCCGGACGATTACACGGGAGAGGCGATCTCCTTTCAGTTTCAGGACGCCCGCATTCGTGACGTGCTCTGTGTCTTCTCCCAAATCAGCGGGCTGGAGATCGCAGCTCCGGCCGGACTGCGCGACCGCACCACGCTCTACGCGGCGGAGCTGCCATGGGATCGCGTCCTCACTCAGCTGGTGTACTCGGCTGGTCTCCGGTATTCGATCGAAGGCACGCGAATCAACATCGGCGAAGAACGGCCCGGCCTGAATGTGTGCGCGGAGGTCCCGGAAAAGCGCGCCACGCCGTTCACCTCCGTGCGCATGATGCTGGAGCGATCCTCGGCATCCGATCTGAAGCTCGCCGGCGTGGGAAAAGCCGGAGGGAGCTGGAAGGCGTATGTCTTCGTCCCGTTCCGATGGGTTGCCGCTATCGTTCCCGGTCAGCAACTGTTCGACGCGCGGGTGCGTTCGGTCGGAGAAAAGGGTTTCGAGACCGCCAATGCACCGTAGGTTGAGCGCCGCGCCCTGGTGGTGCGCTGTGCTTCACGCCTTTGGCGCCATCGGCACGGTCGTTTTCCTGCGCGGCGGAAGCGAGGCTGGCGGAGATGTCGGTGAGCGCGCAGCATGGCTCGCCGCGCATCCCGCGCAGTGGCGGACTGGATGGCTGATCTGGATGGCCGCGGCGATGTCGCTGCTGGCGTTCTATGCGTGGTGGGCCGCTCGCGTCCCGCGGCGGGCAGCAGTCGTCGCGCTGGTCGTCGCGGCCGCGGGGCTGATCTGCGATTTTGCGGGGGAATCGATCTTCATCGGATGGATGCCCGCCCCCGGCGGCTCCCTGTATCGAACCGCATCTCTTCTCACCGGGGGAGCGGGGAACGGGCTGTACACGCTCGCGGGGATTCTCTTGACGCTCGTCACACCGGGAATGCCTTCTTTCCTGCGAGGATGGGCGTGGCTCGTCTGGGCAAGCGGGGCGGCGCTGACGCTGGCGACCATCGCCGATCTGCCCGCGGCGGTCATTGCCTCGAGCGCTGCGCTGATGGCTCTCTTCATCCCCTGGGTGGTGGTGACTGGAATGCGGCTTCGATGAAACGCATCATCGTTCTCGGCGGCACGGGATTCTTCGGCGGTCTGATCGTCGAGAAACTTCGTGCGGCCGGACTGACGCCACACGTCGCTTCGCGCCACAGCGAATTCCGCATCGATGCCGACAATGCGGAGGATCTGCGCGCGCACATCCGGCAGCGCGACCTCGTCATTGACGCTGCCGGACCGTATCAGAAGCGGACCCCGGCGCTGGTCGACGCCGCGGCGAAAGTCGGTTTCGACGTAATCGATCTGTCCGACAGCGCCTGGTACACGACGATGGTGTACGAGCGGGAAGCGCCGATCGCCGCCGCTGGAATCCGTTACCTCACCGCCTGCAGCTCACTCTCCAGCGTCAGCGCCGCCGTCCTCGGAATGAGCAGCGTCGCCCAGCCGCGAAGGCTCACCGCCTATCTGCGGCCGGCGAGCCGTCTCACCGCGAACGAAGGATCGATCGGCTCGTTTCTGGGATCGCTGACGGGAGTCACGCGAACCATCCGGTTCGAGGAGCCCCTGGGAAAGCGAAATGGTGTCGTCGTAAGGAGCGTCGACAGCGTCACGCTTCCGCGGGTGTTTCCATCGCTTCGCGAAACGGAGCTCGTCGTCGATGCCGGCATACCGGGTGCGAATTTCCTGCTGCGCCGGCCGGGGCTGCGGAAGTTGCTCGCTCAGAATCAATCGAAGCTTGCCGCGATCGCCAGGCGCTTCGGGCCGGCCTCGGGGATCCTCGCGTACGAGATCGCCACCACCGGCGGATACAAGCACCAGCTCTTCACCGGCGAGCACGCGCATCTCGCAGCGGTCATCCCCGCGGTGATGGCCGCGCAGTCGATTGCGGCGGGAAAGTTCCCGCACCGCGGCATCGTGCCGCCGACGCAGCACGTCGAGAGGGAAGCGCTCTTCGAAGCGATGTTCCGGGAAGGGATCGCGGTGGTGCCGCCCTGGGGAACGTAGTCAGTTCATGCTGAGCGAAGCGAAGCATCTCCGGTGCACCTGCTGCGCATGAAATTCGTTTCGCGCAGGTGCACCGGGGATCCTTCACTTCGCTCAGGATGCACTTGTCGTTCACAGCGCCGCCAGCGCCGCGCGCTTCACCTTGCCGCGCTCGTCGACCGGGATCGCCTCGATCAGCTTCACAATCCGCGGCACCTTGTGAAGCGAGAGACGCGTCCGGCAGAACTCGCGAACCTGTTCGCGCGTGACATCGGGGTTCGCGACGACCGCGGCGGCGACCACTTCGCCGCGTGCGCCTGCCGGCTCTCCGTAGACCTTGACCTGTCGAACGCCGTCCATCTGCAGGATGATCTGCTCGACCTCGCGCGGGTTCACTTTTTTCCCCGCCGTGTTGATGAGATCGCTGCCACGGCCGGTGATCGCGATCTCACCGTCATCGCGAGCCTCGATCAGATCATCCGTGGTGAAAGTGCCGGGCTGGAACGGTTCGAAGCGGGACTTGTCGACGAAGTATCCGAGGGCGACGGACGCGCTCCTCACGGTCGCGCGGGTCTGTGCGGTCGTGATGGTGACGCCATCCATCGCCGCACCGACCGTTCCCCGTTCCACTGCCGCGCCGGCACGGTCGTAGGTGATGCCGCCGCATTCGCTGCAGCCATAGAACGTGTGCACGTCGATGTCGAACCGCTCGCGGAACCGCCTCGAAGTCGAAGGCGGCAGCGGCGCACCGGCGGAGATGAACGTGCGGACAGTCGTGAACTCGCCGTCACCGCGTGCGACATTCGAGAGATGATCGAACATCATCGGAATACCCGGAACGACGGTGCATGCGAAGCGGTTGCAGAGGTCGATGATCGACTGCGGCAGGTAGTCGTTCGATATGACGATCGCCGTCCCCTGCAGGATCAGCGGCGAGATCAGATTCGAGAAGCCGTACGAATGTGAGAACGGAATCGCGCCGAAGTTGAGGTCGTCGGCGGTTATGCCCATCGAGGAGACGATGTTCTCGCAGTCCGCAACGAGATTCGCTTCGCTCGTGACGATGCCTTTCGGAAGGCCGGTCGAACCCGAGGTCAGTTTGATCAGCCGCGCTTCGGATGGCAGGGGCGGGCGCGAATCGACGCTCCGCATCGACTGTCCGCCGCGATAGACCAGTCCTTTGACCCCGAAATGGCTGAGGATCTGCCCAACTTCGATCTCCGGCGCGTCGCGGTCGATCGGCACGAAAACGAAGCCCTCCTGGAGGACGGCCAGCCATGTCGCAACGAATTCGACCGAGTTAGGCAACTGGACTGCGACGAGATCGCCCTTCGTGAGTCCCGCCTGTCGAAGGGCTGATGCCATGGCCTGCCCGCGGTCCAGAAGGTCGCGGCGCGACACGATCGCGCCCGTGCGGCCGTCGATCAGCGCGGCGCGGTCAGGGGCCTCGAGGACGAGAGACTGGAATCGCTGAAACATGAGGTTTAAAGGACTTCCACCGAGAATAACGACGTTTCCACAAACGTCAAGTAACGGCCGATAATCCGAAATTGATCTGGTAGCATTCGCGAAATCGATCCATGCACGACGTCATAGTGATTGGCGGAGGGCCGGCCGGCTCGACCGCGGCGACGCTTCTCACGCGCAAAGGCTTCTCAGTCCTGCTCCTCGAGCGGGAGCGTTTCCCGCGGTTTCAGATCGGCGAATCGCTTCTCCCCTACAACAACGACCTTTTTGACCGCCTCGGCGTGAGCGAGCAGCTCCGGCAAGGCGAATTTCAGCCCAAATACGGCGCTACGTTCGTCACCGGAGACGGGCGCGTCGGCTACGATTTCTGCTTCGAGCGAACGCTGCCACCCGAGTACCACCGCTCTTTTCAGGTAAAGCGGGCCCAGTTCGACGACCTCCTGCTGCGCAACGCGAAGGCCACCGGCGTCGACGTGCGCGAGGAGACTTCGGTCACGGCCGTTTCGATCGATCAGCAGGACCGCGCGGCCGTCCAGACGGCGAACGGCGAGCGACACGAAGCGCGCTTCGTCATCGACGCCAGCGGCCACGGGGCCATCGTCGGTAGCCGGATCGGCGACAAATCGGACGTCGCGACGCTGAAGAAGATCGCGATCTTCGCGCACTACACAGGCGTCCGGCGCGCGAAGGGCCGTGAAGCTGGCAACACGGTGATCGTGGTGCTGCGCAACGCGTGGTTCTGGCTCATCCCTGTAGGTGAAGACGTGATGAGCGTCGGCCTTGTGGTCGACCGCGATCATTTCGTCGCATCCGGGCTGTAGCCGGCGCAGATGCTCCAGCAGACGATTGCCGCCACGCCATGGATGCGAAACCGGATGTCCGAGTCCGAGCGCGTCACCCAGGTTTACGCGCGCAAGGACTTCTCTTACCGCATGCGCAACATCGCCGGCCCCAACTTCGCGCTGGTGGGCGATGCCGCCGGTTTCCTCGATCCGATCTTCTCGACGGGTGTTTTCATGGCGATGAAATCGGCCGACATGGCTGCCGACGCCGTCGAGGACAGACTCCGCCACGGACGTATCCGGGCTCTGCGGAGATATGAACGCGACATGACCAGCGCTCTCGGCAAATACTTCCGGTTCATCGAGAACTTCTATCGCCGCGAATTCCTGGAGGTCTTTCTCCAGCCCAGCAACCGTTTCGGCCTCCTGCCGGTGATCATCAGCGTGCTCGCCGGCGACGTGTTTGCCACGGGGCGGAATCGGTTGCGTCTGGCTTTGTTCTTTCTGCTCGTGCGAATCCAGAAGGTTCACCCCGTCATCGCACGTCCGATCGCCTGGGATGCGTTACCGCCCGCCGCTTCTGTGTGAAAATGACCCCAACTCACCTATGACCACCGACCTGAAACGCAAACTCAAAGAATTACTCATCGAACGTCTGAAGTTCGAAGACATGACGGCCGATGACATCGCCGACGACGAACCGTTGTTCGCCGGCGGCCTCGGCCTCGATTCCATCGACGCGCTCGAGATCGTCGTGATGCTGGAGAGCGAGTTCGGTATCAAGGTGAAGAACGAATCCTCGGCGCGAGATTCGTTCAAGTCGATCTCCGCTCTCGCCGCCTTCGTCGAGCAGAAGCTCGAGCAGGCGAAGGCCACGTCCTAGCCGTTCCCGGTCCTCCGCCCATGAGCTGGCTCGCCTCGCTGCCGCATCAGATTCCGTTTCGCGCGGCGTCTGCGGTCACGCGTCGCGACGACACGTCGATCGAAGGGACGTTTCTCTGGACCGCCAACGAGTCTCTCCCGGCGGAGCTGATGCTCGTCGAGGCCATGGCGCAGTTCGGCGGCGGGCTCGTGTTCGACCCCGCGCGGCACGGTTTCGTGAGCGGAATCGACGCCTGTGAGGTCGACCGTGCCATCGTGGCCGGCGATCGCGTCGACATTCACGTTCTGCTCGAGGCTGATTTCGGCGGCATCTTCCGGTTCAGCGGCACTGCGTCGATCGATGGAGTAGAAGTTGCCCGGGGCCGGTTTTATCTGGCTGCTCATGCGCAAGGCTGATCAATCCATCCGCATCGCCGTGACCGGCCTTGGCATCATCTGCTCGATCGGTCGCGACCAGGGCGAAGTCTGGCGTTCCATCCGAGAGTCGCGCGCGGGGATCGGCAAGCTGACTCGATTTCCAAGCGAGACCTTTCCGACTGACATCGCCGCGGAGGTCGATGCGGACCTCGGCTCGATGCTGCCGGTCGGCAAGCGCCGCGCGCGACGCATGTCGCGCACCGACCTTCTCGCCGTGATCGCGGCGAAGGAAGCGATCGAGCAGTCGAACGCATCGTCGTCCGCCCCGCTGCCGCTCGAACGCGCAATCGTCTCGACCGGAACCTCGACCGGCGGCCTGCTCGAGGGAGAAGAGTTCTATTTCAAACGCATCGTCGTCGGCCGCCGCCGCGCGCCGTCTTCGACGGTGCTGCAGCAGCCGACCTCGGGTCCCTCCGACGCGGTAGCCAGCGTCTTCGGCCTGGGTGGCGGGGTCGTCTCGAACGCGACCGCATGCGCGTCTGCGGGTGCAGCGATCGGGATGGCCGCGGACTATCTCCGCTCGGGCCACGCGGACGTCGCGCTCGCCGGCGGCAGCGACGCATTGTGCCGGCTCACGTACAGCGGCTTCAACGTGCTGCAGGCCGTCGATCCGAAGCCCTGCACCCCCTTCGGGGCCGACCGCAAAGGCATCACCCTCGGTGAAGGGGCCGCTTACATCGTCCTGGAACGCTGGGACGACGCCGTGGCTCGCGGAGCAACGATCCTCGCGGAGATGGCGTCGTATGGCGCTTCGTGCGACGCGCATCATCCGACCGCCCCGGCGGAAGATGGGCGTGGCGCCGAGGCAGCAATCAACACCGCCCTGCGGGCGAGCGGGCTGCCGACGGTGGATTACGTCAACGCTCACGGCACTGGAACGCTTCTCAACGACTCATCCGAGACGCGCGCCATTCAGGCAGCCATCGGCAACGGCGTCCCGGTCTCGTCGAGCAAGTCGTACTTTGGCCACACTCTCGGTGCGGCCGGCGGGGTCGAGGCTGTCATCAGCGTGCTGGCTCTGATGAACCAGATGGCCCCACCGACGCTGCGCCTTTCCGAGGCTGCCTCAGATTGTTCCCTCGACTACATTCCGCACACGCCCCGCCCCATGGCCATGGCTTCGGTCCTGTCGAATACCTTCGGTTTCGGCGGCAGCAATGTTTCACTCCTGTTCAGACGTGTGTAAGCTCGCGCCCTCTTGAGCTCCCGCATCCCGATTTCCGGTATCGGTATCGTCGCGCCCGGCGCGATCGGCGTCGACGCATTCCGGGCTCTTCTTCGGAGCGGTCAGACGGCAATCCAGCCGGTCGACCGATTCGATACGAACGGTCTGAACGCGCACGAGGCCGGCCTGGTCCGCGACTTCTCGCCCAAGGATTTCATCGCCCCGATGAAGATGCGGCGTATGAACATGCTGTCCCGCCTGGCGCTGTCGGCGGCGAAGCTCGCGCTGCGCGATGCCGGCATCGACGCCCTCGACCCGGCCACCGGCGTCGCCCTCGGCACGGCCTTTGGACCGGTGCAAACCTCGGTCGACTACATGCAGGAGTACGTCGAGAAGGGGGCCGCGCTCGCGCCGCCACAGCTCTTCGCGGAGTCGGTAGCGAATGCACCGGGCAGCCACATCGCGATCGAGCTCGGCCTCCGTGGCTTCAACGTGACCATCACCCAGCGCGAATCCTCGGCGCTGGCCGCCGCGATGTACGCCTCTTCGCAGATCGTGAAGGGGATGGCGCCGGCTGCACTCATCGGCGGCGTCGAAGAAGTGAACGAGATGATCTTCAGCGTCCTCGATCGTGTGGGTGCGCTGAGAGCCAGCGGCGGCGGTTCGGGAATCGCCATTGGCGAAGGAAGTGCGGTCCTCGTCGCAGGGGCGTCAGGCGCGCACCCATCGAAGATCTACGGGTACCTGTCGGGTTTCGGAATCGCGCGCGACACGACGGCGTCGATCTCGGACTGGGGCCATGACTCGAAAGCGGTGGTTACCGCGATGGCCGGAGCGATCGATGATGCCGGCATTCGCCGCGCAGACATCGACGCCATCTACTCGTCCGCCAACGGGAACGAACGAGGCGATCGGCTCGAGGCCGAGGCACTAGGCTCGTTATTCGGTGACTCGCTGCCGCAGGTCGTGGCGACAAAGAGCTTCTTCGGCGAGTATGCGGCGGGAGGCGCGCTGCAGCTCGCTGCGGCTCTCGTCGATCTCGGTGAACGCGATCTGCGCCATGCGCTCGTCAACTCTCTGTCAGCCGGCGGTGGGATCGTCTGCGCGGTCGTCTCGCGGGAGCGGGGCTGATGGAGCGGACGGTGATCATCATTCCGGCGCTCGATGCCGCGCACCTCATCGAGCCCGTCGTACGCGGAAGCCTCGCTCAGCTGCCTGCCGTCGTCGTGATCGACGACGGGTCGAGCGACGGAACGGGAGCGGTCGCGGCGAAGGCGGGCGCCCAGGTTCTCTGGCACGCGCAGAACAGAGGGAAGGGTGCCGCTCTGCGCACCGGCTTCACCTGGGCACTGGAGCATGATTACGACGCCGTCATTACGCTCGACGCCGACGGGCAGCATCTGCCATCGGAGGTACCGAAGTTTCTCGCGGCACGCGCGGAGACGGGCGCCGATCTGATCATCGGCGGCCGCGCCCACCACTTCCGTTTCATGCTCCCGCGCCGCCGGATGGCCAATCAGTTCTCGGCGTCATCGATCTCGATGGTCTCGGGTGTCACGGTCACGGATTCGCAGAGCGGCTACCGGCTCTACTCGGCGAAGCTGCTGCGGAGCGTCGAGCTTCACGCCGACGGTTTCGATATGGAGAGCGAAGTCATCGTTCGCGCCGGCCGTCGCGGGTTCCGGGTCGTGACGATCCCGATCGAACTCGGCTTCGTGAACGGCGTCGCCACGAGCCACTACAAACCGGTCAAGGACACGCTCAAGATCGCGTGGACGGTGTTGAAGACGCGGCTTCGCGTTTGACCGTGGACGGTCTCAGGACCTTGGACCTTGGACCTTGGACCATGGTGTTGACGTGCGACCTTGGCGTCTCGCCACGTCACCCTGAGCCGCGAAGACGGCGAAGGGCCTCAAAATGCGCAACCTGAGGTCCTTCGCCGCGCTTCACAGCCTCTCAGGATGACGTGCGTGGACCGGCGACCCATCGAAGTCTCCCGAGGTCCAAGGTCCAGGGTCCAAAGTCACCGCGACGATTTCGCGAACAAGGCCCCCAGCATCTCCTTCGGCTCCCAGATCCGGATGTCGCCGAACTCGCTCGGGCGGCGGGTGTCCATCGTGAAGAGCGCGCGCTGGGCAATGTAGTCGAAGTTCGCGTAGGAGTCGTCGTCCTTCTTCTGCGCGAACATCGTCTTGAGCACGTCGAGCTGGCGCGCGAGGTGGTCGCCGGGATCGGTCGGATTGGTGGTCTCGCGCAGCGGTTTCCTTTTCATCGGCTCCAGCCCGAGGGCCATCATGCGAAGGTCTTCGAGCTCTTCGGCGACGCGATTCTTCTTTTTGCCGCCGTCGCGCCGGAGTAGCAGCGCGGGGATGCGGTCGCAGTTCGCGCGATGAATGGCCTCGCTCCGCGTGACCCAGCCGAGGTTGGTGATGGCGACGCGGGAGGAAACGTGGTGGGTGAGGTTGTCGATGAACGGCTTCACGGCCGTGGTGAACGAATCTTCGACGCCGTTGAAGAGGTTGAGCACGTAGTGGACGCGGAAGAAATCGACGGTGTTCTGCACGGCCTTCGTGATCGGGTGATCGGCACCGAGGTTGCTGGCCAGGTCGACAGCGAAGACGTCGAGGTTGGGGACGGACGCATCGTAGACATCCTCCACGCGGTCGATCAGCTCGTTCGAGAGACGCCAGAAATCGAGGCCGGACGGGACGGTGTCGAAGAACGGAGATTCGCGCGTGAAGAGAAGGCGCAGCTTCCGGAAGAGGATAGCTTTCACGATATCCGACGCGGCGAGCGTCGCGCTGGGAAGGTGCGGCGTGAAGATCAGGATCCCGGAGTTGGAGAAGGGGAGGAAGTCGATCACGTTCGAGTCGAGGCCGGCCTTCATGTCCAGGACGATGTAATCGGCGTCGAGGGAATTGATCGCCTCGATGAGGCGGTGCTTGTGAGCGGCGCCGAAGTTCGTGATCTCTTCGATGAGGTGCAGAGGCCCGGCGACGAAGGCGAAGTTGCGGTACCTGCGCTCGGGATCAAGGCGGTCGTCCAGCGTGGTCAGACAGTCCGATAATGGCTCGTTGCGCCGGAAGAAGTGGTACAGGTCTTTTTCGATCGGAACGTCGATGGCGTTGCGGATTGCGGAGGTGCCCGTGTCCAGATCGACGAGGATCGTCCGGCCGTGGCGGGACAGCGCCAGGGCGAAGTTGACGGCAAAAGTCGTCTTCCCCACACCGCCTTTTCCAGAGGAGACCGGGATGATTCGTTTGATGGGCACGCTTGCAGTCCACTAGAATCGCAGAAAAGATGCAAGTTTCCCTCTTCCGCAGGTTCGACCTCTTCAACGAGCTGGACGACCGCGAGCTCGCTTCGATCGCCGCCGTCGCCAAGACCCGCCGCTACGCGAAGGACGACGTGATCTTTCACGAGAGTGAGAGCGGCGACGTTTTCTGCCTCATCCGCGAAGGCAAGGTGAAGGTCACGATGATCTCGCCGGAAGGGAAGGAGATCATCCTCTCGATGCTGGGACCGGGCGACTTTTTCGGGGAGATGGCCCTCCTCGATGATCAGCCGCGCTCCGCGACTGTCGTCGCAGTCGAGCCGCTGGACGTCGTGACGATCTGGCGGAGCGACTTTCTCTCGATCCTGCAGGAGAACTTCTCCATCACCCGGAAAGTCCTCGCGGAGATCTCGCGCCGGCTGCGGAAGATGTCCACGCGCGCGGAATCGCTGGCCACGATGGACGTCTACGGCCGGCTGGCCAGGTTCTTCCTCGATCTGGCGAAGGAAAGCGGGAAGCCGCTGGAGAACGGCTACGTTGCGGTCACACGTCCGACCCACCAGGCCATCGCCAACATGATCGGTACCTCACGCGAAACCGTTTCCCGCCTCATCCATGACCTCATGAGGCAGGATCTCCTTCTCTCGGAAGGAAAGACGATCTACCTGCGCAAGTCGGCACTCGACCAGTTCCGGGCTGAAGTTTGACGATCCCCAATATCCTCACGGTTCTCCGGCTGCTCCTCGTCCCCTGCTTCATCGGCGCGTCGATGGAAGGGATGTACACCGTTGCATTCGTCATCTTCGTCTCGGCGGCCGCGACGGACATCCTAGACGGCTGGATCGCACGGCGTTTCAACCAGCGTTCGCGGCTCGGCGCACTCCTCGATCCGGCCGCGGACAAGCTGTTGATGGTCTCGGGCTACGTCTACTACACGCTCTCGTCGACGCTGCCGGTCGTTGCGATCCCCGGGTGGCTGACGTTCGTGGTCTTCATCCGCGACTTTCTGATCGCTCTCTTCGCCTATCTCGTCTTCACGCGCGTTCAGGTGAAGAAGTTCCCACCTTCCTGGATCGGCAAGACTTCCACCGTCCTGCAGGCCGTCACCCTCGGCGCGGCCATCGCGGCCAATTCGTTCGAGCCGAGGCTGCGTCTGCTGGCGGAGATCCTTTTCAAGGCGGCGCTGGTGGTCACTCTGTACTCGGGTTTTGACTACATGCGGCGCGGGGAGCGGATTCTCGAAGAAGGACTCGCGGCCCGGGCTTGACCGCGGGCGCCGCGCTGTTACAATCCGCGCCCGCCGCGGGAAATACCTTGCTGGCTCAGCCGGTTGACCGTGGTCCATCGCCTCCGTAGCTCAATTGGTAGAGCAGTGGACTCTTAATCCATTGGTTCCAGGTTCGAGTCCTGGCGGGGGCACCAAACTTGAGTGGCCAGTGTTTGGCGGTCAGCGGTCAGGATGGTGCTACGCTCTGACGACTGGCCGCTCACCACTGGCCACAGTCGTTTTCGGCGAAAGTGGCGGAACTGGCAGACGCGCTGGACTTAGGATCCAGTGGCCCAAAGCCGTGCGGGTTCGAGTCCCGCCTTTCGCACCATCCGGCGGGCGGGGTCGCCCGCCCTGCGCTCATCACACTTCAGTCAGGTGAATTCAAATGCTAGTGAACTTTGAAGATCTTTCCCCGGTCCGCAAGTCCATCGAGGTCGAGATTCCGGCCGACCGGATTGCCAGCGAAGCCAGCCGCGTCACAACCGAGTTCGGGCGCCAGGCGAACCTGCCCGGCTTCCGCAAGGGAAAGGTTCCTGCCAACGTCGTGCGGACGCGGTTCGCGAAGGAAATCCAGGAAGAAGTGATGAGCCGCCTGCTTCCGGTGAGCTTCCAGGAAGCGATCGCCGGAAAGGGACTGGAGCCGGTCGGCGACCCCGAGCTCGAGCACATGGACCCGTTCATCGAAGGAGCTCCGCTCAAGTACAAGGCGAAGTTCGAAGTGAAGCCGCAGATCGAGCTTCAGGATTACCGCGGGATCGAAGTGGACGAGCATCCGGTCGAAGTCGGTGATGCCGATGTCGACGCGATGATCGAGCGCCTTCGCGAACAGGCCAGCGCCTACCGCGTGGAGACCGAGCGCGGCATTCAGGACGGCGACTTCGCCGTCATCGACATCGTTTCGAACGCCGACGGAATGGAGACGAAGCGCGACTCCGGCCACGTGAAGATCGGCGAGGAGTCGCCGCTTCCCGAGCTCCACGACGCGCTGCGGGGAAAGAAGGCGGGCGAGACGGTCACCTTCGACAAGACGTATCCGGAAGATGCCACGAACGAGGACTTCCGCAACAAGACCATTCACCACGAGATCACGCTCAAAGAGATCCGGGTCCAGGAAAAGCCCGAGGTCACCGACGACTTCGCGAAGAGCTTCGGAGGATGGGATGACGTCGCGCAGATGCGCGAGGCCATCTCCGCCGACATCCGGCGCCATCGCGAAGCGGAGATCACGCGGGCCAAGCGCAATCAGATTGGTGAGGCCCTGCTCGAGCGCCACCATTTCGAAGTGCCGGAGACTCTTGTCGACGACGAGCTCGGGAAGTCGATGCAGAACTACGCGCGCTTCCTCGCGTCGCAGGGTGTCAATCTCGAGAACGCGGACCTCGACTGGAGGAAGATCGGCGAAGACTTCCGTCCGGAAGCGATCAAGCGCGCCAAGCGCGGGCTGATCCTCGAGGCCATCGCGCGCAAGGAGAACATCGAGGTATCGGACGTCGAAGTCGACGCCGAGATCCGGAAGGCTGCGCGCGAGCAGGAGCGCGATTTCGCCGAAGTGAAGCACCGCCTGCGGCATGACGGCGGATACGAAGCGTTGCGCGCTTCGATGGCGCAGGACAAGGCGCTGGAGCTGCTCATCCGCGAGTCGAAGCCGAAGGGGTAGCCGGAGAACCGATTTTGGATTTTGGATTTTGGATTTCGCGCAGGCTCAAATCCAAAATCCAAAATCCAAAATGGTTCCGCGATACACTCCCGCGCATTAAGGAGACCCGGTCATGGTTCTGATTCCGATGGTGGTCGAGCAGACGTCGCGCGGCGAACGCGCGTACGACATCTACTCGCGCCTTCTCAAAGACAATCTCATCTTCATCGGCCAGGCGATCGACGACAACGTTGCCAATCTTGTCATCGCGCAGATGCTCTTCCTCGAAGCCGAAAATCCTGAAAAGGACATCTCGCTCTACATCAACTCGCCCGGCGGATCCGTCACCGCGGGTTTCGCCATCTACGACACGATGCAGTACGTGAAGCCCGACATCGCGACGATCTGTCTCGGACAGGCGGCGTCGTTCGCAGCGGTTCTTCTCGCCGCGGGCAAGAAGGGCAAGCGATACGCGCTTCCGAACGCCCGCGTCCTTCTCCACCAGCCGTGGCTTCAGGGGCTGGGCGGGCAGGCCAGCGACATCGATATCCACGCGAAGGACATCATGCGCATGAAGAAGCGCATCAGCGAGATTCTCGCGCTTCACAGCGGCCAGCCGCTGGAGAAAATCGACCGCGACACCGATCGCGACTACATCCTCTCGGCCGCCGAATCGGTCGACTACGGTGTGGTCGATCAGGTCATCGCCAAGCGGGATTAGAGACGGAGTGCGGCAGCTCTCGCTGCGGCACAGAACGAAAAAGCAACCGCAGAGACGCAGAGAGCGCAGAGGGACGCAGAGCCCTCTGCCATCCTCTGCGTCCCTCTGTGTCCTCTGCGTCTCTGCGGCGAGCGTCGTCCTTCTCTCGGACGGCTTCTGAGCGTGGAATGCCCGCTCCCCCTCCGCAGTTCACTGATTCGTCCGGCGGTCCTTGACACTGTCTTGAACCACGGCGGAGAATTGAACGACTCCTAGGAAAGGGCCTCCAACAACAAATGTCGAAAAAGGGGAACAGCGGCGACGTCCTTCGTTGTAGCTTCTGCAACAAGAGTCAGAGGGACGTCAAGAAACTGATCGCGGGCCCCACCGTCTATATCTGTGACGAGTGCGTCGACATCTGCCTGGACATCATCGCGGAAGACCGCAAGGATGAGCCCGGCACCATGGAGGGGACGGGGCAGCTCCCCAAGCCGAAGGAGATCAAGGAGTTCCTCGATCTCTACGTCATCGGGCAGGAGCGGGCCAAGAAGAAGCTCGCCGTCGCTGTCTACAACCACTACAAGCGCATCGATTACCACCAGCGGAACGCCCGTCAGGACGTCGAGCTGCAGAAGTCGAACATCCTGCTGATCGGACCGACCGGCACCGGCAAGACGCTGCTCGCGCAGACCCTGGCCCGGATGCTCTCGGTGCCGTTCACGATCGTGGACGCCACGACGCTGACCGAGGCCGGCTATGTCGGCGAGGATGTGGAGAACATCATCCTCAAGCTCTACCAGGCCGCGGGCAACGACAAAGAAAAGACCCAGCGCGGCATCGTCTACATCGACGAGGTCGACAAGATCTGCCGCAAGGGCGACAACCCGTCGATCACCCGCGACGTCTCGGGTGAAGGCGTGCAGCAGGCCCTCCTCAAGATCCTCGAGGGGACCGTGGCCAACGTTCCGCCGCAGGGTGGACGCAAGCATCCCCATCAGGAATTCATTCAGATCGACACGACCAACATCCTCTTCATCTGCGGCGGCGCGTTCGTCGGGCTCGACAATGTGATCGAGCGCCGGCTGTCGGAGAAGACGATGGGCTTCGGCGCGAAGATCTCTTCGAAGAAGGACCGGAAGACCGGCGAGCTCCTCTCGCAGGTTCATCCGGAAGATCTGATCAAGTTCGGCCTGATTCCGGAATTCGTCGGACGTCTGCCGGTGGTGGCGACGCTCAGCGAGCTCGACAAGGGCGCGCTGATCGAGATCCTCCGCGAGCCGAAAAACTCGCTGGTTCGCCAGTACCAGACGATCATGGGCTTCGAGAACGTCACCCTGAAGTTCACGGAGGATGCGCTCGAGGCGATCGCGGAAGAGGCGTTGAAGCGGAACGTCGGCGCCCGCGGTCTGAAGATCATCATCGAAGAGCTGATGCTGGAGATCATGTACGCAATCCCCTCGCAGGATGCGATCAGCGAGTGCGTCATCACGCGAGAGGTCGTCGAGAATCGCAGCCAGCCCATCACCCTCTACCGTAAGGCCGGTTAGGAAGGGAAGGGGAGCCGGGGCAGGAAATTGAACCTCCTCCCTGGCTGGGAATGGCCAGTTGTTGTGATGCGGTAGAGTGAACCCAATGTCAAATCCCGAAACGATTCAAACGCAGCTTCCGCTCGTGCCGCTTCGCGACATGGTCGTGTTTCCGTCGATGATGGCTCCGTTCGTCGTCGGGCGGCGCGCGTCGATCATGGCGCTCGAAGCGACGCTGGCCACCTCCGAGAAGAAGATCTTCCTGGCCACGCAGCGCGACCCGAAAGTCGACGATCCGTCGATGGACGAGATCTATCAGATCGGCGTCGTGGCGACGGTCGTCCAGAACCTCAAGCTCCCGAATCAGAACGTGAAGGTGATGGTCGAAGGCCTCACCCGCGCGGAAATCGTCTCGTCGCAGGAGAAGGACGGCTACATCACCGTCAACGTCCGCGACATCGACACGCAGTATCCGCTCACGCCGGAAGTCTCGCAGTACATGCAGAAGCTCGTCGAGATCTTCGAGCAGTACGCGAAGATGTCGCATCACCTGGCGTTCGAAGGCGTCATGTCGACGCTGAAGCTCGACGATCCCGACAAGTTCGCCGACACGCTGGCTTCCCACCTTCTGATCACCACCTCCGAGAAGCAGCAGCTTCTCGAGACTCCTTCGCCGTACGAGCGCCTGCAGAAGCTGCAGGATTTCCTCGAGATCGAGATCGAAAAGATCAACATCGACAAGCGCATCAACTCCAAGGTCAAGAAGCAGATGGAGCGCGCCCAGAAGGAGTACTACCTCAACGAGAAGATCAAGGCGATCCACCACGAGCTCGGCCGCAAGGACGACCGCTCCGACGAGATCGAAGAGCTCCGTCAGAAGATCGAAGACGCGGGCATGCCGAAGGAGACGAAGGAAAAGGCGATCCAGGAGCTCAAGCGCCTGGAAGCGATGCCCGGCGTCTCCGCGGAAGCGACCGTCTCGCGCAACTACATCGAGTGGCTCGTCTCGGTTCCCTGGAAAAAGTCCAGCAAGGAGATCCGCGACATCGAGCTCGCCGAGAAGATCCTCAACGAGGATCACTACGGCCTCGAGAAGATCAAGGAGCGCATCCTGGAGTTTCTCGCCGTACGGCAGCTGGTGAAGCAGCCGAAGGGAACGATCCTCTGCTTCGTCGGACCTCCCGGCGTCGGCAAGACGTCTCTCGCGAAGTCGATCGCCCGCGCCACCGGCCGCAAGTTCGTCCGCCTGTCACTCGGCGGCGTCCGCGACGAGGCCGAGATCCGCGGCCATCGCCGCACCTACATCGGCGCGTTTCCCGGCCAGATCATCCAGCGGATGAAGAAGGCGGGAACGGTCAATCCCGTGTTCCTGCTCGACGAGGTCGACAAGATGTCGATGGACTTCCGCGGCGATCCGTCCGCGGCGCTCCTCGAAGTCCTCGATCCCGAGCAGAACAACGCATTCGTCGATCACTACCTCGACGTCGAGTACGACCTCTCGAAGGTGATGTTCATCGCCACCGCCAACGTGACGCACACCATCCCGGCGCCTCTCAAGGACCGCATGGAGATCATCCAGCTCTCCGGCTACACACACCTCGAGAAGCGCGCCATCGGACGTCAGTTCCTCGTTCCGAAGCAGCGCACGGAGCAGGGCCTCGACGAGGCGAAGATCGTGTTCGACGACAGCGCCATCGAAGAGCTCATCGATTCCTACACGCGCGAGGCCGGCGTCCGCAGCCTCGAGCGCGAAGTCGGTTCCGTGCTCCGGAAAGTCGCGCGGCAGGTGCTGACTCATGGCGAGGGCTACGAGCTCGTCATCGACCGCGCCAAGGTCCGCCAGCTCCTCGGCAAGGCGAAATATCGCTCCCAGCAGATCCACGACAAGGCCGAGATCGGCCTGGCCACCGGTCTGGCGTGGACCGAGGTCGGCGGCGAGATTCTCTCGACCGAGGTCGCGCTCTCGCGCGGCAAGGGCAACCTCACGCTCACCGGCAAGCTCGGCGACGTCATGCAGGAGTCGGCGCGGGCCGCGCTCTCGTATGTGCGATCGCGGGCGGAGCTGTTCGGCCTCGATCCCGATTTTCACGCGAGCATGGACATCCACATCCATGTCCCCGAAGGGGCGATTCCGAAGGACGGTCCGTCAGCCGGTATCACCATGGCTACCGCCCTGCTCTCAGCAGTCACCAAGATTCCCGTTCACCGCGACATCGCGATGACGGGAGAGATCACCCTGCGCGGTAAGGTCCTGCCGGTCGGCGGCGTCAAGGACAAGATCCTGGCCGCAGCGCGTGCCGGCCTGACCCGCGTCATCCTCCCCGCGGACAACGAGCGCGATCTCGACGAGATCCCGACCGATGTCCGGGAAAAGATGGAGTTTCACCTGGTCGAGTCCATGGATGAGGTCGTCACGGTCGCGCTCGACGGCACCATCCTCCCGCTTGCGGCGAAGGAGAAGTTGCCCGAGCCGGTCAAGACCGTGGCGGAGCCCCCCGTCACCCACTGATTTTGGATTTTCGATTTTGGATTTTGGATTTGGACCCAGGGTTGTGCGACTCGCGCAATCCAAATCCAAAATCCAAAATGCTTCATTTGACTTCTGGCCCATTTTCTGCAAAATCCTTCAGCAAATCATCCAGACAGCCTCAGGCAGTACCCCTTAGCAATCACACCGGCTTTTTGTAACAGAACACGATGAGCCCATCCCGCGTCTGACCAGCAGCGCGGTGTTACATCAGAAGCCCTGATCTCTTTTGGTAATCAAGTCAGTTGCATTCCATCGGGCGGCGTACAAGCCCGAAGACTTCCCGCGTGACGGGCGGCCGCAATTCGCGATCGTTGGCCGCTCTAACGTCGGAAAGTCGAGCCTCATCAACGCGGTCGTCAATCGAAAAGGAGTGGCCCGGGTCAGCCAGACGCCTGGAAAGACGCAGGCGATCCAGTTTTATCTGATCAACGAGCAGTGGTACCTGGTCGACCTGCCGGGTTACGGATACGCAAAAGTGTCAAAGACCATGATGAAGTCGTGGGGCGAGCTCATCCGCGGTTACCTCGACTCAGCGGACTCGCTGAAGCTGATCGTCCTGCTCCTCGACGCCCGCCGCATCCCGGGCGAATACGACCTCGACATGCACGAGTGGACGAGGGAGGCGGGCATCGACGAATGCCTCGCGCTCACCAAGACCGACAAGCTCTCCAACAACCAGCTCATCAAAAGTAAAGCAGCCATCGCGGACGCGATGGACGTCGACCCCGCGGATCTGATCGCGACGTCGGCGGTCACCCGAAAAGGCATCGATCAGATCCGGCGCGAAATGGTCGCGCGACTCTGAACTTGAAGTGAGGACCCAATGGCCGAACAGGAAATCGAAGAAACCAGCAGCGCGGTGAGCGAAGCAGCGCCCCCCGTCGAAAAGGCGGAAAAGCCGGCGCGCAAGCCGCGCAAGGCGAAAGCCGGGAAGAGTGACGAGGAAGTGCCGGTGAACGGGAACGGTGGAGCGCGGGCGATCCCGCCCGCGACCGAAGCCGCCCCGCCCGATGACGACGAGACGGACGAAATCGCCGCCCCGAAAGAGGCGGGCGAGATCGCCCGCCCTCCACAGAAGCGCGGGCCCGATCAACCGGCCGCCGAGACGCTCGACATCCGGGTTCTGAAGGAGATGAAGCTCCCGGACCTGACGCGCACGGCCAAGGAGCATGGCATCGAGAACGCGACGGGCATGCGCAAGCAGGACCTGATCTTCGCGGTCCTGCAGGCGCAGACGGAGAAGTCGGGCCTGATCTTTTCCGAGGGAGCCCTGGAGTGCCTGCCGGATGGGTTCGGATTTCTGCGCGCGCCTGAATACAACTACCTGCCGGGGCCGGACGACATCTACGTGTCGCCGTCGCAGATCCGCCGTTTCGACCTCCGCACGGGCGACACGGTGTCCGGCCAGGTTCGTCCGCCGAAAGAGGGCGAGCGTTACTTTGCGCTGATCAAGGTCGAGGCGGTGAACTTCGAGCACCCCGACGTGGCGCGCGAG
>CALMZP010000084.1 GCA_937870635.1 uncultured Acidobacteriota bacterium | reverse complement strand
CTGAAATCCCGCTCCTGTACGGCCCCATCTACGAGCGGGTCAATGGCCCGTTCCCCGGTGGCGTGTTCCAGATCGATGAAAACACGTTGCAGGCTGACGTTGTTTTCTTGGAGAAGTTCGAGGGTGGCGAGGTTCAGTTCGGAACGCTCCGCAGGGGCGCACCGGCCCTCGGCTCGATCCAGACCTACGCGGCTGGCTTCGAGTGGACGGAGGACATGGTCGAGTTCGACCGGACGTGGAGCATCGAGCTTCACAACCGGGCCTTCGGCCGTGCGTACAACGCTCTGCTCAACCACCTGCACCTGTCGATCATCACCGGCTACGCCTCCTACGGCGCGGCAGGCTCGGCCAACCACACGGGGGCGGTGGCAACCGGCGCAACGCTTCAGGAGGACACCCACCTGACGTTCCAGGCCGCGTACACCAAGACCGTGCAGGCCGTTCCGCAGCGTCGGGGTACGGTGCTTCTCGCTTCGGAGGCCAACCGCTTCCAGATCGAGAACGCGCTGCTCACGCCGGTCAATGACGTGCAGGGCAACCCGCTCCCGAACATCCCCATCGACACGATCATCTACTACGACGGGGAGACGCTGAAAAGGGGTACCAAGTCGTTCGTCTATCCGGGCGTGACGGCGGGTACCTGCTTCCTGATCCAGCCCAAGGAGCTTTTCAAGGAAATGCTCCATCACGACCTTCGCATCGACATCGGCCCCGCTGACATTTCGCGGCTGGTCGAGGGTCAGCAGGTCGGTCGGGCGCGGCGCGGCATGTACGCCGACATCGCCAACTCGGTCGAGAAGATCACCCTCCCGACCTAGGCGTGAAAACAGCGGGGCTAGACGGCGAGGGTCTAGCCCCACTTTTTCAGTCGGATACAGAAAGGGCGGAAACGTGGCACAGCACACAGGAGTAGGACTGAAAGTCAGCCTCAGCGGCAAGGCCGCTGTTTTCTGCGTTCATGACCGGCAAAAGCGTCAGGTTGTCACGGATGAGCAGGTGTTCGATCTCGCCAAGGATGTCGGGTTCAAGATCATGCCCGGAGTCCATCACGTGTTCGAGTGTTCCTGTTGTGAAAACCTGTTCGTGGACTCGGGGACGGAACCGCGCTACTGCGTTCCGTGCCGGGGGAAGCCGGTTCACGCGCCGACCGGGCCGCTGCCGGAACCGAAGGGAGTCGTTGACTGAAAATGCAGGTTTACGAGTGCCAGAACACAAGCTGCGCACTCGGGACGCGGGACACCAAGGGCAAGTTTTCAGGTGGCCTCAGTCCTGAAGGTGCAGCCGTACTCGGGTTGCCCCCGGACACCGAGACAGGTGATGGCATCTGCCCCACTTGCGGTGAAAAGGGAAAGCCGCTCGGCGCGGAGCCTGGCCCTCACAAGGGAACCGATCCGTTTCAGCCGGTGCATGACAAGGTGGCCGAGGAGATGGCGCGCGAGCGCGCCAGGCTCATGTCTCGCGTTGCCGATCCCGAGGACGAGATGACACAGAAGGACGCGGACGAGGAGTGGCAGGGTGCCGTTGGTCAGGCGCAGGCCACCTTCGAGCGGCGTGCAGCCCGGATGGAGGCTAGTGACAATGCTGCATGAGCGTCACATCCACTATCGGGACTACATGCCGTTTGAGTCCGATCCGGTTTTCATGGCACAGATGATGCCGGATGAAGGACTCGACGTGTGGCTCGGGCAGTTCCCGAAGGACACGGTGAAATACACGTCACCGCTCAACCTCGCGCTTTTCACTTCGCAGACAGCGACAACGGTGATCACGCACGCGCAGACGTTCGCCAACATCACGGAGTCGGCGTACACGAACTACGCGCGTCAGGCTCTCGCCGCTGCGACGTGGGGAGCGGTTGCAGAGCGGCCGACGAACGCAGGGCGTCAGACCACCTACCCGCAGGTGACATTCCCGACAGTCGGTGCCACAGGCTCGACGGTCAACGGGTTCTACATCACCAACAACGGTCACACCGTTGTCATCGGGCAGGCGAACTTCGATGACGGCCTCGCCGTGGTGCTGGCCGCTAATGACGTGATCAAAGTTACGCCGACAATCGCGCTGCTTCACTGACAAATGCCTGTCGCATGGTTCATTGCACCGGATCGACGGGTGGCGCTCAATGGCCACCCGTCGAGATGGTGTGCGATCAACGAATATGACAACATCATCCGTCAGGACGGCGGCAACTGGACAGGCGAGGAGTGCCTTGGTGGGCGCTACGTTTGTAAGGTGCGAGCGTCTGTAACAACCCTTCAGACAATCGCGGCCGACCCGACGATTCGTCGCCTACCCAAAAGCAGCTTGGGCGATTCCCTTTCTAATCTGACAACCGCACAGAAGCGAAATCTCCGCGACTGGATTGAGGAGTGTGGCTATTCTCGCGCAGAATGGCAAGCTGACCTCGGTACTGACCTTGGCGCGTTCACGCTGCGAGATGTCCTACGGTTCGTGTTGAAGCGCAGATTTCAGCCTCGTTACCTCGCTGCGACCGACGCCATCACCCTCGACGGCACACAGGAAACCCCATTGCCTGTCGAATTCCTCGATTCAGCAGTTGCGGATGTCTAATGCCTCTCGTTGACAATTACAATCGCGCGAACGAGAGTCCGGTTTCCGCACCGTGGGTAAACTCGATCTATGCGGCCGACGCTGTTCTTGATCTTGTCAGCAACGGACTGAAACGGCCTTCAAGCGGGTGGGGCAGCGCATACAAGGGCGATATTTCATTCGGGCCGGATTTTCGCCATGACGCGACAATTCAAGTTGCAGCGACAGGTGATGGCTTTGAACTTACGGGGCCGATCTCGAACGGTGACACGGCATCCCCCAATGGCTATTTTATCCACATCTCCGGGGCGAGTGGCACCTGGCAACTTTGGAAGATGACAAGCGGGACTCAGGCTTCAATTGGGGCGACGGCCACAGGGCCAAGTGGAGGGGTTGTTGCCGGGTCTGAAATTCGACTTGAAAAAGTTGGAACAACGATCAAGGCATTTTATCGTGCGGTGGCCGGGACAGGTGCGTGGACGGAAATTTTCAGCCGTACTGATTCTTCACATTCGATTACAGGCCCAATCGGATACCTCATCCAGTCGAGCGTGTGGTCGGTCGATTCGACTTCAGCTGAAACTGTCACAAGCGGTGTAACGCATGAAAAAACAGGTGCCTTGGTTGCTGATACGACACAGGTGGGCGCGGACGTAGCTGAACGTGCAGAGCTAGGCTCGCTGCGTGCGTTTTCAGTCCAGGCTGGCGCTGACGCCTCAGAACGGGCGGAACTCGGCGCGTTGATCAGCCAGGCTGCTCTTGCCGGTGGGGATGTCAGTGAACGGGCCGAACTCGGGGTGCTACTCGCGGGTGCCCTACTGGCAGGCGTCAGCCTGAAAGAAGCCGCGCCTCGTCCGGGTTCGCTGATCGCTGGCGCAGTTGTCAGTGGGGTCGATGTTCGAGAAGCGGCTGAAGCTGGTTCGCTGCTCGCCTTTGCCCGGACTGCCGGTGTAGACGTGCGAGAAGCTGCCGAGAGCGGCCTTCTAAGCGCCTCGGCGCTTCAGGCGGGGTCGAAGGTCACTGAGCGGGCGCGAGCGGCTTACGTGGCCGCTCAGAGCCTCCTGGCGGGCGCTGACGCGGGCACGATGAGCGAGATCGGTTCATTGATCGCAGGCGCGGTTTTGTCAGGTGCGGGCGTCAAGGAAGGGGCCGGTAAGTCAGGGACTCTCGCGGCGGGTTCCACAATGTCAGGCGTCAGTGTTCAAGAGTTCGGTGAGAGTGGATTCTTGGCGGCTGACACGCTGGCAGCAGGCATCGATTCCTACACGGCCACGAAGCAGGGTGTTCTCCTTGCCGGTGGTCAGTTGTACGGTGCTGACGTTTTCACCGCATCGAGGACAGGTGCCCTCGTCGCAGTCGGTTCGATCACCGCGCTGCGGCAGAAGGAAGCCGAGCGGGCCGGTACACTCATGGCTCGCGCCCTGCTTGCCGGGGTGTGGGAGATGTTGACGGGTGAGTTCCTAGACGGCACCGAAGTTCACATGCTGACAAGTGCGACGGTCGAAGGTGGTCGGTTGACTGGCGCAAGCCCCGAGGAGACGGTGATCGTAGTGACCCTGCCCGAGAAGGGCCAACTGACAAGGGTGGACATCTGATGAAAGTAAGGCTCGACTTCGTTCCGCCGAGTGACCCTGACATCGCAAAGCTGCACATCTACGAGAGCGTGGCCGAGGAAGGCCCGTACAACGAGATCGAGGTTGTCACTGTCATCGGCACGTATCCGAACTACATCACGCGCTATACCACCAACCTTGCTACGGCGGTGGATCGGTGGTTCGCAATCGCGTGGGAGACTGACCAAGGGATCATCGGTGACATGTCCGCTGGCCTTCAGGGCGGAACACGCACCCTTGTCCATGAGGTTTTCAGCCGACTGATGCAGCGAGACGCAACGTTGAACGAGGCAATCGCTGTCCAGGCTACCGAGTTCGTGATCGCGGAATACATGAAGGTGCTTGATCCCTATGACCTGACAAGGGAATCAGTGACATGGCGTCAGTTGGAGGGGTTGACGCTGATGGCGCTCGCGCGATCCTCGATCCAGACGTTCCTCATGGAAGGCGCGTCCGGTGAGAGCTACACGGCAGGTCTTGTCAGTCAGAAGTCGGATAGCTCGACAAAGGCAAGCCTGGACAACCTGATTGATTACTTGACAAAGGAAGCCAACCGGCTTCTAGGCATTGGCAATGCCTGGGTGTTTGTGCTTCCTGACATTGACCCGACTGGCCTGGGCGGGGTATCCTCGATCTCCTGGGATCATTCGCGCCTGGCCCTGACCGTGAACTACGAGTGACATGAGCAACGTACCCCGTTTCCTGAAAAGACTCGAAGTCAGCGGATCGGTCGCGGAGTATCACCGCGAGGCAGGCACCGTGCCTTGCCCGTGCCGGACGGCGCTCGGGTATCGCAACCTGCGCTGGCACAAGGAGAACCCGGCCCAACCGATGTGCAACGAGCAGGGGTATGTCACCGTGGCAACCACGGCTACAACGGTTCGAGCTTTTGTCCAGCCCGTACAGGCAGGCGCGGTGCGGCGCTTGACAACCGAATACATCATGCAGCTATTCGGAGAGGTCGAAGCCGACGACCACTTGGGCATCTTCCCGTTGTCATGGAACAACGTCGTCCTCAACTTCTACGAATGGTCGCAGTCGGGCGAGGACTACATCGCCTATGACGGTCGCCGCTACGTGGTTGTCAGCGCCAACAAGATTCCCGATCCGGCAGACGGTATGCCGCACCATTGGGAAGTGGGCCTAAGACTTGTCAAGACAGAAAGGCCGACGGGATGACAAGAGACGACTGGAAATACCTGGCTGGCTTGTTCGACGGCGAAGGGTGCGTCACCGTTTCGATTGTCACAAGAAAGTCGGATACGCGCGGCGGCAAGAAAGGCTCGCGTATCATGAACTTGTCATTGCGGATCGCAAATAACGATCCCAGGGTTCTCCTGTGGCTTGAAAACAACTTCGGGGGCAGGGTTAGTCAGCATGGGATTCGTGACTCATGGGTTTGGATCGTTCAGGGTGAGTTGTCAGTGGTTGCCGCTCAAAACCTTCTTCGTTATTCGCGCATGAAGGGTGATCAGTTGGAGAGGTACATTGCCCTCCACATGATGAAGCCCAAGGGCCGCAAAGTAACTGAAAAAGAATGGAACGCACGACTGAAGCTGATCGGAGAGATCAAGGCCAGTACCTATCGACGCAAAGTCGGCCTTCGCTTGGTGAAAACTGAGAGGCCCACAGATGGCTAGATACGTCATCCCTGGCGCATACGCGATCTCGCGGCAGACGTTCGATGAGCTTGACGATCTGATCCGCTCGATGAAGCAGGGAACCCGCGAGTTTTCAACCGTCATGAACACGGCGGCTCGCCTCCTTGCCCACACGACCCAAGGGTTCGCCATGCGCTACTACCGAGGCACGCAGTATCCGGGTGGAGCGCCGGGGACAATCCCTGTCAGGCGGATCACAGGGCGATCAGGGCGGGGCTGGCGGGTGCGCCGCGTCTCGATGGGGGCATGGGAAGTTTTCAACGAGGAGCGTGGCGCGTGGATGGTCGAGCATGGCATCGTCGCCGGTGGCGGCGGTGTGCGCCGACCGATTCTGCGAATGTCAGGCGTGGCGACGCTGCGCTTCATCCAGCGGACTCGGTTCGCAGAGCGGATCGCACAGGAAACATTCGGGAGCCTTCGTGACAATAAGGGGCGCTTCCGCAGCTTTGCCGCTCGGATGCAGGGGACGACACTTCTGGCGGCACCGATGACAAACTACGTGCCTCGGGCGTCTGCGCGGCCGCGTGTTCCATCGGGTCAGCGATGGGCCGCTCGCGCAGGGCTGCTCAGGACGAGGAGGGGCTAGTGCCGTTCAACCCTGACAAGTGGGCAACTAGCTTGGTGGAGTCCTTGAAGGACTACATCGAGGACGAGCTAGGCGACTTTCTGACAAACGTGGGCGGGCCTCCTGTCTATGAGTTGATCATGGAGTATCCGCCTTCTGAGAGGCTGGCTGAAAAAATGCCGTTCCCGGCGACGATCATCCACTTCGATGTGGACGAACCGCGCCTGATCCCGTTTGGGTTCGGTGACAACGTAGTGAACTACGTCTACAACGAAGGCGCGGGCACCGTCGAGGAGTGGGAGGCTCATTGTCATGAAGTGACCATCAATGTAGGTGTGTGGGCAAGCGTGGAGTCGGGCGGCGCGTCTGCTAGACTCGAAGCTCGCCAAGACCTTGATCGCATGTTCGTTGGGCCTGCGGCACGGGAGCGTTGCATGGCTCATACCGACGGGGTGGAAATCCTGTCGTTTTCAGGAGGACAGAGCGTGAACGATCGGATCAACGATCTACCCGTTTTCAGGGTAGTGGACATCGAGCTTCGTGTTCGCGTCTACTCACGCACAAAGAAGGCACCCATCACCTTCATCGATGGGATCGAGCAAGACCCGCAGAATGTCATCGACGGCAACGTGACGATCACGGGATAACGAAGGGAGTGAAAGATGAGCCAGTTGTCATGGAAGTGGTTGGCGGGCTTCTTCGACGGAGAAGGCTGCATTTCTGTGGCGCGGCAGAACCCCGGCCAGCCTCCGTCAGCGGTCAGGCTTTCCATCTCGCAGAATGGCGTTCAATCCTGGGTTCTCGATGAAATAAACGAGTTCCTTGAAACAGCGGGTGTCCTCACGTACCTGCGCCCACTTGCAGAAACAGGTCAGCGTGATGTTCAGATCAGTGAGTTCGATAGCGTTGAGTACGTGCTGAAAAGACTTTCACCGCATCTGATCGTCAAGAAGGCGAGGGCCGAGGAGTGCTTGCGATACATGCGAGAAGTCAGGAAACTGAAAAAGGAGCATGGGAAGTGGTGGCTGCGACATGTCACTTCTGTTCCAGCCCCTCTACGGGTAAGCAACTAGAAAGGGAGTGAAAAATGTCGCAACTGTACCCGGAAGTCAAGGACGCAACCAGCCTCGGGCCGCGTTTCAGCCAGGAGCTTTTCCTGCCGATTGGCGTGGAGGGTGAAAAGGCGGCAATCGGTTCGGCGGCGGTCGCAGTTCCGGTGAAAATCACTCGGCCTTCGGAGGCGGACACGCAGTTTGGGGCAGCATCGCCCCTGGCTGCAATTGTCAAGTTCCTCCTTGGTCGGGGGGTTCCAGAGGTCACGGCGATTGCGTCGGCCTCGGGCGCAGCACCGACGCTCGTACAGCGTCAGACGGCATGGGCGATTCTCGAAAGCGATCCTGACATTCGAGTTCGCCTGACGGACTCGATTGCTCAGGCCGATCATGTCGCCCTGGCCGATTCGTGTGAAAACGCGGATCTGATTCAGAACAAGCAGGTGTGTTTCGTCGGAATGGCGACGGCAACCTCGTCGGCTAACCTGATCACCGCAGCAGGGGCCATCGCATCCAAGCGTGCAGTCCTCGTCGCTCCCGGCATCTATGACGAGGCAGGCACGTTGCGCTCGGGCGCGTTTGCAGCGGCGGCGGTGGCGGCAGAGGTCGCCAAGAACGCCGACTTGTCAGACGATCTCGATACGCTCTCGCTCGCAGCCTTCACGGATGTCGAGCGGGATGCTTCCGGCTACCCGCTTTTCAGGATCAAGGTGACGGGTGGGGTGCCGGTCAACGACTTCGAGACGCTGCTTGTCGGCGGTGTGTCGCCGCTTCGGCGGGGCCGCAACGGAGGCGTGGAGGTCACGCACCTTCGCACGACGTACACGGTGGACTCCACGATGGACGCTCTGATGACAAGGCTGATCGTGGATCAGCTTTTCATCGACGTTCGGGATTACGTGGAGGGCAACAACTTCCTGCGCCGGGGCAACACCCTGGCAAACCGCAACGATCTGAAGGCGGGCGTCGAGGCGCTGCTTTCCGAGCGGTCGAACTGGATCAAGCCTCTCCCGCAGCCGGATGGTGATAGTGGTTACTTCGTCGCGGTGACAAGCTCGGCGGACGGTCGTTCTGTCACCGTCACGTACAAGGGCGAGGTCGTGCGCGGCATCCAGACGATCCTCGTGGACGCACAGCTTCAGATCGCCGTCTAGGAACCGAGAGGAGGAACTGACAAGATGGCATGGTTGCGAGAAACCAAACGCGAACTCTCATGGGCGTTCGTGGCTGGTTTCTTCGACGGAGAAGGATGCGTCGATTGTCGCTGGCAATCCAGTGGATCGCACAAGGCCGGTCGCAACTTTCGTTGGCGCGTGAAGTTCTATCAGAACTCGCGTGAGTTGCTGGATGAAATCCAAGACTTCCTCGCTAGACGGGGAATCAGTAGCGCAGTCGAGGTTCATTCACGACCTGACAGAGTTGCAAAAGGCCATGCGGGTTCGTATGCGCTGGCGGTGAACGGGTTTCGCAATACGGTGACATTCTTGACAAAGGTTGAGCCGTGGGTTCGGATCAAGCATGACGAAGTCATGGACGCGCTGATCGAGGCTGAACTGAAAATCGAGGAAGTCAAGGCCCGACTCGCTTCGGGCGAAACGAATCGTGGGAATGGTATTCGTGCGTACCTTCCCGAAGGGAGGAACTGACAATCGCTTGGCTTGAAGCACTCAACGCCGTCGATCTCGGCATCTTCATCGCCGGTGAGGACTTCGCCGCCACCCAGGACATGTCGGAGGAGTTTCGACAGGAAGTCCGTTTTCAGGGTGCGTTCGGAGTCGATGGCCCTGTCCTCCGCTCGGTGCGGGGTGCAGATGAAGATGAAGTGACGTTCTCGGCCATTCTCCTGAAAAGGGGTGTGGCTCGGGGAATGAACAACGAGCGTCGGCTGAAGCAGCTTCGTGACTTCGAGACGATGACAAGGCGCGGCGAAGATCGCAACGTCTACCGGGGCTGCAACTGGACGCTCATTCGCATCCAGTCCGGTCAGGATCAGGTCACGTTGACAACGAACATCTCTGTCCCCGGCTTCGTCCGCGAGTAGGAAAGGAAGGGCGGGAATCATGGACGTGTTGGAACAGTTGGTGTCAGCCGTAGAGCGTAACGCGGTGGCGACTGAAAAGATGCTCGCCATCGCGGAGCAGGAACAGATCATCATGCAGGAGCCGGGGCCACCCGTCTGCCCTCACTGTGGCAAGCTCGATCCAGTTGTCACGGAACTACCGGGTGAGGCGGGTGGCTCAGGCAAGCTCAGTGACTTCGTAGTGCGTTGCGAGACGCATTGCTGCAACCGCGTTGTCTTTGCGATCCCGAACGGGTGGGACACCGCCGTATCGCAGGAACTCGCTGAGGACATCCTGAAAATCAAGAAGGGCGGGAATCCTGGTGAATGAAATCCTTGAACGACTGAAGGAGACACGCCGGTTCGCCAAGATGCGCATGGGTCAGGCCGCGCCTGACTACGTGACGCTTCCTGACAGGCCGAGCGTGGGGTTCGCGTTGGTGCCTCTGATCGAGCGCGAGTATCAGTGGACGCTCGAACAGGCGGCGGCTATCCCGGCTCCTGAAAACGTGTACGGTGTCGATCTGCGCGACCGAACCATGCAGGTCTGCACCTTGCTCTACGCGCTGCGAATGCCTGACAACCATCAGCAGCGCGCATTCGAGTCTCTGGAACAGATGCTTGACGAGGAGTTGGGCCTCGAACCGACTGAAATCAATTACCTGTCTGAGTGCTATCAGCGGATGGTCGATTTCAGTTCGCCTTCGATGGATGGCCTCTCCGACGAACAGTTGGAGGAGCTAAAAAAAGCCTTGGTGACAATCGACTGGAACGCTCTCTCTGGAAAGCCGTGGTGGCATCTGAAGGGAGTCTTTATGACCCTTCCGGCGGGTCTACCCCTGGACAACTCACCCTCACTTGGCTCCATACTGAGCTTGATTGGGCCGAGCGACGAAGCAACGTCCACCCCTGGTGCGTAGATCAGCTAGAGGCTGAAGTAACCGGACGCATTGTCACGTGCGAAGTTTGTCACAAGCCGTACAACGCAGAGGAGATGCGGGAGCAGCAGGAGAAGTTCAAGGATGAAATCTACCGCCCCGGTGAGGACGTGTCGCATCTATCCGAGTTGTCAGATGATGACAAGTCTGAACGGAGGCGGGAGATCGAAGCCATCTTCGCTGATCCTGAGAGATACAACGCAGAGCAAGAAGCCCGCTATGCGGCAGCCGATGTCCACCTTGAAAACGACGGAGACGATGAGTGAGTAGCGCCAAACCGATGACATGGGCCTACGTCGCAGGATTTACAGACGGCGATGGGTCGATTCTGTGGTGGGTTGACAAAAAGGAACGCATCCACTTTCAGATCACTTGGGGCCAGATTGACAAATCGGCTGACGTTATTCATGCGCTCGAAGCGTTCTTGAACGCGGGTGGGATCGTGTGCAAGAGCAGAATTGCCAGACAAAGCAGGAAGGCATACGGGACGAGAGAGATGCGCGTGCTTGCGATCAATCGGCGTGAGGACATTCTGACAATCCTGAAAAGAATCACGCCGTATTTGATCCTCAAGCGTGAAGCGGCGCTGGAAGTCGCTGAAGCTATCGAAGCGGGGGTTTTCAGTGTCGTCTGACTACAGACTCAATCTGATCTGGACTTCGCACGGTGCGCAGCTTCGCGCTGACATCGAGCGCAACATCGGCGGGCTTGTCGGTTTCGACCGGCAGGTGCGCTCGCACACGCGCAACCTGGGCCTGTGGGGCCAGCAGATGCGCGCGGTCGGAACCACGATCCGGTACGCGCTGGCCGGGGCCACGGTGTACGGCGTTGCAACTGCCGTCACCGGCCTCGGCCAGTTCCTCGACCGCTTGGGTGAAATCGATGCCCTCGCGGGGAAGATCGATCAGGGTGGGCGTCTGACAACGCTTGGCCGCGATCTGAATGACGTGGGCGACATCGCCGTGAACCTGAGTAACACCTTCGGGGTCGCGGTGGATGACATCCAGCAGCACATGATCCGCTTCTACTCGTCCTTCGGGGACGACGTTCGTGGCCGTCAGGGATTGACAATGCTGCGGGAGTACGCGGACACGATGGCTGAAATCACGATGTTCGCTGAGGGTGCCGATCCGCAGGCGCTCGGCGGCGGCATCGCGGGCATGATCATCGGTGCAACGCCACCGGGCCAGAAAATCGACATCGCGCGGCAGGCACCGAGGATGCGTGACATCATTGCGCAGGTGCTTCAGTCCACGCCGACCGTTCGTGGTGAGGACATCGCGCGTGACATCGGCCGTCTCGGTGCAGCACAGACGGCAGCACGAATGTCACCCGAGGAGATTTGGGCGGTCTACGGCCTCGCGGCTCGCTCGGGTGGTTCCCCGGCTGTCATCGGCCGTGGCGTCACACAGCTTCTCGCGGACGAGATCATTCGCCCGCAGACCGAGAAGCAGTTGTCAGCTTTCAGGCGAGCGGGCCTGCCTACTGATCCGACAAGGCTGCGCGAGCTTGGTGGTTTTCAGATTCTTCAGCGGATGATGCAGGCGGTAGCTCCGGGCGGCGCACGGTTTACAAACCCGCAGGCGCTTGGAGTAGAAGGGTTGTCACCCGAAGCTGCTATCGCTGCGGCGGGAGGAACCGGGATCAATCTGACGCTGGCCTCGCAACTGTTCGGTCAGCAGGAGTCTTTCAGGCAGTTCCTCAATCTGATGGCGCAGGGTGGAACACAGGCGCTTGAAGATTTCATCGACAGCATCGAGGACGCAAAGGACGCAAACCTCGGTGCGCAAATGGCCGATCAGCGTAATCGGCAGCGTGCGTATCAGCAGCTTGGTCAGATTCAGCGGAACGTTGGACTGACAGTCGCTCGCGGTGCCGATCCAGCGCTGCGTCCCATCGTGGAGCAGATCAACCGGCTCGGAGAGTGGATCACCGGTCGGAATCCCTCGGCTGTCACTGGGGCAGTTGGCGCAGCCGGTGGCGCGGCGCTTGCATCGCGACTGATCTTCGGGACGGGGCTTGCGGGCCTCGCCGGACGCGGCATCGCACGCATCCCTGGCCTGCGTGGCCTCGCAGGGCGCTTCCCTGGCCTCGCGCAGCGTGCGCCACAGCTTGCCGCTGCGTCGGTCATTGGATCGGGCCTCGGTGCATTTTCAGCGACCGGCGAAGGTCAGCAGCGTTCTGGCTCTCGCGCGAACCCGTATTGGGTTGTCATCGACCCGCTCTCTTGGTTCATGCCTGGCGCACCTTCAGCGACGGCTACCAAGGGTGACGGGACAGACGTGCCTCCATTTGTGCCTCTGTGGGCGCGTAGGAACTGGCGTATGGCCCTGAAAGGCGGCGCGGCTACTACGGCCCTCCTCGCCACTCCTGCGCTCTCTCAGGAGCTTTCAGACCGTCTTATGGATCGCCAGATCGCGGCAGGCGGCGCACGTGAAGTGCCCGATGGCGATTTCCCGTTGCTTCGGTCGCTTGGGCGCTCGCGACGGGCTACTGGATTGTCATTCCGGCGTCAGCCGAGTGAGGAACAGCAGCGTATCCTTACCGCGTTCACTCGCCGGTTCATTTCAGCCGAGACAGCCGAACTTCGTTTGTCACGCTTGGCACGTGGGCTTCCAGCGCGTGCAGGTGGGGCACAGCAGGCTATCACAGTCGAAGGTGGTACGACTGTGAAGATCGTTACTACTCCGACGCTTGACAAGTTGCTTCGCATCGCAGACCGCGAGCCGTTTGTGCCGGTCAAGCTGATCGATGTTCAGCCTGCGCCTCGCTTCAGGGGTCAGCAGAAAACACAGCGACGCGCACCGGGAGGTAGGTGAAAATGGCGCACATCCCGTATCCACACAACCATGAGCGTCCGCCGAACAGTCCGGCGTTGCGTCATGGTTCCAATACGGACTTGTCACTCACGGACACCGCGCGGTACATCCTTGACCCGGATGACGACTTCGCGCGTCCGTACATCGCCGTCCCAGGAGGGCGGGCTTTCATCTGGCCGCTCGGGACGCAGGGGTTCCGTCTGGAAGATGCCGCTGAAATCGGGCGGCACAAGTACCTGGGCGAGATCGAGCTTGACGTAGACGTGACGCACAAGGCCGAGACAACCATCGTGTTGTCAGGTGTGTTCCCAGGTTGGACGAGCGTGGAGAACATGAAAGCACTCCGGGCGATCTTCTACGCCGATACGCCCGAGCGCGGGAAGATTCTGCACCTGCCTGGCATCCTTCCGAACCTTCAGTACGTGGTGGCCGAGCGCGAGTCTTTCAGTCATGCGCAGGACGAGCGCACAATGGACATCGAGTACGAGTTCTCGGTTGTCAAGGTCGGAACAGGAAGCCGCGCGCCGAACGTAGGGCCGGTGCAGCCTGACCAGGGACGCAAGAACGCTCCGAGGGGCCGGGGTACGCGCCAGTTCCGTGCCAACTCGAAGGCCAACACACTTCGGAAGATCGCGTATGCCGTTTTCAGGAACGGCGCTCGCTGGACAGAGTTGTACGCGGTCAAGAAGAACGCACAGTGGTTTGACAAACGGAACATCGCTTCACACAAGGCACCCGACTACCGGCTTCCCCTCGGCACGGTGATCTACTACTGACATGACAATGGCGAGGAAGATCAAAAACGTCTACGTGCGGATCGCTCAGACCTTCCGGGCCTGGGAGCGCAAGTACCCGAACCAGCCTCACCGGCTCCGCGTGGCTGCGTTCGACAGGATCGCGGACGGCTTCCTTGCCGTTGAATGCGTAAATGACAAAGCGGTGGCCTTGATCGAGGAACATGCGAGGTCGCAGCGATGATCAATGTCAGGGGGCGCATCACGGCTGAAATCGGAAACCGGGGCTACCGCGAGTTCCCCACGTCCGCGATCACGGCTTTCATGATCGACTCTGCGATGGATACGGACTCGGATTCTTTCAGTGTCGATCTCGGTTCACCGACGCCTGATCTGAAGTTCCTGATCGACCGTGACAACGAAGTACGAGCCTCGATTTTCACCGACATGCCACGGGCACGAAACGCAATGCACCTGTCTACCGGCATCGCGGATGTTGTCAGTTACTCGTCTGAGGATCACGTGATCTCGATTGCGGGGCGAGACATGTCCTCCATCGCAACGGATTCGCAGGCTCCACCGGCCGAGTATCGCAAGCTGCGCCCCGATGCCTTTGTCAAGGCAGAAGCGAGCACGCTTGGCTTCACTCGAATGCGGCTTGCGCGGGTGACAGGGATCGACCGCTTCTACCGCGACGGCAGCGAGTCGTATTGGGACTCTTGGTACCGCATCTACCGCAAGCGAAAGATGTGGATTTGGCAGGAGCCGGACGGCACGCTGATCGCTGACAAACTGAACTACGCTGTCAGTCCGACTTACTTCTTCGGCACGCCGACGCGCCATGCGAGCAGACGCAACTGGATTCCTGTCGAGCGCGTGACAATCACGAAGGACACGCAGCGCCGAGTTGGTCAGGTGTGGGTGTTCGGTGAGCGTGGCGATCTCGGGTTCGTCTCGAAGGCCAGCGACCCCTCGACGCGCTCATGGAAGAAACGACCGATCAAGATTGTCACTAGCGCGGATGCCAAGAACCGTAGTGAGGCGTTGCAGGAGGCGTGGGAGGAAATCTTCGAGGGCAAGGTCGGCGCGCTCGAATTGTCGGTCACGATCCCGTTCTCTGAGACTGGTCGTCTTGTCAGGCAGAACTACATGGTTGAGTTGAACGTGCCTGACATGGGAATCCACGGCATCTTCTTCGTCGTCGGTGTCCGGCTGCTCGGGGGTGTAGGAGGATACGTTCAGGAAGTTCGGCTGCGTGAAAAGAACTATGCGATCTCGCGCCGTGTCCCGAACGATCCAGTCCTCGAAGCTGACCCCGCTGAAAACGTAGTCGCGGGCGATGTCGGTGCGGCGATTCGTCAGGGTGGCATCCGGTGGGCCAACTCATTCGCGTCGGCCGCACAGGAGTTCCGTGGCGGCTGGCCGTTCGATCTGTTCCTCGGTGTCCTGCTCGCCATCTGTGACAAAGAGTCCAGCTTCCGCAACGTCCCTGAAAGCGGAGATACCGAGTGGTACCCCAAGCCTGTGCAGGCAAGTGGCGCACCGGGCGCACCCGGAGCGACGATGGGGATTTCACGTATCGATGCGTGGAAGCGCGAGTTTGCGAACGAGGCTGGCACCCCTGGCAACCCGTTCAACCGCTCGCGTGGCGTCGGGCCGTTTCAGTTGACAACTCACGAATACAAGGTGTGGGCCGACGAGTACGCAGGCAAGAGCGACGAGTTCGAGGGAGGCCGGTGGGTGCCACAGGCGAACATCCGTGCAGGCGCTCGCGCGTTCGCTGCTAAGTTGTCAGGTCTTGATCCGCAGAAGCCTGAGCAGATTTGGGAAGGCGTCCGGCGCTACAACGGATCGGGTGTGGCGGCATATCGGTACCGCGATTCTGTCAAGGCGATCTGGAACACGCGCTATCGCGGACTGACAGAGGACATCGAGAAGTCAAGCAACTCGGTACCGGAGGGTGAAAAAACCGAGGTCACGGTTACGGACGCCAATGGCGGGCGCTTCGATGTCAAGCTGCCAAACAATGCGCCGGATGACATTCGGAAGTTCATCAACTACATGATCCGACAGCTTGGCAAGCCCTATGAGTGGGGCGCAGAGGGGCCAGCGAGCTTCGATTGCTCAGGACTTGTCATTGCGGCCGCAAACTACGCTGGCGGGGATAGTAAGCTGGTGTTCGCCAACGCCAGCCGTCCGACAACGTACACGCTTTGGAAGAACGGGTCGCTGAAAAAGGTCAACAAGGACAACCTTCGCGCAGGCGATATCGTCTTTTTCAGAGAGGACTTGGGCCACATGGGGGTGTACCTGAACGATGGGCACTTCATCCATGCGCCTAAGACTGGCGACGTTGTGAAAATCTCACCGCTGAACTCACCGTACTACCGCGACAACTACCAGGGCGCGAGACGGTGGGCTGATTGGTACGTGCCGTTTGTCACGGACTTTGGGGGCTAGTTGTGGCGCTGACCGAAAGAGACTATGATGCCATCTTCGAGGAGATCAGGCGTGGCATCCCGCCGCACGAAGTCACCTATGGCAAAGTTGTCAAGCGCGACGAGAAGAAGAAGTTGGTTTGGCTGAAAGAGTACGGGGATCAGGCCATCCCGATTGTCGGGCTGCGGCAGAAGGTCACGTACTACGACACGACTCCGACAGGAGTGAAAAAGCGTGAGGCCGTGGTAGAGCCGGAAGTTCCCAAGCTAGGCGAGCTAGTGGTCGTGCTGCGGCAGATGGGAAGCCGCCGACTTCCGAAGTGCTTGGGGCCGGTTTTGTCAAGAGCGGGAAGCTACGTGGGAGGATAGATGGCCTGGGAACATGACATAGCGTGGCTTGCAGGTTTTCTTGATGGCGAGGGCTGCTTTGAGATCGCACGTCGCAGCGCGGATTCGGGCCTCCTTCGCCCGAGTCTTTCTGTAACACAAAAAGATCGTCAGCCCCTTGACAAAGTAGTGCGACTTGTCGGCGGCAGTCTGAGTAAGGATGGACGGGGTTACTGGCGATGGACGCTTACCAGTCGAGACACGCTTCTTTTCATCCTGTCTGAGATGATTGAACATCTCACGTTGAAAAAGAAGCAGGCTAAGGTCTTGCTTGCTTTTTGTGAGACAATTGGTACGCGGGGTGTGAACTACACAAAGAACCAACGTCAAGCCCGTGAACTACTGGCTTCACAGATAAGAGGACTGAAATAAATGTGGGACATCGCAACTGATCCAGTTACCGGCGATTGGGTTTTCAGCGCCAACCGTGACATCCAGCACGTCGAGGGCGATCAGGTCATCGCGCAGCGCATCCGACACCGGCTGCGGATCGCGCGCCGAGCTTGGGAGCTTGACCCGTCCGATGGCGCGCTCGGTAGCCGGTTGGAGGAGGCGCTGCGGCTTCCTCGGGGGCGAGTGATCCGCGAGATGCGGCTGATGGTGGACGAGGCGCTGGCTCCGATGTCGGATGACATCGAGATCATCGACGTTCGAGCAATCGAGACTGGCCTGGGCGGACTGAAGGTAGAGATCGATTACGTTGTCACTGAGGACGACACGATCATCCCCTTCGAGGAGCGCCTTCTGAATACACTGACATACGAGCTTCCCTAGAGGGGGTGACAAGTGCCAATCGAAATGACAGTTAGACACATGGGCGAGCGAATCAGCCTGGGGCTGTTCCCCAACAAGCGAGCGGCTGAAAAAGCCCGGCAGGATTTTCGTGCTGAACATCGCTTCGCTGAGTGCCCCTGTGGGGAGGAGTTCGAGCAGCCAAGGGGCGGTGGCGATTCCATTTTTTGTCCGAGTCATAGGCGTTGGGCAACATGGATGCGCTACAAGTACCGCCTTGACAATGAGACTGTGGCTGCGTTGTTGATCTTGAAGGAGGACGGGTGCGCGGTCTGCGGGGTCATGAGTAACTTGTGCTTTGACCATTGTCATGCAACAGGCCGAGCGCGAGGCTGGCTGTGCCACTACTGCAATACGGCACTCGGGCTGGTTCAAGACGACGTTGAGCGTTTGTCGGCAATGATTCGCTACCTGAAGGAAGGTGAGTGACAATGCCGATTGAAGCTGATGTGATCTACCGGAACCGCGATCAGATCGTCGCGGACTTGATCTCGCGGATGCAGACCCGTGTATCCGACGTTCACGTGGAGGAGGATGGAACCTTCCGAATGTGGGCCGAGGTCGCCGCTGAAACACTGGAAGGTCTGTACCTCGCGCTGCAAATCCAGCGTGACAACATCTTCGTGCCCACCGCGAACCTTGTCGAGCTTCGCAGGCATGGCGAACAGTTTGGCCTTACGGTCAAGCAGGGGACGTTCGCCACAGGCTCGCTTCTTTTCACCGGAGCCGCTGGTACTCTGATCGAGACTGGCGCGATGGTTGGCGTTGACGTGGGTGAAGGGGACACGCTCTACTACCTGACAGACGCAGACGCGACAATCCCCGCACCGGGCGATCCGACTGCGCCGACGCTGACCGACTCGGGTGTTGCCTCGAACCCGCTCGCGGGCACCTACGAGTATGTTGTCACCTTCGTAACGGCCGCAGGTGAGACAGTCGCAGGCGATGTGTCACTTCCGCTTGTCACAGCGGCGGCTAGACGGATCGACGTATCGAACATCCCGGTCGGCGGGCCGGGTACTCTGCATCGAAAGCTGTACCGGCAGCGGGATGGCGGCGGGTTCAAGTTTGTCACACAGATCAACGGCAACGTGACAACGACGTTCCAAGACACGGTGGCCGAAGGCGCGCTTGGATCGGCCCCTCCGAGTGAATCCACCGCCGAGCGCGTTAGCGTTACTGCCATTGCAGAGGAGACAGGCGAGGCGTACAACGCCGTCATCGGTTCGATCCGCGAGCTTGTGCAGGTGCCGGATGGTGTTACCGACGTGACAAACCCGGCTGTGTTCACTGGCGGTACCGATGAGGAGGACATGGAGGCATTCCGTTCTCGCCTTCTCGATTTCATCCGCAACCCACGCACCGGCTCGACCGCCGATCTCGAATCATGGGCCGAGGCAATCGACGGCGTGGATACCGCCCGAGCGTTCCCGAATGACAATGAGGGTGTAGCAACAAACGGGCATACCACCGTTCGCATCGCAGGGCCGAACGGCTCGGTGCCAAGCGCAAGCGTCGTTGCGGCTGTCCTTGCCGCGCTTCAGGCTCAGGACATCGCAAACATGACTCTCCATGTGACAACGTTCACTCAGATCGCTACGAATGTCACTGTGGCGATCACCCTCGAATCCGGCTACGTGCTGGCGGATGTCAGCGCGTCGGTACAGGAGGCGATCACCGATTACATCAACAGCGTTCCAATCGGCGGTACGGTCTACGTCGCGGGCCTGTACGATGCGATCTTCGGTCTGCCAGGCGTGGCGACTGTTTCGGTGACAACTCCGGCAGTCGATCAGACAGCGACGGCTACGCAGAAGCGGACGCCGGGAACGATCTCAGTCACATGAGCGTCTTGATCACAGAGGGTTGTCAGCACGTTTGGGTGGAAGGAGCTACCCCGCTCACGTTCGGCGCGAGCCGCGTTGACTACTGCGGGCTGTGCGGCATCTGCAAGCCCGTAGGGGGCGCGGTGTTCGTAGGGGTAGTCCAGACCACCCTTGACGGCTGGCGGACGCTCAAAACGGCGCTCACGGCGTCTGAGGGGGTGACGTAATGGAAGGCCAGCCGACACTTCTGCCCGAGGGCGCATACACGGACGCCGAGCGGGCGTTCATCGAGCTTTCGCCGCCGGGGATGTGGCCTGAAAACCAGGACTCGAACTTCGGCCAGGTCAGAAAGGTGTTCACTGACATCGTGCAGGAGATGATCGATGAGGTCGATCATCTTGGCGAGGAGATGTTCGTTGCTTCTGCGTCTGAATACCTGAACCTGTGGGAATCCATTGTCACCGTGCCCATTGCCCCGGCTGGAAAGACTGACACACAGCGGCGCTCGATCATCGCTCCCCGGCTTCAGTACGGGCCGTTCACGCGCGCTCGACTTCGCGCGATTGTCGAAGGCTTCATCACTCCGACGTTCGGAGAAGCTGTCAGTCTGACCCCGGCAGGTGTGTCCCTGACGGCTGGCGGTGTGCCGCTTTACTCGGGCACGTTTTCACTGACGGGCACGTATCGCATCTACGAGGACGTGCGGGACTACTCCTACGCTGTGTGGATTCGTAGCGACGTGGCCGTGGACACCGCTGCGCTTCTAAAGGAGCTTCAACGGGTCACGCCCTCGGGAATCACGGTCACGCTTGACAACTCGCGGGCCAACGTCCTCAACTACCACCGAACGGTTCGCAACAAGCAGCCGGTGGCGTATTTCAGGGTGAACGGCGTAGACGCCACTGACGAGTCAGGCTACGGCAACAACGGATCATTCCCCGGCGGCAACCCGACCGCAGTTGCAGGGCCAGGGTTGCTCGATGCAGCGGTGCAGCATGACATTGGGGGCGCAGGTGATGGCGCACTCGATTTCAGCAACGTTGCGCATTACTTGTCAGCACCTAATCACGCGCTCTATACAGGGATGCGAGATTTGTCACTCGAAGCGTGGATTCGAGTAGACGTGATGCCGCCGACGAGCTACGGAACGATTTTCTACAAGGACGATTCTTGGCAGATGCGTGTCAATGCGGGTGGCTCACTTGGGTTCTTTGTCAAGACGACTGACCCCGCAGAGTGGGCAGGCCGTCTCGCCCCTGGGGGCAGCATCGTGGCTGGCAGCGTCTATCACGTTGTCGGGGTGAAAAGAGGGACTGAGTGCGAAGTCTGGATCAATGGCGTCAGGTCGGACACAGTGAGTGACGCAGGCGTGGTGCCTGACACAATCCTGCCGGGCCTAGGCGGGCCGTTGCAGATCGGTGGCGTTGGTTTTGTCAACACCAACTTCGACGGCGTGCTGGACGAACTGGCCGTCTACAACCGGGCATTGTCAGCCGAGGAGATTCTTGAAAACTACAACACGGGACGCAACGTCGCGTAGGAGGAGGAAGGAATGGCAGAAATCAACGTACTGGCAGCGGCTCGCACCCGTCTCCTGCGTGGAAACAAGGACAGGATCGCGGCGGCGTTGCTCGACAAACCTGACAACGACATGATCGTGCGTCTGATCGAGGAGGTCTACACCCGTCGAGGCAAGACGGGTGATCCGATTGACGCAATGGAGTTGGAGATCGCACAGCGTCTTGACAACGGGGAGGAGTACCCCGTTGGAAACGCGGAGGCGTTCTACGGTGTCCAGTGGCTTGCACAGGTGGCACCTGAAAACATCCCCGACCCGATGCCTCGGGATTTTGCCCTCTACTTCGCAATCGCGTGGAAGCAACAGGGCAGGTTCCCCACGGTCGAGGACGGCGTGAAATACATCATCGACAACTTCTCCTTCATCCAGGGATAGGGGGTGACAAATGGTCGCAGTCAAAACATTCGACTCAACCGGCGTAGCGCCGAACGGGAAGCTCTTTGCCGGTGATCTGAACGCGATCCAGGCGGCTGCGGCTGCGCAGGCGGACTTCGCACAGACAATCGATCTAGGGACGCTCAGGATTGGCGATTCCACGCTGTCGATCTCGAAGATCGGTGCGGGCGAGTTGCAGGTGGCCGCTGATCTTCGAGTGACAAAGATTCTTCGTGGTCTGGAAGGGATCATCCCCGGCGCGTTCACGACCACGCAGAGGGACGCCATCGCCGCAGGCCGAGCGCCTTACGGCCTGGCGATCCTGAACACGGTGAAAAACAAGTGGGAGTGGAACACCGGGACAGACGGCGCACGCAACTGGCAGCCGTTCGGCATCGACTCGTTGTCAGGAACCCTTGGCACCCGTCCTGCCGCATCGTCAGTCGTTCCCGGCAGCTTCTACTACGCGAGCGATCAGGATGTTCTCTACCGCTCAGACGGTGCCGCATGGGCGCGGGTGGCGACACCACCGGCCGGTGCAACGATGGCGTGGTTCAATTCGGCTACGCCGACTGGATGGGTGAAATACGATGGCACGAACCTCCCGAGTTCGACGGGCATCTATGCCGAGCTTGCAACGCACCTTGGCGGGGTCGCCACCCCTGACACTCGCGGGCGCGTAATTGTCGGTCAAGGCACTCATGCAGAGGTCGATACGCTGCTTGAAAATGACGGCCTGGCGGTACAGTTCCGCAAGCCACGTCACAAGACAAGCATCGTTGACCCAGGACACTCACACTCTTACAATCAGATTGTGGGTGGGCCTGCGAACATCGCAGCGGGTGGAGATTTCACCGGGGCCGGGTCAGCGACTTCGCACGTGGCTACTGGCATCACAGCAGGCGATCAGACGGCCGGTGCGCCTGTTGACACTGTGCCGCACATCGTTGGCGTCTACCTCGCAAAGCTCTGACAAAGGAAGGGCGGGAAGCATGGAACAGAACATGGTCAACACGCTTGTCATTCTCGGAGAGGAGCGTGTTAGCAGGCGGCTTGCCGAGGATCGTGTCGAGGCGCTGGAATCCGCACTCGCGGAGGCATTGACAAAGATCGAGGGGTTGGAGGGCCAGGTCGAGTCGTTGACAAGCGAGAAGGGTGTCCTTCTAGTGGACATCGACAACCTGACAAAGAAGGTGGAAGCCGCGAAGGAGGCGGGCTATGACGTGGCTGACTGAGGTAGGCGGGGTCACGGTCGAGCGGATTACCGATGTCAAGCGGTCATTCGTGGCCGCTGACAGGAACCCACCCAAGGGCGTCCTCCACACAACCGAGGGATCGTGGGCTGGCTCTTTGTCAGTATTCCGGTTCAACACTGGCACCCCGACGTTCATGATCGGCCGTGACGGCTCGACGCGCTCGGGCGTCGGCTACACTGGCCGACTTCGCATCGCACAGTTCATGCCGATTGGCGAGATGGCGTTGACGCTGAAAAACGCGAGCGGGGGTGTCGAGACAAACCGCGACTGCCTGGTACAGATCGAGCTTGTCGCGTTCTGTCAGTGGGAGCCGTGGCTTCCCGATGCTGCGACGACCGAGCTACTGCGAAAGCTGATGCTGAAAATCGAGGACGTGGCTGGCGTCCCGATGCGTCGGGGAGGAGATGGCACGCGCTCGGCCTCGAACTGGACAATGAAGGCAGGGTGGTTCGGCCACAGCGAGACACCTGAAAACGATCACACAGACCCAAGGGCGATCAAGTGGGCCGCGCTGCTCGCTCAGACACAGGAGGAGGAGAACGAGATGGCGATTCCCGCTTGGTACCCGGCGTGGAAGGCGTGGTACATGGTGCAGCGCCCGCAGGGCGTGGCGCTGCCTGCGATCCCTGGCCTGCCCGCTGACATCCCGCAATGGGCCTACGACGATGTGGGATTGTCAGCTTCGATCCACCGGCAGCTTGGCCCTCCGCTGACATTCGATCAGTGGAGTGACTGGTACATCTTCGACCGCAACCCGGCTACGCGGCCGAAGTCGGCACCGGATGAGATCAACGAGTGGTGGTGGGATGGCCTCAATCGCAAGGTCGCGGCGCTGGCACGTGACAATGCCCCGCTCGAAGCGCAGCTACAAGAGAAGGTCGCTCAGATCGTCGTCCTTCAGAATCAGGTTGCCTCGCTGACAAACGAGTTGGAGGAGGCACGTGCGAATGGCAGCGTCGAAGTCGCGGTGTTGAAGGCGAAGCTCGCGGATGTCAAGGCCAAGCTCGAAACCCTGATCGCGGAGATCGGGACGCCATGACGCTTCAGGAACTCTTGAACATCGCCTCCGATGCGGGCCTTCTCGGGTTCCTGGTCTTTGTCATTTGGAGCGGTCTGAAAAAGAAGTGGGTCTTTGGGTGGTACGCCGAGGAAGTCGCCCGAGATCGAGACGAATGGAAGGAAGCAGCTAAGGCAGGCACCTACCTGGCGAGGACGGCTGTGACAACTGCGGAGTCCGTGGTGACTGCGGCAGAACGGAGTAGCCCGTGATGGGTTGGTTGAAAAAGCGCAAAGTGAATGGCGCTGTTCCCGACCGTGAGAAGCGAGAGTTGCGGCAGGAGCAACTGGACATTGCGGCCCGGTTGCGCATGATCGAACAACGTCGAGATGTCATGACAAGAAGGGAGAAAAACGCTTGACTGTCGCTGCTCAATACGGAACGGTAGGTGACATCGAAATCCTTTGGGTCTTGATTGCCACCTTCGGGCTTGGCTTCGCTCTTTGGAACTACCGTGACGCGGTGAAAGACTGCCGCGCCCTGAAAGAGATCGAGACGATCAATGGGCGGATGCTGCTTGCCCGAGCGCAGAAGTGGCAGGACGGAATCCGTGCGATCATCCATTGCATTTTCATCCTGATCGGTGCGCTGGCAATGATGATCCCGGAGACTGGAAGCACCGACACGTCAAGCCCCGCGTTTTGGATCGGAGTGTCTGTCAGGTGGGGGCTGATCTTCGGTGCAATCCTGCTCGTTGTCCAGTCGGTCATTGCCCGTGTTGTCAGGTCAAAGGTCATTGACCTTGCGCGGCATGACATTGCAACCAAGGCCGCAGAGGACAAGGCTCGGGCCGAAGGGGACAGGAGGAAAGATGCCTAGGCTTGGCAAGCTCGAATATCGCCATGACCCACGCACGTTGCGCATGGCAATGGCGCTCGCGCCTGCGCCTTCAGTGAAAATCCCACTGACGTATGACACAGACGCAGGGCGCAAGCCGTTTCCTGTGTCGTCGTTCGGTAACGATCAGTGGGGCGACTGCGTGATGGTGGGACGTACAAACCACGTTTTCAGGCTCGAGCGCATCGAGACTCGAAACACCCCAAACATCACGACGCCGGATGTCATCGCGGAATACAAGGCCGAGTGCCAGCGCCAATTCGGCCGTGCCCCGCAGTTCGCCGGTGATCCCGATGACAATGGCCTGTACGTCCTCGAAGCGGTCAAGGACTGGCGCAACGAGGGGTGGGAGATTCTGCCGACCCTTCGCTCGAAGAAGAAGCGCAAAAACAGCATCGCGGCCTACGGTGAAATCGACCCGAAGGATCGCGCTGAAATCCGCGCAGCGATCTACCTGCTACGCGGTGTGCAGATGGGCCTCTGGCTCCCGGACTCGGCGGCGCATCAGTGGTCGCGCAACGAGCCGTGGGATTCGGTGCCCACTGACAGCCCCGAGACGCGCCCTGGATCATGGGGTGGGCATCTCGTCTACGTGAAGTCGTATGACGAGGGCGGGGTGACGTGCATCACATGGGGGCGTGAGGTCTACATGACAAACGCCTTCATCGAGAGGTACTGCGACGAGTGTTGGGCGGTCGTTGACGATCTGTCCGGCAAGGTGTCGCGCTACCTCGATGTCGCTGCCATGAAAAAGCACCTGATTGACGTGGGTGCGACCGTCATCGGTTAGCGACCGTCCTGTTGTCTAGCAAGGAGGCTGTACGTGAGTAAGCTGCCTCAGAAGAATCGCCACATTGGTTGGGAGTACGTGGCCGGGTTCTTCGACGGCGAAGGATGTGTTTCGATTGTCAAGTAAGGTGGCAAACTGAAGCGCATCGATGTTGGACTTTTTCAGTCCGAACCGCAGGCTGAAGTGCTGCGCCGGATCGAGAAGTTCCTCGTCCGAGAAGGAATCACTGGCCGGTGGAAGTATCACTCCACGCACCGCAGCGAGAACTCATCTACGACTGTTCATCTTGTCATCAACCGGCAAGAGTCAGTCCGGCGTTTTCTCGAAGCCGTTTACCCCTATCTGATTGTCAAGTCCGAGAAGTCGGCAATCGCGTTGGGCTGTTGTATGAGAAAGAGCGGCGCGGTGTTCCTCTGACACAGGTGGCGTTCGCATGAGGATTGCCCTAACCGTCGTCATGGCGATTGTCATGTTCGGCGGGACAAGCACAGCCCAGGCACATCTAGTCACGAAGCCCAAAGGCGAAACTCTGAAACACCGCCTTGCTTCGCAGACTGAAAACCTCGCCCACGCCAAGTATGTCTGTCGGCGCGGAAAGGGCGATCACAAGCGATGGTCATGCAAGGCGGTTGCATGGCTGACAAGCGAACGGAAGGAGACGTATCGCAAGCTGAACCCACCGGACATCAAGACGTACATCCGCACGCACCATCCGTGCCTCGCGGACATCATCGAAGGCGAACCCGAGTACGGCTCCCACGGTGAAAATGCACGTTACATCCCGACGCTCGACTACGGCGGCGGGCATGGCAACGTGTACGAGGCATACGGGATTCCCCAGGCGAACCCTGGCTACAAGATGAAAAGCGCGGGGCCGGATTGGGCGACAAACCCGTGGACGCAGCTTCGGTGGATGATCGGCTACGTGAACGGTCGGTACGGCGGCGAATGCGAAGCCCGTGCCTACAAGCGCAGGTACAACGTCTACTAGGGAGGTGACAATGATGGCAGGTTGGACTAGGAGCGATGTCGCCATGTGGGTGATTGCGCTCGCGCTGGTTCTCGCCTTGTTCTTCGGGTGGGACATCGAAGTAGGCTGATCGTCAACTGACAACGAAAGGAAGGGTGGGACATGTTCACCACGTATGCGAAGGCGACGGTTTCAGGGATCGTGGCGGGCCTTGGCTCGATCAGTGTCGCGCTGGTTGACAACTCCATCGTGGCGGGGGAGTGGGTCGCCGCAGCCATCGTGACACTGACCACGTTCAGCGCGGTTTGGGGGACACCCAACCGCCCCTGAAAAAGCTCGCGGGCTAGTCCCGCAACAAGGTCGGACGGGGCGGAACCGAGGAGATCATGGATCACAAGTTGACAAAAATCGATACCGAGAAGCGCACAGCCAAGTGTTCAATCTGTGGGCCGGTGAAGATTCACGCCAAGGGCAATGGGCGGTGGCGTTGTGCCATACGAAGCCGAGACACCAAGCGTGCATGGTTGCAGCAGAATCCTGACAAGCATGGGAACTGGCGCACGCCTGAAGGACATGCTTGGTTGCATCGCTATCGCAAGCACCTGAAGGATCATTGCGAGCGGTGCGGTTTTGTGCCCGAGGATATTTGTCAACTAGAGATTCATCACAAAGATGGCGATAGGAAGAACGACACTCACTCAAACTTGCTCACGCTTTGCTCGAATTGTCATCAGTTGGTCGAGGCGTGCCTTGCTAGAGGGGTTGTCATTCCCGCCTACCGAGTTCGGCGGCGAAAGCGCGTGCCCGCCCTCGCGCAAGTAGCCGCCGAACAGTGATCTCCTCGGGGAAGCCCCGTCCGGCGCTCTCAGCGGCCGTTTCCGGGCCTGGGAAGGGAGGGGGTACCCGAGAGGTCGATCCATCCGCCCAGGCCCGCAGACGGCCGTACAGACCACTTCTTGACGATCTAGGGGGAGCGATGCTAGTGTCCCGCGTTCTGAGTGACTGTCGGGCGCAGGGGAGGGGCTACGGCCTCTCCCCGCTTCTTCCGTCAGCACTCAATTGTCAGGCCCGACAAGGAGGTTCACTTGGAAGCAGCAACCGTGGAACGTGATCGCGGCAAGAGCCGTGGTCGCGGACGTTCGCACTCGCAGCATTCAGCGTATGACAATGCGCTGATCGCAGCGAAGAAGTCGAGCGGAACTGTCGATCTCGTTCTGGCAGCGGACTTTGCTACGCCGATGGACGGACTTCTTTCAGCAGACGATACAATCGATGCGAAAGTTTGTCACGTTGATCGATACGCAGTCGAGTTCGAGATCAGGGGAACGAAGGTCTGGATCAACAAGGCTTTCATCGCAGGGGTGTGGATTCGTTGAACATCCTGCGAAAAGTTTTCAGGTTCTTCAGGACTTCCTTCTCCCTTCACCCCTTTAGGGGTGGGGTGAAGGAATCCGGGGGTGAGAGTGTGAGAGAGGGGGTTCTCGATCACGGGCGCATTGTTGTCATGCACCCTGACGTTGCGAAGCGGGCACGGCATCAACGGCCCGATCTGTCGGAACGAATCCTCGGCTCTGCCATCATCGAGAACGAGGGTACGGCGTATGTCATCGATCTTGACGCGCTTTACGATCCGGTGTGGAAGCTCGATCCCGAGTTCCTCGCAGCGGCCATCGAACGCCAGCACTCGATGACATTCGAGATGGGCGGCTTGCCCCCCGCCGATCCGCCGACTGTGAGGATCGTTCTGTGAGCGTCGAGGCCCATGTCATCGCTGCGGTAGTCCACGAAGGGGTCGGGGGTCTACGCAAGCTCTACCAGGCCGGTGTCTCCGTGCAGGATTTTGTCACCTGTGAGGAGGAGTTCCAGTGGATCGAGGATCGGGCGACACGCCGGTTGCCGATCTCCCGTCGGCTTTTCATGCGCAAGTTCCCGGACTTCGAGATGCTTCCGGTGGACGAGCGCCTGCAAGACCTACTGCCTGACCTGAAAAACGAACGGGCCTTCACCGAGATCAATGCGCTGCTCGATACGCTTGGTGAGGAGTTGGAAGTCGAGAACGCCGTTGACAAAGCTCAGGCGGCACGCGACATCCTCTCTCAGATCACCCGTGCCCATGCTCCCGTCAGCGACCATTCGCTTGTCAGTGGGTGGCGCGATCACTACGAGGAGCAGCAGGCGATTCGCAAGCTCAGGAAGGCGGGCACGCCGCCAGGCATCCCCACTGGCCTCGAATGGATCGATCATCATTGGGACGGACTCGTAGACGGCCGGATGATTGTCTGTCTCGGTCGGCCAGGTGAGGGCAAGTCGTTCCTCACGGCGAAGTTCGCAGCCCACTCGATCTTCGAGAAGTATCGGGTGCTGATGTTTTCACCCGAGATGAACCGGCGTGAGCATCTGTGCCGGATTCACACACTCCTCTCGGCGTACCCCCAAGTGAAAAAGTCCTTGGGCCTCGAACACTCCTTCCGCAACCGGGCGCTGATGCGTGGCGTCGGGTACAACATGAAAACGTACAAGCGGTTCATGGAGTGGATGGAGGGGGAGTGCGGCGAGATCGTGTTGATGACAAACACGCACCGCCGAACGCGGATGACGCCGAGCTTCATCGAGGCCAAGATCGCGGACGTGGCACCCGATCTTGTCATCATCGATCCGATCTACAAGCTCCATGCCTCGAAACACAGGAAGTCGCGGATCGAGGAATTGTCAGACATCTCGGACGCGATTCAGGACATGGCCGAGGCGTTCAACATCCCCATTGTCGTGACAAACCAGGCACACCGGCAACAGACGCAGAGGGAGGACGCGCCACACAAGGACTCGTCATTCAACTCCGACGTGCCGATCCAAGAGGCGGATCATGTCATCGGGGTGAAAAACATGTCTGAGGAGAAGCGGATGATCCTTCGCTGCTCCAAGAGCCGGTTTGGTCACGATTTCAAGTTCGAGGTACAGTTCCACCCGAACACGGGCGTCATGCGTGAAATCGATGCACCGACCGGGAGTTACATGAACGGCAAGGACGATGACTTCGATGAGGATGACGCCGAGTTGAAGGAGATCGTTGACAATGCGACTCGTCCAAAAAAGCGGACGGGAAGGAAGGAGGCAGTTCGTGGATGACAAGAAGGTGAACGTGAAGGGTTACTCGCGGCGTGCGCCGAGCGGGCGCAACAACGAGTCGAAGGTGAGCAACCCGCAGGATCAGGGCCAGGAAGGGAGCGGTGTGACAATCCTCTCGTCCAAGGGCGGTGGGCCGCAGGGTGTCGAGCGCCTGTCTCGGCGTGAGAGCGGCCAGCTTCAGACCGAGGTTGAAATCCACGTGGGCGATCCTCGGAACGAGCGTGGCACGAAGGAATACCGGAGGGTCATCTGACAATGAGTCAGTGGAAGGGCCACGACCGACACCGCGATCTGCCGATGCTCGGGGTCGATCCCGACGCTAAGTCGGACTGGGAGCCGGTAGACAACGGCCTTCGCCCTGACAATCGTGACCCGCAGCACTTCGTCATCGGGCGGGAGAGCTACGACGACGATGGGCCTGCCGTGGCGTTTGTTGGGGCACGTCCTGACATCGGGCCGCGCGGCAAGCACTTCGCACATGACCCGGAGGAGGGACGCGAACTAATGGAGTACCACCGTGAGCTTGCGCTGGCGCAGAATATGTCAGTCAAGTCCGACGAGATGGTGCTAAGGACGGTCGGCCTGTGAACTACCGGGGGCGCAAGCTCGATCCTGTGGCGGTCGCATGGGCGGCAGGGTTCCTCGATGGCGAAGGATGCTTTACGATCACTGTTTCACATGGTCGTATTTTCAAGCCTTCGGTATCGGCGGGACAGGTTGACAATGCCCCCTTGGTGCGTCTACGTCACATGTTCGGTGGGAGCCTAAGCCAATCACCGGCTCATGGCCCTCACCGAGCGTGCTGGCGTTGGAGTCTTGAAGGGGCAAACGCGATGCGTGATTTCCTCCCGATCATTTGCGAGTACCTTGTAGGTGAAAAACTGGCACAGGCTGAGTTGCTGTTGGAGTATGCGAATACGATTCAGTCTGAAAAATCGGGTGGGCGTGGTCGGATAACTCCTAGTGCTGAACTTGAACGGCGCATGGGGTTTGTCAATCAGCTTAGGCTTCTTAGGGCATCATGAATTACCGTGGGCGAAAGTTGGACGCGGTTGCGTTGTGGGAGGAGTTCGTTGACTTCCCGCCCAACGCTGATCTGTCAGGCGGGTTTGCGCCCCTCGTTGTGTGCCCGAACCCCGATCATGGATCGACCAAGAAGCATTTTCAGATCAACCTCGAAAAGCCGTTGGTGCATTGCTTCGCGCTGTGCGGCATCTCGGGCACCTACGAGAAGGCCATCGCGCTAGTCAAGGGGATCAGTGAAAAAGAAGCTCGCAAGGTCATCGTTCAGCACACGCGAGTCTCACTTGGGCCTGGCTCCAAGCGGAAGTCTCGGGGCGCTGATGGCCGCGTTAGACGAGCCGCCATCGGAGATCGTGATGAAAACGCGGTCGCTCGGTTGGACGACTTTTCTACCTACCTGCCTCCTGTTGCACTTGAATACCTGTCAGCGCGAGGGATCGACGCAGCAGCGATCTCCACGTGGGGGCTTGGGTGGGACGCGGATGAACGACGGATTGTCATTCCCGCCGACGACGAGCGCGGGATCAGCCGGTTCCTGATCAAGCGGGCGATCCGCTCGAAGGACTGGCCGAAGTACCTCTACTGGCCCGAGGGTGCCGTCAAGACGGCCCTGCTATTCGGGGCTTGCAAGCTCGACAGGAAGCAGGTATCCTCTCACGGCCTCGTTCTTTGCGAAGGCTCGCTCGACGCGATCCGGTTGCAGGGAATGGGCATCCAGGCCACGGCGATTCTCGGAACAGGTTTGTCAGACAGGCAGGCGCAGATCATTCGGTCACTTCGACCCCGCCGAATCTTTTTCATGTTCGACAAAGACGGCGCGGGGATCAGGAACACCGAACTCGCTGCCTCGAAACTGACAAAGTGTCCGCTATTCGTTTGCCTGTACCCGAAAGGCAAAGCAGACCCGGCAGAACTGACAAGGAAGGAGGCGAGTCACGCTATCGACACGGCATTGTCGATGACCGCGTTCAAGCGGAGGTTGCGGGAGCGTGGAGTAAGTCCGAAGGTGAAAAGCCCGAAACGTGAAAGGAAGGTGGCTCTTGGCTAACACGATGAAGCCTCGTCGCGTCCGCTCCAACGAGGATCGGAACGCAGGCCGTGGTGGGTTCATCACGCTGAAAAAGGTGAAGGACTCATTCACGGGCAACGCGCTGTTCTTGCCCGACCCGGAGTTGAGTGACAACCCCGGCTACTACGAATACTTCGAGCATTACACCCCCGCCACCGGGTACTGCCCGTGCCCCGGCGACGACTGCCCGCTGTGCGAGGAGGGTGACAACCCCTCCACTCGCGCCAAGACGCTGTGGCTGGTCGATGGGGAGATCAAGGTGTTCAACATGAACTACTACGTCGCGGAGGAGTTCCGCGAGATGGTGTCCGAGGGTGACAACGTCCTCGGCCAGCTTTTCAAGATCACGAAGATGGAGGGGAACGGGCAGTTCTCGATTCGTGACAAGAAGGAGAAGCTGACAAAGACGGAACTCAACAAGGCGCTGAAGGAGATCGACGACGACTACTTGGAGGACATCGCCACCAAGCAGATGCGTCGCGCCCTGAAGGAAGTCGATGCCGCGAGCGCCTTGGAGGAGGACGACCCCGACGAGGATGACAACGAGGACAAGAAGGAGAAGAAGTCCTCGGGCAAGTCCAGCGGGAAGTCGTCGGCCAAGAAGGGCAAGCCCGCCGACGAGGAACCGGAGGAGGAGCCAGAGGGCGAGGGTCTGACGGTCGAGGTTGTCAAGCTGAAGAAGAAGGACAACATCCTCACCGTGACGGCGGGCGAGTCGGACGAGTTCGACATCTACGGCACCGATGAGGTCGATCTCACCGACTACGGCAAGGGCACCAAGCTGGTTGTCAGCTTCGAGAAGGACGAGGATGGCGACTTCGTGGTGTCCGAGGCCGAGGAGGCGACCGAGGACGACCCGGATGGTGAGGGCGAAGTGCCCGACTCCGTGGACAGCGAGGTTGTCACGATCAAGGCCGTCAACACGGACGAGGACACCCTGACCGTGGAGATGGAGGACGGGACGGAGTTCGATCTGTTCTTCCTCGATGCCGGTGAGGATGACAACGGCCGCGACTGGTCGGAGCTTGACATCTCCGACTTCGAGGAGGGCCAGCAGGTGACGATCTCGGCCGCGAAGGACGATGACGACGACATGCTCGCGTCTGTCTTTCCCGAGCCGGTCGGGAAGTCCGGCAAGAAGTCCGGTGGCAAGAAGGCCGGAGGGAAGAAAAAGAAGTAGCCTGAAAAGGCTACCTCCCTGTGGGTTCTGCGGGCTTCGGGTTCACTCGTTGCCCGCAGATCACCCACTCAACCGCGACTGAAAGGGCGGGTGAAAAATATGGCAAGCATTACACAGAGCCAGCTTCTTGACCGCACGCTCGAAACGATGGAGGACGAGCTTCGCATTCCGAAGAAGAACGCTCAGGACTTCGTTGCTTCGCTGCGTGCCGTGGTCGAGGAGGTCATCGAGGAGGGGCTGAAGGTTCCCCTTTTCAAGATCGTGACGATCAACCCGAGCGGCGTGCCCGCGAAGCCGAAGCGCAAGGTGCCGGATCGTGACAATCCCGGCGAGGAGAAGTGGGCCGATCCGCAGCCTGCCAAGCTCCGCGTGAAGGCCACGGTGGGAACGTCCGTGAAGGACGCGCTCCCCGATCTCGACTCGCCGGTGGGCAAGCGGCTTGTCAAGGAGGCCAAGGAGCGGCAGAAGAAGGCCGCAGAGCGGGCCGCAGCACGCGAGGCCGAGGAGCAGAAGGCCGCTCGCGTGAAGTCGCAGGGCAAGTCGTCGGGCAAGAAGTCGTCTGCCAAGAAGAAGAAGTAAGGAGGACTGACAATGAGCTACAGCTTCGGATTCGCGCTGAAGGAGGACGCTCGGTACAAGCAACGCTGTGAAAATCCCCGACCTGGCCTCCAAGGAGTAGCGATGCGAAAGACGGCACGTCGAAACGCCCCTGACCTACATTGTCACTCCACGTTCTCGGTGCTGGACGGGTTCGGGAGTCCCAAGAGCGTTGTCGAGCGCGCCGTCGAGCTAGGGTGGGGCGCTGCCTGTCTGACCGAACATGGTTGGATGGGCAGCGCGCCCGCCTTCTACCAGGCTTGCCGTGACAAAAAGGTGAAGCCGATCATCGGATGCGAGATGTACGTGGTGCCCGATGAAATCCTGGGCCTTCAGGACAAGGAGTATCGCAGCGCATCGCACCACTTGACGGTGCTGGCGTTGTCACGCGAGGGGTATCACAACCTCGTTGCGTGGACGAGCTTTGCGATGCAGCGTGAAAACTTCTACCACAAGCCTCGCATCTCGGTCGAAGCGATGATCGACCATGCACCCTACCCGCTGCATCACAACGTCGTATTGTCGGGCTGCATGGGCGGCGAGCTTTGTCAGACCGTTCACTCGATGAACGGCAACGGCGCGCAAGCGGCCATCGCCTACGTCGAGGCAATGAAAACGGTGTGGCCGCACTTCTACATCGAGATTCAGAACCATTACGACGAGCGCCTGTTCGGCCGTGAGTACGCGCGGTGGGAGGAGATGGTCACGCATGAGCGGGCTGTCATGAAAAGCCTCGCGCTTGTGGCCGAGATCACCGGCACGCCTCTCGTACTGACAAACGACTCGCACTATCAGGATCGGGAACAGCGCAAGGCGCACATCGCCATGCTTGCCTCGAAGCTGAACAGGTGGGCCAAGGACGAGGCAACGAATGAAAAGCTCGATCCTGTCAAGGGCTACATCTACTGGCGGAACTTCATGCAGTCGATGGAGGAGCTAGAGGACAAGACCCCTTGGGCTGCGGGCGCGTGTGAAAACCTGCTCGACATCGTGGCCGAAGCCGACATTCGGCTCGACCCCCTTGACAACTTTTCGTACTCGATCCCGGACTCGGGATACACCGACAAGCTGGACGAGGTTCGCACTCGGATAAAGACGCGGGTGAAAAGGCTTAGGGCCAAGCATGGCGACGAGGTAGTGAACGCGCGGATCGAGCATGAGCTTCGTTCGATGGGCGACTTCCTCGATTACCTGCTCATGATGTCTGATTTCATCGCAGCCGCACGGCGCGAAGGCATCCTGACAAATACCCGAGGGTCAGCGGCCAACTCGCTGCTCTGTTATTGCCTGGGCATTCACAACATCGACTCGCTCGAATACAAGCTGACATTCGAGCGGTTCGTGAACCCGGAGCGAAAGAAGCTGCCTGACATCGACATCGACATCCAGTACGACCGCTACGAGGACTTCATGCAGTACGTGAAGGACTACGTTTCGGAGCGCGAGGGCGATGACAACCTGATCCTTCTGTGCAACTACGGGACGCTGGCGAACCGCTCGACGTTCCGCATGGTGGCGGAAAGCCTCGGCATCTCGAAGGAGGCGCAGGATGAAATCGCAGGCTTGCTCCCGCAGATGATCGACTCGGGCCTCGTAGACGAGGAGGAGGACATCTGGACGGCGCTGAAGGAGGAGTACCCTGACATCTACGAGCTTGCATCCGGCGTGTTTGACAACATCAAGAGCGTCGGCCAGCACGCCTGCGGGTGGGTGTTCGGCACGAAGGATCGCCCGCTCCGTGAGTGGGTGCCCCGCTACCTGATTGCGTCGTCCGGCCAGCTTGTCAGTCAGTACGACTACAAGCAGGCTTTGGAGTTCGGGTTCAACAAGGGCGACTTCCTCCGACTGAAAATGCTGACGGTCATCTCCAAGACGCTCGCCATGTCAGGAATGAACCCGCTCGACTTGGAGTCGATCCCGCTGGACGACCCTGAGACGTTCGAGATGATCCGCGCCGGTGACACAGAGGGCATCTTCACGATCCAGGGAAAGACTAACCGGCAGGGCTGCATCGAGGTTGAGCCTGAAAACGTGCATGGCGTCATCGCCACTGTCGCCATCTACCGTCCGTCGCTGACAAGGCCGGGGTATCACAAGGTCTACAACAAGAGACGGAAGGGCGAGGAGGATGTCACCTACCCGCATGAGATCGCGGAGAAGGTGCTTGGCGAGACGATGGGGATGCCGATTTTTCAGGAGCAGATTCTCGATCTCGGCTATGCCATCGGCTTCGATCACAACGAGGTACAGGAACTCCTCGATGCGATCAAGCTCGCCAAGGGCGTCGGCCGTGGGGCCAAGGAAGCGTTCGCCAAGATCAAGCCGAAGTTTGTCAAGCGAGCCAGCGAACGGATGTCCAGGGCTGAAGCCGAAGCGACCTGGGACACCTACATGGAATCCTTCCAGGGCTACGGCTTCAACCGTGGACATGCGACGAGCTACGGGAAGCTCGCGGTGCAGGCGGCGCACCTGAAATGCCATCACGAACACAACTACTACGTGGCGCTGCTCGACACGTACCCTGAAAAGGGACGTTATATCGCGGATGCCCGAGCGCATGGGTACCGCATCCTGCCGCCTGACATCAACCTGTCTACGGGCGGCTTCTCGAAGGGCGAGAAGGACAAGCAGATCAGGGTGGGATTGTCAGCTATCGATGGGGTCGGGCCGGTGGCGATGCGTGCCATCCTTGCCGGTCAACCGTTCTCGTCGGTGGAGGACTTGAAGGCGCGTACCCCGTCGCAGGCTGTCAAGGTGACGACGATCAACAACCTCGCGGCTGTAGGTGCGTTTTCATCGTTCGGAATCCAGGGCGTTCAGGATGACACGGAGCAGTTCAAGCTCCTGAAGTTCTTGCTTGACAAGCCGAGGGCGATGGTCGGGTGCAAGCCCGAACACACTCGCAAGCGGCGGAATGACTCGGGTACGTGGCGGCACCTGGGGTATGAGCCGGGGGCTACGCTGACAGACGCTCGGGCCAGCGTGTCCAAGATGTTCTGGATTCCCGATCTCGATGAAAAAGAGATACTGAAGCTGAAGGCGTCCTCTTGGGCGCGAGTCAAGACCTACCTGCTACTCGCCGTGGATGAAAACGGGATCGCTTTTCATATCATGGCGAACGAGGACAAGGAGGAGGAAGCGGAGTACCTGAAGTTCATCGCTCGGAAGCACCGGGGGAATGTCATCTGCATGGAGGGGAGCATCCGTAAACCGTTCGACACGGACGGGCCGATGGGCTTCCGCTTCTACGATGTCACTGGCTGTTACGAGGGCGATCCGCAGGTGTTTGGCGCGGAGGATGACAAGCTGGTTGCCGCGTTCACGGTTCTACACAAGCGTAAGCGACAGGCAAGGAGGAAGTGAAAATGGAACCAAACCTCACGTTCTACTACGGCCGCGAGATCGAGGCCATCGAGCCGGAAGGCGATGGGTGGGCGCTCGTTCTCGAAGGCGGGCCGCGCATTGTCAATCTCGATCCCGAGTACCCCATGCCCGATGAAGTGATCGTTGGCATGAAGCTTTCCGTGGCGACGCTCGGCCGCGACTGGACGACGCTGTACGTGGGTACCGATGACAACCCGAAGGGCACGCAGATCAACCTCAACCCGACGCAGTACGGCATCGATGACCCGTCCATGCACCACGGGCTTGTCATGCCGCAGTCCTCGAACATCGAGCGGGCCGAGGCCGGTCTGCCGGTGGACGAACCGTCTGCACCCGGCGAGCGCGCCGTGGACGGCCCGGACGAGGCCGCAGCCGCCGACCGTGAGCAGCCTGACCCGCAGCTTGCAGAGGCCGATGCGCTCGCGCAGGAGGCCGCAGGAGACGCCGCCGACGCCGAGACGGTGGAGGACTAGGGTGAAGGGTTCTCAGGGCCGCAGGGGGCCGCTCAGTGGCCTGCGTGGACTCGGAGATCGGTTCACCCTCGATGCGCTACGAAAGCGCCAGCAGGCCGACAGGGATCGGGAGGACGCGAACGCGCTTGAAAACCTGAAGGCCCAGGTTCTTCGCCAGCTTGCCCGCGAGCGGACGACCGCCAAGCGCAACTTTGCTCCGAAGCGTGGAGTGACAAAGCGCCCGATGGCGAAGGTCAAGGCCGAGCGCCGTCACAAGCGGAAGCTGGTTGTCAGAGGCAAGGGCCGGAAGAATCAGGCAAAGCGCGTTCGCTACCTGCGGCGCGAGAAGGCGAGGACGGGTCGGACGTGAAAAAGTCGCGCTCTCGGAAAGGCGGCTCCGCATCGGCGGTGATGGCGAGGGTCAATGCTCAGATGGGCAGCGAGCTACTGACCCTCGCCTCCGATCCGCGATGGAAGATCGAGCGGATTCCGTCAGGCTCACTTGTCATCGATCGTGTAACGGCGGGCGGCTTTCCCCGAGGCCGTCATATCGAGCTATACGGCGACTACCACGGCTGCAAGTCAACGGTCGCGTATAGAACACTCGCGCTCGCGCAGAGCCGAGGAGAGGTTTGCGTTGTCATCGACCCCGAGGGGTCTTTCGATGAGGCGTATTTCCAGTTCCTCGGTGGCGACCTTGACAACCTTCTGATCCGCAGGCCCAAGACGGCCGAGGAGTTCATCAAGCTGCTCATGCTTCTCGTTCAGCACGATGATGAAAACCCGGCAGCCGACGTAGTGCTTGTGGACTCGGTTGCGGCGCTGCTTCCGCAGGAGGAGCTTGCCAAGGATGTCGAGGAAGGCGATGACCGGACGGCTGGCCGTGCGAGGATGATGTCACGGATGCTGCGCAGGGTGACATCGCAGAACGATCACACACTGATCCTTTGGACGAACCAACTGATTGACAAAGTTGGGGGATACGGCGGCACTACGACGCCGGGGGGCCGCGCGCTGAAGCATTACGCATCGGTGCGGATCGAGTTCAAGCGGCTCGACCGAAACAAGAAGAAGCGCAAGACGGTGAAAAAGGGCAAGATCGTGGAGGCCGATACGCCGGTCGGGCATTGGGTGGCTGTCCGTGCGGAGAAGCAAAAGACGGCGCGGCCTGAAATCGAAGCGATGTTCCTGTTCGACTACGAGCGCAGCCGGATCGACCGCGAGTACGAGATCATCCACCTGGGCGTGCTGGACGGACTGATCACCGCAACCGGGAAGCCGACGCGGTACGTGTACGAGGACTCGGACGGGCAGGAGTGGGGCGGTACCGAAGCCAACTTCCGCAAGCTGCTTCGTGACAACACGGAGATGCGCGAGGAGTTGGAATGGGCTATCGCTGAAAACTCGAAGGCAATCGGGGTTCCACCCGAGGACGAGGACGTGGAGGCCGACGATGGCGAGGAATAACGTCACCTGTGACATCTGCCAGCAGGCGTGCGAGCGCGTCGTTGCCAAGCTGTTCATTGCCCCGGTGAAAGACGGGGAGACGCGCAAGACGCACGGGGACTACACGGCGCACGCTGACGTGGGCGAATGCTGCGCCCATCGGTTCGTCGGCGCTCGCTCGATTGTCAAGTGGCAGAAGCGAAAGAAGATCGCACGAAAGGCCGCGTCCTCATGAGCATGACAATCGAACAGTTTGACAAGAAGTGGTACCCGTGGCTGGCCGGTGCCGCGATCATCGCGCGGGACAATTCGCTGCCGACGCGGATGCAGCCGGGGGTCGAGCAGCTAGAGGAGCTTTGCAAGGACTGGCGGGCGACATTGTCATCGGCACGGTGGGAGGACGTACCTGCGGGTGACATGCAGTTGATCATCGAGGAGTTGACGCGGAATGAGCGTGACATGATCCAGTACCCCCACGATCACCCGCTGCGGCTTCGAGCGCGCCGTGCCTTGGCGCTTGTCAAGGAGATCAATGGGGACTGAGCCTGACATCCCTGAGACGCCGTGGGTGAAGGCCCGCGCGAATCAACGGAGCAAGCGGCAGGAGACAAAGCTGGCGGCTATGCCAGGGGGTCGGAAGCAACTCAACTCTGGACGCCATTGGTTCGCCAAGCGCGATGTCACTCTCAATGGTCACTTGGTCGAGGCCAGGACGACCGAGAGTGCGAGCTACACGATCTCGAAGGTCGAGTTCAAGAAGCTGACAAAGGATGCCTTCAGCACGCCGCCGGGGCAACTCCCCGCAATGGTGATCACGTTCGAGGGTTCTGACCCACTCAACCTTTTTGTCACTCGGCTAGAGGATCATGAGGCGCAGCAGGAGCGGATCGGCTTGCTCGAAGGTGAACTTGAAAAAGCAAGGGTGGAGATCGAGAGACTGTCCCGTGGCAAATGAGCCGCAGATTTTGACGTGCCCTCAGTGTCAGGAGGAGCATACTGAAAACGATGCGATCTTCGTCCCTGCCCACCCGACTGCAAATCCGCCGATTCCGGCGCGATGGATGGTCGGAGAATGCCATCGGTGCGGCACTCCGTTTTACCGGGTGGTGAAAAGTGGCGCGGACGGCGACTGAGCGTAGGATCATCGAGCGCCGTCGAGCGCGGGGCATTCTCGTCCCGATCTTGGAGGACGTGCTAGAGAATCCGTTGTCAGTCGATGACGACGAGGATCGTGAGTTCATGATGAACCTCATGATCGCGCGGGCACGTGAGCGCGAGAAGGGGGTTTTCAGTCCGTCGATGCTCTCGTCCTGTACGCGGCAGGCGTACTTCGCTGTCATTGGGCAGGAGAAGCGGCGGGCGAAGTCCCCTCGAACCAATGGCTACTTCCTCGATGGGGATTTCAGGCATTACAAGTGGCAGTTCGCACTTTGGAAGGCGCACCGTGCTGGACTTCTGATCTTGCATGGCTGCGAGATCAGGGTTTTTCATCCCAATGGCGACTTCGCTGGCACCATCGACGCCATCGTGGAGATCGGCGGCGAGCTTTACATCGTTGACTTCAAGGGGATGAACGTCAGGAGTTTTCAGGAGCATGAGAAGTGGGGGACGAAGATCGGCTACAAGGTGCAGATCGTGGGGTACGCCGAGATTGTCAACAAGGCTTGTGCGTTCGAGTCGTTCATGGGCGAGGTACTCGGCGTCGAGATCAGGACGTGCCTTCTCGTCGGTGAAAACAAGGGCGGGCCTTCACAGTCCGGCTCTCCGCTCGCGCTCCATGAGGATCAGCTAGTCGTCCGGCAGCATCGCTCGAAGGTGAAGCGCCGGATGCACGAACTAAGGAGGCACGTGACAAATGAGGAAATCCCCGCCCCGGATTGCACGTCCACGCGGACGATCCAGTTCCAAGAGTGCCCCTTTGCCTACTTCTGCCGAGACGAGGTTGCGGCTGCTCAGAAGGCGCGTGAAAAAGCAACCCCTGAAAGACGAGTCGCTACGCCATCTCGGGGAGGAGATCGTCGTGTTGGGCCGAGCGCACTTCCTGGTGAAAAGCGGAAGCGCGGATGATGAATGGCACGCCGTCGATCTCGGATTTGTCAGTGTTGAGTACCCGGAAGGTGGATGCACGTGCGATGGTTTTTCCGGTAGGAAAACGTGCCGCCACTATCGATGCGTACTTGACCTACTTGGGATTCCCGACCTCGGCCCTGTCACAGCAGATACGGAGGACTGACAAATGAGTAGCATCCCGGACATCTACGATCCTTGGGGGCCGGTTGCTCGCGCTCAGGGAATGATCGTCATGCCCGAGGGCACTATCACTGACAATGGCGCTGGCGGTGTCACCTTCGGCTCAACGCTGATTGTCATGGCCGGGGGTGGCAACAACAACTGGATCAGGGTGGCCGCAGGGTCGCACACGCTCGGCCAGTGGGACGCGCTGTGCGTGGACGTGCCACCGACGAACGCGCCTCGCGGAACCTATGCCGCCTATGTTGATGCATACAGCGGTTCGCCAGCGGGAGATGAAAAATACCCCCATCGAGATCGGCTCGTCCTCGGGGTGAGGATCGGCGCGGGAAGGATCGCATGGCGGTATCCGGCGTTGGAACGTGCGGCCAACCCCGTTGTGACAAATCCCTGGACTGACAGCGGGTGGCAGAGGCTCGGTATCGAGATCGCATACGAAGGCGGGCACTCGAACTACCCGGCACCGTGGGGCGGTGCAGGGTGGGTTGCGATTCGCCGTTTGCCTTCGGGCCTCGTTGTGGGGCGCGGTCTGATTCAGTCAGGCTCGGGTGCGGTTTTCACTCTCCCTGTTGGCTTTCGTCCATCGTCGGTTCCCGAGGGCTACATCATCATGACGGCGAACTTGTCTGGATCAAATGAGTCGTTTCGGCTCGACACTGTGGGCGCGAACGCCTGGAAGATGATGAACTCGCCGGGGTGGGGTTGGGGTAGCCTCGCGGGGTTGGCGATTCTGGCCGAGCAGTAGCATTTGCAAAATAGGCCCAGGGCTGGTAAACTCCCTCGTTCACGTCCACGACCGAAGGGAGGATGGCCCATGAGCCAAGCGAACCCCAAGAAGTCCAGGCCCACCGGGAAGCTCCGCGAGCATCGTGACGAGCTTCGCCGTCGCGCTGAGGAACGGCAGGCAGCACACGACGCGCTCACCCCGCAGGAGAAGATGACAAAGCTGCGGTCGCGTCCTGGCAACTCGCTCCGCGAGCGCGAGCGGCTGATCGCTCAGATCGAGTCCGGCCAGGCTCAGGTGACAAAGAAGAAGTCGAAGTCCAAGAAGGGGCCGCGCACCGGCAAGGACTTCATCCCCACCGGCCGGGGCCACTGACAATGTGTGACCCGTTGTGGAAGTCCATCGCCATGATGTGCGACGAGGAGCTTGTCAGGTGGGCAGGCCAGTTGGGGTACACGCCCAAGCCCGCCACCCGGCACTTCGACTTCAGCGGGTTCGTTTTCACTCCGGGCGAGACGATGGCGAACTTCCGGCTGCGCGTGATCGACGGTGTGATCTCACGTGGCTGACAAGTTGACAGCCAAGCAGCGCAAGGAGCAAGCGGCCGCGAAGGAGCGGGAGAAGTCGGGGTACAAGCCGAAGGGCCGACGCTCGGGCCGGGTGACAAGCTACGTGTCCGAGAAGGCCAAGGTGAAGCGGCCCAAGAAGCGGGCGATCCACCCTGCGTTCGTGCCCAAGATGGGCAAGTCTCAGGGGTTGTCACCCCAGGCTCGCTTCGATGAGCTTCGGCCTGACTGCATCTCTCCGCTGGACTGGTTCCGGCTTTTCACCCCGGACGAGTCGATCTGGCAGGAGCTTGTCGAGGAAGCCGTCGAGGCGGTGGAGTCCGGCGAGATCGCAGCCTATCCCGACGACGCACCCGCGAATGTCAGTCGAAGGCGGCTCCGTGAAGCGATGGGAGGGTAACTTCCTTGCCTACTCGCTGGTTGGCTTCACCATGCTGCGCACGGTCGAGGAGCAGATGTCACTCGAACTTGCTCCCGGTGTGTTCATCCCTACGCTGACAAACAAGATGATCAACATGCTTCATGAACATGGAATCAACCTTCATTCACCTACCCAAGCTCACCTGATGCGCGCTTGTCAGGACTGTGATTGGGGCGAGTTCAAGGAGGCAGCCAATGGCGCGTAAGACAGCAGTACGTTCACTCGATCCTAGGGTGGCCGAGGCCGTCGAGGAGGCCGAGGTCGAGGCAGAGGTTCGCGGCGAGCTTGCAGACGCCGCCTACGACCTTCAGGACGAGCGCACACAGGCGTTGCTTGACAAGATGGTGGCCGAGCTTCGGCAGAACGTCACCGGGAATGTCATCGTTGCCATCGCAGGTCAGGGCGCACCGATCAGCCGGGAGGCGTTGGACGCCAACCTGCGCTACGTGGCGACTGAAATCCTGAAGAACCTGGCGGTATTCGACATCCGGGTGGGCACCTACGTCATCCCGGCGAACCTGTGCGTCCTGTGCGGGGTCGAGCTTTGAGCGTCCGGTTCGAGCTTCCCAAGGGCGTTCAGTTCGGCACGATCATTGCCGATCCGCCGTGGCCCTTCGAGCCTGAAAACAAGAAGCAGTTTGCGATGGGGCACCGGCAGCATTACGACCGGATGTCGCTGGCTGAAATCTGCGCGATCCCGGTGGGCGACATCATCCACCCGGACGGGCACTTGCACCTGTGGACGACGAACCCGGCGCTAGAGATGGCGTTGGAAGTTGTCAAGGCGTGGGGGTTCACGTACAAGACGATGGGTACGTGGCGCAAGACAAAGCTCGGCCTCGGGTGGTGGCTGCGTTCGCGGACGGAGCATTGCATCCTCGCCGCGCGTTCGACTGAAAAGCGTGTCCAGCCTGGGGCGATCTCAACGGAGATCACGGGGCCGTGGCGGGGCGATTCGGTGAAGCCGGACATCACCGAGCGCGTCGAGGCGTTGTCACCTGGCCCGTACCTCGAACTGTTCTCGCGCGGGGATGTCAAGCCGCGTGAGGGATGGGTGCGCCTTGGCGCTCATGGCGTGCCGGTCGAGCCGTTCAATCAGTCGAACTTCACGAAGCCCGGTTCTCCGAACGTGGCTGACAAGAACGACGGGGTGATTCGGGGGATCGGTGGGTTGGAGATTGTCAAGGACGAGGAATACTTCTACCTCGAAAAGACGATCACGCCGATCCGTGTCCGTGTTGTCGGGCAGAAGAACCGGAAGGTTCACATCGAGGTTCCGATGAAAAAGGGACGCAAGACCGAGATCGTCAAGAAGTCCGTCTCCATTGACAACCTGCGTGGCCTCGATTGGGAAGTCCCCGAGCGGAGCGGCCAGCGAAAGGTGGTGAAGCCGAATGCGTAAGAAGAAGCTGACAATCGACCCGGATCACACGACGTTCCTCGGTACGCTCGAACCGGACTCCATGCAGCACCGAACCTTCCGTGCGTTCGCGGAGGCGTCGGCAAAGCACGCGCTCCTGACCGACCGCATGGGCGATCCGAAGTTCGAGGGGAAGAACGGACTCGTCCCTGACAAGTACCGCGAGGAGTGGGTCAAGCTGTGCCATGACGCTGACCGCGCCGGTGAAGTCATGTTCCGTGCGTTCGACGTTTTCACTCGGACGACCAAGCACACGATCCATGTCCCCGCCGACGAGATGCGTCAGGTGGTCTACGACGCGCTGATCTCGAACGTGGACGCCATGCCGGACTTCCTGATCCTGAGTGGCCCCGAGCGCGGACATACCTTCCGCGCCCTGGCTGACAAGATGGTGGATGTCATTCGAGGCTCGCAGGCGCAGGTGGTCGAGGCCGAGGCCGATCCCCCGTACTGCGACGAGTGCCTGGACAAGCTGGCATGACGCCCGAGGAATACGCGGCCGGACTGGAAACGGTGACAAAGCGCGACGAATTGGAGTTCCGCGTCACGCCGACTGGCCTGATCCGGCTCGACGGGCCGGTGAGGTAGATGGCTAGGAAGTCCGCAGTCAAGCAACGCGCCGCTCGGGTTCGTCGGGCGGCTGAAAACTCCTGGGCGGTCGTGGGCATCGATGCGTCGGTGTCCTCGATCTCGGGTTGCATGATCGCATACGACGCGCTGCTCGATCAGATGCGTGGCCCAGGGATTTTTCAGGTCAGGTGGACGCATGGGGATCACTTTCTTGACCGACTGGCTCAGGCGGTGCGGGCTGCGGACTTCATCCATTCGTTGCAGACGGCCGTAGGGCCGATGTCCATACCGGCTGACAACATCTGGATCGGAATTGAGGAGGCTTGGCCTGCCGGGATCGTTCGGCGGGCCGAGTCTCAGTGGCTTCGCCAGCAGGCTGAAATCTGCGGCGCTTTCCGTGGAGGTCTTGTCAGGTACGGGTACACGCGGGTCTACGAGGTCAACGCATCGTCGTGGCGTTCGGCGGTTGCGCACGACATGGACATGAAAATGAACCGCGACTTCAACAAGTGGCACGTGAAAAAGTGGGCGATGTTCAGCTACGGGGTCGAGGATAGGCCCGACCTGATCCAGTCTCGGAAGGGACTCATCCCGAAGCCCGCCGACTCGAAGGCCAAGGCCGTCCAGCCGGACGACATCTACGACGCCTGCGGGATCATGGACTTCATGGTTACGACGCGCGCCGCCGAGGTTGAGGAGTAGTTGACAGGAATGCCCAGGGCAACTGACAAACAAAAGAAGCAGATGAGGGAGCGCGCACAGCAGCGGCGTGAAGAACTGATCGAGCTTCTTGGCGGGTGCTGCATCGAGTGTGGATCAACTGAAAACCTAGAGCTAGATCATATCGACCGAACGATCCCACGCCGGTCGGCTGTATGGCAATGCTCATGGGATGTCATCCGACGTGAGATGTCAAACCTGCAAGTGCTGTGTCAGGGTTGCCACAGAACCAAGACAGCCAGGGAAGTTGCAAAACTCGCCCAGGGCTGATATAAATACGGGTTGGCCCGAACGTCACTCGAAAGAAGGAGGTACCCGCATGGGAGCCGCAATCACTGAAAACACCGAAGTAGGACGCCGGGGGACACACTACCGGCCCATCCTGCGCCGTCTCATCCGCCAGGTCGAGCTTCACCCGCCGCCTGGCGTCAGGATCACGCCGGGGCATGGCGGCAAGAACCATTTGTCACCCCACGGCTACGTGGGCAAGCATCTGTGGGAGTGGGCCGAGGCCCGTCGCCAGCAGGCGCTCGCCAACGGCGATCTCTCCGCGTTCAATTGGGAGCGCGACGAGGGCGCGGTGCAGTTCCTCAATCGCTGCGTTGTCACTCAGCGGAGCTTCGGCCACCATCGCGGGTGGGACTTGATCGAGGCGGGGCTTCCGGTTTTCAGGGAGCATCTGCGTGAGGTCATGGCAAAGCCGGTGGACGAGGACGACGAGGACACGCGCGAGGTCGAGGAGCGCCGCGCTCAGAGGCTCGCTACGGGCGGGACGGTCATGGGGCTACCCGGAGAACCCTCGGAGCCTGTCGAGGCCGCAGACGGGCGCTCAGAGGCTCACAGCGAGCGCGTGGACTTCACGGCGGCGGTGTTCATCGACCCCGAGATCGTGGCGGTGGCTGAGATCGTCGCTGCGCTCAACAAGCTGCCTGACAACGATGCCCGGAAGCGGAGCCTTGTCTACGCGGCTGACCGCTTCGGCTTGGAGTTCGGGACGGTGCGCAATGCGTAGCCTGAAAATCCCACTCATCCGGCGGCTCGATCTGCGCCCTGCCGCCATGCGTGATCCGTTCGGGTGGATCGGGGAGTTCCCGCGCCCGCCGAAGGTGTCAGAGTCCACGATCCGTCGCGCCGGTCGCGCGGGAGGAGGCCGTCGATGAAAACCGAGACGAAGAAGGCCATCCGCGAGCAACGCACGATCCGGTTCCGCGCCGTCAAGGCCGGACATGAGATCAACCACGAAGGCAAGTGGTGGCAGGTTGTCAGGCCAGTCGAGCCAGGTGAGACGATCACGTGCAGCCAGGGGCGTGACAAGGAGCCGAGGACGTTCGAGATCGGGGACTTGTACGAGGGTCGCATCTGCGGCTACCTGATCAAGCGCGGTTCCATCGAGACGATCCTGTTCGCCGGGACGAACGCCTTGGTGAAAATCATCCGAACGCGATGATCGTCAACTCCACCATCACCCTGAAGGCCGCTGAGTTGTCAGAGCGTGAGTGGGTCAAGCTGTTCACCAAGCTGACCTTCTTCGACGCCAAGCAGCAGCAGGTGACAACATACAAGCGGCTCTCAGGCGCGAGGGTGGAGATTCCCCGAGGCGCGTGGAGTCTCCTGCCCGATCACGTGCGCTATGTGGACGAGCGCGTATGCCCCCCTCGCGCCCCGAGGAAGGGCGGGGTGAGGTTCCGGCACACCTTGGGCGCGGAGGGCCGCACAGGGCAAGTGGAGGCGTTCCAGGCGTGTCTCCGGGAGGAGCAGGGGCTAGTGATCGCGCAGCCGGGATTCGGCAAGACACAGGTGGCGCTCGCGGTGGTGGCTGAAGTGAAAACGCCGTGGATCGTGTTCGTTCATACCGAGGACATTTTCAATCAGTGGGTCGAGTACGCCGCCAGGGCGATGCCGAGCGCGAAGGTGGGAACGATTCAGGGCAGCCAGTGGGTGAGGGGCGACCTGACAATCGCAATGGTGCAGACCGTTCGAGATCAGATGAAGCGGTACCGAACGAAGTGGGCTGACAATTTTGGGGGTGTCATCGTGGACGAGGCGCACCATGCCCCGGCTGAGACGTGGGAACTGATCCTCAACGCCAGCCCTGCCAAGTATCGGATCGGTTTCACGGCGACAAAGAGCCGCGCGGACGGGATGGAAAAGCTCATGGAACATCTGCTCGGCCCGGTGATCTATGAGCGCAAGTTTTCATCGCCCGTCCCTGTCAGGGTGGTTCCGGTGAAAACGGGGTACAAGTTCGCATACCGGGGGCACTACGACTGGATGCGGCTTCAGGCCGACATGGAGGCTGACAAAGACAGGAACCAACTGATCGCCCGGACGGCGCTGCGCCAGATCGAGAAGGGACACAGCGTCCTTGTCCTCTCGCGCCGCATCGGCCACCTTGAAAATGTCATGTACGAGATGGATCAGTTGGCTGACAAAACTTTGCCGGTGGAGATTTTGACTGGCAACGTTGTCAGGCCGAAGCGAAAGAAGCTCATGGAGGACTTCCGCGCCGGTCGGATCAAGTGCCTCCTTGCTACGCAGCTTGCCGACGAGGCGCTGGACGTGCCTGTGTTGTCACGTGTCCTTCTGACCTGGCCGGGGAAGCACGATGGCCGGATCATCCAGCAGGTAGGCCGTGCGCTTCGACCGCACGATGACAAAACCGACGCCGCGATCATGGACTTCGTAGATGACACGGTGTCAGTCCTGCGCCGTCAGTGGATGGAGCGCAAGGAGACGTACAAGAAGCTCGGGATCAAAGTCATGAAACTGAAAAACGAGGAACGACAATTTGCGTCACCGCAGCAGAAGCGGCGCATCGTTGCCGCCAACATCAGGGCGAGACTGAAAAGGAGGTAGGAACATGGCGCTGAAACAGAACAAGGATGGGACGTGGACGATCACCGCCGCCGCCGATCTTGAAAAGGCCGTGGCGTTGATCGAGGAGCGCGAGGAAACGATGCGCGAGGTCGAGCAGGCGATGGAGGAGGAATACGACTACCTGACAATGCGTGATGAGGTCAGGGAGTTGAACGAGGCCGTTCGTGTGTTCATGGTCGAGAACGACATCAAGCACATTTTCAGGGACACGTACAAGATCACGGCGATCCGGCGCTGGAACACGACTTGGAACATCGACAAGCTGAAGGCGGCGCTGCCGAAGAACATGCTTCTGAAGGTGACAAAGCTGGTGGTCGATCCAGGCAAGATCGATGACCTTGTCAGGAAGGGAACGATCAAGCCCGAGCAGATCGAGAAGGCGCTGGAACAGACGCCGGTGAAGCCGCACATCCAACGGTACCCGTACAAGGAGGGGCAGACGGCCGACGACGCTCGCGCCGAGGAAGCTGCGCTGCGTGAGGAGTTGTCACGTTCGGACGCCGCCCGTGCGCCCAAGCCGAAGAAGCGGGGCAAGCCGTGAGGGGAATCCTGCACGTTGTCAGGGCATGGCTGAATGACCGCGCGATCACCTTCACGCCGAGGGGGCTTCTGTATCTGCAACGCCTACTCGAACGCGACATCGAGCGGGGCACCGCAGGGCCGTTCGAGCGCGAGCTACTGAACACGGTTCGGCTCATGAGAGGGAGCTAGGTGGCGCGCAAGACAGTGACAAAAAGACGCGGGCCTGTCCTGCGTGAACCGAAGCCGATCAAGGTCGAGCATCTGAAGCCGCCGAAGTTCGCGGACTACTTGACGCTCGGAGAATTGTCAGTCAGGGTCAACAAGGACGAGTCCTGGCTGCGCAAGCTCGAACGCCGAGGCACGATTCCCGAGCCTGCGCGACACCGCATCGGGAAGATCACTGTCAGGCTTTATTCGCCTGGCCGTGTCAGGGAGATCGAGCAGATTTTGTCAACGCTACGTCCGGGGCGACCCCGGAAGAATGGAGGATGACAATGGCGACAATCAGCGTGATCGTTCAGCGTCCGCCGCAGGGTGACGTGGAGTGGATCGATCTCGACACCGTTCCGGCTGAAATCAGCAGCTTTGGGTTGAAGGCGTGGGACATCGAGCGCGTGCGTGAAGCAATCGGCGGCAACGCTGAAATCATCGGAATGGCGATCCAGCCGTGAGGGACACACGTACCCCCGAGCAGAAGCTCGCGGATCGCGCCGAAAAGCTGACAAAGCTGTGGGCGGTGACAAACGAGGTTTGTTCAACGCTCATGGAGGCGGGATTCCGGCGACTGCAAGTCGAGATGGCAAGTCACACCGATGACGTGTGGCACATGGTCTGGATCGATGAGGACAGCGTGAATCAGGAGATGCTGAAAACGCTGGCCGAGATCGCGGACGCATTCGACTCGCCGTTGTCGCTCGAAACCATCCGGCTCAACCAGCAGGAATTTTCACGCCTGCGTATCTGGATCAAGTCCTAGCTTGACGCAGGCTGAAAACCTGCTAAACTGGCCCGGACACTCGAAGTCGAGCCAAGGAGGTATGACATGGACGAACGCTTTTGGGTACTGGATGCGGCGAACGATGACAACCGCCTGGACGAGATTCAGGGAGCGATCCAGGGACTCGTACCGGGTTCGCCCGCCATCGTCGCCATCGTGGATGACAACGCCGGTGGGATCATCGCCTACGCGCTGCGCCCCCATGCTGGACTCATGGTCGAGGCGCTGAACGCCAACTACGGAAATCGGGAATTGTCCGGTTCCGTTGCGCGGGATGCTCAGGACGAGTGGGACAGGGGGCAGAACTAGATGCTGCCCTACCTGACAAATTGCGACCCTGGCGACGAGACGACCGTTACCGAGTCCCCGGCAAAGGACTGGCGTGTGATCGACCACAAGGGCGACGAGATCGTTGTCGGCTCGCGCGTCATGTTCGGTGATCCAGCCGAGGGGGAACAGGATTCCTACACTGGAATTGTCACCGACATTACGGAGCCGGACGCCGACTACGACGACGAGCTTCAACGCGGTGTGCAGTACCCGCCCAAGGTGACGCTGCGCTACGGCGATGGCGACGAGGAAGTTGTCACTTCGTATGATGTGACGCGGATCACCTGGGGCGACTACCCGGACGGCCCGATCATGCAGACGTTCCAGGCCGACGATCTCGAAGTGGTGACGGGATGAAAAAGACGCCGACGAAGAAGGGCCGGACGTGGATTGTCACCCTGAGCGTCGTCGGCCTGCGGTTCCGGTGGAAGCGGGACGTGATCGCAATGATGCCGGGGTGGTGCCCCTTCCCCGTCACGCTCGAACGAGAGCCTGACAATCGCTTTGACCCGGACGCGATCAAGGTCATGATCGCCGGAGACTTCAAGCTGAAAAAGCTCGCGGGAAAGCAACTCGGCTACATCTCCAACCGGCTCGATCCCGACTCGGACGAGAGGGTGGGCCTTGCGTCCCTGCTTGCCCCGCGCCTGGACGCCGGGACGGTCGAGCCGGTGAAGCTCTGGATCACTGACATTGACGTGGAAGGGGGAGGGGCCGAGCTTTCAGCGCGGTTCCGTGACATCCCGGCAAAGAAGGGAGGACGGAAAAAGCCCGCAACCAAGCCACTTTCAGGCAAGTGAAAGAACCGTTTGACAAAGGCGGGAGCGTGTGCATATACTCTCGCTGTCATGAAGGCCCGAGACGGAAAGGAAGGTGATTGACATGGCGAACGAGAGCATCCAGCTTCGCGCCAAGGCCAAGAAGCTCGGCATCGAGGGCTACAAGGCCATGAGCCAGGACGAGCTTCGCGCAGCGATCAAGCGCGCGGAGGGCAAGTCCGGGAGCGGCGGCAAGACGGCCGCGAGCAAGTCCGGCAAGAACGGCACCGGCCGCAAGTCGGCGGGGGCCAAGACGGCGAGCGGTCGCAAGTCGGCCGCGAAGGTGACAAAGCCCGCCGCCAAGAAGTCGAGCGCGAAGAAGTCCAGCGCGTCCACCGCGAAGAAGGCACCTGCCAAGAGCAACACGGCGAAGCGGCCTTCCTCTGGCGGTGCGGGCCGCGTCGGGATCGACAACGCGAGCATCGACTGGACGGCCGAGAGCAACGTCGGCAAGTCCGGCGGCAACCGCGAGGTCATCATGAAGTCGCTGCGCAAGTTCAAGGGGAACGTGGACAAGGTGTTCGCGGCCCTGAGTGACAACGCGCAGAAGATGTACCCCAAGACGGAGGACGGGAAGAAGCGCACGAAGGCCGAGGCGCAGACCCTCCTGCGGTGGCACATCTCCCGCGTCAAGTTCGATTTCGTGAAGGACACGGGCCAGCACCAGGGGGCCACCCGCTCGAAGGCGTCCAGCGCGCCCAAGAGCGGCGGCAAGTCCTCGGGTGGCAAGAAGGCCGGGGCGACCCGGAAGCCCGCTCAGAAGCCCGCACAGGGCCGCAAGAGCGGCGCGAGCCGGAAGCCCGCCGCCAAGAAGTCGGCCGCAGGGCGCAAGTCGGCCGCGAGCCGCAAGAAGCGGTAGCACCTGACAACGCGGATCAGTGGACGGCCCCGGCAATCGTCGGGGCCGTTCGCTACCCTAGGGGGGTCATGGTCGAGCCGACGCTGACTGAAACGCTCGGGGCCGTTCTCGGCCTCGTTGTCATTCTCGCCGCTCTTGTCGCAATTGTCATCGGCGTTTCCGTTCGAGCAATGCGGATAGGACGCCGGATGACAACGCCGCCGACATTGAACGCCGAGATCGACGCCAGGATTCTCATGACTGACAACCTCCACGTCCACGCCGATCCAGCGCACCCCGCGAGTGAATACGGGGCCGTCAATGAGGCGCGAGAGCTACTGCGAAAGGGGCGGTGACAATGGCGATCAGAAATCCAAGGTTCAATGCGGGTGACAAAGTCCAGTACGAAGGACGGCCCGCAACAGTCCTCGGAAAGACCAGCCGAGGAATCGAGATCAGGAACGAGTACGGATACACCGAGATCGTGGCAGCAAAGAAGCTGACAAAGACGAGTGGCTAGGAAGTCCGCAAAGCCGCAGATTTTACGCAAGTCGCCGGTGTCAGGGAACGCCTTTTCATGTTGCCCTGGGTGTTGGCGGCTATTGCGGCTGACAAAGGGCGGGAGATTCCCCGCTCATGACGCCGCCGAACGGCCGTGCGAATGGGCAGGGGAACGGCCCCTCGAAGTCCCCGCGTAGGATCGGCCCCGTCATTGCACGGGGCCGTTTCCCTTCCAGGGGTGACAATGCGACCGCGCCCATTCCGGCCGAACGTGCGGAATGAGGGTACGCAAAAAGGGCGCGGGGATTCCTCGCGCCCGCGCCGGTTTTCAGTCCTATACGTGATTCGGTATGTCTAGCTAGGTGACATGTCGTCTAGCTACCCCCTAACGGATCGGTTCCTAGATCGTGGCGCGTTCCCCCTTTCGGTTGAGTGACAAACGCGGCCGGGATCGTAGCAGGTACGGCCCCGGAACGGTTCCCCTCGCGCGCGTCCCTGACAAACCTGCTACTATCCCCCGGCCGCGCGCGGCAACGGGTCGCGCGCTCGAAACGGGAGGTTAGGACGAATGGCAAACCGGCATCGCATCCCCCGCGAGATCGGCGCGGGGCAGGTGCGGAAATCCCCCGATGGTTGGGCGCGGTTCCGCGCGCGTACCGACAACGGGGCATCCAAGCGGCCGGGATTCCGGCCGTTGTCGCATCATCGGCCGAACGGGGGTACAAAGTGACAAACCGCAACGCTTGGAAATCCGACCCTGACAACGCACCCGTTTACGAACCGTCCCGCGCGGTTCGAGCGCGGGGACGTAACCGGGATGCGTCGGCACGTTCGAGCGCGCCGACCCCGTGTCGGCCGTATGTGAAGGGTGGCGCGCGTCGTGGCCAGTAACGAAACGATCACCCGATGGGCGCGGTATGTCGCGCTAGGTGAAATCGAACGGAATGCGCAGGTTGTCATTCCGTACAACGGCCGCGTTAGTTGGGATTGGATCGATGGGGAACGTTCGGGGATCGTTCGGCCCCTGACAACGTCGGTCCAAATCTATTCCTACGGTCGGCATTTCCCGCTAGCGCGGTTCGTGCCGAAAACGCGGAAGTCCCCTGCGATTTTCATTCTCAATGGGGATCGTTGGGGTGGCGGAGGACGGTCGGCAACGTCGCGGCACCAATCCGAAATCCGTTCGGCCGTTGCGGATGTCATCCGGGACGCGGCGCGGTTTGGGGAAAGGATCGATTCGATTCTCATTCCCTTTAGCGCGCTCGAAGGGGCCGGGGTGGACATGGATACGATCCGGCCGATTCACGTTCGGGAGGATCGATCCGAAACCATCCAGCGATCTTCGCGCTACCTGAATGACGTTCCGCGCTGGATGCGCACCCGAACGGAATACGATCTACGCACGTTTTCAGTCGCGGCATTGAAGCGCGATGGGGTGCCGGGATCGATGAATTCGGCCGGGTTCGGCAGGGGATCACGGTTCCGTCCCTACGTGGACTTGAAGGGACATCGCTACCTGAATCCGGCCGATGGTGAAATCCAGTCCCTTTCGATTCATGGAATCGAAGGGGAAACGCGGGTGCGGGTGACATTCCCGGATCGGGATTACTCAAACGAGGGGACTGGCGTTTGGGCATCCTATGAAGTCATCGGGGATGAAAACGGAAACGTCACGGTTCGGGTTCCTCGAATCGTTCCCAACGTCACCCCCGATGAAAACGGGGTGTACCGTTGGGAAGAAAATCGGCATTGGTTGGGGGATTCGCTTTTCAGCGCGGAAGTCCCCCGTACCGATACGCTGGAAATCGTGACGGATTCCCGCGAGGTTGCCGACGCTAGCGGGGGTGCGATTGGATACCGCACGCGCCGACCGGGTGAATACGTCATCGGCCGTGAGGTGAAAACGTACCGCACGCGGTATCGGTTCCTTTCCTCGTTCGACTACAACGAACCCGCGCCGTTGTATTTCCTCGCGGCATTGCCGCGCGACTCGCGCGCGGAAACCGTAGAGGATGCGTACCGCGATCTAATGCCGGATTCGGTCGCGGCCGCAATCGCGGCCGGAAAGGATGTCATCCGGCAGGGTGACATTTTCGCGGTCGAAACGAACCTGACAAGGGATGACGTGTACGCGCGTGCGAATCGTCGCGCGCGTCGGTCGGTCGGTTCCGGCAACGGAAAGGTTCGGCCGGGTGAAATCGGGTTCGGCACCCCCGATCCGTTCCGCGCCGCGCGGGAAACCGTGCGGATTTTCGGAACGGCCCATACCGCTACCGAAGTCGCAGTCACCCCGGATGGCGTGACATACATTCGGGGCCGGATGTATCACGATCCCGACCGCTTTACGGGGTGGGGTTCCAACCGTCGCATTGCACGCGATCACGTCACCCGCAATTTGGGGGATCGTGAATCCTGGTACATTGCGATCCGTAACACAGTCCCCCGGTTGCGGCCGAACCGCACGCGCGAGATCGTGCGCACGGCCGATGACATCGCAACCGAAACCGCAACCGTCTAACGAAAGGGGTACGCAATGACAAACCCGGCCGATCACCTGCATAACGAATTGGATTCATCCGGCCCCGCGTGCGAGGAATGCGGCGCGTTGCTTCCCATCGATGGGGAGAACGTCGGCGCGTGCGTGAACGTCGGCACCTGCTACCGCGCCGACCGCGCGTCGGTTCCCCCGGCAGGGGATCGGATGAAGTCCCCGCGTGCGTTCACCATTAGCGGCGCGGTGGACTGAAAATGATTCACGTGGACATCCGCTACCTGAGATCGGAAACGCAATCGGCAGATACAGCCGATGTCATCGTGGAAGTGTCAAACGATGGCGCACCGTGGCATCGCCTCGCAACGTTCCCGTATACGGTCGGTGACGAATCAATGACAAACCATGTCGATAGGCGCAAAGGTGACGCTTGCACGTACGCGCGCGCCTGGCGCGATGGCGCGAGGTATGCCGGTGCGGAGGTACGTGGAACCGCGTTCGGTTATGCGCTGTAGCTAGCTGACGGCATAGGTTCGATCCTGACGGCCCGCGTAAGCGGGCCGTCTGCATTGGACGGCCGGACGGCCCGCACGCGTGAGAATCGATCCTACGGCCGTCTAGGCGCATTCTGTGCCCATCGCGCCGATGCCACTAGGGCGCGTTCTACGGCCGTCTGACGCGTTGCGGGTACCTCCCTTGTGTGATCCATCATCCCGGCCGGTGCGGACGCTTAGAACGGTTCCTACGCGCCCGTACGCGCGCACGCGCGAGACGGCCCGCGTCCGGCAACGAAAACGGCCCGCATAGCGCGGGCCGTTCGCTGTAGCTGTATGTCAGCCGCGACTAGCGCGGGCCGTAGATCCTGACGCGTTCGGCCGTGCGCCGATACGGCGCGGGATCTCCCGGCATCGGAAGATCACAGAACCGATCTTCCGTCATCGCATCGATAGCTGCGCCGAACCAATCCGCGCCGACGATGACATTTCCGAAACCGTCTGCCATACGATCACGGAAGGCGCGCCCGGCTAGCCGTTCGGCCCGCGTTGCGCTAATGAACGATTCCGCTAGCGCGCGCTCATTCGCGGTTCCGGTGAAAAGTACCGCGTGCGCGTTGCACGTGCGGTAGCTGAACGTTCCACCCATCGGCAACGATTCAATGAAAACCGCTGACGCGGGATCTTCGCAGTAGTCGCATTCTGTGTTTGCCGGTGCGGAATGACGGATGGGCTGTGCAGTCATTACGTTCCCTCCTCGGGAAGTGCGCGGTGCCCCGGCGGGGCGGTGCGCGGTGTTGAGGTTCGAGCGTAGCAGGTTGTCAGGACGGATGCGACAGAACCTCCCCGCGTACCGGCCCGCGCGTAGCAGGTTCGGCGGCGGCTGACAAGGGGGAACCGTGAGAGGCCGTCTCCGGGCACGCGGCCAGGTGGGAGACAAGCCAGGCAGTCCCGAGGCGGCGACGGCGGGAGAGGGGCAGGCGGAAGCTCGGCGGTGCCGGTGTGCGGTCATCAGTCCATGAGGCCATGTCCCCGAGATCGGCCACCGGGCGGCGGGCCTCGATCCCTCGAACGGGGGAAGGTGCCCGAGGCGGACTCGAACCCGGCCCGCGATCCCCTCCCGCCTCGGGGCGATCCTGCACGGGCGGCACTCCCGGAGGGCGGAATCCCTGCCGAAACTCCGGGCCAGTTCTACCCCCTGCTATTGCCAGCCCTCGCGCGCGTGCGCGTGCGCGCGTAGGCCGGATGTCACCCTAGTAATAGGCCCACCCCTGAAACCCCTTCCCTATGCGGTTTCCCCCGTGTATGAAAACGGCCCCCATTATGCGGAACCTACCCCTTAGACCCCTACTAACTATCCCCCTCATTGTTTCCCCCTCATTGTCTGCCTAGTTGCTATCAGTGGGGCCGACGAACACACAATGACAGACAAAAAAGGTTCGGCGGATATGCGGCCGGGAGGTACCCCCGATTGTCACCCTATTTGTCATTGAGGGACGGCCGGGAAGGGGGTTTGGGGTGACAACGGGGCGAGTATTTAGACTGTTCTCCGACATGAATACACTGACAATCGAACGGCGTCTATTTACCCCCTTTGTCACTTGTCCATTTCGAGGTACCGGATAGTTTTCGACTGACAATCGATAACCCGGTGTGGGGCGGGGGCTAACACACCCACCGAAAGTCGTCCTGGGAAAATCTTTTGGGTGAAAAAATAGGCTACGTGTTCTCACCCTCTGCCACCCTGGCATCAGGCACCTTCGAGAAGGCACCTAGGAGACGATCTGCGAGGACGAACAAGCAGAGACGGGGTTCCAGTCACCTAGAGGATCATCGAAGCTCAGAACGGCTCTCAGCGTCTCATAGAGGAACACCGTCAGGAAGGGCGCTCGATGGGGGTCTACACTGAAAATCGGTGATGGTTCGGAAGCAGAGTGGGGAGCGCGGCCCGCCGCGAATAGTCCCTGGCTTTTGTCAGGCGCGTAGGAGCGCCGTAGGCGCAACCCGACCGCGCGCTCGCGCCCGCAAGCCCCGGTACTTGACAGGATCGCGCGGCTCGTCTACTGTCCCCACTCCCTGAGCGCGCGATGTACGCTCGCCGCGCTCTCCCCCTCCCCCGTCACAGCGCCGCCCTTGGGAGCCGCAGCCCGAGCGCGGCGCAGACGGGGGACTTTTTCAGAGAGGAGGTACCGGATGCGCAAGAGCCATGTTGAGGCTAATCGCGTTTTCAGCCTAACCACGCGATAGGCCACACCTGAAAGGGGGTGATGACATGGCCTCCTCCGGTACCACGAACCGCCGGGACGCTGACAAGCGGCGCGCGGCGAGGATGAAGGAGCAGGGGATCGTCCGCACGACGCAGACGTGCCCCGTTTGCTACCGCTCCATCTCCTGCGAGTCGAGCAAGTCCCGCTACACGCACATCTGCAAGGGATAGACTGACAAGACGCCCCTCGGGACGCCGAGGGAGCCGGGGTGACTGGATCGGCCGATCCTAGAGGCACAGCCGGTGGTGGTGATGTCCTGGCGCTACCAGGCCCACGCGACCGGAAGCATGGAGGCTCGCCTTGACGGCGGGCCTCTTTGCGTTTACTCTCCCGCCGTTCCCTTGCTAGGGATACCGGCGAAAGGGGGTGGTAGCGGTGACAGGGCGGGCCTAAACCCCGCCACCCACGTTTTCAGGAGTGGCCCTTGGGCCGCTTGGCCGGGGCGAGTGTCGTCCGTAGGGGCCATGACTCGCCCCGGCACCATTTTCAGTGAAAGGGGTATGCATGATCACAGTCAAGACGACGAGCGGCACTTTCACGATGGACTCGTTCCTCGATGCGCCTGTGAAGGCGGCTGACATTCTTAGCGAGGCGCGAGTGCTGTATCCAGGTGGCACCTTCGAGGTTGTCAGGTCAGATTCGTATGATCGATACGCCGAGCATGAAAACGTACCGGACGGCGAGACGGTCTACGCAATGTCCGAGCAGCCGGTGGACGCATGACAAGTTGCGTTCTCTGCGGCGGCTCGGCTGCGTGCCGTGCTGTTCATCACCGCTAGTTCCGTCGGGTTGTAACGGGACACGCTGAAAGTCATGGCGTACCTCCGCACGTGGGGGTGGGTTTGCTTTCAAGGGCTGGCCCACCCCCATGTGTCTGACAAAGCCCGGATGGGCGAGAAGGGAGGCCGGATGGCCGACTTGGAACCAAATCCTGACAAAGTGGCGGACACGGAGAAGGTGCCGTTTCCGATCATGCGTGGCAACGCCGCGATGGCGCTCGGGGCCGGATTCTTCGAGGTTCCGCTTTTCAGTCAAGTGATCGACACACTCTGGCAGGGCTGTTCGCCTGCCGAGTTCCCCGACGAGTTGGAACGGTACGAGTACCAGCTTGGCAACGTGCCGTATGCGCTGCTTCTGAAGTTCGAGGCTCGCCACCGAAGCGGGCTGCCAGTCGATTGTCACTGGCTGTACGAGGAGGCCGAGACAGAGCAGCGCGTCAACGACTCCGACATGACATTCATGGTGGTCGAGCGTAGGCCGCGCTTCGACGCGATCCTCAACCTCTACCCGTGGGGGAGCTACAACGTCCCGGATGGGGTGACATACCAAGAGGTCGAAATGTACGACGGTCACGGGGAGCCTGACAAGCAGCAGATCGACTCGCTCGCCAACTCGGTTGCTCTGTGCGTGAAGATGGGCCAGCGTGTCCTCGTTCATTGTCAGGCGGGGTTGAATCGCTCCTCGCTCGTCATCGCTCGGGCGCTCATGACTCGGGTGGGACATGACGGCGGATCAGGCCATTGATCTCGTCCGTGGCTCTCGCTCGTCCATGTGCCTGTGCAACGAGAACTTCGAGCGGTGGCTGCGTAGCCTGTGAGGCTCGAACCGCTTTTTCATTGGTCGCCTACTGAGCGGCGCAAAGCAATCCGCGCGGGCGGGCTGAAGCCCTGGCAGCTATCGACTGTCACATCGTCCCGTGAACACGTCCAACCCTACGTCAGCTTGTCACCGACGCCCTCGATGGCCTGGGGATTGTCAGGCAACATGGAGTGGGTCAGCGAGATCGAGGAGTGGGACTTGTGGCAGGTGTACCTGCCTGACAAGGCCGAGGTTCACGTGCGGCCGACATTCGGCAGCATCATCGAGGAGGTCAAGGTCTACACAGTGATCCCGCCTGACATGCTGTGGTTCTGCGGTCAGAAGGGCATCCCGTTCATGGAGGAGGTTGCCAATGTCGATTGACAATCCGCAAAGAGAGATCGCGGGTGATCTCGCGTGGCGCGTAAACCGTAGCGCCGGTGTGCCGGTGATCGAACCGTTCTTCGGCCAGCCGAGGGAGGGCGACATTGCCGTGACGAGAGGGTCAGTGTGGGTCGCTGTCGGTGACAAGTGGCGGCGAGAGGAGAATGAGTGGGCCACGTATCTTGTCGCCATGCTGCGGTTCTGGCTCGCGGCGCACGAAGGCTGGAAGAACGAAAAGAAACTACTGACAAATCGCAACGGTGATCTTGTTGCTGCACTCGATGATGCAATCGAGTTCATGAAAACCGTTCGGTTGCACAGCCGCGACCATGCGGCGAAGATGCCGAACCTCGATGCCGAGATCGTTCGGTTGACTGAAATTGCAGAGGAAGGGGATCGGTAATGGCGGTAACGAACTTCAGTTTTCAAGTGATCGGCGACACGCGCGACAAGTGCATCGAGGAAATGGATCGCGTTGCATTGGACATCATGCAGGTGATCGGTGGCAGCCCTTGGCTGACAATCGATGACGATGTTCAGCGGCGTCCTATGTCGCACAACCCGGCCGGGGAGGAGGACTTCCACTACCACGGGTCAAAGCGCGTCATCTACCAGGGCGCAATGAAAATCCGTGACATGCCGTTGCCGCCGGGTACTGAGCCGCAGACGAATGACAGGAGCGACGATGATCACTAGGTTCCGACTCGAAGCCGAAGCTGAAAACGAGGAGACGGTCGAGGAACATCTGGAAGCGGCTACTCAGTCCATGTTCGGCTTCCTGCGCGACACGCAGGCTGAGGACGAGTGGGAGTTGACTGACGGCCCGATCTTCCCTGCGATCAGCGAGGAGGGCAGCGCGGTCATGTTCGGACGGCGCGTCTACCGAAGGAAGGTGACAGATGGTCAGTATTGAGCGGTTCGAGCGGATTTCACAGCGGGTTCTGTTCGAGCGGGGTCGGCAGGATCGATTGAAAAGCGAGGGGCGCTTTCGGCACACCCTCGATGACAACCCTGGGTACACAGACGAGGAGCGGCTGATCGCGCTGCTCGAAGAAGTCACTGAGGTCGGTAAAGCGATCATGGGTGAAAAAGGCCACATCATCGATGGCGGTGACATCGAGAAGGAGTTGATTCAGGTGGCCGCGCTCGCGTTCGCTTGGCTGGAAGGGAGGCTAGATGGCTGAAAAGAAGGTGTACCCGCCGGTCTATATGAAGCCGGGTGAGGTCAAGCTGCTTTCAGCGGCGGACGGCGAGATCGAGTTCCATGCGGTCTACGGCGAGGAGGTACTGACATTCCTCGTCGCCTTCCTGAAGTGGAGGCAACTGACAGAAGCCCCGATGCAACCGAGCGCGGCCAGCATCGAGGCCGCTATGCGCGAGACGCAGAAGGCGTGGAACCGCCTGGACGCGCACACGATGAAAAAGGTGATGGAAAGACTCGAAGAAGGGGGAATCTGGATTCCAGACGGAAGGCAGGGTGATAGCCATGCTTGACAAGACATTCTCGTACCTGACGGCCGTTGGCCCCAATGGGGACAAGGCGCATGACAAGCTGTGGGACGAGGCCAACAACGAGGTCAGAATGCTCCGTGGCCTGCCCGAGATCATCCTGCTTGTCGGATCGGCGCGTTTTCAACAGGCGTTCTCGGATTGCGCATACAAGCACGCGCTCGAAGGCAACATCGTCCTCGGAAAGCACGTTTTCAAGCCGGGGGAGGATTGGCCGTTGGGTGAGCGCGAGAAGGCGGTCATTCACGCAGTCCAGTTCCGCATGTGCGAGCTTGCGAACCGAGTTCACGTTGTCAACGTCGATGGCTACATCGGTCAGGACACGTACAACCTGATCAAGCACGCGATGAAGCTCGATCTGCCGATCACGTTCAACGAACAGCGAGTAAGGCTCCTGACAAACGGAGTTGTGACGGCGCACCACTTCCTGCAAGCGACACGACGCACGGTTGACTTCGAGTTGGCCGCGCTCTAAGGAGGCGATGACAATGGCAACACTTACCAAGACCATCTCCACTCCAACTGACATCATGTCGTCGGAGAGGGAACGCGATCTCAACAACGGCTATCGCCATCTCATGCCGCACCTGCGACTCGGGCGGATCAGCGGTGAGGTCTTTGCGCGCCGCCGTCGAGAGGCGATTCCGGTGGACGCTGAGATCGCGGAGGAGATTGCGGCTGACAAGCTGAAGCCCGCGAAGAAGAAGGAGCTTGCGGCCCTGGTTGCACGCAGCGAGGAGCCGAAGGCTGAGGAAGTTGTCAAGAAGGCCAAGGCACGCAAGAAGTCGGGCAAGAAGGAGTCTGCGTGAATCGCGCTTACGCAGAGCAGCTTGTCTCTCGGTGGGTAGGCATTCTCGGCCTGACAACATGGCACATCCATGTCGTTTGGCCTGAGAACGCTCACCTGTGGCCTGAAAACGACGACGACTTCGGCAAGTTCGGCAAGGACGACTATGCAGCGGTGTGGAGGCCCAAGGACTACGAGACGGCGCGGCTCTACATCAACGAGGAGCTACTGACATCGTTTCGGCCGGATGCGCACCTTACGTTGGAGGTCGCCATCGTCCATGAACTACTGCACCTTGTCACCCGCGACATCGAAGGCATCCTCGATCAGCTAGAGGGCCAGCTTCACCGTGACGTGCGAGATGTGATCGAGACGGTTTTCAGTCACAACCTCGAAGCGGCGGTAGACAGGCTGGCCTATTCGCTTGTCAGGTTCTCCAACAGCATCGACCCGGCCCTCTAATGTGGCCGGGATCAAGGGGCGCAGGTACGGGCGGCTCAACACAAGACGGCATGACGCTCGAATCGGGTTCACTGACATTCCGCTTGCCCAACGGTTCCGCGATGAGTGTGAAAATCGACGTAGTGCCACACGTCGTATACCCTGGGGACTCGGTTCGCGTCTCATTCGTGCTCCCCGACTTTTCACGCTCGAAGAATGTCAAGCGTGGCATGACATGGGGTTTTCTGTTCCGCTCGATCTTGTCCCTCCTGAATATTGGTGGGATGAAAAAGCGGGACTGCCGAGGTTTGGCGAGGAAGTGCTAGGAGACGATTTCTAGCCTGGTTTGACATCGACGGGGCCGGGGCACTACCCTGGCCTCGTCGGGCTTCCGAGAGCGCGACGTTTCGGGCCTGGGGGCCGTCTCCTTGTGGGGCGGCCCTCTTTTTGTTAGCGTGGTCTGAAATGGCTTATACACACGGATCGCACCGGCTCAGTGACATTGACGTGGAGGCCCGAACGGCGACTTGCGCTGTCTGTGGGCCGACTCGACTTCGAGCCAAAGGGACAACCCGATCAGGCAAGCCGCGTTTTGGGTGCGTGAAAGGCCGGGGGACAGGTGGGAAGGCCGCGCACCGCCAGGGCGCATCGCTTGTCTGTGAGTGCTGCGGGTTTGAGGCGTCTGATTCTTGTCAGATCGATGGTCATAGAGCGCCAAAGCGCATTGAAAACTTATGCGCAAATTGTCATCGATTGGTGTCGAAACAAGAGCAACTAAGTGGCGCTCGGCTGTCCTGGCGCGATCTCTGAACCCGGCCCTCTCTTTTTGGGCTGACAGCGGCGGGGTACACTGACATCGACGGCACAAACGCCGTACCTTTTCAGTGGCCCGGAAAACAGCGAAAAACCACGGAACCAAGCGGCTTTCCGCCACAACCAGCGGGGGTCTTTCGGCACGCGCGAACGCGGCCGTCTACCCGGATGCCTGGGCCGATCTCTTGAAGCTGAGAGTAGACGGACATCCTTTTGACATGCGGGGCCGCGAGTTCCAGCGCGACATCATCCGCGACGAGTCCGACTGGATCATCGTGCCCAAGGGTGCTCAGATGGGCCTGACAACGATTTTCCTTGTCAGGACGTTCCATTGGATCGTGAAAAGGCGCTGGCATCACCTGTACCTGATGCCGCTGAAAACGGGAGCCATCCCCTTTGTCCAGGGCCGGATCGATCCGATCATCGCGTCCAACCCCGGATTGTCTGACATGTTCAAGTCGGTTGACAACCGGCTTCACAAGCAGACGGTCGATGACATCGCGCTACGCATCCGAGGGACGAACATCTGGACGGAGCTTCGAGAGATTCCGTCCGATGTGCTTGTCATGGACGAGCGTGACAAGATGATCGAGGACAACATCCCCGAGGCGATGGCGCGGCTCGACGGCTCCGCCATCAAGCGCAAGACGGAGTTGTCAACTCCGACCGCACCAGGCCACGGCGTTGACGCCGAGGATGCCTGGCACGCGAGCGATCAGCACAGGTGGTACGTGCCCTGTCCGCATTGCTCACGCAGGCAGACATTCACCGTCGAGGAGAACGTCGCCATCGGAGATACAGCCGAGGCGTGCGAGGTTCGCTGCGCGTACTGCAAGAAGGAGATCACTGACATCCAACGGGCTGCGGCCAACGAGTTCGGTCAGTGGGAGTCTGACAACCCGAGTGGTCGAAAGCGTGGGTACCACATCAACCAGCTTCACTCACCCACGCAGACAATCGCCGGGTTCATGGACAACTACTTTCTCGGGCAGACGCAACCGAAGAAGCTGCGGGCCTGGTTCAACAACAACCGAGGCGAGCCGTTTGTCAGCGCCGGCGATCAGATCACACCCGAACTGATCCGCAAGTGCATCGAGGGGGGATTGTCACAGGGGGGCATCCCAGGAGGGGCCATCTACGTCGGCGTCGATGTCGGCAATGTCCTTCACGTGCGCGCCGACTATCTCGACCGCTTCGACCGTCGAGTTTTCTGGCAAGCGCGCATCATGGCTGACAAGCCGGGGAAGGACATGTGGAAGCAGCTTGACGAGTTCCTTGCAGGACTCGGCTCTTTCACTTGCGTCATCGATGCGCACCCTGAAAAGTCTGAGGCCAAGCGGCTCGCGCTGAAGTATCACAAGCGCGTTTGGATCGGGTTCGAGCAGGATCGCCCCGATCAGGCAGAGACAGGCGTTTTCAATTCGCCCAAGCCTGGCGAGGTCGGCAAGGTCAACATCGACCGCACCGACGCCTTCGACATGTTCATCAACCGGATGATGATGGGCCGGATGCTCATGCCGATGGACGTGGAGACAATCGGTGAGAACATGCCGCGCCTTCCGTACAACGGCTACATGTACCAGCTTTGTCAGATGGCGGCGACGGAGGAGGAGGACACGAAGGGCCGTAACGTCCGCCGCTGGATGAAAAACAAGAACCCGGATCACTGGCACCACGCGGACATGTTCTGCGAGATCGCCACGATGAAGAAGCCGCACACGATTGTCCCCGCATCCATCGGTGATCTTTTTCACCGTTCAGGGAGCGTAGTCGCACATGCCTAGGCGCACAGACGCAGAACGTCTCCTCGAAGTCGTCGGCCCGCGCAACAAGCACGGGTCAGCGATTTTCAGTAGGCGCAAGTCGAAGAAGATCACTGATCTCTCGGAACTGACAGCGGCCGAGCTTGCTTACGCACAGGCTTACTCGGCAACGCTGAAAGCCGCAGGGTGGTCGTGGCGGTACATCTCCGACACGCTCAACATCCAGGGCAGTCTTGTCAAGGCGTGGGCAGAGGATGAGACGTGGCAACAGATGTGTGCCAAGGTCGCCGGTGACATTACGGACGGCGCAATCGAACACCTGAAGCGCCACAACATCGACCTGATCGAGATGCTGCTTGAACTCGCGCGCACGGCCGTAGACGAGTCCGTGAAGCTGCGCGCAATCGAGTCGGCCCTGGATCGTGGCGGCATCGCAAAGGTCAACAAGTCGGAATCGGTTGTCACTAAGAAGAACGAGCATGACATGAGTGACGACTTTTGGAGCAAGCTCGAAGGGTTGCCCATCGAGACGCAGCAGAAGGTCGCTGCGATGGTCACGGAGCTTGAAACCCTCGTCTCGGAAGCGAGAGGTACGGAATGAGCCGATTCACCGGATGGATCAGCGAGTTTTTGTCACCGTTGGCGAGCAGCCTTCGCCACAACTGGCGGGTTGTCAGCGGTTCGTTCTTTGGCCCGGCCCCGGCCTATGACAAAACCCGCGTCAACTACGATCTGGCTAGGCAGCTATACCGCAACGATGGTGGCGACACCCACCTGGGCGCGGGCTTCTGCAAGCCGATCATCGACCGCTCGGTTGAGTTCATGGGCATCCCGTCGGTCACAGGTGACAACGAGGAGCTAGTCGAGCAGATCAACACGTCCATCGAGCGGTACTGGAAGCCGAAGCTGGTCGAGCTTTTCAGGAACACGATGCGTGACTCGTTGACATACGTTCGAGTGTGGCAGCCGTTCCTGACGGACAAGCTGACAACGAATGAGGAGCGCGAAGCGTGTGCCCTCATGCTCTACGAACCTGAGCGGATCACGGTCATGTACGACCCGCAGAACCCGACACGGATCGTGCGGGCCGTCATCGTGACAAAGGTGGAGTTCCCGGATGAGGTCGAGCCGAGGCCCGATCTGCCACGGGGGACAAAGCCAAAGATCAAGGAGCATGAGATTTGGGAGGACATCACCCCCGAGCGGTACCGCTACTACGACCGCACAGAGCGTCGTTGGATCGATGAGTGGTCGCGTGACAACCCGGACGGGTTCGTTCCCATCGTGGAGGTCTGGAACGAATACGACTCGGCGCTTTCAGGCGGACAGTCCGATCTCGAATCGGTCTACCCGTTCATCAAGGCGTTCCATGAGGTCATGCGTCAGTCGCTTCAGGCGCACGCATACCACTCGACCCCCAAGCTGCGGTTCAAGGTCGAGGACGTTCGAGCTTTCCTGAAAAACAACTTCCCTGATACCATCGATGAAAATGGCGAGCCGGTCGCGGGTGCCACGATCAACTGGAAGGGCCGCGAGGTTCTTTTCATCGGCACCGAGGAGGACATCGGCTTCATCGAGGTCAAGTCGATCCTCGGGGACTCGAAGCAGCTTTTGGAGTTCCTGATCGACTGCATCGCCATCGCGTCCGAGACACCCGAGGAGATGTTCATGCGCTCCGAGGGTGGCGTTAGCGGATCGAATGACAAAAAGTTCATCGCGTTCGAGAAGAAGATCGAGCGCAAGCGGGCGCAGTTCCAAGAGCCGGTGCAGATGCTTGTCAAGATGACCCTTGCCATGAACGGTGAGGAGCCGGTGCGCATGGACATCCTTTGGTCGGAGATCACGGTTGATAGCCTTGTCACTCTGACCCAGGCGATGCAGCAGTTCACCATGACGCTCGAAGTCCTCTTGGAGCGGAAGCTGATCTCGGAGAACACCGCACGCGAGGCGCTGCGTGTGTTCCGCGTTTTCAAGACGATGAAGCCACCGAGCGAGGAGGCGCAGGATGCAGAGGGCAACCTGTCCTTGGAGGAGCGTCTTGCCGAGTTGGAAGCTGAAAACGCAATTCGCATCGCCAAGGAGACGCCACAGTTGCCAGTCAGCACCGGCAATGGGAATGGCAATGGGCGGGGCGCTCGGCAGCCTGCACGGTCAGGTAGGAACGGAGGAGGCGCGAACGAGTGAGGACAGCAACCGTCAGAGCGTATTTGGCCGCTACCCTCGATTGTGAGGGTTCGATCAGCGTACTGAAAAAGAACCAAGGGCCGGGGCGTGAAGATCAGGATGCGTGGTCGCTGACCGTTCAAGTGACAAATACCAACCCTGACCTGATCCTGTGGCTAGACAACCACTTTGACGGCGGTAGCGTTAGCTGGCGAGATCGGGGCGCTCCTCGTCGTACTGTCTACGCATGGGAGATTCGTGGTAAGGCGTGTAAGTCAGTCCTGAAGGCCGCATTGCCGTACATGGTTGTCAAGAACACACAGGCGGAACTTGCATTGCGGTTCATCGAAACTTTGTCAGTCAAGGGTACGCGCGTACATCGTGTCTCTGAGGAAGTCAGACGTGTTCGTAACGAGATCGCCACAGCGATGTCGGTGTTGAATCAGAGAGGCGTATGTGCGTAGCGGCAGGCCGCGCAAGATTCGGCTGAAAAAGTCCGTACACCGTCGCAGATACGGTCGCAGACGCAGGGGGATGAAAAACCCCAAGCAGGTCGCAGCAAAGGTCGGTCGTCAGAGAGTTCGTCGTCGTAGAAGGAGAAGGTGACAAGTGAAATACAACAACACGAAGGGGCGGCTCGGTACTCGGCGCAAGCCGCGCTCCTACGTTCGTCGCCGCAGGGTGATCGCTCCCTACGGCCGCGAGCTTCACGTGCGGGGTGTCCGATGAGGCGTCTGTTCGCCAACAAGGGCATGACCAGCAAGCGGGGGAAGTCGATGCCGACGACCCTGACAACGATGAAGAAGGGCAGCACCCCGGCGGGGCTGCGAACCGGCGTGAAAGTGAGAGGAGGTAGGTAGTGGTAAGGGTTCTGAGCAACAGCAGCGATCCAGCACGCCGTCGCGGCGCTGTGCGTGGCTTCGTGCAGATCGCAGGGCAGGCTCGGCGTCGAATCAGGACGCTCGGGAAGAACGATCCGAACTCACAGATCGGTGATCGTGAACTGATGCTGGCCGAGTCCGTCTATGCCACGCTGACAACGGCGATGGCGGGCGCGGACAACGATCTCACGTTCACGGCCAAGCTGAGGCGTGAGTTCGGGAACGCCATTCGCGTTGCCTTTGTCAATCCCGGTGGCACGGCGGCACGTAGCATCGTCGTCGCGGGGAATGACATCACCGTGAACCTCGCGGTGACGGCGGGCGCGATCAACGCCACCGAGACTGCGACGAACATCGCAGCGGCGATCAATGCTGACCCGGCTGCATCGCAGCTTGTCAGCGCAGCCGTGGCGGCGGGCAACTCGGGAGCGGGCGTTGTGACTGCGATGGCGCTGACAAACCTGGCAGGTGGTCTGATTCGCTTCTCGGATCAGGAGGGCACCAAGCAGCCTGCGTCGTCCGTTGGGGCGGTTTCGGGTCGTCAGGAGCAGACGATCACCCCTTCGGGTTCTGGCCTTCGTCGCATTCGTGACCGGGGCGTGAACCGCTCGCTGAAAAAGAGGTAGAGATGGCTGAAACAGTTTTCACCGATGAACCGTGCGCAGTCTTTCTCGATGTCTCCGAGATGGAGATTACCGAGGATGTGACTGAAATCGTCAAGCTCGACAAGGGGCGTGTTCAGCGGCTTCTTGACGACTACGACGATGACAAGCCGCAGTTTCCGGTTCTTCGGGTGGAAGGCGGCGTGTCCGGGAACGGCAACAACTGGACTGACAGAATGCTGGCTGACATCGCGGAGCAGATCAACCGCGACGAGAAGCCGGGATTTTGGGGCCACATTCCTCCCGAGTTGAAGGGCTACATCTTCCCGGACGTGGAAACGGTGTGGCTCGGCGCAAAGGTGAAAAAGGAAGGCGGCAAGAGCGTCCTGTACGTCAAGGGGTACAACCACCCCGAGAGCAAGGCACGAAAGCACCGGAGCATGGCACGCCTGACAAGTTGGGCGGGCAAGGCGACCGGGAAGGTCATCGGCGGCGTGCGACACATCGAGTCGTTCGTCCTCGAAAGCATCGATTGGGCGCGGCCTGGGGCGAACGGAATGAATGCCAAGGTCGTTGCCTGGGCAACCGAAATGGAAGGGAGTCGAGAAGTGGCAGAGATCGAGTGGGGCAAGGTCACGCTCGGGGACATCGAGCGGGAGAACCCTGCGCTTTTCACCCTGATGCGCCAGAAGGTCGAGGGTGAGACGGAGGCCGAGGTTTCCGAGATGAAGAAGGACGCGGAGGAGGGCAAGGAGTCCAAGACGCTCCTGACAAAGCTCCGCGAGCTTCTCGGGATCGAGGAGAAGGATGACATCGTCGTGGCAGTCACCGACGTTGTCAGCAAGGTCGAGCAGATCGGCAAGGGTGAACTGAAGGAGCGCGTGATGTCGGCTCTGACAAAGCACCTGAAGGGCGACGACGACAAGACGAAGCGCGCTCGCGCCACCGTCATGCGTCTGTTCCCCGTCACCGAGATGGTCGGCAAGGACGATGACGAGATCGACAAGGCCGTTCAGACGTTCCTCAGCGACGACGAGGACGCTCAGGTGATTGTCACCGAGATGGTGACGGCACCGGGGCCGCTCTCGCGCTCGCGCCAGAGCAACGGTGGCGGCGGTTCGGGCGAGCGCAGCGTCGGTCGCTCGGGCATGGTCAAGGTCGGCGCTCGGAAGCTCTAGGCGAAAGGAGAAACTGAAAATGGCACAGAATCTCGACCCGCACGCTGAAGGACTGTTCCAGTCACAGCCTGGCAAGTTGGAGCCGTCCTTCCGAGAGGAGGATCAGGAGATGGCCGCAACACTGAAGCCGGTGGTTGTCAGTCCGCCGGGGTACGCATCACCGAACCCGGAGACGATGGCCGGACGGCTGGTGCCTGTCTATCAGGCGCTCGTTCCCGTCTCGGAGGATTACGGGCAGTCCGTCCGTGAGGCTCCGAACTCGGAATCGGCATCGATTTCGGAGGTTGTCAACATCGAGTCCACGCTCACGCCCGAGGAGGCCATGCAGGCCCACGCGCAGAGCGAGGTTGCGGAACTCGACGATGACAAGCGCGACGAGTGGTCGAAGGCCAACTGGCAGACCAAGGCTCGCGCGATGGGCCTCGCGGAGTCCGGCAACAAGAAGGCGCTTCGCAAGCGTGTCGAGGACGCTGAAAAGGAGATCGAGGACGCCAAGGGACTCGACGCCTCCGATTGGGTCAGCGCCATCGAGGACGCCGAGGACGCCGACGCGCTGGCCGAGCTTCGCCGTGTGTACGGCGCGGCAGAGGTCGATTACGCGACGGCTGAAAAGGCGTTCGCGGACAAGGAAGCCGAGTTCGCGGCCGAGGGCGGCGACGGAAACGGCGACGAGAGCTAGAAAGGAAGGTGACAAAAGATGGGCAACCTGATCGGTGACGCAAAGGCAGTCGATGTCGTCGTTCCGGCCGGAACCTACGATCACGGTGATCTCTACCGGATTTCAGGCTTCACCGGCTTTCTCCTGAACGACTGCACGGCCGCTGCAACAAACCGGGGCCGCGCGCTTGAAATCGCGCTCAACCGGCGGTGGAACATCAAGCTCCCCGGCGCGCTCACCCCGGCCGTGGGCGACTTGCTCTACTGGACGGCGGGCGCGGGCACGAAGCGCGGTGACACCGACCTGACGGCGGCTGTCACAGGCACGCCGGTTGTCAAGGTCTGTGCGACGAAGGATGCGGACGGCTACGCCGAAGTCATCCTCGTGGACAGCATCAACTAGGAGAGAGGAGGAAACTGACAATGAGTGCAGCTACTTCGCCTTACTGGAACGTGATGGACAAGAAGTCCCAGGAGAAGGCGTGGAAGGACGCGATCAACTCCGGGGATGTCATGCAGGAACTCCTCATCTCCGAGATGATCGTGGATGCGCTTGCCGAGGACGGCGGGCTGACTGACATCCGTTTCGAGGAAGGCGTGGACATCGCCGAGATGATCACGACTTCCGAGGGCGCGATGGACTTGCTCGAAAAGGTGCGGATCGACGTGGCGCGGGGACTGGCTGAAATCCCGCTCCTGTAC
>CALMZP010000083.1 GCA_937870635.1 uncultured Acidobacteriota bacterium | reverse complement strand
TTGATGAACGCCTGGTGAAGCTGATGCTGATCCGCGGCGATACGGAGCGGCGCCTGTGTCTCGACCACGAGCTTGTGTTTCGACCCGATGACCGACTGGGCCTCGCCCGCCAGGGCTTCGATCCAGCTGCCGACATTGATTGACGTCATCACCGGCTCCGCCGGCTGCGCGAACCGCAGAATATCCTCGGTGATTCTCTTGCCGCGACTGACCGCGCGGAGCGTCTGATCGACGGCCGATGCGCCACGCTCGCTGAGGGCTTCTTTGCGCAGCAGTTCCATGAACGGCGAGATCCCCATGAGCACGTTGTTGAACTCATGCGCGACGGTGGCGGCGAGCCGCCCAAGGCTTGCCAGCCGCCCGGCCTGTTCGAGCTTCGTCGCCAGGCGGTGCTCCTCGGTCGCATCGCGTGCGAACCCGTAGATCTCGACAGGTTGACCGTCGACCATACGCACCGACGCCGATGCATCGAGAAGGACCGGTTCGACCACTCCCTGGATGCGAACCTGAACGCGGACGGGCCGGGGATTTTCCGCCAACGACTGAAACAGCGCAAAGATCATCGGCTTGTCCTCCTCCGCAATCAGATCGCCGAAATGCTTTCCGATCCAGTCCTCCGCGTGACGCCCTGTGATGGTCTCCCAGGCGGGATTGAGGCTGAGAATCCGTCCGTCCGGCGCAACCGAGAAGATGACCTCGGACGCCCCGTCGATGACGCTGCGCAGCCGGCGTTCGGATTCGATGATCGCCGCACGTGCGGCTTCCCGCTCCACCGCATCGGCGATGATGACGGCCACAGCCTCGACGAAGTGCGCGTCACCCTCTGTGAAGCGCTTCGCGCCGCTCGTGTAGCAGGAGAGCACACCAAGGCGGCCGAGCGGCGCGATGATTCCGCGGAAGTCGGCGGCATCCCGGATCAGCAGAGAGGTGCCGGTCGTCATGACATGGTCGGCATGCTCGCGAGCAAGGGGCACTTCGTGCAGGACCGGAGTTCCCGCCCACATTGTCCAGCCGTGCCCGTCCATCCGAAGAATACCGGCATGCTCGACGCCCAGCCCTTCGATTACTGATCTGCATGCCCGCTCGAGAGCGGATGGCGTGACACTCTCCAATGTCAGATGTCCGATCTCTGCGATCGCGCTCTGCTGCGCCGCGCGGATCCGGAGCTCGACTTCCGTTCGCCGGCGCTCGATCGCCTGGCCGAGGAGATTGGCGAGAGCGTGGACGAAGTCGACATCAGGGGCCGAGACACGACGAGGACGGCTCCAGCCAGCTCTCAACTCCCCCCACTGGGGAACTTCGCCGGCATTGACCAGGACGCTGAGCGCAACGGCCGTCCCGGGATCCGCCCCAGCGACCGGCGCGCGGAGATCACCTTCGCCGCCGCGAATGATTGCGGATGCGCCTGGCGGGAAGACCGTCGGCGGCGTTTCGCGCTCCATCCCGGCCCCCGCACCGCCGACGACGAGCGAACGGCCATCGGTCCATTTGACGACCTTGGCGACATCCGCATCGAAGGTATCCCGGATGACTTCGGCGGCGCTGGTGAACAACGAGCCAAGGCTCGCTGTACTCAGCGCGATCGAACCGAGCCGCGCCAGCTCACTGTGCTTCTGCTGCGAGGCGCGAAGATCGGTGATGTCCTCGATGACGCCGACTACGTAGGCGAGCTTCTGATCGGCATCACGAACGGCCGACAGCGTGACGTTCGCCCAGACGGTCGATGAATCTTTCCTGATGTAGCGGCGCTCGTAAGCCTCGAAGTCCGATTGCCCGGCGCGGAGGCGGCCGTGCGCCGCAAGAGCGACGGCGTCGTCGGCAGGACGACTGATGTCGGAGACCGACCTCGCGAGCAGTTCCTCCTTCGACCAGCCGACGATCTCGCTGAACCGCGCGTTCACGCGGACGAAGCGTCCGCCGGGGTCGGCGATGGCCATCCCCACGTGCGCGTTCTCGAACGGAAGCCTGTAGCGTTCCTCGGTGTCCCGAAGCTGTTGTTCGAGGTGAAGGTGCGGTAAGTCCGACGGCATCGGCCCTGTCCGGTTGCAGCACTACAGCCAACTCCGGCTGGGGTACCGGACAGATTATGAACGGTCGAGCCCGGTAGTCACCGAAAACTGCCTCCCGGCCGGGTTTGCTAGACTGCGCCGCGACGCCATGACGCGCAAACCCCGCTTCGACAACGAATCCGAAGACGATATGCCCGCCGCGCCGTCATCGAGCCGGACTATGAGTGAAAGCAAAATCGCGCTGTTCATCGACTTCGAGAACATCGCCATCGGCGTCAAAGACGCAAAGTACAAGAAGTTTGAAATCGAGCTTCTCCTGGAACGCCTCCTCGAGAAGGGCAAGATCGTCGTCAAGCGCGCCTACTGCGACTGGGACAAGTTCCCCGACTACAAACGGGAATTGCACGAGTCGGCCATCGAGCTGATCGAGATCCCCGGCAGAGCCTACTCGGGAAAGAACTCGGCCGACATCCGCATGGCCGTCGACGCGATGGACATGTGCTGGTCCAAGGAGCACATCGACGTCTTCGTCGTTGCCTCGGGCGACTCCGACTTCTCCCCTCTGGTGTCCAAGCTGAAGGAGAACGACAAGTACGTCATCGGCGTGGGCGTGAAGAATTCGTCGAGCGACCTGCTCATCGACAACTGCGACGAGTTCATCTTCTACGAGGACCTCGTCCGGAGCACGAAGGTGCCCGCGGTCGCTTTCAAGGACAAGAAGCAGGCCGAGGTGTTCAAGCTCCTGATCGATTCCATCAAGGCGCTGATGCGCGAGAACAAGGAAATCCTCTGGGGATCGATGGTCAAGCAGACGATGCAGCGGAAGAAGCCGACCTTCAACGAGGAGTACTACGGCTACAACACCTTCAGCGATCTCCTCGAGGACGCGCAGACCAACAACATCATCAAGATCAAGAAAGATGTGAAGTCGGGAACGTACGTGATCACCGGCTTCGCTGCTCCCGCGGTGTAATCCGGCGGGCGAGTCCGCCCACGCTCCGCTGATGCTGGACACTGAAGGCCGAGAGCTCGACGCAGCCGTGATCGGTGCCGGCGCCGCGGGCCTGGCAACATCCCGTGAGCTCTCACGGCTCGGGATCCGTCACATCGTCCTCGAGCGCGGCCAGCCGGGCGAGAGCTGGTCCCGCGCCTACGACTCGCTGGTTCTCCACACGGGCAAGCACATGTCCGGCCTGCCCGGCATGGGCTTCGGCTGGAGCGCGCCGCTTTTCCTTCCCCGCAATGAGCTCGTCGAGTACCTGCGCCGATATGCCGGCCACTTCAGACTCCCGGTCCGCGCTGGCGTGAACGTGACGGCGGTCCGGCGAGAGGACGGCGGCTGGGTGATCGACTCGAGCGAAGGGACGTTCCAAGCGGCCGCGGTCGTCATCGCGACCGGAATCGTGCCGAATCCGGTCGCGCCGCAACTCCCGGGACAAGGAGATTTTCAAGGAAAGATCCGGCACAGCTGTACGTACCGGACTCCCGAGGAATGCCGTGGGCGCGGCGTCCTCGTTGTAGGCGCCGGGAACTCGGCCGGCGAGATCGCCAGCGAGCTGGGACGCGCCGGCGTCGACACCGCGATCTCCATCCGTTCCGGCGCGAACGTCGTGCCGCTGCGACTTTTCGGAGTTCCCATCCAGTACGTTTCCTGGGCGGTGCGAAAGCTTCCCCGAAAGGGCCAGGAAGCGATCACCGCCGCTATGAATCGAGTCGTGAACCTCCTGAAGGGGCCGCCTGTGATTCCGCGGGCGCCGCACAGCCCCCTCGACGCCATACCGATGATCGGGTTTCACCTGAGCGACGCCATTCGAGCGGGGCAGGTGCGACTGCGCGGACGGATCGAGCGCGTGACCAGGGACGGGGTGCTGTTCGCCGATGGCAAGGAAGAACGTTTCGACGAGATCATCCTGGCGACGGGCTATCGCGCCGCTCTGGGATTTCTCGGCTCGATGGTCACGGCTGACGACCGTGGTTTTGCTCACCGCACAGACCGGATCTGCAGTGCCGACCAGCCCGGGCTGTTTTTCGTGGGACACAACTACGACTCAACGGGGGCCCTGTTCAATATCAGGGGAGATGCGAGGCTATGCGGCGCCGCGGTGAGGAAGTTCCTGGGGAAATGATTCTGTCTCGAAACCTGTCATCCGAGCGTGAGCGAGGGACCTGGGGGATGGGCGGCACGAGGCATGATGTTTGGCGCCACCCAGCCTACGCTTCTAAGAAACCTGAAGGTCGCGGCGCTCGCTGTTCACGTCATCCTGCCGGCGAAGCGCGGGCGAAGGACCTCATGTCACGCATCCTGCGGCCCTTCGGCGTGTTCGCGCCTCAGGGTGACGTGGCTCGTTTCTCCGTCTCAGGCACGTCGCCCGCGCCGTTCCTACGCTCGGGACGACAGTGGAGCGGCAGCAATTTGCCGCACGAGCCGACGCGCCACGTCATTCCGGTCCGATCCAAAGTTTCTCCATTACCATACGCTCGGGTGACCAGACTCAAGAACCGCGAGCACTTCCCGGTCCTCGTGATCGGAACCGGCATCGCTGGACTGACCACGGCATTTGTCCTCGCGAGCGCCGGCGTTCGCGTACTCCTGGTCACGAAAGCGGCCGACCCGCGCGATTGCAACACCTTCTGGGCGCAGGGCGGAATCATCTATGAGGGGGAAGGCGACAGCCCCGACTCGCTCATCGCGGACATCCTGCGCGCCGGCGCCGGAATCTCGAACGAAGAAGCCGTCCGGTTTCTCGCTTCGGAAGGGCCGCGGGTGGTCAAGGAGCTGCTCCTCGATGAGATCGACGTCCCCTTCTCGACGACGGAAGAGGGAGAGCTCGACCTGACGCAGGAGGGCGCGCACTCGCTGCCGAGGATCATCCACGCCGGCGACGCCACGGGCCGCGCGATCGAAGTCTCGCTGCTCAATCGCGTGAAGGAGGAGCCCAACGTCACGCTGGCAACGGAAGTGACGGCGATCGACCTTCTGACGACGCACCATCATCCGGGTGACATTCAGATCCGCTACCGGCTGGCCAACGAGTGTGTCGGTGCATACATCCTCGACAACCAGACCAAAGAGGTCTACACGATCTTCGCCGACTATACGGTCCTCGCCACCGGCGGAATCGGCCAGATCTACCTGCACAGCACGAACACGCGTCACGCCATCGGCGACGGCATCGTCATGGCGCATCGCGCGGGCGCGCGGATCATGAACGCCGAGTACGTGCAGTTTCACCCGACCGCACTTGCCGACAAAAAGGCGAATCACTTTCTGATCTCGGAAGCGCTGCGTGGCGAAGGCGCGCGCCTCAGGAACCAGAAGGGCGAGTACTTCATGGAGAAGTACGCGCCGGAGCTGAAGGACCTCGCACCTCGCGACGTGGTCGCGCGCGCGATCGTCGAGGAGATGACGACGAACAAGGATGAGTTCGTCTATCTCGACCTGGCGAATTTCTACAACGGACACGAGCCGATCGCTGATCGCTTCCCGAACATCCGCAAGGCCTGTGCGGAGATCGGCGTCGACATCGAGCGCGATCCCATTCCCGTCGTCCCCGCGGCGCACTACTTCTGCGGCGGCGTGCTGGTGAACACGGCGGGCGAAACGACCCTGAGCCGGCTCTTCTCTGTCGGGGAAACCTCGTGCTCCGGGCTGCACGGCGCGAATCGCCTCGCTTCGACGTCCCTTCTCGAGGGCCTGACCTGGGGGTACTACGCCGCTCATTCGATTCGCGAGAAGCTGCAGAGCGCGGCGCCCGTGGCCGAGCCAGGCATACGGCGCGCACTCTCGTCGCGTCCTGCCGGAATCGGGGCCGTCGCCCCGTCGACGGTGGCAACCATTCCCGACTGGCAGCCCTCCGGCTCGGCCAATCTCGAGGACCCGGCCCTGATCCTCCAGGACTGGACTGCAATCCAGAACACGATGTGGAACTACGTTGGCATCGTCCGAACCTATGAGCGCCTCAAACGGGCCGCGGCGGACATGAGCCAGCTCGGCTATCGCCTCGAAAAGTTCTACCACGAGGCCTCGATCAGCAAATCGATCGTTGAGCTGTTTCACGGGCAGCGCATGGCCGCGATCGTTGCTTCCGCCGCCATCCGAAACCCAACGTCGCGCGGCGCTCACTTCCGGAAAGACTGACACTTCCGTCCGGGCGTAGAATCGGCCTCTCACCAATGAGAATCCCCGGCTCCTCGATCCAGACGAAGGTCGCGCTGGCGACCACTCTACTCATCGGCCTCATCTCGGTCTTCATCTATATCTACTTTCCGGCACGCCTGCGCGAGCAGGCCGCGCGAATCACGACGGACGAAGCCTGGGCGGTCTCCCAGATGGCCGCGCTGAACATCGCACCCACGCTGGCCACGGGCGATTCCAGCGGCGTCTATCGCGCTTTGAATGCCCTTCGGGAAAATCCCGATGTCGCATACATCGTCGTGTTCGAGCGCACCGGCGATCAACCATTCGCCGTCTACAACGTCCAGCTCGCCGATGCGGTGAACTACAGGCAGATCACGATGATCCCCCGCGAGGTCGTGGGCCGGCGATATCAAGCCATTGGCGAACGGCCTCGCGGCGGCCTGACGCAGGATGGCCGGATCTACCAGATGCGCGTGCCGCTCCGCATCGAGGGCGGAAACATCGGCGTCATGTACCTCGGCCTCACCACGGATCGCCTGCAGCAGGAGGTCGCCGCCAACCGCCGCACGGTGACGACGGTCGCAATCGGGATCTTCGCGATCGGGATGCTGTTCGCCATCGCCATCAGCGGCGCGATCATCAGGCCGTTGCGGCATATCGCCGAGACCGCCAAGCGCATCGCCGGCGGGAACCTCAGCGAGCGCGCCCACGTGTCCGGCCGCGACGAAGTCTCTCAGCTCGCGCGCGCATTCAACACGATGATCGGCCGGCTCGAACAGGCCCAGGACGAGCTGGCCTCATGGAACAAGACGCTCGAAGAACGGGTGGAAGTGCGCACGCGTGAGCTCCGCGAGGAGATGACGGAGCGGCGGCGCGCCGAGCGGCGCTACCGGATGCTCTTCGAGCGCAACCTCTCCGGGGTCTACATCTCCAGCGTCGACGGACGGATCATCAGCTGCAATGACTCAGCCGCGCGGATGCTCGGCTACGAATCGGCGGATGAGCTGATGGACGACAACGGGTCGATCCAGTACTTCGACCCTGCCGAACGGCAGCAGGTCATGGATCAGCTCCTCGAGAAGGGCGCCGCGGTCAACCACGAAGCGCGATTGCTCCGCCGCGACGGCGACGTGATCTGGGTGCTGGAAACCCTCACCGCTTCGACCACGGAACACGACGAGAACCCTGTCATCGAAGGGATCGTCCTCGACATCACCGATCGAAAGCGCACGGAGCAGGAAGTCGAGTATCAGGCGTATCACGATGCCCTGACCGGACTGCCGAACCGGATGCTGTTCCTCGACCGCCTGACCGTGGCGGTCGCGCACGCGCGGCGGCGGCAGCAGACGCTGGCCGTCATGTTCCTCGATCTCGATGATCTGAAGGTCGTCAACGACACCCTGGGACATGCCGCCGGCGACCAGCTCCTGCAGATGGTTGCCGAGCGCCTCGGAGGCTGCCTGCGTCAGGAAGACACACTGGGTCGCATCGGCGGCGACGAATTCACGATCCTCATTCCGGACATCAACACGCCCGAGGATGCCGAGGCTGTTGCGGCGAAGGTGATCGAGCAGATTCAGCAGCCGTTCGTCATCGGTGAGGATGAAGTGCGCGTCACGACGAGTATCGGCGTGGCCATGTATCCCGCCGACGGCGAAGATCCGGAAACCCTGCTCGAGAACGCCGACGGAACGATGTACCGCGTCAAGGAGCGTGGCGGCGCGTCGTACCAGTTCTTCAGCAGCGGCGCGATCACGCGCAAGGCGCTCGGCCGCATGTCGATGGAAGAAAGCCTCAAGCACGCCATCGAGCGCGAAGAGTTCGTCGTCTACTACCAGCCGCAGGTCGACTCGAAAACGCGCCAGGTCGTGGCCGTGGAAGCTCTCGTGCGCTGGAATCATCCCGATGCCGGCCTGATCGAGCCCTCCGGTTTCATCTCCCTCGCTGAATACACCGGACTCATCGTTCCGATCGGCGAATGGGTTCTGCGCGAAGCGGCGCGACAGACCCGGGAGTGGCATCAGATGGGGATGATCCCGCTGCGTGTAGGCGTCAACGTCTCCGCCCGCCAGTTCCACCAGCGCGACTTCCTCGGCATGATCGACCGCGCGCTCGAAGAGACCGGTCTTCCTCCGGAATCACTCGAACTGGAGATCACCGAGACGATGGCGATGCAGAAATCGGAATGGACGATCGCCACGCTGCAGCGCCTGCGGGACCGCGGGATCGGGATTGCCCTCGACGACTTCGGGACCGGCCAGTCCTCGTTGACGTACCTGAAGAGGTTTCCGATCAGCACGGTCAAGATAGACCGTTCATTCGTGTCCGGCGCAACGAAAGCCGTCATCGATCCGCCGATTGTCGAAGCGGTCCTCCATCTGGCAGCGAGCCTGAAACTGCGCACCGTGGCCGAAGGCATCGAGACCGCCGAGCAGTGGGAGTTCCTGGCGTCGCGCGGCTGCTCGGAAATGCAGGGCTACTACGTCAGCCGCCCCCTGAAAGCCGAAGCGCTGGCAGCGTTCGTAGCGCAGAACAAGGTGCACAAGAAAGGATGAAGGATGAAGGATGAAGGACGAAGGATGAAGGATGAAGGATGAAGGATGAAGGATGAAGGATGAAGGATGAAGGATGAAGGATGAAGGATGAAGGACGAAGGATGAAGGAAGTTCACCACGTCATCCTGGGCTGCGCAGACAGCGAAGGACCTCAAGTTACGTACTCTGAGGTCCTTCGCCGTCTGCGCGGCTCAGGATGACGTGGCTCGTCGTTTCCACTTCATCCTTCATCCTTCATCCTTCATCCTTCATCCTTCATCCTTCAAAAGTCAGTCTCCGCTCGGCAGGATGAACGTTCCGTCGCCGCTCTTCGAGTCGACCACGGCGGCGTACGAGAAGAACGATCCCTGCGATGAGCTGATGACCGCGTAGGCCTGATTGAAGTTCGCGCCTTCACCAACCACGGCGGTGACGTTGGGCTGATCCCACTGACCGGGCTTCAGCGTGAAGGTCCGCGATCCGAGGAGCGCGCCAGTGGACGAGAAAACCTCCACTTTGATGTCAAGCGATATCGGCTGAGGGTTCATGAGTCCGATATTGGTCCGGCTGGCGGAGTTGTACGCGAGACCGGCCAGCGTTGCCCGGCCGAGCGATGCACCGAGCGACTGCCCCGGAATCGAGAGGCCGAAGGTACCGATCTGTGCCGAGTTCGAGGGGACGTTGTAAGTGCGGCTCGTCGCGCGGAACGCTCTTTCGGCTTCTAGACGGAGGGCACCCGCGCCGGTCGTGCCGAACAAGCTCGGCACGATATCGGTGAGAGCCAGCTGACCACGGGCTGGAACGATGACCGGCAGGCCGGTCGCGGCGGAATTGTCCTGACCGCCTGGAAGGTAAACGGCCGTGACCGTCAGCGGTGCGTCGCCGGGGTTCTGGATCCAGACGTCGGTCTTGAAGAAGGTTCCCGCGGCGCTGTTCTCTGCGTGGATGATCCCGGGGATGAACAACGTCGTGAGCGGGGTCGCATCCGGCACGCGCGCAACCGTGAAATTCAGCAGCGGAGCCGACGCATCGGCGACGACGCTGGCCGCGGATGCGAACGACGTCGAGTCGCGGAAGAACGTCGTCTGATAGTTACCACCGCGATCCTCGACCGCAAATTTGAATGATCCCGGAGGAAGGACGAACGCGAAGTTCCCCGCCGGATTCGTCTCCGTGCGGAACTGCACGTTCCCTTGAAGGTCGTAGGCAACCACCTGCATGGACGGAAGTGCAAGCCCCGTGACTTTTTCCTTCACCGATCCGAGGAGCTTCGTGCCCGGCCCGAGGCCGAAATTGATGTTGTTGGCGGGCGGCGTCACCGTGTCCGCGAGACCGAAAAGACGCTCATTCCGGAAGAACGTCGGAATGTAGGGCGCGACCTCGTGGTATGCGGCGATCTTGTACGAACCAGCGGGAACCGTGAGGTTGAAGGACCCGTCGTTGTTCGTACGGACGAACGTGCGACGCGATCCATCGAGGTTATAGGCGGCGACGACCGCGCCGGCCAGAGGAGCACCCGTTGCGGCGTTCCCGACGAACCCGGAGATGCTCCGACCGGGACTCAGAACGAAATTCACCGTGATTCGCTGACCATCGGTGACGTTGATCGCCTCAGATGCTTCGTAAGACAGAGCGTTGCCGTAATAGCTGACGGCCCACGTACCGCTGTTATCGTAGGCGAGCACGCGATAAGACCCGCTCGGGACCACCAGCGTGTAGTCGCCTTGCGGCGTTGTTGTCGCAGTGTTGACCGCGAAGCCCGCAGGACTGTAAGCCTGCACAGTCACATCTCCGAGCGCAGCACCAGCAGTGTTGCGAACCACGCCCGATATGTACGCGGTCTGAGCTGCCGCGGTGAGGGGAAGAATTGCTGCGAAGAGAGCTATGGCTACGAGCCGACGGGACATGGGACCGGGACCTTTCACTGAGCTGACAGCCTGGCCAGTTCTTTCGCGATGAATTCTGCAGCGCGGGGATCCTGGCCGACCGTCCAGTTCAACGGATAAGTGGACATTGTGACATCGTTGGCCTGGTTGAAGAAGATGATCGAGCGGACGCGGCCGTACGTGTGCTCGAGCTGGTAGAACGCCTGCTGATACCAGACGAGGACGTCTCCACCCTGGGCCAGCGTGCCCATTTCCGCGATCATCATTGGTTTGTTGAACTTGGCGAGCGTCGGATACGCCTTGTCCAGGATCTGGTGAAGGCTCCACCACCGAGACCAGGACGCCACCGTTCCGTAATTGAGAATGCCCATACCGACCCAGTCGACGACGTGGTCGCCGGGATAGTAGTACTCGAACCATGGCATCGAGATGTGAGGCGACCAAACCCAGATGACGTTGGTGGCGCCTCTCTTCTGGAAAATGTCGTGAACGCGGCGCCACGCGGCGATGAAGTCGTCGGGGCGGTTCCCGTTCTGCGGTCCCCACGGATAGCGATAAGGATCGTTCATCTCGTGAGCGAAGCGCAGGAAGATCGGCTTGCCGAACCGCGCCGCCGCTTCGGCCCACGGTGAGATGTAGAAGTCGTACTCACCCTTCCCGATCGCGGCGAGACTGGCGTACTCGCGATCCGACTTCGATGGCAGATTCGGGCGAAGGCGGGGGTCGAAGTCCGTCACCCACGGCTCCCACGTGATCATCGGCACCGAGCCGAGCCGGTCGATTGTCTCGACCATCCTCACGGGAAACTGCTGGTCCGGTTGATCGCCCCAGGCGGAGTAGAAGGAGATGATGGGAAACCGATAGCGGACATCGCTCTCGAGCTTCGCGAATCCGGAGGTGTCGTGAGGAAACCCGCCGTCGTACGCGCCGAACAGCATCTTCGGGGGGTTCTTCAGCGCGGCCACCGACGTGAGAGTCGGTTTCAGCGGCTCGAGATAATCCCGCCGCGCGTTCTGACGGACGCTCGTGAGAGCGGCCCCTTCGGCGTCGGATGCCTTCTGGCTGATCCAGTCGAGCCTCGAAGCCGCTTTCCGGTAGGCAGCCCCGACTGCACTGGCAAGGCCGAACTGAAATGCGACGCCGATGGCCAGCAGCCAGCCAAGCGCAAAAAACACGGTCAGATAGAGTCGTTTCGGCGTCAATCTTCAGGTTCCCTGCGCACCCGGTCCTGCCAGGCCGCCCACAGTCTCCCGCTCATGAAAATCGAGTTGATGATCAGGAAACCAGCCATCGCCCAGGTTGCTTCCGTGGTGATGCGAACGTGGGTCTCGTCCAGTACGAATAACCGTTGATATACCACGATCCCAACCGTCGCGGCAGAGATTGCTATCACTCCGAGCGGAAGTCTGGCCAGCCGCCAGAATTCGCCAAACTTGCGCTCCTTGGCCGTCGGAATGTAAGGAACGTCAATTCCCCGGATCGCGAACCAGAGTCCGCGCAGGAAGACGTTCCAGGCGCCGATCTTGAGCAGAGTACCCCGCCAGTGCCACCCGCGCTCGCGCACAGGATCGCAGAGCCAGCGCTGAGACAGACGATAGATCGCCAGACCCAGCAGGGCCAGCGGAATGGCATGCTCCAGATACTCGGCCAGGATCATCGCTGCCGGCTGGGCCCCGACCCACAGGTAAAGGAGCGGAATGGTGAAGTAGATGAGCGAAGTGAGACCGACCAGGTAATAACTGCCGATCATGAAGTAGGAGATCTTCTGGTGGAACGACAGCCGGCGAAACGCGCGCGGGTACTCATGGAAGAGAACCTCATGCACTCCGCGCGACCATTTGAGCTGCTGTTTGAGAAACGATCCGAGGTCGGACGGAACGAGCCCGCGCGACACGATCTCGGGGACGTACACAGACTCCCACCCACCCGCATGCAGGCGAATCGACGTCACCAGATCCTCGGCCAGGCCGATGCCATGGCCGCCGATGGACTCGAGCGCCGTCCGGCGGAACGTGCAGTTCGCACCGATCGCCACTGCCGTTCCGGTTCCGTGCATGCCCTGCATGATCGGACCGTAGAAAGTGAACGTCTGCTCCGCGGCACCACGCGCAACGAATGATTCCGGCGGGTTGTAGTACGCCTGCGAGACCTGGACGAAGCCGACCGATTCGTTTTCGAAGTAACCGAGGACGCGGTCGAGGAACTCGGGGAAGGGGATGTGGTCAGGATCGAGGACCAGGATGAAATCCTCTTTCGTCATCTTGAGCGCTTCGTTGATTTTTCCCGCCTTCGCGCCGGGAAAGCCGACCAGCTCGAGATGGACCGCGCCCATCTCGGCGGCAAGCGCCGCAAAGCGCGGGTCGCGCGTGTCGTCGAGAAGATACGTGGTGTGCGGATAGCGGATCCGCCGCGCGGCATCGAGTGTGCGCACGAACATGTCGTACGGCTCACCGGGAGAGGAGGTCGTGAAGATTGCAACCGACAGACCTTCGGGCGCGGCCTTTTCCGGCGGGTGTTCAAGATGGAAGAGGTTGTACCAGCCGACGAACATCCGGAAGATGCCGTACCACGTGGCGATCGACAGGAGAACAAACAGCGCGACGTTGCTGACGTTGCGGAGCTGGAACCACCACGCGCCGAAAAAGACGACGCTCTGCAGCGCGAGAAAAATGAGCACGGCGATGAGCACCCGCTCCCACATCCGGATCGGCGCAGCGCGCCGATGCCGGAAGATCTCAGAGTCGTCCGACCAGGCTCGCTTCGAACTCATTCGCGTTGTAGAAGGCGGTCACTTCGTGCGCATACCGCGCGCGTAACTCGATCCCGGTCGCGAGGGGCCACGTGATTTCGGCACCGGCACGCCAGGGCCGGAACGACCGCTCCTGCATGCTCGGATGGATGAAGAGCGGGTTGGGTGCCGCTCCCGTGCGCGGCCCGAACCCGAGGGCGCGGTCTCGTGCGTAGCCGGCATCCGCGTGGATCTTCAGACGCGGTATCTCGGCCACCACCACTACCCTCCCCTCCTTCAGCTCGTGTGGCGTCCAGTACGGATCGTACACACCGGTGTACGTGTACCGCCAGACGCCGGGACTCGCCTGTTCCGAGCGGAACGTCGTGAAGCGGAAGCGGTCGAGCTCCGTGTCGCGCCATGCGGCGGATACGCCCGCGCGAAGCATCAGCGAGTCGCGCTCGAAGACCGGAGCCACGAACCAGGCATCGGCACCCGAGCCTCTGTTGCCGTCGGAGTAATCGAGCGAGTGCGCGCCCACCGCGGCCAGCCAGCGCGCCGCGGGATCGCGCCGCCACGAAAGCGAGTACTGGGACACCGTCTCGTGGTCGTCGACGGAAAAAACCGTTCCGAGCAATGGCGTGCGTCGGGCCGACAGGACCAGCGCGCTCTGGGCCGGCAGGGTGCGGGTGAGCGTGACTTCGCCGAGGGTCGCGCTGAATCCGTCGGGGAATCGGAATCGCTCGCCACTCGCCTCGACCCTCGATCGCACCCGCGGGAAGGTGGCGGAGACTCCCGCTCCCACGCTGGCCATCGAGCTCCCGCCGTCGGGAACCTGGCCCACTCCGCCGATCACGTCCCATCTCACGAGCGGGTCGGAGAAGTATGAGACCTTCGCACGCATCATCGATACCCGATAGGGCTGCGAATCGTCGCGAAAGGTTGCGCCGACCTCATACCCGGGAGCGCTCAGCAGCGCGATATCGGAGAGTGCTTTCTTCGCTTCCGCATGCGCGGGATCGACTTCGAGAAGACGCTCGTACCTCCGGCGCGCACGGCGAAAATCGCCGCTCCAGTAGGCCGCCTGGGCATATCCAAGTAGCGCATCGTCGTCAGCAGGCCGCTCGGCGACGAGAGCTGCGAATGCCTTGTCCGCCTCCCGGTAACGGCCGTCCCACAGGATAACTCGCGCCAGGCCGAGCCGAAGGCGCCAGTCGTTCGGACGCTCACGAAGCCCCCGCCTGTACGCGGCCTCCGCCTCGTCGAACCGCCGAGCGGCGGCAAGTGTCTCAGGAAGTTGATAGGGATCCTGGGCCGCCTGCGCTGCGACCGGCACACCCACTGCGAGCAACACGACGACCAGGAGAATCATTTTGGATTTTGGATTTTGGATTTTGGATTTCTCTTCGACCTGGATTCCGCATGATGGATCGAAGAAATACCAATCCAAAATCCAAAATCCAAAATCCAAAATCTAAAATCACTGCCATCATACCGCCCCACATGCGCCTTCACATCGGATCGGGACCCCATCACCTCGACGGCTGGGTCAACATCGACCGTGACCCTCACCCCGGGGTCGACCAGGTTCTGGACGTCACGACAGGCTTTCCCTTCGAGAACGTTGCGTTCATCTTCGCCGAGCACTTCATCGAGCATCTGCACTACGCGGATGCGGCCTCGCTGTTCCGCGAATGCCGGCGCGCTCTGCGCGATGACGGTGTTCTGCGCCTCTCCACGCCGAATCTCGACTGGGTCTGGGCGTCCCACTACCGTCGCGTCCTCACCGAGGAGCAGCAGGTCCTCGGCGCGTTCGGCATCAACCGGGCCTTTCGTGGATGGGGACACCAGTTCCTCTACAACTGGGGAACGCTGTCAGCAACGCTGCGCGCCGCCGGTTTCGCCGAAGTGGTGCGGTGCAGCTACGGCGAGAGCGAGCATCCGGAACTGCGGGGTCTGGAGAGCCACGAGCAGAATCCCGACTTCGACAGCCTCTCGCACATCCTCATCGTCGAAGCATGGGGCCGCGGGGGCACGGCACCGGGTTACCTTGCCGAACCGCTCGAGTGGTACTTGAGGGACACGAGTCTATCCTGAGCGAAGCGAAGGATCTCCGGTGCACTGACGCGGAACAAAGTTCATGGCAGCAGGTGCACCGGAGATGCTTCGCTTCGCTCAGCATGAACTGGGGAACAAACTTCAAAACAACTCCTCCTGCTTTCTCGTCGCCCCCAGTTTGTAACCGAGGTGATCGTAGGCGAGCTTCGTCGCGACGCGGCCTCGGGGGGTTCGCTGCAGGAAGCCGATCTGGATCAGGTAGGGCTCATAGAGATCTTCGATCGTTCCCCGATCTTCGGCGACGGATGATCCTAGGGCGTTGAGGCCGACGGGGCCGCCACTGAAGCGCTCGATGATTGCGGTCAGCAGCTTGCGATCGACGTCATCGAGGCCGTAGTCATCGACTTCGAGCATGTGCAGCGCTTCGCGCGCGATCTCCACGTCGATGCGACCTTCGCGCTTCACTTCGGCGTAATCACGGACGCGGCGCAGCAGGCGGTTCGCGATTCGCGGCGTACCGCGCGACCGGCGGGCGATCTCCTTCGAACCTTCGAGCGTAATGGGGATGTTCAGGATCTCCGCGGACCGCCGGACGATGACCTCCAGCGAATCGACGTCATAGAAGTCGAGACGGTGAACGATCCCGAAGCGCGCGCGCAGCGGGGCGGTGAGAAGTCCGGCCCGGGTCGTCGCACCGATCAGCGTGAACCGCGGAACCTCGACCTTGAGCGTGCGCGCAGCCGGGCCCTGACCGATCACCACATCGACGTAGAAGTCTTCCATCGCCGAGTACAGGACTTCTTCAACCTGAGCCGGCAGACGGTGGATCTCGTCGATGAAGAGCACTTCGCCGGCCTCCAGATTCGTGACGATGGCGACCAGATCTCCCGGACGCTCGAGCGCCGGGCCGGAAGTCGTCCGGATATTCGCGTCCATCTCGTTGGCGATGATGTTTCCGAGCGTGGTCTTGCCGAGTCCGGGCGGGCCGAAGAGAAGGACGTGGTCGAGCGCCTCACCCCGTTTCCGCGCGGCCGCGATCGAGATCTCCAGATTGGCTTTCACCTTCTGCTGCCCGATGTACTCGCGGAGCTTCTTGGGGCGGAGGGAAAGTTCGGTCTGGAGCTCTTCGGGATCGGCGGTGGGAGTCAGGATGCGGTCGGTCACTGGGAGTTAGTCTAGCTCTTGGCGACTCGATTGGATTTTAGATTTTGGATTTTGGATTTTGGATTCGTCTCAAAATCCAAAATCCAAAATCTAAAATCTAGCTGCAGGCAGGGGACGGGCTCCCTGCTCCGACACCGTCGCTGGCAGAACGACGGTCACCGCCGTCCCCCCGCCCTGCCACGATTGCACTTCGATCGAGCCGCCGTGCTCCTGCACGATGCGATAGCAGATTGCCATGCCGAGACCGGTGCCCGAAGGGAACGAAGTTCGGAACGGTTGAAAGAGGCGCTGCAGCTCGCCACGCGACATCCCGCGTCCGCTGTCCGCAAACACGATCCGATACGTCTCGGCCTCCACCTCGGTCCTCACCGTCATGACGCCGCCCTCAGGCATCGCCTGCACGGCATTGCGGACGAGATTCCAGAACACCTGACGGATCTGATCGGCATCGCCGACGATATGGAACGAAGGCGGCTCGATCTCGCGCCGGATCTCGTGCTTCTGCAGTTCGGGAGAGTTCGCCAGGAGATCGAGCGTTTCGGAGAGCGACGCAGCGACGTCGAATTCCGCCGCGCGCTTTTCCTGGGGACGGACGAAGCGGAGGAAGTCGGCGATGGTCTTGTTGAGCCGCTCCGACTCCTTGAGCACGATCGACATCAGACGCTCTTCCTGTGGCGTGAGCGCTTTCGAGTTCTTGAGAACCTGGACGGATCCCGCGATCGCGGCGAGCGGATTCCGGATCTCGTGGGCGATGCCGGCCGACAGCTCGCCCACCGCGGCCATGCGGTCCTTGAGTCGAATCTCCCCTTCCAGTTTCTTCATCTCGGTGAGGTCCTGAAAGATGAGCGTGTACCCGGACGCCTTCCCGTCGAGCGTCCGCAACGGCGTCAGAGCGAATCCAATCGTGCGGCGGCCGCCAGGAACATCGACCTCCTTCTCGCGGCGCACGAGCGCGCCGCCGTCGAGCGCCTCGCGGACCTCACTCCACTCTTCGACCGTGAAGAACGCCAGCTCGGTGACGTGACGGCCGAGGACTTCGTGCGCCTGGGTCTGAAGGATCTGACAGCCGGCGGGATTGATGAACGACGCCGACCCGTAAGTCGAGATCGTGATGAGGCCGGAGGGGATCGACTCGATGACGTTCTGGTTGAGCGCGCGGAGTTCGGCCAGGTTCTGACGGTTGGCGTCGAGCTCCTTGAAGGTCTTCTGAAGTTTTTCCGAGATGAGCGACGTCAGCAGCGCCGTGGCGTAAAAGCCCGCGAAGTTCGTGGCCATGTTGAAGTAGAGACGAGACGACGTCCACGGCGTGGGGATGAACCAGGTCTGCTCCGGAAGAGGAAGAATCCCGTAGTACATCAGGTCTCCGAGCAGGCCGTAGAGGATGACCGCCCCGGAAGCAGCCAGAAGGCCGCCACGGCGATAGAGAAGCATCGACGCGGCGATGATCGAGACGAGATAGAGAAAGGAGAAGGGCGAATCGAGGCCGCCCGTGAAGTACACCAGGAGCGTCTCCACCAGGAGATCGCCGCCGATCTGGATCAGCAGGTTGATCTCGCGCGACCGGATGAGCCGCCCGAGAGCGATGTAAGTGAGCGTGAGAAGGTAAGTGAGACCTGCGACGAGATAGAGATAGTTGATGGGCAGGATCTCGGTGACGGTGTACTGAATGATCAGCGTGACGAGGAGGAGCGTCGTCACGACGATGACCCGGATGGCCATCATCATCCGGGCATCTGTGGGCATGGTGTTCATGATCGTGTGCCTGGTGCCTGGTGCTGCTCGTATTAAGCATACGCACATCCCGAGCGAAGCGAGGGATGCAAAAAATCGGGGCGACGTTTCCGTCGCCCCTTCCGAATGCATGCTTCTGTCGCCGGGTGTTATCCCATCTGACCGATGAGCGAGAACATCGGCATGTACATGGCGATGACGATGCCGCCGATCGCCACGCCGAGGAAGGCGATGAGAATCGGCTCTAGGAGTTTCATCAGGCCGGCGACCGCGAGGTCGACTTCGTCTTCGTAAAAGTCGGCGATCTTGGAGAGCATCGTGTCGAGAGCACCGGTCTGCTCACCGACGGCGATCATCTGGATGACCATCGACGGGAACACTTCGGTGTCGCCGAGAGGCTCACTGATCGTCTTGCCTTCTTCGACCGACTTGCGGGTGGACATGATCGCGTCTTCGACGACGGAGTTGCCGGCGGTCTTCGCCGTGATCTGCAGGCCGTCGAGGATGGGAACACCGGAGGACGTCAGCGTCGAGAGCGTGCGGCAGAACCGGGCCACGGCAATCTTGCGGAGAAGCAGGCCGAAGACCGGCGCTTTCAGCAGGAGACCGTCGAGGACGCGCTTGCCCTTGTAAGTATCGTGATACCGCCGCAGCGAGAACGTCGTGATGATGCCGCCAAGGCCGATTGCCCACCACCAGTCACCGATGAAATTCGAGAGAGCGATGACGATCAGGGTCGGCGTGGGCAGCTCTGCACCGAGGCCGGCGAAGAGAGAGGCGAACACCGGGATGACCTTCCAGAGAATGACTGCCACGACGATGACCGCGATCGAGATGACGGCCACCGGGTAGATCATGGCCGACTTGACCTGCGAATTCAGCTTCACGGCCTTTTCGATGTAGGCCGCGAGGCGCTGCAGGATCGTGTCGAGAATACCGCCCGCCTCGCCGGCGGCCACCATGTTCGTGTAGAGATCGTTGAACGTCTTGGGATGCTTGCGCATCGCGTCGGCGAGGCTCGAACCCGCTTCGACGTCCTGCCGGATCTGGATGAGCGAGCGCTTGAAATTCTTGTGTTCCTGCTGCGAGCCGAGAATCTCCAGGCACTGCACGAGCGGCAGGCCCGCGTCGATCATGACCGAGAACTGGCGGGTGAAGATTGCGATGAGCTGGGGTGGAACCTTGCCGCCGAACTTCGGCAGCGCGATCTCCTTCCCTTTCTCTTTGACCGCGGTGACGACGACCTGCTGCCGCCGCATCATCGCGATCACGGCTTCCTTCGAGTCGGCGACCAGCATACCCGTCTGGTCCTGCCCGTTCCGCCCTCTGCCCTTCCACTCGAATGTCGGCATTGCTTCCTCCTACTCCAACGACTGTATCCCGAGCGAAGCGAGGGATCTCCGGAACCCGAAGCCCTGACTCATTACCTTCCAGCAGGTCGCGCCTGCTCCGCCCGGTACCGCTGATGCCTCGCTACGCTCGGCATGAACTTGCCGACCTTCCACTCGAATGTCGGCATTGCTTCCTCCTACTCGCTTCCGGCCGGCGTTACGCTGGCCGCTGCGGCCGCGCGGGACCGCCGCCCGGCTGCTGTTGCTGAATGGCTCCTGCCCCGCGCGAGATCATTTCCTGCAACTCGTCGGGATTCGATGAACGGCTGAGCGCCGTCTGTAGCGAGATGTGCTTCTTGAAGTACAGCGTGGCCAAAGACTGATTGAAGGTCTGCATCCCGTACTTCGCCTGGCCGGTCTGCATCATCGAGTAGATCTGGTGGACCTTGTCCTCGCGGATGAGATTGCGGATGGCGGCGTTCGGAACCAGGATCTCCATGGCCATCACGCGGCCCTTGCCGTTCGCCTTCGGAAGAAGGGCCTGGCACATGATCCCTTCCAGAACAAACGACAGCTGCGCGCGAATCTGCGGCTGCTGGTGAGCGGGAAAAACGTCGACGACGCGGTTGATCGTCTGTGCGGCGGAGTTCGTGTGGAGCGTGCCGAAGGTCAGGTGGCCCGTCTCGGCGATGCGCAGCGCGGACTCGATGGTCTCGAGGTCGCGCATCTCACCGATGAGCACCACGTCCGGATCCTGGCGCAGCGCGGACTTGAGCGAGTTGCCGAACGAATGCGTGTCGGCGTGCAGCTCGCGCTGGTTCACCACGCAGTTCTTGTGCGAGTGGAGAAACTCCACCGGATCCTCGATCGTGATGATGTGCTGATGCGTCTCTCGGTTGATCTTGTCGATCATCGCGGCGAGCGTCGTCGATTTGCCGGAGCCGGTCGGCCCCGTCACGAGGACGAGCCCGCGCGGCTTCGCGCAGATCTCCTCGACGACGGCGGGAAGTCCCAGATCTTTGAAGCTGAGGATCTCGTAGGGAATCTGACGATAGACAGCGGCGGTCGCGCCGCGCTGGTTGAAAATGTTGGCCCGGAACCGCGCCAGTCCCTTGATGCCGAACGAAAGATCGAGCTCGAGGTTCTCTTCAAAGCGGTGCTTCTGCGCGTCCGTGAGCACCGAATACGCCAGCTGCTTGGTCTCCGGAGCCGTCAGCGCCGGCATGTCCAGCGGAACGAGCTTGCCGTCGATGCGGATCTGCGGCGCGGAATTGGTCGTCACGTGAAGATCGCTTCCTCCACGCTCGACCATGGTCTTCAGCAACTGATGCAGTGTGACTGCCATTGATCTTCTCCCAGAGCCCTACAGCACGGTCTCCCGGACGACTTCTTCAATCGTCGTGACACCGTCCTTGATTTTAACCAAACCCGAACGGCGAAGGCTGATCATGCCGTTTTCCGCCGCTTTCTTTTTGATGTCGATGGCCGTCCCGCCCGAGAGAATGAGCTCCCGGAGGTCGTCGTCGATCTTCATGACCTCGATCAGGCCCACCCGCCCCTTGTAACCGGTGTTGTTGCACTTGTCGCAGCCCCGCCCCTTGTAGACGGTGAACGTCCCCACCTCATCCTTCTTGTATCCGAGGTTGATGAGCGCCTGCGGCGACACGTCCACCACCTCTTTGCAGGCGCCGCAGATGCGCCGCGCCAGGCGCTGCGCGGCGATCAGCTGCACGGACGTAGCCACCAGGAACGGCTCGATCCCCATGTTCATCAGACGGTTGATCGTCGAGGGGGCGTCGTTCGTGTGAAGCGTGGAGAGCACGAGGTGCCCCGTGAGTGCGGCCTTGATCGCGATCTCCGCCGTTTCGAAGTCGCGGATCTCGCCCACCAGGATGATGTTCGGATCCTGCCGGAGGAACGACCGGAGCGTCGCGGCGAAATTCAGCCCGATCGACTCCTTCATCTGCACCTGATTGATCCCCGGAAGGTTGAACTCCACCGGATCCTCGGCGGTCATGATGTTCACTTCGGGCGAGTTCACCTTCGACAGCGCCGAATAGAGCGTATTGGTCTTGCCCGATCCTGTCGGCCCGGTCACGAGCACCATGCCCCACGGCTTGAAAATCGCCTCTTCGAAAACCGCCAGCGACTCCGGCTCGAAGCCGAGCTTGGTCATGTCCAGACGAAGGTTGTCCTTGTCGAGAAGACGCATGACGATCTTTTCGCCGAAGAGCGTCGGCAGCACCGACACGCGGAAGTCGAGCTCTTTGTTCTTGTCGTTGAGCTTCATCTTCAGCTTGATGCGCCCGTCCTGCGGGAGGCGCTTCTCCGAGATGTCGAGCTTCGCCAGAATCTTCATGCGCGAGGTGATGGCGTCGCGCAGCTTGAGCGGCGGGTTCATGATCTCGTACAGCGTGCCGTCGACGCGGAACCGGACGCGGTACTCCTTCTCGTAAGGCTCGATGTGAATGTCCGACGCGCCGCGCTTGATGGCGTCGGTCAGGATCAGGTTGCAGAGCTTGACGACCGGCGCCTCTTCCGCGCCTTCCGCCAGAGCCGCTACATCCAGCTCTTCTTCCTCTTCGAGAACCTCGAGGTCCGCGGCCTCGGTCTGCTGAAGGTCTTCCATGACCTTCTTCAGCTCGAGCGATGACGTCGACCCGTAGTAGTTGTCGATGGCGGCCTTGATCCCCAGTTCCGAGGCCACGACCGGCTCGACGTTGTAGCCGGTCATGAACTTGATGTCGTCCATGGCGAACACGTTCGTCGGATCGGCCATGGCGATGGTGATCGTCGCCCCCGGCTTGTTGACCGGAAGGATGTTGTACTTACGCGCGACGTCAGCCGGGATCAGCTTGATGACGCTGGGATCGATCTCGAAGTGAGAGAGGTTGATCGAAGGAACGCCGAACTGCTGGGAAAGGCATTCGGTGATGTCTTCTTCGGTCACGAAGGCCAGCTTGATGAGGGTCTCACCGAGCTTGCTGCCCGTTTCCTTCTGCACCTTGAGTGCATCTTTGAGCTGATCCTGATTGATCAGCCCGGCTTTAGTCAGCAGTTCGCCGAGGCGTACGCTCATACGCTGTCACCTACTCCGATTGGACCAGACGGAATTCGTGCCTCGGGGTGCATTCAGTCGGAACGCTCTGACTAACCGTAGTTTCTGGAACGTCGAGTCCGGCGAGTGTAGCACCCGCAAAGTGACGCACGAAGCCCTTTGGGAGTTATTTTGACACATTCAGAGGGGGATGCCTAGGCGCGGTTCGCCACTCCGGGAAATCCGGGTTCTATCGTGGTGGACCTTGGACCCTGGACCTTGGACCTTGGAAATCTGCAGAACGTGATTCGCGCGATCGAGCCAGCGACACCACCCCGTGCGGCCGCCTCTCCCAAGATCGAAGATCCAAGGTCCAAGGTCCAGTCACTGTCCCCTCTGGGTCACCGGTTCCGTCGACGTGACGCCGGGCGTGATCGCTCGGAGCGTGGCTGTGATCGACCCGATGTTGACATCCGACCGGATCCGGACCGGGATCCGGCGGTCATCGTTCGTGTACCAGATGAGCATGCGATTCTGGTCGTCCCGGAACACGCCGGCCGTCGACGCCATCTTCGGCTCGACGATGACACAGTCGTATTTGCCGGCCGGTGTCGTGATGGTCTCGCGCCCTGTCACGTTGGCGTGCACGACGTAGATCTTTCCGTCCGCGATGATCGTGAACTCATGGCTCGTCCCGGGCTTCAGGTCCAGCGTACGGAGGTGGTAGATCAGCGAGAGCGGATCGTAAACACGCTCGGGGACCTCGATGATCTTCCCCTGGCGCGTGGCGGCGTTTTTCTGACGGTCGATGACGGTCAGCTCGTCCTTCTTCCTGCCGCGCTCGTCGAGCACCTTGTGGTACTGAAGGGTGGAGAACGTGTCGCGGGTGACGATGGCTTCGATCTCGTCGCGGACCTTGAAGAAGCGCGAGAAGAAGGCACCGGACTTTCCGACCGAGGTGATGCGATAGCGGTCGCCGTTCAGGGGGGAGATGGTCATCCGCGCCGAGCCACCGGAGATCCGCGTCCACTGAAGGGTGTAATCAAGGGTTTCCCCTTCGCGGAAGATGTCATCGACCCCGGCCGTGGCAGCGGTGGCGATGAGCACCACGAGCATCGCAGCGAACGTTCCCCTCATCCCAGCACCTCCTCGAGCTTCGCCAGCACTTCTTCCACCCGGATCGTGTCCATCGCACGCTGATCGATGCGGTAGTGGTCGATAGTTGAATCAATCTGCCCATACGGTCCATTCCTCCGCGGGTCGGTCGGCGCATAAAGTCCTATGACCTTCACACCCATCGCCGCCGCGAGATGAATCGGTCCCGTGTCGGCGCCCACGACCGCGACAGCCTTGCCCAGGAGTGCGGCCAGCTCGCGCAGGCTGGTGTCGGGGGCGATGTCGCCTCCGATCGCGTCTGCAAGATGCCGTTCGCCGGGACCCCAGGCGACGACGGTCCGTCCCGGATAACGGTCGACGATCGCGCGGAAGCCCGCTGATGACCACAGCTTGTTCGGCTTTCCGGCGCCGGGAAGGAGGACGATGCGCCCCGCGTACCGATCTGTTTTGCCGTGAGGGTCGGACGCGAACGACGTCCATCGCTCCGGCGACGCTTCGCGATTCGCCGTCACGGCCTCGGCGAGCTGGCGGTTCCAGTCGACGACGTGCCGGGTTCGATCGACGGAGATCCTGCGGTTCGTGAATGCCAGAGCCGCTTTCTCACGAACTGCCTCCGCATCGAACCCGTAACGGACCGGTGCGCGCGAAAGCCATGCGAGCCCGGCCGACTTGATCAATCCCTGAAAATCGACAGCCACGTCGAAGCCGCGCATGCTCCGCAGCGCATGGCTCGCCGCCTCGCGCGACGCGAGCGGTGCCCGTGACCAGCGGCGCAGCCGGACGGGAATGGGCTTGACGCCGGTCACGAGCTCGACGAGCTCCGCGTATGGCTCCTCGATGACCCATGACACCTCTGCAACCGGCGTGAGAAGCGAGACTGCCGGAATCGTGTGAATGACGTCGCCGAGAGCTGAGAGGCGCGTGACGAGAATACGCACCGCGTCAGTTCCCCGGGCTCTTCTTCATCCGATGGAGGAGATCGGTCGTCGAGTGATCCTTCGGATCGCCCACGATCACGACCTTCCCGCCGTACCCTCGCACGATGGAGGCCTCCGGCACGGTGTCGGGCGTGTAATCAGTCCCCTTCGCCTGAAAGTCGGGGCGCAGCACGGCGAGAAGGCGCGCCGGACTCTTCTCCCGGAAGATGGTGACCCAGGAGATACCGCGGATCGCGGAGATGATCTCGGCGCGTTCCCGCTCACCCGTCACCGGGCGGCCCGCGCCCTTGAGCTCGCGGACCGATTCGTCGCTGTTGACCGCCACGATCAGCCGGTCCGCGACCGCGGCCGCTCCCTGGAGATAACGCACATGGCCGACGTGGAGGATGTCGAAGACGCCGTTGGCGAATGCAATCGTGCGTCCGGCCCGGCGTTCTTCTTCGACGATTCGGGTCAACTCAGCTTCTTCGACGATAGGAGCGTTTGTTGTCATTTTCGATTTTGGATTTTGGATTTTGGATTTGGGGTTCAATCCAAAATCCAAAATCGCAAATCCAAAATTACTCCAGCCCCTCGTCGCGCTCGATCGCGTGGCGAAGCTCTTCGTTCGATGCGGTGGCCGTTCCCATCTTCATGACCACGATGCCGCCGGCGTAATTGGCCAGCTTCGCGGCCTCGAGGTACGAGCCACCGGCGGCGAGTGCGAGCGTAAACGAGGCAATGACCGTGTCCCCGGCGCCGGTGACATCCGCCACCTGGTCGGTGCCGTGAACGGGAAGGAACACCGGCCTCCCGCCGCGCTCGAGCAGCATTGACCCGCGGCTTCCGCGCGTGATCAGAATCGCTTCGCAATCGAGGCTCTGCTGCAGCGTCTGTCCCACGAACTCCGCATTCTCGCCGCCGTCATCCTCCGCGAGGGACATTCCAGCCGCGGCCGCCGCCTCCTCTTCGTTTGGCGTGGCGGCGGTGACATCGGGATACCGCAACAGGTCATACCGCGAATCGAGCGTCACCGGTTTTCCCCTCGAGTATCCGGTGAGGTTCGAGGCGAGCGACGGCGTGACGACCCCATAACCGTAGTCGCTGATGAGTCCCGCGTGACAGATCGAGATCTGATCGCGCAGCAGCCACGCGAAGCGATCGGCTTCCTGTTCGGTGATCGTGAGTGAATCCTCGATGTCATAGCGCACGATCTGCTGCCGCGCCGCGTGAGGCATGCCGCCGAGGATGCGCACTTTCGTGGGAGTTTTGTAGCGCTCGACCCGCAGGACGCCGCTGCAGTCGATGCCTTGCGCGGTCAGGCGCTCGATCAGCGCATCGCCTTCCGCGTCGGCGCCGACCACGGAGACCGGGATCGGGAGTCCGCCGAGCGCGAGGATGTTGTTCATCGCGTTGCCCGCACCGCCCAGAAGCACGTCGTCGCGATACTGACGGAGGATGAGCACCGGCGCTTCGCGAGAGATCCGCTTCGGTGTTCCGTAGATGAAGCGGTCCGCCACGATGTCGCCGTAGACGACCACGAGCTTCCCCTGCATGGCTTCAGTGAGCTGGAGAAGGCGGTCGCGCGAGAACACGGGCGCATCTTAACCGGCTTTCACCTCTCGGCTGGACCCCGTGACCTCGGACCTTGGACCTTTGGGTGACGAGTGACGAGTGACGAGTGACGAGTGACGAGTGACGAGTGACGAGTGACGGATCCCTTCGTAAAACGCATGGCCTTTCGGAACGAACTCTGTGTCCTCTGTGCCTCTGTGGTGAATCCTCAAGGCCTCCCCTGCAGGACAAAACTCGCCCAGAAAATCGGGTGTTCGGGAAGTGTGGCCGGGCCGGCCATGGTCTGGACGGTCACCTCGCCCGCGCGCAGGCGCCGCAGCATGGCCAGTTGCGCGCTGCGAAGGGCGCGGCTCTTTGACCAACCGTTGCGCAGCGCCTGATAGAAGTCGCGCAGCAGCGAGGACGTCGGCTCGTCGGCCACGTCCCCCAGCGTTGCCACCACCGACGCCGCTCCGGCGTAGAAGAACGCCCGGGTGAAGCCGGCTACGCCGTCACCCGATACTTTTCCGAGCGCGCTCCGGCAGGCGCTGAGGACGACGAGATCAGCGTCGAGGTTCAGCGTGTAGATCTCTTCAGCGGTGAGGCGGCCGTCATTGCTCTTGTCACCGTCGCCGGCGGCAAGCGCCAGAAAGGAATCGAGCGTCTGATCGTCCCGCACGATCCCATGTGTGGCGAAATGAAGGACCGCTTTTCCCTCGATCGACTTTCGAAGCTCTTTCTCCGAGGCGTTGCCGCCGTTGAGGATCGTCCGTGTTTCGTTGCTAAGGAGTCGTGCGATCGATTTCACTTCGCGCTCTGATCCGGGGAGCGCCGGTAGCGCCTTCGTGTCGGGCGGCGCGCCGAAGCGAGGATTCGAGAGAAGCAGGTATCCATCCGCGTCCCGATCGTCCGTTCGCGAGGCGATGAATCGCAGAACCGAGACCGCCGGCGCGGAGTGAATCGCGTACGACTCGACCAGGTAGCGGTCCTTCTCATCCAGAAGACCGGCGAAGGAGAGGCGAAACAATGGCCCATGTGGAATGACGGTCAGCAGGCTTCCGCGCTGCGACGGAAGGAGGTCCCGCACCGGCAGGATCAGATGGCGATAGAGCTCGGCCCACGCCGTTCGCTCCATCCTCGCGATCGTCATCGTCTCTCCGCCGCGGAGAAGAAGCCCGCGTGTCGGCGTGGAAGCGGTCTGTTCCCAGCTCTGTCGCACCAGACTGGCGAGACGCTGCGCACGTATGCGCACGGTTCGGCCGTGGATGGTTCCATCGGGGTCGACGACCCAGATGAAGGTCTTGTCTTCATTGACCCAGTAGATGAGCAATGTGGATCGCAGATCGCGCGCGGTGACGGCGATCTCCTCGCCGGACAGAGCCTCGGCGGACACGAAGCTCGGCAGCACCGGCTGCGAGGAACTGCTCCGCATGACCAGAGGGGAAGGGTCGATCTGGCGCGTCGCCAGGAGGTCGAGAAACGATCGCGCCCGCGCCTGCTCGGCCGTCTGCAATGCCTCGGCATGCGCACCGCGATCGCTCTGCAGCTCGATCGCGAGTCCGAAGACCGTCTGATACGTATCGATGAATCCTCGCTTCATGAAATCCTCGGGGACGAGCCTGGCCTGTATGTTCTCGATGGAGAGGAGACTCTCCTCGACGTCGGCCATGGCCTCGGCCTGGCGCCCGAGCCTCGCCTTCGCCCTCGCGCGGGCAAACAGCGCTGGGAGCTTCGGTTCCACTCCAACTCCGGCAGCCTTTGACAGCTCGATGGCTTTGTCCGCCGCGTCGATCGCTTCGGTGTACCTGCCCAGACCGAGGTACGCCTGCGCGAGACTCAAGTTGCGGTACGCGGCGAGATACGGAGTGATCGGTTCCGCGAGAACCTGCTGCAGCAGCGGAATGGCCTTCTCGTATTGCTGGAGCGAAATGTGAGCGGCGGCTACGGATCCGCGCATGAAGTTGATGTGGCGTGCGGAGTTCGTTTCAAGCGCTTTACGCAAGCCGAGCTCGGACTGTTCGAGCGCCTTTTCCGGTTGGTCCAGATGCAGATACGCGATGCCGATGGCGTTGATCGTCTGGATCGCAGCCAGGTCTGCGCCGAGCCCTTCCTGGATGCGCAACGCTCGGTCGTAGATCGGCAACGCAAGGTCCGGCCGGCCGTGAGCGCGGTGGAGACGTCCCAGACTCGTGAGAGCGTCTGCGAGGTACATCGAGCCATCGGATCGTTCGAGCAGAACGATCGCCGTTTCGAGGATCTCGGCTGATTGCGCATAGTCACCGCGACCGAAGACTTTGTCAGCGTGCGCGTGGAGGATCTGGCCTTCGAAAAGCTCACTGCCCAGGCGGCGGGCGAGATCGAGGCCTCGTGTGAACGTGTCGTGTTCCTCGGAATGAGGTACGACGAACAGATAGGCGTGATACGACCTGAGCAAGTCGGGCCATGCTTCCAACTCTGTGAAGGCCATGATCGCCTCGCGATAGAGCTTCCGCGCGCGATCCGTATCACTGGCCTTGAATGCCGCCGTTGCTTCCTTGTACTGAGCGCGCGCAGCCATCAGACAATCGGGTTCACTGCCACTGATCAGAACGGCCGCGAGGATCAGGGGTATCGACATGGGGTTTCACCTTTGGTGCGCAAATGCGAGATACCGGTCGATGAGATCCGACAGTGCACCGCGATCGAGCTGTCTCGCGCGCTGCAGGTTTGCGATCGCATCGGCGTGACGTCGCAGGAACAGTTGTGAGACGCCAAGGTAGAAGAAGGCCTCAGCGGAGGAGGGATGGCGTCTGGAGACCTGCTCGAATTGCTCCGCCGCCTCGGCGTATTTTGCGTCGCGGTAGAGCGCGATGGCGGGGCCGAAGTCGCCGGCGAACTGGCGATCGGCATCGTTGCGCCAGGTGAGCATCGCCGCCGGCAATCGCACCGGCGCGGGCTCGAGCGCTCGAGCGGGCACGGACGGCGGCGTTCTCCGTGTGGCGACGGCGCCCTCGCCGGCCGTTGCCGCGACGGGTGTCGATCGGGGCGGGGCATCCGCGGGGCGAGGCGGCGACCAGAGCGAGAGACCGATGACGACGATCGCCACGGCCGCGGCGATGGCGAGCGGTATGGCGAGGGCGCGGCGGCGGTCGGTCCTGATGCGGTCGCGGACGCGAGTGCGAATTCGCTCCTTCTCCGGCGGTTGCAGATCAGCCGCTTCGCTCGACGTGAAATCGCGGACCAGCGCAGCGCACGAGGCGCAGGTCTCGAGATGAGCGCCGGACATCGCGCCGGCGTTCGCAGCGAGCAGCTGGTCGAGCGGAGGACAACTGCCCTCACGCGGCCTCAAGCCGAACTCCTCCATGAATTGCTGCTCGTCAGGATCGAAGACCGGTGCGCGGTTCACCATCACGACACCTTCCGATACTGCTCTCGCAGCAGCCGGCGTCCGTACTGGAGGTGACCCTTCACCTGTGTTTCGGACAAGCCCGTCTGCACTGTAATCTCGGACAGCGACATGCCGTAGACATAGCGAAGCTTGAGGCAAAGCCGGTGAACCGGTTTGAGCACAGTCGCATCGGCCAACAGCTTCTCCAGAGATGTGATGGAAGGCTCCTGCGTCGTCGCCGGCTGCTGGGTGTGCCGCTCCTCCACCTGGCGATGCCGCCAGTAGTCGCGGGCCCGATTCTTCGCCACCGTGAGCAGCCATGCCGGCAATTGATTCCGATCGATCTCGTCCAGCTTTCGATAAAGAGCGAGAAAGGCTTCGCTGGTGATGTCTTCGGCGACGTCCCGGCGACCGACGCAGCTCAGGCTGAACCGGAAGACGGCATTCACGTGCTGTTCGTAGAGATCTTCAAAGTCTCCCATGGCGGATACGTGCGAGGCGGCGGCACGGAACAACATTGATTGATTGTGGTTTCCGAAAAAGTATGCTCATGAAGCGATGACGTCAAGTTATTCCGAAATGCCATGCCGCACGTATTCGCTGCATGGGAGTTGTTGATAGCTGCCCAAATTCGCAGCGAGGAGAACAGGAATGACCTCAAAACGCGCATCGCTCTACGTTGTTTTCGTCTTCATCGCCGGCTGGGCGTTCCCATCGGAGGCGCAATTCGCTCACAGTGGCAGAACCGTCGGAGAACTCGTCGACGAGCTCCGCGATTTCGACGCCTCGTTCCGAGCGGCGGTCGTTTCGACGAATCGTCCCGCCGGGGCCGTCCTGATTCCGGCGGCCGGCAACACGCCCGGCGCGGGCGGGACACACTTCCGAACGGACCTTTCGCTGATCAATTACCGGACGTCTCAACGAGTCGAAGTCGCCTGGATGCCGAGCGGCGCGAACAACTGCAATAATCCGACGAGGATCATCGACCTCGGTTCGGGTTGGCGGTATTACGATGACTTCGTCGGCAAGACGCTGAATGCCAGCGGGCTTGGAGCGCTGCTCATCGTCGGAGTTACGGCCGCCGGCGCCGTCGATCCGAACGCTCGGATCGATGCTGTTTCCCGAATCTGGACGCTGCAGCCGAACGCCTCCGGATCCGTTTCCATGCCTTTCCCCGGTGTATCGGCGAGCGACCTCTCCGGCGCGGTTCGCACCTACATCATCGGTCTCCGCCACGACGCGCAATATCGAACGAATGTCGGGGTCGTGAACCTCGACAGCTCAGGCGTGCCGCAGAGATTTGTAGCTGAAATCTACGGTCTCACAACGCAGGGGCCGGGAACGGCGACATTCGATGTTCCGAGCTGCTCGATGGCCCAGGTGGGCGTTCCCGCTGGAAATTGGGGACCACTCCTGGCCAGCGTGATTCCGCAGGGAACGCCCGGCATGTGGAGTGCCTACGGCGCCACTGTTGACAACCTGACCGGCGACGGGTGGATCGTTCAGGCCATTCGCGAGTGAGCTTCTCGGGCGCCGGCGAGGGCGCCGGCGCCACACTGAGAGGCTGTGAAACAATCCAGAGCGGAACCGGAGGTCCTTCGACCGTCTTCGCGGCCGAGGATGACGTGAGTACTCATTCGACTCTCAATTCCAAGGTCCAGGGTCCAGGATCCAAACGGCCTAGTCCGCCTTCCCCTGCAGCCGCGCATCGGCCAGCTCCCTGCGCTCGTCGCCCGTCAGCACGCTTTCGAGATCGATGAGCAGGTAGACCTCTTCGCCGTGCGGAATGAGCGCGATGAGCAGCTCTCCGCGGATACCGCGGATCAGCGGCGGCGGCGGCAGCAGCTTGTCGCGAGAGACGTTGATGATGCGCCGCACCGCATCGACCTTCAGGCCGATCGTGCCGGCGGTCGAATGCGTGATGAGCACAAGCGGCTCCCGGTCGGTTGTGCCGAGATCCGGATAGAGACGACGGCGGAGGTCGACGACGGGGATGACGTCGTTCCTCACGATGATCACTCCCTCCACGAACGACGGTGCAGTGGGGACGGAGGTCGATCCACTGTAAGGAATGATCTGGCGGACGGCCATGATGTCCACGACGAAGGTCTCCGGCCCGACCCTGAACGTGATGAGGCGAAGCCCGTTCGCTCCGTCGGCCATCAGTGCACCCGGAACTTGCGCACTTCGTCGTCGAGGCTGCGAATGGCCTCGTTGAGCAGCGAGATGGCCTCGCTCATGTCGCCTGCCGAAGTCCGATTCCCCTCGGCGATCATCTTCACCTGCTCCATGATCGAGACGATCTTCTCGCTCTCACCGGCCTGATTGGCGGCGACCTGGAAGATCTCGTGGATCATCTCGATCATCCGCTCGGTCGCTGTCGAGATCATCGTCGAACCCGATTTCTGCTCGACCATCGCCTGGCGCACGTACTTCGTCACCTCGCGCATCGATTCGACGGCCTTGAGGATATGGTCCGAGCCGGCGGCCTGCTGCGCCGTGGCGGCGCTGATCTGCCGCACCATTTCCTGCAGCCGCTCGACCGAGCGGGTCACGGTCTCGCTTCCGACGGCCTGCTCGCGCGTCGCGTTGGCGATCTCCTTGCCCATGCCCGAAGCTTTGGATGCGGAGTCGAGGATGCGTGTGAGGGCGCGGCCCGCCTCGTGGGAGAGCTTCACGCCTTCTTCGACGAGGCCCGATCCGGAGGTCATCGTCTTCGACGCGTTGCCGACTTCTTCCTGCACGGACTTGATCAGCGCGCCGATGTCGCGCGTCGATGACGCGGTCCGTTCGGAGAGCTCGCGAATCTCCGCGGCCACCACCGAGAACCCTTTGCCGTACTCGCCGGCCTGGGCAGCGAGGATCGCCGCGTTCAGTGCCAGCAGGTTCGTCTGCTCGGCGATGTCTTCTATGACGTTGAGGATCCTGCCGATGGCGAGGGAGCGGTCGCCGAGGCGGGAGACGACCGCGTTGGATTCAGCGACGGAGCGGCGGATCTGCTCCATCCCTTCGATGGTCTCGCGAACGGCCTTCATTCCCGATTCGGCCGCGTCGGCAACGGCGAGCGCCAGATCGTACGACGTCGCCGCGTTCGACTCCACCTCGGCGATCGACGCGCTCATCTCGACCATCGACGACGAGGTCTCGGTGACGAAGTTGCGGAGGTAGACCACGTTCTGATCGACCTCGTTGATGCTCGACACCATTTCGTGAGTGGCGGAGGCCGTCTCCTCGACGGAGCTCCAGAGCGTGTCCGTATGCCGGCTGACTTCTTCCATCGAAGCAACCATCTCCAGCATCGAGGACGATGTCTCCTCCGAAGATGCAGAAAGCGCCTCGACGTTGTCCGTGATCTTGCGGACACCGCTGTTGAGGCGGTCGATCGAGTGAGACGTCTCGTCGATGATGGAACGCTGCTCGTCGACACGATCGATCATCGTGCGCGAACGGCTGTCGACCGTCTCGACGACCGATTTCAGCTTAGCCTGCGACTGAAGGACGCTCCGCACGGTCCGTTCGAGATTCGCCGACATCGAGTTGAACGCCTCGGCCAGAATTCCGACTTCGTCGGTCGAAGGCACGGCCGCGCGCTGCGTCAGATCGCCCTGGGCGATCTGCTGCGCGGTTCCGGCCAGGCTGAGAATGGGGCGGATGAAAAACGTCGCGGCGAAGTAGGCCAGGGCGATGGAAAGCGCCAGTGCGCCAACCACCGTGCCGATCGTCCACTTCTGCAGATCGGCGATCGCCGCGGTCGCGTGGCTGTCATTGGTGAGAAGCCTGAAGTAGCCGCGCGGCAGCGTCGCCGGATTCGCGGCATCAGCACGCGATTCGTAGAAAGGGACGATGAAGTAATGAAGGCCGCCACCGACGGGCAGGCCGTCGGTCCTCCGGACCGGCGCGGTCTTCACGCTCTCGGGAACCTCGGGATGCGTCGCGGCGAAGATCGAGCGGTCGGCGCCGATGAAGTCGGCATACTCGATCGATGTGTTCCGTTTCAGTTCCGTGGTGATGTTCTTCAGATCGTCGGTGAGACCGAAAAGAACGTAGTACGAAGCGGTGGAGTCGACCGTGTTGGCGATGGCCCGCCCCTGGTCGACCGTCTGCCGCTGCATCGCGCGCCTGACGAGCCACTGCTGAAGGACAACGATGGCGACCGCGATGAAGATCGTTTGCACCGCGAAGGCCACGATGAACTTCGTGCGCATCCCGGCGCCAACCGCCCCCTGCCCCTGTTCTTCCGGTACCAGCATGAGACCACCGGGAGTGTAGCGCAGGTGCTGAGTCTCGGTGCTTTGTGCTTGGTGCTTGGTGATCACGTCACCCTGAGCCGCGTAGACAGAGAAGGGCCTCGATCGACGCGATCTTCGCATCCTGGGGGTCCTTCGGCGTCTTCGCGCCTCGGGATGACGTGGCTGACCCGCATCGCAGCACCAAGCACCAAGCACCAAGCACCCGGTGTTCTATCATTCGCCCATGCCGCTCATCCGCTGTCCGAAATGCGGCCAGGCCTACGACGTTCCGGGCGTGGTCGCAGTCCGGCTGCCCAACTCCATCGCCACCTGTCATTGCGGCGAATGGATCGCCGGCAACAAGGCGGCCCTCCTGGCGCGCATGCTCGATCCCGGCAAGATCAAGGAAGTCGATCTGCAGGGTTACCGCGTCGACGAACAGAAGTCCTCGCCGTTCGAGGAGATCTCCGACGAGCCCGAGGCGATGAGCGCTGCCGAGATGGTGAGCCGCTCGGTGCGCATCGTCGCGCGCGGTGTCAACGAATCGATGAGTACCGTGTTCACGCTCGGTCAGCATCCGCTGTGGATCGGCCGGAAGGGATCGCACATCGAGCTGGAGGAAGCAGAGCTCGACATCCGTCACTGCTCGATCTCACTCCGCAACGGAGAGATCGTCGTGCGCGATGCCGACTCGCACATGGGCACGTTCCTCGATGGCGAGCGGATCACCGAAGCGACCCTCGCCGAAGGAGTGCATCTCCTGCGCTGCGGATCGGCTCTGGTGAGCATCGAGCCCACGGAGGAACCCGGAAAGGCCGTCGAGCCGATCGCGCTGGCCGACAGCGATGTGTTCGACGATTCGGTCCTTCGCGTGCTGGAGCGCAAGGCCCGCGAGGGGGGGGCCGGCAAACGCAACATGCTCGTCTGCGTCGACGGGCCTCTCGTCGGACAGGAGTTCGAGATTCCGGCGACGGGCCTCATCGTAGGCCGCGAAGGTCACGTACAGGTTCCTGACGAATTCCTCTCGCGCAAGCATTTCGAAGTGATCGCCGATCCCGACGGCACGGTTCGCGTCCGCGACCTCGGCAGCCGCAACGGGACCTTTCTCAACACACTTCCTGCACGGAACACGAAGGTGCAGCGCGGGGACGAGATCCGCGCGGGCGTGAACCGGTTTCGCATCGAGCAGCGGGCCTGATTCCTTTCACCAAAATCGAAGGCTGGCGGCGGCCTCGAGCGTCGCATATACTTCGCGGCCTCCCAGGAGACAAACAATGTCCCGTGACATCGATGTGGCAGGCGCGCGCATCCTCGCCCCCCTTTCGTCGCTGCTCAGGAAACCGCTCCGTGTGGTGGACAGCCAGAGCGCGGAACGAACCGATGCATTCACCGTTCACCTTCCGCTGCCCCATCTGAGCGTGGTCTCCGCGGGTGGGGCGCCATTCAGCGAAGCCGAACGCCACCTCATCTACGAGATTTTCGACCTGATCCGGCACGCCGAAGAGAACACCGTGCGCGTGCAGGAGCTCCAGGTCCGGGTCAACCGGCTCGAGCGCGAGAATCTCGACCTGATCGTCAAGCACCGGATTCTTTCCGAAAACTCGTCGCGCGACTCGCTCACCGGTCTGTACAACCGCTGGTACGTGATGGACAAGATCGAGGCCGAGATCAACCGGTCGCTGCGCCATGGCGCACCGCTCTCCCTGATGATGCTGGACATCGATCATTTCAAGAACGTGAACGACACGTACGGACACATGGCCGGCGACCAGGTCCTGCAATCGGTCGGAAAGCTGCTTCGGGAAAGCTGCCGTGTCTACGACGTGCCGGGGCGATACGGCGGCGAGGAATTCTGCATCCTTCTGCCGGAGACGAAGCTCGACAACACGTCCGTCGTCGCAAACCGGATCCGTGAACGGCTCGAGATGACGGGCGTCGACGTGCCGGGCGCGTCCGTCGTCGTCACGGCGTCGATCGGCGTGGCCGGCATCGAATCGAGCGACACCGTCATCACGGGCGCGGGGCTCATCGACCGCGCCGACAAGGCGCTGTACATCGCCAAGGAGCATGGTCGGAACCGGGTCGAGTTCTGGGACGACGCCATGAGCGGACTGGGCCGTGGGCAGACCACGGATCACTGACCGCTGATCACTGAAGCTGACCACAGACCGTGAGGGGGCTCACGGCCGGGCCGGGGGTCGGGTTATACTGTTATTTCCAATTTCGGGGTCCATCCATTTACAACCGAGGAGATCAAATGCGTACGTCCGTGCTTTCTGTGTCCCTGCTTCTTCTTCTGATGTCTTTTTCTGCGTTTGCCGCTGATCCTGCGGTAGGCGTCGCGGAATTCACCAACGAGACGAGCGCCGGCTGGTGGTATGGCGGCGTGGGTCGGGAACTGGCGGGCATGCTGAGCAACGAGCTCGCGGCCACGGGCAAGTTCCGTGTCGTCGAGCGCGAGAAACTCGACAAGATCCTCGCCGAGCAGGACCTCTCCGAGTCCGGCCGGGTCAACAAAGCCACGCGAGTGAAGGCCGGCAAAGTCACCGGCGCGAAATACCTCATCTTCGCAACGGTCTCCTCGTTCGAGGAAAACACCGCGGGCACGGGCGGCGGAATCAGCTTCCGCGGCATCAACGTCGGCGGCAAGAAGCAGGACGCCTACATCGCAGTCGACCTGCGCGTCGTCGACACGACCACCGGCGACATCGAGTATTCGCGTAGCGTCGAAGCGCGCTCCACCGGGAAGGGCATTAACCTTGGCCTCTATCGCGGTGGATTCGGCGGCAACCTCGCGAAGCACGAGAAGACGCCGGCCGGCAAGGCGATCCGCGGCGTGATCATCGAGATCGCGGATTACCTCACCTGCGCCATGGTCGACCAGGACGACTGCATGGAGGAGTTCGACCAGAAGGACACCTCCCGCCGCGAGAAGACCAAGAAGTCGATCAAACTCGACTGATCCGCACCAGCAATGAACTTCGACAAGCGCCCGCCCCGCGGGCGCTTTTTTTTGCTATAAGGGGACTCCGGATGAGCCCGCATGTTCTCGTCGTGGAAGACGATTCCACGCTCGTAGCCGAAATCGACGACGCGTTTCGCGCTCAGTCGCTGGACACCGAGTTCGCGCCTACGGCGACTGCAGCCGTGATGGCTCTCGAGCATGGCAAGTTCGACGGCATCCTCCTCGATCTTCTTCTCCCCGACGGACATGGCCTGCAGATTCTCGACGTCCTTCGCGCGAACAGCCACAAGGTGCCTGTCATCGTCATGACCCGCTTCCTGAAGGATTACCAGTCGGAACTGGTCGACTACTTCCCGGAAGTGCGCCTGGTCGCGCCGAAGCCGTTCTCGGCGAAGACGATGGCGGCCACGATGGCCCAGGTCATTCGGAAGTCGTCCTCGTAGCCTCTGGAACCTGACCTTGGGAGTGACGAGTGACGGGTAACTACAAGTCACTCGCAGGCAAGACTTCCGGCGATGGTCACTGGTCTGACTGATTACGTCTGGACCGCGAGTAACATGCTCGCGCTGGACATGTGGGCCGAGAGGGAGGCAGCGTAGCGACTTAACGTCATGCCGCACCGTCATGGCGGCAATGGTGCCGGTTCCAGCAACGGCGCCGACGATGGTCGCGGCGGCCAGACCCAGGCCAATCAAGAGGCCACCCGTCGCGATGCCGGTGGCGACCGTGGTGCCAAACAAGAACGCGGCGCAAGCTGAAATGCGGACCACGCGTGACGGCTTCGCGTGCGTTCTGCGCGTCGGATCGAGTTCTTACCGACTCTTCGTCGTGCTGATGACTTATCGCGTTCATCGGAGTCCGCCACGTCAGCACGGGGTTCGGACCCGCGACCATCCGATCGACGGAGTACCGATTCTTCCCCATGGAAACCAAGTTGCATCAACGACGCGGGATCTCTCAGAACGCGGGTTCCATCATCGAGCACGAATACCGGCAGCCGCGACAAGAACATCTCGACCGCATACATGGAGCGTTGGAACCTGACCCTTCGTATGCAGAATCGGCGTTTCACGCGCCTCACAAATGGATTCTCGAAGAAGTTCGAGAATCACCGACACATGCTCGCGCTCAACGTGGTTTTCTACAACTTCTGCCGCAAGCACAAATCACTCGGTGGCAAGACTCCGGCGATGGTGGCCGGTCTGACGGAGTACGTGTGGACGGCAAGTGACTTGCTGGCGCTCGACCTTTGGACAGATGCCAAAGCTGCCTAAAAGAACAGGGCCGCTTGCGCGGCCCCTGTTGCGTTGTTGCTTTCTGGTTGATTGTTCTCAGAGCGCGTGCCGGTGAAACTTTCCGGTATCTTCGCCGTGGGAAAAGTATTTGGCAGCCAAATTAAACCCGACCGCGCCGAGAATCGTCGGAATGAGTGAAATCAGCAGCACTGCCAGGATCGGGTTCATAACCATCTCCACATGAGTAAACCGCAGGGTACCGATACGGCAAGCATACCGAGACTTACGGCTGCCGTGCCATATCGTGCGGTGAAGTTTTTGTTCTTCATCATCAGCAAAATAAGGAATGAAAAGATCAGGTCAACGCCTAAGACGCTGCTGGTGGCGAACACGGCCATTTGACCGCCAACGTAGTTGATAAAGGACGGCTGCCGCAATAATGACGGAGATATGAGAAACGTCCATTCGATGCCGGAATGATGGCATTCCTAACACGGCATAGCGGTGCTGTTACAGCCCGGCCACCAAACGCTACCACTATCCCGAGATCAGGGTATTCGCCCCACTACCGCTTGACTTTCGCCCCATTACCGCCTATGTTGGCGATACGAGGGTCGAATGAAGTACGTGACGGAACGGCAGCGAGACATCCTGAGGTTCATCCAGGAGTTCCAGCAGGAGCGAGGAGTCGCTCCCACACACCGCGAGATCTGCGACCACTTCGGGTTCTCGTCGTACGGGACGGTCTACAAGCACCTGTCGCTCCTGGAGAAGAAGGGGTTGATCCGGCGCGACTGGAACCAGAAGCGCGGGGTGGAGGTAGTCGATCAGAAGGAAGAGGCGCGTGATTCCGGAATCCGCGAGCTTCCGTTGTTCGGCTACATCGCTGCCGGGCGGCCACTCGATGTCGACGTTCAGGATGAGACCATCGCCGTGCCGGAGCACATGACCACGCGCGGCGAGAACTACGTCCTGAAGGTTCGCGGCGACTCGATGATCGACGACGGGATCCTGGACGGGGATCTGGTGATCATCGCGCGGCGCGAGCGCGCCGACAACGGCGAGATGGTCGTGGCCAACGTGAATGGCGAAGTGACCCTCAAGCGGATTTATCGGGAGGGCGAACGTGTACGTCTGCAACCGGCGAACTCGATGATGAGCCCGATCTTCGCCTCTGCCCGCGATGTGGCGGTGCAGGGGGTGGTCGTCGGATTGATGCGGCGTTTCTGAGAAATGTGAGGAAGCAGATGGATCTCGTTCTGAAACTACGTGAAATCCGCCGCATGCGCGGCCTCAGTCAGAAAGATGTTGCGAAGCTTTCCGGCGTCGGTGAGAAGACGATCAGCTCGTTCGAAACCGGACAGAGGATCGGAGCGCTGAAGCTGTCTCAGCTCAAGCGCCTGCTCAGTGTCTACGGGCTGACCGAGGCGCAGTTCTTCGGCGGCTCGGTCGAGAAGCAGATCGCGCCGTGGGAGCTCGGCGAGGACGAATTCGCTACCTCGCGCCTCGTTGACGATCTGAAAAATCTTCCCAAGCCCCTGCAGCGTTCCATGATCGCAAAGTTCCAGCTCATGCTGGAGACGGCATCGGAAGTCAACCAGTTCCGGGACAAGCGGCCCGCCTATGTCCGCGACAACCCGGAGTGGCACATGCTGAACGCCAGGAACTGATCAATACGGAGCGCGGGCGTACGGCCCGCGCTCCCTCACTTCGTCTGTCCGGCGCGTCGGCGCCACTGTTCGGCGCCGCGCGTATCGCCGAGCGCCTCCACGGTCCGCGCCGCGAACATCATCGTGCGCTTCCCCGGATTCGCCCGCACCATCGCCTCAATGGTCCGCTGCGCTTCACGCGGACGATCGGTCACCATGTAGACCAGATAGAGATTCGCATACGCCTGCTGGTTACCCGGGAAGTGCGTGATCTCCCGCTGGAACGCCGCAATCGCTTCGTCGTACCGCTCGAGCCGCGCCAGGATGTCCCCCCGGATAAACTCGTACGCTTCGACCGGGCCGAGACCGTCCTTCTCGATCTCCGCACCGATACGATCGACGATCGGCAGAGCCTCCGCGGCCTTCTCCTGCTGCGCCAGGATCTGAGCCAGAAGAAGCTCGCCGGCAATGCGATAGTTGGGGTCATTTGCGGCTGCGCGAGCCTGCGCTTCCGCCGCCCCAAAGTTCTTTCGAGCCATTTCGACCCGCGCCAGAAGCACGTGCATGGCGCCTGGGTTCGTCGCTTCCGCCAGCCGGGCATGCTCCACCGCCTCTTCATACTTTTCCAGCTTGAGGAAAACGGATCCTCGGCGCAATCCAAACTCGCCTGCAAGCTGTGGAGTCATCTCGATGGCCCGCTGATAGGTGTTCGAGGCTTCCTCGTAACGTCCCGCTCCTTCGAAGGCGTCGCCGAGCTGGTTCCATGCGTCGGCGAGACGTGGATTCTTCTCGACGATCTTCTGAAAGGCTTCGATGGCCGCATCCCAGCGCCGTTTCCTCAGCAGGTCGCTCGCCCGCACCATCTCCGCGATCTCTCCGATCCTGTCCTTGGGATCGGGAAGCGGCCCCGCCGCCGCTCCGGCGGGAGACGACAGATAACCGAGCGCGGCGAGCTTCTTTGCCTCTTCCGGATCGATGTTCTGAGGGTTCTCGATCTCCGTTCCGTAGCGGGCGAGGTCGTCGCGCATCCGCGACGCAACACGCCTCTGATCACTGATGACGTTCGCTTTTTCGTGAGCGTCGGTGGTGATGTCATACAGCTCGGCGCGCGGCGCCTCTATGTAGTGATAGCGCGAGTCGACGAGCGACCTCAGTTCACTCCATCCGAGATGGATGCGCGGATAGAGCGATTCGCTGTAAATGCGACGGCCACTCGGATCGGGCTGCAGAAGCGGTTTCCCGCTCATCGCGGTCGGCGCGGCAACACCTGAAAACGTGGCAACGGTGGGAGCGATATCGATCAATCCGACGGGGCCGTCGAGCGTTTCGCCCCTGCGCTCGTTCCCGGGGAGCTTCACCAGGAGCGGAACGTGGATCGTCTCCCGATAGACGAAGATTCCGTGCTCCGGCTCACCATGATCGCCGAGCCCTTCACCGTGATCCGACAGAACGATGATCATCGCTTTGTCGTAGACGCCGCTCCGGCGCAATCCGTCGAAAAACTCGCCGACGATGGCATCCACGGCGGCGATCTCCCCATCGTAGCGGTCGCGGTACTTCGACCGAAACGGCTCCGGCGGCTCATACGGCGAGTGGGGCTCGAAGAGATGGAGAAAGTAGAAGAACGGCTGCGCGGAGTGCGTTTCAATCCATCGCGCGGCGATCGCGGTCGTCACTGCGCCCGGCCGCTGAAGCTGGCCGACCGCGCTGCTGCCGGTCCCGGCGATCCGATCTTCATACTCGTCGAAGTCACGCGCCAGACCGCTCGACCCGCGCAGGACATACGCCGAAACCGCGGCTCCGGTCGCGTATCCCCTGGCCTTGAGGATCCGTGGAAGAGTCGGGATCGCCTCGGAAAGCACGTATCCGATGTTGTTGCGCACCTTGTGCTCGTGCGGAAGGAGTCCGGTCAGCAGTGACGTGTGCGCCGGCAACGTGAGCGGCGCATGCGTATAGGCATTGCGGAACAGAATGCCGTCGGCACGGAACCGGTCGAGATGCGGCGTCTCGACGCGGCCATAGCCGAACATCGGAAGGCGATCAGCCCGGAGCGTGTCGATCGATACGATGATGACCGGAGCATTCGTGTAAACGGCCACCGGCGTCTCCGCCGGCTGGCTGCACGCGAAGAGAAGGAGCACCGAAAGGACCGCGAACAGGGGCAGACGCATCGGGGAGGGAGTTTACCGTCTGCGGTTAAAACCGTTAACGTAGCGATGGCAAGGCTCGGTGGAGCCGCGGGCGATCTCGCCCGCGCATTTCGTGATCGCCAGGCGGGCGGATCGCCCGCCCCTCCACGCGGCGTCCCAACCATCGCGGGCGGCATGAACGGTCCACGCTCAATGGGAAACTTAGAACCGGAGAGCGAGGGTCCAGCAGTGTCACCATCCGGCAACGTCACGGAGCCGGCGCATTTCGGTCGCCGGTGACCTCGAGCGCTTCGCGCACGAGAGCACGCATCGTGTCGTTGTCGTTGGCTCTCACCGCGTCGTTCAGGATCGATCGCGCTTCGTCGCGACGTCCCTGGGCGCTGACGACGACAGCCAGGCTGCTCCAGGCGCGCATGTTATTGGGGAAGAGCCGGATTTCCGTGCGAAACGCCGTCTCCGCCTCAGCGACCCGGCGGAGCGAGAGAAGGGCCTGGCCCCGGAGGAAGGAGAGGTTCTCCACTGGAGGCACCGCGCGCACGCTGACTTCCTGCTCGGCCCGATCGAGCCACATCAATTGTTCCGCCGGATGATTCGCGCGGCGGGCCAGGTCGGCCAGCAACATCAGCGTCGGTATCCTTCCCGGCACGAGTTTCACGGCCTCCTCGGCGTGGCGCCGAGCCACTTCGTCGTTGCCTCGCCGGGCCGCGAACCGGGCCAGGGTCTCGTGGGCCAGGACAGGATCCTGACGCAAGACGAGCGCGGCGTGCTGCTCAGCCTGCGGCCAGTTTCCGGCGTTCGCGTATTCGTCCGCGGCCAGCAAGGCGAGGTCGGTGCTCTCAGGGAACCTCCGCAGGCCCTCCCGATACGATTCGAGTGCGAGGCCGCGCTGGCCCGCTGCCGACCTGCTGCGGCCAAGCAGCGCCCAGCCGTCTACGATTTCCGGTTCCGCAAACACGACGCGCTCTGCCAGCGGAATCGCGTCGCGATAGCGCTTTGCTTCGTAGAACAGAAACGCACGGCGGAGATCGCGGACCGTCTGCACTTTGTCTTTCGGATCTGCCATGTTTTTCGCCCCGCCGGCGGCGGAGCCGATATATCCGAGAGCGGCGAGCTTACGGCGGTCCTCCAGGTCGAGCTGCGAAGGTGGTTGAAAAGCGGCGTCGATGTCGCGGACTGTCTTCGTCAGCGCGTGGAGCTCGCGGCGCTCGGCTCCGGCAAGGTTCCGCAACTCGGCCGGATCGCGAATGTAGTCGTACAGCTCACGCGACGGCGCGTCGATGAAATGGCGCTGCCCCTTGACGAGGGACCGGAGCTCGCTCCAGCCGAAGTGCAGTCGCGGGTAGTAGCTTTCACTGTAGACGGGTCGCGGCGCCGCTTCGCGGTCGAGAAGATCCGGCTTACCGTCCCCCGCCCCGACTACGTTGAGCACGGTGGCGAAAACCTGGTTGAGGCCGACGGGGGGCGTGACCGTCTCACCGGCACGGTCGTTTCCAGGCAGCTTGATGAGCAGAGGGACCTGAATCGATTCCCGGTAGACAAACAGGCCATGCTCGTCCTCGCCGTGGTCGCCGAGGCCCTCGCCGTGGTCGGACAGGACGATGATCAGGGCATCGTCGTAGAGCTGCCGTTCCTTGAGCGTACTGACGAAACGGCCGACGACCGCGTCTGCATACGAGACTTCGTTGTCGTACTCGTCGGCCACCCGCCGGAACTGCCGCGGTGCCTCGTACGGCGCATGTGGCTCATAAAGATGCAGAAAGCCGAAGACCCTTGGTTCGGCGATGGTCTCCAACCACGACGTCAGGACGATCCGCGATTCCTCGCCGTCGCGCTCCGCGGCTGTCGGGCGCGCGCCCGAGCTTCGGACCCGGTCATCGTAGAAGTCGAAACCTTCGTGAATTCCGGTGGCGCGCCGGAGGACGTACGTCGAGACAGCCGCGCCGGTGGCGTAGCCAAGCTGGCGCAACCGCGTCGCCAGGGTGGGAATCTTCGCGTCCAGCTGGTAGCCGACGTTATCACGCACTCCGTGCGTGGGCGGCAGCGTGCCGGTGAAGATCGACGCATGCGATGGAAGAGTCTGCGGGCAGTGACTGAAGGCCCAGCGGTAGAGGATTGAATCCTGCCGGAGCGCATCGATGGCTGGCGTGGATCCTTTGTCGTAACCGTACGCCGGCAGACGGTCGGCGCGGAGCGTGTCGATCGAGATGATGAAGACAGGGACGTCGCGCCGCTCGCGCTCGGCGCGTTCGCTGCCGCACGCCAGAACCAGAACGCATGAGAGGACGAGAAAGGTTCGCAAGGTAACGACCGGTAAAACGAAAGCCCCGGCTCGTCGCCGGGGCTTTCAAGGATACAGCTTAAGAAAACGACTTAGAACCGCAGGCCGAGGGACACACGGAACGTGCGCGGCAGCGCATAGTGACCCGCCGCGCCGGGCGTCGTCGGATTCGTGGCCTTGCCGAAGTTCGAGCCGCGCCGCCAGTGAACGCCTTCGACGGGCGTCTCGGTGAAGGGGTTGAACGGCTTGAGCGACGCATCCTGCGAAGCCGTGAGGACGGCCGTGTTCCCGCCAGTCACGGCGTCAGTGTTGAACGCGTTGATCAGATCGGCCGCCACGAAAAGGCCGAGCCGCTGGATCGGGAGCTGGTAGTTGAGCGCCAGATCCGTGGCCATGACGTCGTCCCAACGGAACTCGCCACGCTCGCTGAAGTAGTAGTTGATCCCGGAGGGCACCTGCCGGTACTCGGCGAGGATGGCCGGATCAACGTACGGCCGCACGTTGATGGTTCCGACCGCCGAATACGGCGTACCGGAATCGAAGCGCTGCAGGACGCTGAAGTTGAAGTTGCCGATGGGAGTCGGCTGATCCCACGACAGCCATGCCCGGACCTTGTGCGTCTGGTCCTGCGGCAGGAAGCCGGTGGGGTTGAACTGAGCGAACTGCTTCAGCTCCGGATACGCGAACGGTGCGGACGTCTCGTCGGCGATCGGCCCGCTGCCGCCGGTCTGGCCGACCTGGTTGCCGACCGTCTCGGACCAGGTGTAATTGGCGCCGAGGTTCAGCCGCTGGAAGATGCGATAAGCCAGCTGGAACTGGAGCGCATCGTACTCGCGGGTGAGGGCGTCGGTATTTTCCGTGAGCTTGAGCTGGAACGTTCCCGTCGGAGCGGTGATCGTTCCGATCTCACGATTGGCCACAGTGACGAAGAAATCGTTCCACTTGCGATGGATGTAATCCGCGCGGAAGAAGCCGGTGGGGCCCAGCTGGAAACCGGCGCCGACCGTCATCTCGTCGACGCTCGGCGAGATGAGTGACTTGCGGATCTGCGCGTTCACACCCGGCACGCTGGCGAAGATCAGGTAGTCGTCGGCATTGAGACCACCCACGGAATCAAACCATGCAAAGACCTGCTCGAATGCCTGGAACGTGGGAAGACCGGAGATCGTCGGGCCGTCGTAGTAGTAGTAGAACGACGCGGGATTGCCCGCCGGGGACGCGGAGCCGCCGATCGTCTCGGCAATGCGGTTGACGTACTTGCTGTAGCTCGCATTCAGGCGCGCACGGCCGTTGCCTCCGATGTCATACATGACACCGAGGCGAGGGCTGAACAGGCTGTCGTCGGCGCGCTTGACACCAAGGCTGTCCTTGCCGTTGTTCATGTCATAGCGGAGGCCGATGTTGAACTGGAAGTGGCGGTTGAGGTCCCACTTGTCGTTGATAAAGAAGGAGTCGGTGACGAAGTCGGAACCCTTCGAAAGGACATCGATCGGGAAGTAGCCGATCAGGTCGCCGGCGGCGATGGTCGGCGTGATCACACCCTGCGCGTTGCGCGTCACTTCCTGATAGGTGATCAGGCCGTAGTTGCTGGCCGATTGATAGTTGTTCGAAAGGCGGGTCTCCGCCCAGTTCTCATAACCGGCCACGAGGTTGTGCGTACCGGTGGCACCGGTGGCGAGGTAGTACGTGGCCTTCAGCCCATACGTGCTGTTGTTGCGCTCTTCAGGATCGCAGACACCGCAGAACACCGGCGCACCATAGAAGCCGCCCGTATTCACGTCGTAGGCCCAGGTACCGCGAACGCGATCGCCGACGGCGTCGCCGCCGCTGCCCTCGAATGCGAAGTTCTTCTGGGTGTAGCTCGCCTCGAGCAGGAACTGGTCGGTGAGAATGCCGTTGTAGCGAATGACGGTGAAGTCATTCGGCAGCGCACGCGCCAGGTCGAGGTTCGACTCTTCAAAGCAGGAAATGAAGCAGTTGTTGGTCTGCTTCGTCTCCAGAGTCAGGTATGACCCCATCAGGTTATGACGCGGGGTGATCTGTCCGGTGAGCTTGCCTTCGAGGCGCAGCTCTTCGTTACCGGCCACGAAAGGGATACTGCTTTCGGTGAAGGTGCGCTGCTGCTGCTGCTCGAAAAAGCGGCCGGCGCCGAAGAACCACAGGCGGTCGCGGATGATGCGGCCGCCGAGCGTTCCTTCATACGTATGAAGCATCTCGTCTTTGTTCTCGAAGGTCTGCTTCGGGCTCTCTTCCGTCCAGGCGTCGTTGACGATGGAATCGCGAAGCGATCCGCTGAACTCGTTGCCACCCGACTTCGTGATCGCGCTGACCACGCCGCCGAGGAAACGGCCGTACTCGGCCGAGATGCCGGCCGTCTGGACCGTCGTCTCCTGAATGGCGTCTTCGATGAAGAGATTGTGCGGCTGCCCGCGCAGGTTCTCGTTCGTGACGGCGCCGTTCACGAGGAAGAGGTTGTCGGCGGCCAGAGCGCCGGAGATCGTGATGGCTCCCGGGTTCGGGCCGTTGCTGTTGACGCCCGGTGCGAGCGTCGAGGTGGCGATCAGAGTCCGCGCGATCGGCAGATCGTCGATCAGCTCGCCGGTGATGTTGGTCTGCACTTCGGTCGTCTCGAGGACGGCCGGAGCGCTCGCCGTGACGGTGATGGCTTCCGCCACCGCGGTCAGCCGCATCTCCGCATCGACGCGGCCGGTCTGACCAAGGCCGACACGCTGCGTGCGGGTCACCGTCTGCATGCTCTCCATCTCGAACCGGACCGTGTAGTCCCCCGGCGGAAGAGCTGCAAAGTTGTAGTTGCCGTTCACGTCGGTGACGGCTGTGCGCGTTCCCTGCAGCGCCGGCGACGAGATTGTCACCGTGACACCAGGGAGCGGGTTGCCGTCCATCAACACGCGGCCAGTCAGATTCGAGCTGACCTGGGCGAAGGCGCTTGTGCTGATGAGCAACGCGACGGCGAGTAATGCCCAGAAGCGATTCAACTTCATCCTTACCTCCTATGAATTCTGTGACAGAAACGAAACACGACACTCCGTACAACGGTTACGTTGTGCGAAGGGACGGCCACAAGTGCCAGCCCGTAAGTCGTTACGGATCAACAACGACGCTTCTCTCCCGACACGTGATGTTCAATGGATTGAATTTACGCATCCCGCCGATTGAACGCCTAGCAGGCCGGGCGGTTACAAATCACGAACGCGTGAGGGCTCGTCGCAGCGCGGACTCTACCTTATCGTGAACGAATCGGAAACCCCTCTCGCTCATCCGTGACGGGATCACCCGCTGACCTCGGAGCAAGGTTTCGCCGGCCATCTGTCCGAACAGAATCTTCAACCCGGACGACGGAATGGGGATCACCGTCGGCCGGTGCAGCGCGCGGCCGAGCGCTCGGGTGAAATCCGCGTTCGTCACAGGATTCGGCGCGGTGACGTTGAAGACTCCGCGCACGCTCTCGTCGCCGATCGCCCAGAGAATCGCGCGTGTCACGTCGTCGAGGGCCACCCATGAGAACCACTGGCGCCCGCTTCCGATCCGTCCGCCAACACCGAGCTTGAATGGGAGGAGCATCTTCCCGAGCGCACCGCCTCCGCTTCCGAGAACGACTCCGAAGCGGAAAATCACGAGTCGCGCGCAGGTCTCCGCTGCGCGGGCTTCCTCTTCCCACCTCGCGGCCAGATCGGCGAGGAAGCCATCTCCGCGCGCCGCGGTCTCGTCGAGAATCTCGTCTCCGCGCGGCCCATAGAAGCCGATGGCCGATGCATTGATGAAGGTACGCTTGCGCCGCGGCTCGGCGGCGATCGCCGCCACGAGCGCTCGCGTCGCACCGACGCGGCTTTCAATCAGCCGGACCTTTCGCGTCTTGGTCCATCGCTGGCCGATGTTCTCGCCCGCAAGATTGACGACGACGTCGGCCGCGGCGACATCCTTCGACCATGAACCCTGCGTTTTTCCGTCCCAGACGAGCGGCCGCCCCGCGTCTGTCTTCTGTGGATTCCGCGTGAGGACTGCTACATCATGGCCCCGCGACAGGAGCTCACGCACCACGGCTTCGCCGATGAAGCCCGAACCCCCGGCGATCGTCACTCTCATGAGGACTCGACCTGCACGAAAAAGGCCGCCGTCTGAGCGAGGACGGCGGCCGAGAAGTAAGGAGAGGTAGGAGATCTCAGGTTCTTCTCTAGGGTTCTCGCAGCGCTCATTGTTTGGACGGAGGTGAAGCGGAAAGGTTTCGGGACCCGGCGCGGCCCCGCCAGGCGGTTGCGAGTCGGTCCTCGCCGACAGCCTCAGCAATACCCGCGGCCATCAGCGCGGTGGAGGGATCTCGGCGAAAACCGCTCAGTGAACACGGGACCGCGCAATCACACGACGCGGATCGGTGGCACTGCCCTCGCGCTGCAATGCTGCGAACCCGATCATCGCCGCGTTGTCGGTGCAGTAACGCTTCTCCGGGAGCCGCACGATCAATCCCCGCTCGCCGCCCCACCGCGCGACGCGATCGCGGAGAACTCCGTTGGCCGCGACGCCTCCGGCAATGGCGATCTCGGTCGGCTTCGGCTCATCGATGCGGCGCCACACCGCGTCGAGGCGGTCGATGAGCTGGGCGATGAGCGCGTCCTGGAAGGTAGCGCAGAAGTCTGCGAGGCTCTTCGCATCACCGGTCGCTGTGATGCCGTGCTCCCGCGCGAGGCGGATTGCACCGGCTTTGATCCCGGAGTACGAGAAGTCGAGCGACTCTTCCTTGAACTGAGGAACCGGAAAGGGAAACCGCTTCGGATCAGCGGATCCTTCGCGTCCAAATTTCTCGATCTGCGGTCCGCCGGGATAGGGCAGACCGATGAACTTCGCAACCTTGTCGAACGTTTCGCCGATGGCGTCGTCGCGCGTGCGGTTCAGCATCGTCGAGACACCCGCTTTGACGTCGTAGATCGAAGAATGGCCACCCGATATGACCATGCTCAGAAAGCGAGCGGGCATCGGAATCGCCGCGCCTTCCTTCTGAAGATAGGCGGAGAAGAGGTGACCCTCGAGGTGATTGACCGGAATCAGCGGCACGCCGAGTCCGTAGGCGAGTCCCTGGGCGCCAGCCACGCCGACGAGGAGCGCGCCGATGAGGCCCGGCCCGGCGGTCACGGCGATGCCCTCGACATCGCTCCATTTCGCACCGGCATGGCCGAGCGCGCGCGTGAGCAGGGGAAAGAGATGCTGCAGGTGCTCGCGGGAAGCGATCTCCGGAACGACGCCGCCGAACGGCTGATGCCTTTCGATCTGCGATGCGATCAGGTTGGCGCGAACCGTCCCGTTGCGCTCGAGGAGCGCGACTGACGTTTCATCGCAGGAGGTTTCGATCGCGAGGAGCATTCGTTCGTCTGTCGGGTAACGCGCCCGGCCCCCCTTTTCTTCTCCCCCGCCCCCGGCCCTCTATAATCGCCCCCCTTGCCCATGAAGGAAGAACTCGACAAGCGGTACGACCCGAAGGCCTTCGAACAGCGTCTCTATCAGATGTGGGAGAGCGCCGGGTACTTCACGCCCGAATCCGACCCGGAGCGGCCGACGTTCTCGATCGTCATCCCGCCCCCTAACGTCACCGGGCGCCTCCACATCGGCCACGCCCTGGTCAACACGCTGCAGGACATCGTCGTCCGGTGGAAACGGATGAGCGGATTCAACACGCTCTGGGTTCCCGGGACCGACCACGCCGGCATCGCCACGCAGATGATCGTCGAGCGGCACCTGCAGAAGCAGGGCATCTCGCGCTTCGAGCTCGGCCGGGAGAAGTTCGTCGAGAAGATCTGGGAATGGAAAGAACAGCACAGCACCGAGATCAAGGATCAGCTCACACGCCTCGGCGCCTCCGCCGACTGGTCGCGTGAACGATTCACGCTCGACGAGGGACTGTCGCGCGCGGTTCGCTACGTGTTCGTGAAGCTGTACGAGGACGGTCTGATCTATCGCGGCGTGGCGATGGTCAACTGGTGCCCGAACTGCCGTACCGCCATCAGCGACATCGAGGTCGAGTTCCGCGAACGCGCTTCGAAGCTGTATCACATCGACTATCCGGTGGAAGGCTCGGACAAGAAGCTGACGGTGGCGACGACGCGCCCGGAGACGATGCTCGGCGATACCGCGGTGGCCGTGCACCCCGAAGACGATCGTTATCGCGATCTGATCGGCGGCCACGTCGTGCTGCCGATCATGAACCGGCGCATCCCGGTCGTGGCCGATCCGATCCTCGTCGATCGAGAGTTCGGAACAGGCGTGGTGAAGGTGACTCCATCACACGACAAGAACGACTACGAAGCGGGCATACGGAACGGACTCCCACAGATCCAGGTGATCGGGGAAGACGGCCGGATGACCGCGGCGGCCGGATCCGGCTTCGAAGGAAAGGATCGATTCGAGGCACGGCAGGAAGTTCTCGCGCGGCTCGAGTCGCTCGGTGCACTCGGCGAGACGAAACCGTATACGCACTCAGTCGGCGTCCATGGGAAATGCGACACGGACATCGAGCCGATGGTCTCCACGCAGTGGTTCGTACGAATCGAACCGCTGGCCACGCCGGCCATCGAAGCGGTACGCAATGGAAGCATTTCCATCACCCCCCCGAGCTGGGAAGCGACGTACTTCAACTGGATGGAGAACATCCATGACTGGACGATCTCCCGGCAGCTGTGGTGGGGCCATCGCATTCCGGCGTTCTACTGTCCAAACAACCACATCACCGTCACGATGGATGAACCGTCGAAGTGCGGCGACTGCGGGGCGTCGCCGATGCGCCAGGAGACCGACGTTCTCGACACGTGGTTCTCCTCGGGACTCTGGCCGTTTTCCACGATGGGATGGCCGGACGACACGCCCGACTATCGCAGCTTCTATCCCACCGATACGCTGATCACCGGATTCGACATCCTTTTCTTCTGGGTGGCGCGGATGATCATGATGGGCCTTCGCTTCACGGGAAAGGTTCCATTCACCCGAGTCTTCCTCAATGGTCTGGTCCGAGACGAGCAGGGCCAGAAAATGTCGAAGACGAAGGGCAACGTCATCGATCCGCTCGACGTCGTCGACGAAGTCGGCGCCGACGCGCTCCGCTTCACGCTCGCCATCAACACCAGCGGCCGCGATATCCCCCTGGGCCGCAACAGCATCCAGGGTTACTCCGCGTTCGTGAACAAGATCTGGAACGCGGCGCGGTTCGCGATGATGCACGTCGACGTCGACCTGAAGAACGCGAAGCCGATCGATCGCGACAGCCTGCGGACCGTGGAGCGCTGGATCCTCTCGCGCCTCAACGAGACCACGAAGACCGTCAACAGGTCGCTCTCGATCTTCCGATTCGATGAGGCAGCCAAGGCGCTGTATCAGTTTTTCTGGCACGAATTCTGTGACTGGTACATCGAAATGGCGAAGCCGGTCCTTCTGGGCCGGCAGGGCGATGAAGCCGAACAGAAAAAGGCCCGACGCGTCCTCCTGGAGGTTCTCGATCGCTCGCTGCGGCTCCTTCACCCCTTCATGCCGTTCGTGACCGAGGAGATCTGGCTGAAACTGGGCGGCGTCGAACCGTCGATCATGATCTCGCCGTATCCGATTGCAGAGGACGTCCTCGAAGATCCCGAAGCGGAGAGGATGATGGCGGCGATGAAGGCGATGATCACCACGGTCAGAAATGTCCGGGCCGAGCGCGGATTCACCCCGAAGGACCGCTTCCGCCTGTTCGTTCAGGGTGACGGAGCCCGCGACGCGAACTTCTTTCGTGCGTATGCATATCTATTGATCGAGCTGGCCCGGCTGAACGAGGTCGTCATCGACGGTCAGCCGCCGGCGGGCGCGCATCAGGATGTCGTGGAAGGGTTCCACATCGCCATCGAGTTCCCGGAAAAGGTCATCACCCCGGAACAGGCCGAGCGGACCAGACGCGAGATCGAGAAGACACAGAGCGAACTCGCCGCGGTGGTTGCCCGCCTCTCCAACGAGCAGTTCACGTCGAACGCTCCGGCCGCGATCGTGCAGGGAGCAGAAACGCGCCGCGCCGAACTCGAGGCCCGGCTGGAAAAGCTTCAACAGAACCAGTGATCCGCACGCGAGACATCATTCCACGGCTGAAGGCCATCGAGTCGCTCGCGATCATCCCGCGCGTGGCCTCGACCAATCTCGTCGCGCGCAGGATCGTCAACGAGTGCATCGAGAACGAGCTGTCGCTTCCCCAGGCCATGATCGTGGCTCGCGAGCAGCTCGCCGGCCACGGGCGCAATCAGCGCTCGTGGTCGTCGCCTCCGGGCAAAGGCATCTACGCAACCACTCTCGTCACCCGCACCGCGGACGAGATGGGACTCATGCCGCTGAACATGGCGACGATCATCGCGCGGTACCTGATCGACGTCTTCGGCGTGGCGGCGCAGATCAAGTGGCCGAACGACATACTCGCCGGCGGCAGAAAGCTCGCCGGAATTCTCATCGAAGGCAGAGTGCAGGAAGGCCGCGCCTACCTGGCCATTGGAACCGGCGTGAACCTGGAACCCGTTCACGATGACAACCGGCCGAATGCCACGACGGTGAGCGAGGTCGCCTCGCAAAGATACTCCGGAGTGGACGACGCCATCGTCGCCTTCATCGAACACGTCGACGCCGGGCTGGCGCGGCATGATTCGAAACAGAAGGTTCTCGCGGACTGGCGGGAGCTCACGGTTCACAAACCGGGCGACGCGATCAGTTCGACAATCGGCGAGAGAACCGTGGCCGGAGCATGGTCGCGGATCGATGACCACGGCCGGGCCGTGATCTCCACTCCCGGCGGCGAGGTCGCGATCTCCGCCGGAGACCTCATCACGTCGTAGTAATCTTTCCCGTGATGGCGTCCACCCTCCTCGTCCTCGACGTCGGGAACACCAACGTCGTCCTCGGTATCTATCAGGACGACAAACTCGTCAGCTCGTGGCGGCTGGCGACGGCTCGCGATCGAACGGCCGATGAATACGGCATCCTCGCCCGCCAGCTTCTCAACGGCGTGATTCTCGGTCCTCTCGACGGGGCCATCATCGGATCGGTGGTTCCCCCGCTCAACGGACCGATGGCCCAGATGGTCCGGCAGTACTTCGGGGTCGAGCCGGTGTTCGTCGAGCCCGGCATCAAGACCGGAATCGCGATCCACGTGGACAACCCCCAGGAGGTCGGCGCAGACCGCATCATCAACTGTGTCGCCGCGTTCGACGAGTTTGGCGGACCGACCATCATCGTCGACTTCGGAACGGCGACGACGTTTGACGTCGTAACCGCGAACGGCGAATACGTTGGCGGCGTCATCGCCCCGGGCCTGACGATTTCATCCGAGGCGCTGTTCGCGCGAGCGGCGCGTCTGCCGCGAGTCGACATCCGTCGGCCGCCCACCGTCATCGGAACGAACACGGTCGTCAACATGCAGTCCGGTATCTTCTTCGGATACCTGAGCCTCGTGGATGGGCTGCTTACCCGCATGAAGCGGGAGATCGGCGACGTGAAACGGGTGATCGCCACCGGCGGCCTCGCCGTGCTTTTCAAGGATGACAGCGAGCACATCGACCTCGTCGATCCCGAGCTCACGCTCAAAGGGCTCAAGATCATCCACGACCGCAACCTCAGCCCGCGGCGGGGAAAGAAGTGACCACCCCCGGCTTACGGCCTGTCGCCAGTCGGGCCCATTTTGGATTTTGGATTTTGGATTTTGGATTGACCTCAAAATCCAAAATCCAAAATCGAAAATCCAAAATCGGACACCGAAGGCTGCGATCGATTGCCACGAGGTTCATCCCTCTTCTCCTTGCGCTCTTCTCCCTCCCCCTCCACGCCGGCTCCACCGTCATCGCGTCCAAAGCCGCGCTCTCGACTGCTTCTCCGTACGCGACCAAGGTCGGGCTCGACGTGCTTCGCCGCGGCGGGAACGCCATCGACGCCGCGGTCGCCGTGTCGTTCGCGCTCGCCGCCGTTCACCCGCAGGCTGGCAACATCGGCGGAGGGGGATTCCTCGTCTACTACGATGCGGCCACCAAAGGCTTCTGGACTCTCGACTATCGCGAGACCGCACCCGGCGCAGCGACACGTGACATGTACGTGGAAGTGCCTGCCGGCAGCCGGACAGGCCCGCGCGCCGGTGGAGTTCCCGGCACCGTGGCAGGCCTCGCCGCCGCACACGAACGGTTCGGAACGCAGCCGTGGAAGGATCTGCTGACGCCCGCGATCGCCGCTGCGCGCGCAGGAATCGTCGTCGATGCCGAGCTCGAATCTGAGCTCGCCGCACAGCGCGACGATCGCAAGATCGATCAGTTCCCATCCACGGCGGCGATCTTCTTTCCCGACGGGAAACCGGCAGCCCGCGGCTCCACGATCGTGCAGAGCGATCTCGCAGCGACGCTCGAGCGGATCGCCGAAGGCGGCGCTGACGACTTCTATCGCGGTGAGACCGCGAAACGTCTCGTCGACGGCGTCCGCGCCGGCGGAGGAATCCTCGGTGACCGCGATCTGCGGGAGTACCGCGCGATCTGGCGCGCGCCGCTGAAAATCAGGTTCCGCGACTTTGAGATCTACACGATGGCACCGCCTTCCGGTGGTGGCCTGGCGATGGCCGAGGCATTGAACATCCTGGCGGGCTTCGATCTGCGGTCGGCGGGATTTCAAACGGCAAAAGCAATCCACGTCTACGCGGAAGCATGGCGCCGCGCATACATCGATCGAAATCGCTACATCGGCGATCCGGCGTCGACGCGCATTCCGCTCGCTGATCTGCTGTCCGCCGCACGCGCCGAGATGTGGCGAAAGTCGATCGACGTGGATCGCGCCACACCCACGGTCAGCCTCGGCGCGCCGGAGGTGACGCTCAGGGAGCGGAGTGAGACGACGCATTTCACAATCGTCGACGATCGCGGAAACATCGCATCGCTGACCACCACGATCAATGGCACGTTCGGCAGCGGCTTCGTCGTACCGGGCACGGGTTTCTTTCTGAACAACGAGATGGACGACTTCGCCTCCGCACCCGGCCGTCCGAACGCAGCGGGCCTCGTTCAGGATGCGCCGAACGCGATCGAGCCGGGCAAACGGATGGCCTCCTCGATGACCCCGACGATCATCTTCAGAGATTCCCGTCCATTTCTCGCGATCGGGACACGCGGCGGCCCCACCATCCCAACCACGATCCTGCAGGTCTTCCTTCACATGGTCGTTCACGGCAAGACGCTGGCCGACGCCGTCGCCGCACCGCGGTATCACCATCAGGGATTACCCGAGAGGATCGACGTCGAGCGCGGGCGGCCGCCGGAAACTCTCCTGGAGGCGCTGAACGCGATGGGACACGGCACTCATCCGCGCGGCCCGATCGGCGACGTTCACGCCATTGCGTTCGAGGAAGGCAGACTCATCGCCGTGGCGGATCCGCGCCGCGGCGGATCGGCTGGAGGATACTGATGTCCGATCTCAAAGTGGCAGCGGCACGCGCCGCGCTCGATCAAGTCCGCAGCGGAATGCGCCTCGGCCTCGGTACGGGGACGACGGCGTCGGAGTTCGTGAAGCTGCTCGGTGAATCGATGCGGAACGGGGTGCTGAAGGACATCCGCTGCACATCCACATCCGAGCAGACGGAAAAGGTCGCGAGCGAAGCCGGCATTCCGATGTTTGCGCTCGCCGATGTGGCGCCGCTCGATCTCGCGGTCGACGGTGCCGATGAGATCGACGCGAAGCTGCGGCTCATCAAGGGGCGGGGCGGCGCTCTGCTGCGCGAGAAGATCGTCGAGCAGCAGGCGCGGCGGTTCATCGTCATCGCCGACGAATCGAAAATCGTCGAGCGGCTGGGGGCGGGACTTCTTCCGGTGGAAGTTACGCCGTTCGCCCGCGAAGTGCTGACGAAACGTTTCGCTGAGATGGGACTCGATCCCGTCCTGCGGATGCGCGACGGCTCGATGCGGATCACAGACGAAGGCAACGTCATCCTCGATGTGCGTGTGCCGGCGTCAAAGGACATCGCCCAGGTCGTCGACGAAATGCGCGCACTCGCCGGTGTCGTCGAGACCGGCTTCTTTCCGACCGAAGCGACCGAAGCGGTCATCGCGGGAGCCGGCGGCATCCGCTGGATGCGACGGTAGAAGTTTATCCTGAGCGAAGCCTGCTGGACTGCTACTCCGCTTCCAGCTTCGGCACCGTCACGTCAAACCGCCAGGCGTTGTCCTTGAAGAAGAACGAGACCTGGGAGATGAACGGCTTGTTGAGCGGCTTGTTGATCTTCGTCTCGAAGAGAGGATAGAGAGCAGTCGGCTTCTCGTAGTGCCAGATCAGCTCCGCGCTGCCGGTGGTCTTCTCGTTGGGATGACGCTGAAAGTTCCGGATGCCGTCGTATACCTTCAGCGCAACCTGCGCCCGGAAAGCGGGGCCGCGATTGCTCGGCGACGTACCGAGAATGCGGAAACCCTTCTCCGTGACCTTCGCGCGATACTCAGCTGAGCCATCGGGGTTTTCGCCGCCGGTGACGGTGAGCAGGCCGGCTGCCTCGAGATTCCGCAGAGTCTTGAGTGCCTTCCCGTCGTAGTCGTCCCTCGGCGCCTTCGCATTCCACCAGACGCGTTGCGGCACCTCGGCGTAGACGGGCTCGGGGCGGAGCTCCTTGACGCGGAGGATGCTTTCCGCCTTCTCAGCGGTCAGCGTTCCGGGGTCGCACGAAGCGAGGACGACCGCCGTCAGCAGCAGGCAAAGGCCAGAAAGCAGGGGGCTTCTCGTCATCACGGTCACTCTACCTCGCGACGAACCAAAGAGGTTATGCTTTGCTCCATGAATCGAGCACTGACGATCCCGTACACACTGAATGAGCGCCTGGTTCGCGGACGCGTCGCTTTCGACGCCCTCTTCGTCCTCGCAGGATCTGCGCTGATCGCCATCGCCGCACAGGTTTCAATACCGGTGCCGTTCTCACCGGTTCCGCTCACTCTGCAGCCCATCGCCGTCCTCCTGGTCGGTGTGGTTCTGGGAGCCAGCCGCGGAGCGGCCGCGGCGGTCCTCTATCTTCTGGAGGGCGCGAGCGGCTTGCCTGTGTTCGCGATGGGACGCGGCGGAGCGATGTGGCTGGCCGGACCGACGGCCGGATATCTCTTCTCCTATCCCTTCGCGGCCTTCATCGCCGGGTGGTTCTCGGAGCGCGGATGGGGAAGCTCGGCAATGCGCGCGGTGACGGGAATGCTGATCGCGCTGGCCGTGGTCTATGCCGGCGGGTGGAGCTGGTTCGCGGCACTCACCGACGGGCGCACCGCATTCGTCGCCGGCGTCGCGCCGTTCATTCTCGCGGACGTGGTGAAGATTGCGCTGGCAGCGGCGATGCTGCCGTTCGCACAGCGAGCGATCTCCCCGCGCGGATAGGAACGCGGGCGAGGCCGCCCGCGCTCCACTTTCCTTATCAGGAACGGGGGCGGGATCGCCCGCTCTCCACTATCCGGGCTGACCGACCGGCACCGGGTGCTCGGACGGAGCTTCCGGCGTGGCGAGCGGTTTCGACTCTCGTCCCTGACGCTCGGTCGTCTTCTGTTCGGCGGCCGTCGGCTCTAGCAACGCGATCTTCAGTACGTCCTCGACGTGCTCGACGAAGTAGAACGTCATGTCGCGTTTGATCGGCTCTGGAACGTCGACGAGATCGCGCTCGTTGAGCTTCGGCAGGATGACGGTGGCGATCTTCGCCGCGCGAGCGGCGAGGACCTTTTCCTTCACCCCGCCGATCGGGAGAACATCGCCGCGCAACGTGACCTCGCCGGTCATGGCCACGTTGCGCCGGACCGGGTGTCCCGTCAGAACGGAGATGATGGCCGTCGTGATCGTGATGCCGGCGGAGGGGCCATCCTTCGGAATGGCGCCCGCGGGCACGTGAATGTGGATGTCGTGCGTCTCGAAATAGTCCGGCGGAATTCCGTTCTCGTCGGCATGAGCGCGCGCGTAGGTCAGTGCGGCCTGCGCCGACTCTTTCATCACGTCGCCGAGCTGGCCGGTCAGTGACAACTTGCCCTTGCCGCGCACGGCCGTGACTTCGATGAAGAGGATGTCGCCGCCGACGGCCGTCCAGGCGAGGCCCGTGGCCACGCCGACCTGATCGCGCTCGAGCAGCTCTTCGGCGAAATGCTTCATGGGGCCGAGGAACTGGTCGACGTTGGCGTCGGTGATCTTGTAGGTCTTGTCGTCCTTCCCCTCTGCAACGCGAACGGCGATCTTGCGGCAGACGGTGCCGATCTCGCGCTCGAGGTTTCGCAGCCCGGCTTCCTTCGTATAGCCGGTGGTGATGCGCATGATTCCGGAGTCGGTCCACACCACATCGACCTTGCTGATGCCGTTCTCTTCCATCTGCTTCGGGATGATGTGCTGCTTGGCGATCATCAGCTTCTCTTCATCGGTGTAGCCGGAGAGGCGGATGACTTCCATGCGGTCGAGAAACGCCGGCTGAATGGTGTCGAGCACGTTCGCCGTGACGATGAACATGACGTTCGACAGGTCGTACGGAACGCCGAGATAGTGGTCGCGGAATGAGAAGTTCTGCTCGGGATCGAGGACTTCGAGCAGAGCCGATGAAGGATCGCCGCGATAGTCCGCGCCGATCTTGTCCACCTCGTCCAGCATGAAGACGGGGTTTCCGGTCTGCGCCTGATTGATGCCCTGGATGATGCGGCCGGGCAGGGCGCCGACGTAGGTGCGGCGGTGTCCGCGCACTTCCGCTTCGTCACGCACGCCACCGAGGGAGATGCGGACGAATTTGCGGTCGAGGGCGCGGGCGATGGAGCGTCCCAGCGACGTCTTTCCGACACCAGGGGGGCCGACGAAGCAGAGGATGGGCCCCTTCATCTTCGTGCCTTTGAGCTTGCGCACGGCGAGATACTCGAGGATGCGCTCCTTGATCTTCTCGAGGTCGTAGTGGTCTTCGTCGAGGATCTCGCGGGCGCGGGCCAGATCGTGGTTGTCCTGCGAATGAACTCCCCACGGCAGACCGGTCATCCAGTCGAGGTACGTGCGGATGATCGACGTCTCTGCTGAATCGGGATGCGAGCGCTCCAGACGCTTGATCTGCTTCTCGACTTCCTCGCGCGCTTCCTGCGGGATCTGCTTTTCCTCGATCTTCTTGCGATAGTTCTCGACCTCTTCGGCCAGCTCTTCGCCTTCGCCCAGCTCGGACTGGATGGCTTTGAGCTGCTGGCGCAGGAAGTATTCGCGCTGACTCTTGTTCATCTCGCCCTGGGCGGCGGTGGAGATCTCCTGCTGCATCGTGAGGAGGTTGATCTCACGCGTCAGCATTTCGTTCACGCGCTTGAGGCGCTCGATCGGATCGATGGTCTCGAGGATCGATTGCGCCTCTTCGAGCTTGAGATCGAGATTCGATGCAGCGAGGTCGGTGAGGCGCGCCGGATCGTCGAGATTCGCGGCGATGACCATCACTTCCGGCGAGATGTTCTTGCCGAGAGAGACGGCACGATCGAGGTTCTGCTTCACGGAGCGGATCAGAGCTTCCACTTCCAGCGGACGATCCTTGGTGATCGGCTCCTCGATCCGGGTGATCTTCGCCTTGAAGAACGGCGCGGTCTGGATGAAGTAATCGATGCGTGCGCGCGACAGACCCTGGACGAGGATGCGAATGCGCCCGTCGGGCAGCTTGAGCATCCGCATGATGATGGCGACGGTTCCGACCCGATAGAGATCCTCCTCTCCCGGATCCTCGTTCTGGAAGTCCTTCTGCGCGGTCAGCATGATCACGCGGTTTTCGGCGAGCGCCTGGTCCACGGCGTTGATCGACTTCTCCCGCGACACGGACAGCGGCACGATGATGAACGGAAAGATCACCAGGTCCTTCAGCGGAAGGACCGGAAGCACGTCGGGGATCTTGATTGCCTCTTCTTTCGCGGTTTCGTTCGCGTCAGTCATTTCGACCTCACAAGGAAAGGGACCATGTGGCAATCCCTGCAACGGCTGTTCCCGGGATTGGCTCTCATTTCAGTTGATGCAACTCTTTCACGAACGCGTCGACATCCTCGAACCCGCGGTAAACGGAGGCAAACCTGACATACGCGACCGGATCGAGATCCTTCAGCTTCTCCATCACGCTGCGGCCGATGTTCTGGCTGGCGATCTCCCGCTCTCCCGACTCCTGCATGCCTGCCTCGATGGCGTCGGCGATCCGGTCCAGATCCGCCTGCGAGATGGCTCGTTTTCGACACGCAACCTGCAGTCCGCGCATCAGCTTGTCCCGATCGTACGGCTCGCGGCGCTGGTCGCGCTTGATGACCTGAAACGGCAGCTGCTCGATCTTCTCGTAGCTGGTGAAACGGCGCCCGCACGACGTGCACTCCCGCCGACGGCGAATGACGTCGCCCTCGCGGCTCTCCCGCGAGTCGACCACCCGATCCTCCGTAGTCCCGCAGAACGGGCAACGCATGGCGCCCGTATATCACAGCCTCGTGTGCGCGCCGCTCACACGTCGGTTTCGGCGGTCGTCTCCACGCTGCGCGTCACATCCCTCCAGCGGAGACCTTCCCTGGCAAAAAGCAGGAGGCCGGTGATGATGACCGGCGCCGTGCCGACGACGTGGAACAGCACCGCCGTGGCGACGGACAGGTCGATGTCGAACGCATAGAAGCGCGTCAGAACGAGCTGACAGGCCTTGTGAAACCCTCCGACACCGCCCGGTGTCGGGATGGCCAGACCGACGGTCGTCACGCCGGTCACGAAGATGCTCGCGTCCCACGGCAGCGGCCTGTCGAGCGCCCGCACGGTGAAATAGAACTGTCCGGTGAGACAACCCCAGATACCTGCCGTGCACAACAGCACTTTGACGAATGCCGACCGGTGGCTGGCGATCGTCAACGTCGCCGCAAAGGAATCGAAGAAGTGCATCCACGATTCGCGAAACCGATGCGGAATCAGGCGGCCGAGGATCGCGTGCACGCGCCGGATGTTTTCCCGGAAGAAGAACACCCCGACCAGCAGCACAGTCATCGCGGTGAGAAGCACGCCCGACGCAATTGCGCCGGCCTTGACGACGAAGAACCACCGGGCAGTCTCCGGATCGTGCGAGAACTCGTTCCACCGCCTCGCCGCGAAATAGACGAAGAGAAGGAGGATCGTACAGAGATCGAGGACCCGCTCGGTCAGCACCGTGCCCAGTGCGCCCGAGAATCGATGCGTGGTGCGCCGCGCCAGAAGCGCGGGACGCGCCACATCGGCGGCACGGATGGGAAGAATCGTGGAGAGCATGTACCCGACGGTGTTCGCAAAGAACGTCGGATAGAACGGCGGAGGGTCATCCGGATCGAGGATGATCCGCCACCGGAACGTACGGAAGAAAAGCGCCGCGAGATTCGTGACGAGGGCGACCGACAGCCAGAACACGCTCGTTTTCCGGATGATCTGCCAGACCTCCCGCAGGTTCGCGTTCCGCAGGAACAGCCACAGGAAAAAAATCGTCAGAGCCGCGATCGCGCTAATCTGCAGGAAGCGCTTCCAGGGTTGTTTTGTTTTCTTCACGATCAGCGATCAGTGATGCTCAAGACCTACACCAACAGCGTGTTCTATCGACACGATACCGGAATCGGACATCCCGAGTCGGCGACCCGCCTCGACGCGGCACTGAGCGGCGTCGGCCGAGCGGGGCAGACCGGAACCCTGATCCGCGACATCGACATTCACCCCGACAGCGGCCGGATCATCGCGAAGACCCATTCACGCGATTACGAGCGCGAACTCGACGAGGCGTGCCGCGGCGGCATGCGCCTCTTCCATTCGCTCGACAATCCCATCTCCTCGGCGACGTTCGCCGCGGCGCGCGCGGCGGTCGCCACCTCGATTGCAGCGGCCGAAGACATCTGGGAGAGGAAGGCGTCGAAACGAGCGTTCATCGTTGCGCGTCCGCCCGGACACCACGCGGAGCGCTCGCGGGCGATGGGATTCTGTTTCTTCAACACCGTGGCCTGCGTCGCGGAATGGCTGCGCGAGATCGAAGGGATCGAGCGCGTGTTCGTCTTCGACTTCGACGTTCACCACGGCAACGGCACTCAGTCGCTGTTCGAAGAGCGCCAGGACGTGTTTTACGCTTCGATGCACCGCTACCCGTTCTATCCCGGAACGGGAGGTGCCGATGAGATCGGAACCGGATCGGGACGGGGTTTCACGCTGAACCTTCCAATGGAGGAAGGCGAAGGTGACACGGCATACATGCGCGCCGTAGAGGATCGCATCGTGCGCGTCATCGACCATTTCCGTCCGAACGCGATCCTTCTTTCTTCCGGCTTCGACGCCCACCGCCGCGATCCGCTCGGCGGCATGAAAGTCACCGAGCACGCCTACGGAGAGATCACGCGCCGCATCGTCGAGGCGGCCGAGCGTCATTGCGACGGGCGCGTCCTCTCTCTGCTGGAAGGGGGTTACGATATGGAAGGTCTGGCCTCCAGTGTGGCGGAACATGTGGTGGCCCTGGCAGAGGGCGCATAACGCTTAGAAAGCCCGTCATCCCGACGTGAGCGAGGGACCTGGGGGAACGGGTGGCACGAGGCACGACGTTCGTACCTCCCACCCCCAGGTCCCTCGCTCACGCTCGAGATGACACAGTTGCGAATTCACCGGGAAACATCATGACGATCGACTACACGAAACCTCAGTCCCCGATGTCGCCTCCCCCTCCGCCTCCTCGCGGCGGCTGGTGGTCGCGCAACTGGAAGTGGGTTGTACCGGTGGGATGTCTCCTGCCCATCATCCTTTTCGGCGGCTGTGTGGCCGGCATCGCCTGGTTTGCCGTCTCGGCGATCCGGTCCAGCGAGCCATACAGCGAAGCGCTCGAACGCGCACGAGCCAATCCGGCTGTCGTCGAGCGTCTGGGAACGCCCATCCAACCGCGATGGTGGCTTACCGGAAGCGTCGACCTGAGCAACGAGGGTGCAGCGGACTTCAAGATCCCGATCTCGGGACCGAAAGGCGACGGATTCATCGCCGTCGAAGGTTCAGCGAAGGAAGGCCGCTGGACCTACACGCGCATGTCAGTCGAGACCGGGAGCGGCGATCCTATCGATCTGCTCGAGCCCGGCGTTTCGCCTCCAGAATCTCCCCGTACAGATCCTGCAGGCGCGTGATCCGGCGCTCCTTCGAGAAGCCTTCCACGACGTGCTTGCGCGCGTTCTTCCCCACTGCGGCAGCGCGGTCGGGATTTTCGATGACCTCTGTAATCGCGCGCGTCAGCGCGGCGTGATCGCGCACCGGCACGAGCCATCCGACTTCGGGAGTGGACAGCAGCTCGTCGTTTCCGCCGGCGTTCGTCGCGATGACGGGCTTTTGCATTGCCATCGCCTCGCGAATCGTCCCCGTCACGCCTGTGCCTGCCCACGAGGCGTCGACGACCAGATCGCACGACGCGAAGACATTCGGCATGTCCATTCGATATTCCACGGGCGTCACGCGGCCGGCGACGCCGCGTTCTTCCGCGTACTGTCTCAGCTCTGCAACGCGCGTGAGATTGCCGATGAGTGCGACGTGCACTCGATCGTGGACCGGCGCGATCTCGGCGACCGCGTCGATCACTTCCCGCCATCCCTTCCAGTCGCGAATGCCCACCTGCGCGATGAGAAACCTGTCCTCGGCAATCGATTTCTCCCGGCGGAACGCGCGGCGGTCGTGACGCGCAGGATCGAACAGCGTGACGTCGGTCCCTGCGTAGATGACTTCCACCTTCTCCGGGGGCAGCCTGCCGCTGGCCACAACGACGTCCTTCACCTGCCTGCAGACGGCAACGATCCGATCGACCCGCGACGTCCGGTACTTCCCGCGATTCCAGATGTCGAGCGGAAACGAGACGCCCCGGTTCACCACGAATGCGGGCTCCGGATCGCGCAGCGTCGCCGCGAGTGCCAGCGCATGGGCGATCCCCTTGTGGACGTGGATGACGTCGGGCCGCAGATCGCCGATGAGGCGCCGCAGGCCGCCAATGCTTGCCAGGTCGAATTGATGCCGCATCGGAAGCGCGCGAAATCCCACACCATGCAACGCAGCCTTCTCCTCCATGACTTTGCCGGGCCTCGTAATGATCGTCACGTCATGGCCGTGCTCGCGAAGGCCGGCGGCAGCCTGGAACATCTGGTGGACCGAACCGGTGGTGAACTGGTTGAACTCGAGGACCTGGAAAATGCGCACGGCGCGCGATCTTAGCCTGATGCGATGCCTAACCTCAGGTCCATGCGTCCCCGATCCCAAGGTCCAAGGTCCAAAGTCCAAGGTCCAGGCTCAGAGGCCGGTAGCCAAACTCTTCCGCGTTGCAGTATCGTTCCGCCCCACGGGAACATCGCGACTGCCGGATTCGGCGGGCCGACGGCGTCGTTTGGTCATTTCGAAGATTGCTTAGTTGCGTGGTAATATCCCAAATCCTTGATTACACACGACATCGGGATGGGCGGAGGCTGGTTTGCCCAAGGAATCGCAACCGCAGAGGGAACACATCAAGGTCACGGACAAACGCATCTTCACTTCCGAAGGGGAGATCCGGGAGGAGTTCCGTGAACAGATCAAGGCGTCAGCTCCGGGCCCGGCGCCCGCGGCAGCCCCTGCTCCGCCGGTGGAGCGGCGGACCGAGCAGCGGCCACAGCCCGAGGGGCAGCATGATCGCCGTCGATCCGTGGCGGAGAAAGCGGCGAGTCCTGGAACTCCGTTCGCCAATTTTGTCGAGCCATTGATCGCCCAGGCCTACATGAGTCTCGGGATGCTCTCGAACCCTTACGCGCCGCAGGCCAAGCCCGACGTGGCAGCGGCGCGGCAGATGATCGACATCCTCACACTGCTTCAGGAGAAGACGGCCGGCAACCTCACACCCGACGAAGACGATTTCTTGAACACGCACATCGGAGAACTGAAGTTGGCGTTCGTGAAACGGACGAAGAGCATCTAGATGAGAGCGCGCCTCATCGCGACAGTGCTCACAATCCTCGCGCTCGCCGCTTCCGCGGTGAACGCCGAAGAGCTGCCTCCGCGGGACATCTGGCCACAGGCCACGAACTCGGCCCGCGACGGTGATCTCGAGAGCGGTGCGACCAAAGTTGGCGAGCTCGTGACGGCTGGACGCGCCTACGGCCTGAAGACGTTTCCCGTGTACGCATCGGCAGCGGCGTCGATGGGAAATCGCGCCTCGCGCGAAGGAAACGCTGATCTCGCGAAGTGGGCAACGGATGCCGCGGCCGCGCTGGATTCCAGAAACTCTGCCGTCACGTTCGCGCTGGCGGATCGCGCCGCGGACCAGCAGAACTGGGGCAAGGCGATTCCGCTCGTAGCACGCGGCTTCGCGCATCTCTTCACGAATTACCGTACGCGCACCCTCGGGCGCGCCGACATGTCCCTGGTTCTGGCGATCGCCATCGCTCTGACGACGATCATCGTCTCGATCGTGCTGTTCATCCGCTACGGCCGATCGATGGCCCACGACTTCCGTGAAATCCTCGGGGCTCGTCTTCACGGGGGCTCCGTGTCGGTGCTCGCTTTCGCGCTGCTTTTCCTGCCGGTCTTTCTGTGGCTCGGCCCGATATGGCTCGTCTTCTACTGGATGGTGATCTTCTTTGGATATTCATCGATCCGCGAACGGGCTCTGATCATCATCCTGGTGCTCCTGGTCGCGGCGCTGCCGCTTCTGGTCGAGCTCACGGCCGTGTGGACGGCGGGTCTGGAAAGTCCGGTGGTGATGGCGGCGATTTCGAGCTCGGAGAAGAGCTATCAGCCGGAAGCGCTGCGACGGATGCAGGAGCTGACCGCTCTCGTTCCCGACAACTCGACGCTTCAGATTCTTCTCGGCAACCTGCACGTTTTCGAAGGCAACGAAGTTCAGGCGGCCGATCATTACCGCAGGGCGATCTCGATCAATGACGCTGCCGGGGCTCACGTGAATCTCGGCAATCTGCACTTCCTGCAGAGCGATTACGCGGCGGCGCTAACCGAATACGGCCGCGCGGAGGAGAAAGACCCGCGGATGGCGATCGCGTTCTACAACAGCTCGATCGCCAACGGCGAGACCTACAGGTTCGACCAGCAGGGGCAGAAGCTGGAGCAGGCCAAGAAGATCGATCGCGAATTCATCGAGCGCATCTCACAGGAGCGCTCGGTCCAGAAGATCGCGATCTATCACCCTCCCCTCCGGGAGGCGTGGCAGATCTCATCGACGATCGCGAAGAATGGCGTGGCCCGTTCGCTGTTCGGAAACTACTCCTGGTTCGACCCGATGAAGAGCGCCGCAAATCCCATCACGCTCGGTGGGCTCTCGGCCGTGCTCCTGTCGGTCATCGTGTGGCTCAAGCGGCGTCGGGCCGGGTTCGCTGGTTCCTGCATCAAGTGCGGCCGTACGTTCTGCCACCGCTGTAAATCGGCGAGAGAGAGCACGACGTATTGCACGCAGTGCATCCACATCTATCTGAAGCGCGACGGCGTGGCGCTCGCCACCAAGCGCGCAAAACTCGACGAAGTCTCCGATCACTCCGCCGGACTGCAGAGGCGCAATCGCCTCTTCGCGACGTTCCTTCCCGGCTCGGCGCAGCTCCTGGAAGGGCGTACCATCGTCGGTATCATCGGCATCCTGCTCTTTTTCGTATTCGTGGCCATCGCGATCTTCGTCGGCCGCCTTGCTCCGGCAATCGGTCCGGTTGCGGAGACCGCGCAGCTGGCGGTTCGCATCACCGCGAGCGTCCTGGCGATCGTTACCTGGTTCGTCATGTCACTACCTGTCTACCGCCGGCGTGCGGTGGCCTGACCCAAGATGGCACTCGAAGGCACACTCAAGGATTTCAGTCTCGCCGACATCTTTCAGCTGATCGGGCTGCAGAGGAAGACCGGCGTGCTGACGCTCCGCGGCTCGGACGATACGGTCACGGTCACCTTCCTCGACGGAAAAGTCGTCGGTGCCGATTCGCTCACCAAGCGTCTCGAAAACCGCCTGGGCACGGTCCTGCTGAAGACCGGAACGCTCACTCAGGATCAACTCAATCGCGCGCTCGAGATCCAGCGCGAGACGCTCCAGCGCCTCGGCTTCATTCTGACGCACTACGGCATCATCTCCGCCGAATCGTTGAAGGCAGCCATCCAGCTGCAGATCATGCAGATCGTCTATCGCCTTTTCCGCTGGAAGGACGGCGATTACCACTTCTCGCAGGAAACGACGATCGAGTACGACCGCGACAACGTCGATCCCATCGCCGCCGAGTCGATCCTGATGGAAGGCGCTCGGATGATGGACGAATGGCCCATCATCGAGAAGCGCATCCGGTCGTACGACATGGTCTTCCGGAAGAAGACGACCGAGCAGGAAATCGTCGTAGTCGGCGCGGACGAAGCCGACGAGATCGACTTCGAGCCTGACGCGACCACCTCACGCAAGAAGAAGCCCGCCGCGGGTGGCGACAAGATCCGCATTTCGCAGGAAGAAAAGTCGATCTACGACCTCGTGGACGGCACTCGCAACGTCGGTGAGATCGTCGAGGTCAGCCGGCACTCCGAGTTCGACACCAACAAGGCGCTCTACGAGTTGCTCACGCGCGACCTCATCGAGGAAGTCCGAGGCAAGCGCGCGGCAACGGTCAGCCAGGCCACGACACCGGTCGACGAAACCGAGGTCGCTCAGACCCCCGTACCCCTGCCGCTCGTCATTCTTCTCACGGCCCTGGCCATCGCGTCGCTCGTGACGTCGGTCAAGAATCCACTGAACAGCCTCAAGCCGCTCACGGGCGGATCTTCGGCGGTCACGTCCTTGCAGAAGGCCATCTCGCTCCAGCGAATCCAGGCGATCGGACAGGCCATCGACCGCTACAACGGCGTCAACGGCGCGCTGCCCGCGCGCCTGCAGGACCTCGTTCCCGACTACATTTCCACATCTCTGCTCACCGATCCGTGGGGCAACGAGTACAAGTACCTCCCGCGTCCGGAACGGTACCTGGTCGTCGGTTTCAGTCCCGACGGGAAAGCCGACACGGACCTTTTCCTCTCCCGAGCGATCAGTCTCGCCGTCTCAACGCCGGCCACGCCGCAGAACACCGGCGGCATCCAGCTCGTGGATTGAGGGCTTCGCCGGATGAATAGGGGGCGGTGAGAGCGAAGTTCGATTTTCGAGCGAAGGGTTCGAGACGGGAATGTTGAACATTCAACATTTCGGTTTCTCATCCCGATCACCTCACCGCAACTTTCAGCCGTCCCCCCAACCCGAACACCACCGGAGTCTGCGTGACTTTCTCACCGTCCGCGTAGATCTCGAGGACGCTGTCGCATTCGACACGAAAGTTCCGGCCGCGGCCGGTCTCGACGAACGGGCTGGTGACGTGCGAGCCGGTGTATGCGCGCGGAAGGGTCTTGAGCAACTGAAACCGGGACGTGCGGTGAACGATGCAGTAGTCGAGAATGCCGTCGTCGATCTCCGCTGCCGGAACGATGCGGATCCCGCCGCCGTACTGGCGGGAGTTACCGATCGCCATGAACATGATCGTGTCGGACCGGCTGGAGCCGTCGACGGTGATTCGTACCGGATGCGGAGTGAAGCGCGGCAGCACGCGGAGAATCGCGTACACATACACGGCGGAGCCGCGCATGACTTTGACCTCGTTCGCGAACGCGGCCACGGCGGAGTCGAAACCGAGGCCGGCCACGCCGACGAACCGCGTGCCGTTCGCCGTCGCCACGTCGACCTCCCTCGTTCTTCCGCTGAGGATCCCCTCGCAGGCCCCTTCGATGTCCTTCGGAATGCCGGCCACGCGCGCGAAATCATCGCCCGACCCGAGCGGCACCACCGCGAGCGTTCCCCGGTCCAGGTCGAACTCGCGAACGGCGAAATGTACCGATCCGTCCCCGCCGCAGACCACCACGCGGTCGAAGCCTGCGCGGGAACCCTCGGCCGCGACGCGCGTCAAATCTGAAGCGCCGGACGTCGAATGGACGTCGAGGCGGGCTCCCCGTTTGCTGAGATAAGCCTCGACCGCCGCGATGCGACGCCTCGTCTTGCCCCGTCCGGCGGCAGGGTTGTAGATGAGTTTTAGGTTCACCTTCGATAATGTTGCCAGTTATGAAGTTTCCCCGCACACTTCTTCTCTTCTTCGCCCTCGGATTCGCGTGTAAACCGTTTGCCCAGTCACGCCAGGTCGACCAGCCGCGGCAACAGGTCCAGCCCATCCCGCAGACGGTGAGCGCCGCTCGACGCAGCCCCGTGGCGATCGTCGCCCATAACGTGCTCCCCTCGGTCGTGAACATCGAGACCGAGGCCACGATCCGCAGGCGGACCGTTGACCCTTATTTCGACCCGTTCGGTTTCTTCGGCGGCCGTGAACGAACCATTCCTTCGCACTCTCTCGGCTCCGGCTTCGTCTGGTCGTCGGACGGCATCGTCGTGACGAACAGTCACGTCATCGAGGGCGCGTCGCGAATCTCGATCAACTTCAACGACGGATCGAAGCTGCCGGCCCGGCTGATCGGTGTCGATCCCGATTCCGACCTCGCCGTATTGCGGGTCGACGCGAAGAATCTCATCGCCGCGCCGATCGGAACCTCCTCCGACATCATGATTGGCGAGACGGTCGTCGCCGTCGGCAACCCGTTCGGTCTCAGCGGCACGGTCACCACCGGAGTCATCTCGGCTCTCGGCAGGTCCGTGCCTTCGCAGGAGCAGGGGCGCACATTCACCGATTTCATTCAGACCGACGCCTCCATCAACCCCGGCAACTCCGGCGGCCCTCTGCTCAATATCGAAGGCAAGGTCGTCGGCATCAACGTCGCCATCTACGCGAATGCGCAGGGCATCGGCTTTGCCATTCCCGTCGATCGGGCGAAGAAAGTCATCGAAGACCTCCTTCGCTATGGCGCCGTACACTCCGCGTGGATCGGAGCCGTCACCGCAACGCTGACTCCCGAGGAGGCCCGGCGCCTGGATCTGTCCATTCCCCGCGGCGCGATCGTCGTTCGCGTCTTTCGTGGATCACCCGCCGCGGCAGCAGGTCTTCGTCCGGGAGACGTGATCACGGCCGTGAACGGACGCGCCGTTGAATCGCGCGAGTCCTTCTCCACGTCGACAGCGACTGCAACGGCTGGAACTCCGCTCACGCTTTCGGTTTTCCGTGACGGACGCGCTCAGAACGTTTCGGTCCGGCCGGCCGAGCCGCCAGGTTCGCTCGGGCTGACGATCCTCAACGAAATTGCCGGCCTCTCAGTCGCTGATGAGGGACGCCGGGTGGTCATCGACAGCGTCGCCAGCGGGTCGCGCGGTGCCGAGATCGGTCTCGCGCCAGGCGATCTAGTCGTGGGCGTCAACGGCGTGGAGGTGCGGTCGGTTCGCGAGCTCAATGACGAGTTGATGAAAGCGACGGAGCGTTCGTCAATCGTGCTGTCGATCGCGCGCGACCGTTACATCTACAACCTGACGTTCCCGATGGGGATCTAGCCGTTAACCGTTAACCGTTAACCGTTAACCGTTAACCGTTAACCGTTAACCGTTAACCGTTAACCGTTAACCGCGGCGA
>CALMZP010000082.1 GCA_937870635.1 uncultured Acidobacteriota bacterium | reverse complement strand
GTGAAAAAGCTTCACCACGGAGGGCACGGAGCACACGGAGACGATCATAGCCGCTCTCTGTGTATGTCTGTGGATTTTGCAGAACGGACGGCGCGCCGCTGAATCCACTCGCGTACCGATCGGCGTCACGCAACTTTTACTCCGTCTCGATCTCCGTTCGATCCCCTCACTGAACAATGCGCCGCCAAACGTCAGGAGGAGACTCATGAAACGTATCGTCGTCGCCGCTCTCTCGTTCCTGTTCCCCGCCTTGCTGTTTGCGCAGGTCGACCGCGCCACCTTGAGCGGTGTCGTGCGCGATCCGAACGGGGCGGCCGTTTCCCAGGCGCGCGTCGCCGTCCGGAATCTCGCGACCGGAGTCACGTCGCGCACCGCGACCAATTCCGAAGGGGCGTTCGTCATCGTCGATCTCGCCCCCGGCAACTACGTCATGGAGACGGAATCGAACGGATTCGAGGCCTTCGCGCAGAGCATCGTTCTCCAGACCGGACAGCGAGCACGCCTGGAGATCGACCTCGGCGTCGCCGCCCTTGCCGAGTCCATCAGCGTCGCCGCGGCTGCGCCGCTGCTCGACACGGGGTCTCCGGCGGTCGGCACAGTCATCTCCTCGAGGGAGGTCGCACAACTCCCGCTCGCGATCAGAAACTGGGACGATCTTCTGGCCCTCGTCCCCGGCGTCCAGAGCGACCGCTACACTGAGCAGTCCGGCGGCACATCGTCGGGACGAACCGGGGGCGTCAGCGTGCACGGCAACCGCACGCTCCACAACAACTATCTTCTCGACGGTGTGGCCAACAACAGCTTCTCCACCAACGTGCAGGAACTGAGCACGCAGATCTCGCGGCCGTCGGTCGACGCGATCGACGAGTTCAAGGTCGTGACGAGCCCTTACGCGGCTGAATACGGGTGGGCTCCGGGCGGCACCATCATCGTAAACACCAAGTCGGGAGCCAACGATCTCAGCGGAACGATCTACAACTATCTCCGTGACGAATCGTTCGACTCGAACAACTACTTCGCCCGTCGCGCCGATCAGCCGAAGGCGCCCAACGAGCAGAATTTCTTCGGCGCGAATCTGGGTGGCCCGATCGTTGCCAACCGCGCGTTCTTCTTCGGCGATTTCGAGAACGTCGAGATCCGGCAGGGCGTCCTGCGCACCGGCCGGGTGGCCACCATGGCCGAGCGCGCCGGCACCTTCAGCGCCACCATCAAGGATCCTCTCACCGGCCAGCCGTTCCCCAACAACACGATCCCGGCCGATCGCATCGATCCGGTTGCCGCGCGCATTCTCGCCCTCCTTCCGGAGCCGAACGTCGCCGCCACGAACAACTTCATACGCCAGCCGGAAGTCGAAGATGATTCAACTCGATTCCTCGCCCGCTTCGACCTGCAGGGCAGCGATCGAGACAGCCTCTTCGCTCGTTACATCAATACCGATCGTTTCCGTTTCGTGCCGGGCTTCCTCGGCGGCATTCTCGACGGAACGGGCACTTCGGCCTGGGGCCGCAACGATCTGAAGTCCTCTGCCGCGGTCGGCGGCTGGACTCGCATGTTCGGCTCATCGCTGGTCAATGAATTCCGCGTGTCGTGGGCCAGAGCGATCTCGGATGGTGTGCAGGATCCTTTCGGCGTCGACGGGATGGAGCAGATCGGCTTCAAGGGGGTTCCTGACGATCCGCGCATCCGCGGCGGCATCGTAGGCATCGACATTCCCGGGCATCTCCGGCTTGGCTCGCCGAACTTCATGCCGAAGTTCCAGCACACCGAACACTTCCAATGGCTCGATACGGTCACCTGGCTTCGCGGCAACCACCAGTGGAAGGCCGGCTTCGACGTCATGGCGCCGATGAAGAATGAGTATCTCGACATCCCCTCGACGCGAGGGAACCTCCAGTTCAGCGGACAGTTCACCGGCAACGCTCTCGCCGATTTCATGCTCGGATATGCCGCGCGTGCGGAACTCTCGAACGTTCATGTCGTCGATCAACGCATGTACGCCACCTCGTTCTTCGTTCAGGACGACTGGAACGCTGGCGACGCTCTCACGCTCAGCCTCGGCCTCCGCTATGACTTCATGACTCCGCCGTACGAGGCAAATGACCGCATGGCCAACTTCGACCCGGAGACGGCGACCCTCGTCTTCGCCGAGGATGGATCGCTGGAAGATCGAACGCTCGTGAAACCAGATCGAGACAACTTTGCGCCCCGCATCGGCGCGGTATACCGCCTGAACGACCGCACGGTCCTGCGCGGCGGCTACGGCCGGTTCTACAACCTCTTCGACCGGATCGGCTCGGAAGACCAGCTGGCGCTGAATCCGAACGGTCTTCGCAACGTGGTCGTGCAGACTCCTTCGACCACGACGCCGGCGCTGCTGCTTCAAGACGGGTTCCCGGCTGATTACCTCGATCCGGAGAACATCAATTACAGCAGGCTGCTCATTCGCGCTGCCGACCCGAACGCGGAGCGCGCCGAGGTCGACCAGTTCGGCGCCGGCGTCGAGCGGTCTCTCGCGCGCGACTTCGTCGTCTCACTCGATCTCATCGGGTCGCAGAGCCGGAACCTGGCGGTCCTGCGCAACCTCAACCAGCCGCTTCCCGGCACCCGTGACGCCAATGGACCGCTCCCTTACCCCGGGTTTGCCCACATCCAGTGGCGCGAGCAGACCGGAACCGCCCGCTATTACGGTGCCGATGTCTCGATCGAGAAGCGTTTCAACCACGGTTACAGCTACCGCCTTTCTTACACCTACGGCGATTCGCGCGACCAGGCGCCCGAGCACCTCGCCGCTTCATCCGGAAGACCGCAGAACGGTCGCGACCTCGATTCGTGGGAAGGGCCGAGCGACTTCGACATCCGCCATCGCGTCGTTGGCAACTTCATCGCGGAACTTCCGTTTGGGGAAGGAAAGCCGTGGGCTAACGAGGGGATCGGCCGGGCCATCCTCGGCGGCTGGACCGTGAGCGGCATCTATACCTATCGCTCCGGCCGGCCCTTCACCGTGAGACAGGGAACCAATAACGTCGGTCCCGGAGCGACCGGCCTGCCGAATCTCGTCGGCGATCCGAACAGCGGCGGCGAAAGCATCGAGCGGTGGTTCAATCCGGCCGCATTCGAGAAGGTGCCGTCGGGAACCTTCGGCAACGCCGGCCGCAATATCCTCCGCGGGCCCGACTGGATGACGTTCGACGCCAGCCTTCAGCGGGAGTTTGCCATCTCGCAGCGTTTCGCGGCCAGCCTGCGCTGGGATGTCTTCAACGTCTTCGACCGCGCAAACTACGGGCTGCCCGACAGCAATCTCGACAGCCGCACCGTCGGGGTCATCAGCTCGCTGGCCGGCGATCCACGAGCGATGCAGTTCTCGGTACGCCTGCATTTCTAAACGTAGAAGGATCCGGGCCGCCGCGCCCGGATCCTTCGCTCCCTCATCGATCGACATGCTGGCTCTCACACTTGCCTCCTTTCTTTCCCTCACCGCATTCCTGCCCGGCCAGCGCGTTCTTCTCGACGCGCACAATGCGTATCCGTACGGAGGGCAATGGTCCGACCGGATCGACCGTGCTCTGGCGACAGGGCTGCCGCTGGCCATTGAACAGGATCTGATCTGGCGCGGAGGGCGCTCGATCGTCTCGCACGGCGAGCCATTCACCGGAACGGAGCCAACGCTCGAAGCGCATTTCTTCGAGAGGATCCGGCCGATGATGGAGCAGGCAGTGCGCGAAGGGCGCAAGGAGCAGTGGCCTCTCATCACGCTGAATCTCGACTTCAAGACCAATGAGCCGGAGCACCACCGGGCGGTCTGGGAGCTACTCGGACGGTACGAGTCGTGGCTGACCACCTCCAGAGGCGACACGCTGCGCGTCGGTCCGCTGCTGGTGCTGACGGGCGAGGATGACTCTCAGGAGCGCTCCTTCGGAAGCGCAGCAACGCTTCGCCTCTTCGGCGCCGTGCACACCGTGAGCGATGGACCCGGTCCGAAGAGCCGATACCGCCGGTGGTGGAACCTCCCCTGGCGCGCCGTCGAGCCGGAAGGCCAGCCACAGGCGGGGAACTGGACCGCTGACGACGCAAAGCGCCTGCATGCAATCGTCGAAAAAGCACACCAGGACGGACTCTGGATTCGTTTCTACACGCTCAATGGTCACGACCGGAAAGACCGCTCCAACGGCTGGTTCGACGGGTACAACTTCGGCTCACTGGCCGCCGCCCGCATCAGGTGGCGCGCGGCGCTGCGCGCCGGCGTCGACTTCGTGGCTGTCGATCAGTATGAAGATTTCGCGCGCATGCTCAGCTCCGCGCAGACGATCGTCGGGCGCATCGGCCGGGGCGACTACGAGCGACTCATCGAGCACGAGTTTTCCGTTTCGCCCGGGACGCGGGCAATCGAGGTTTCGCTCGCGTACAGTGGCGGCGACCGCCGCACGGTCATCGACCTCGGCCTGCGCGGCCCGGAAGGATTTCGCGGGTGGAGCGGTGGCGGGCCGCAGACCATTTCGGTCGGACCCACCTTCGCGAGTTACGGATACCAGCCGGGCCCGGTCGAGCCGGGCCGATGGGCCGTCGTCCTCGGCATTCCGAACATCCGTGAGGGAGCAAGCGACACTTACCGGCTCACGATTGAAAGGCTGGAGGTCGAGGAGCCGCATTTTCCCGTGATCCGGCAAGGCGCCGGATGGTATGCGGGCGACTTTCACTCACATTCCGGGCACAGCGACGGACGGGTGCTGCTGCCGGATGGACGCCGCTCGAGGATCCCGGCTCACAGAGTTTTCGACGCGGCGCGCGCGGCCGGCCTCGATTTCGTCGCTCTCTCCGATCACAACACGACGAGTCACTGGACTGAGGTCGAGCGTCTTCAGCCCTATTACGGAACGATGCTTCTGCTTCACTCGCGCGAGGTCACGACCTACAACGGCCACGTCAACACGTTCGGAGAACGAATGTTCACCGATTTCCGGCTCGGGCCGAAGCGAACCATGCGCGATCTTCTTACGGCTCTTCGTTCGGCAGAGGCGGTCACTTCGATCAACCATCCGGCGGCCCCCGACGATGAGCGTTGCATGGGCTGCGGGTGGAGTGCGCGCGATGACGAGACGATGCGGCAGGTCACCGCGGTCGAGATCGTGAACGGCCCGTACGCCGACGGACCGGGGGCGGGGTGGGAGTTCTGGGCCTCGATGCTGAATCGAGGGATGCGGCTGACCGCGATCGGCGGCAGCGATGAGCACACGGCGGACGAGACCGACGATCGAGCGATCGGCGTACCGGCCACGGTCGTATTCGCATCGGAGCTGTCCGAGCCGGCGCTCAACGAGGGAATCCGGCAGGGACGCGCCTACGTGCGAACCCGCGGCCCCGCGGGTCCGCAACTTTCGTTCGGAGCGACCGCCGGCTCACAGGTGTGGCAGATGGGCGACACGATCCCGCTCAGCACAGCGCCGGAAATCGTCCTGCGGGCCGGCGTCATCAACGCTCAGGGCCAGACGCTGGTCTGGATACGCAACGGAGAGGAACTCTCCAGAACGAAGCTGACCGACGGCACGACCGCACGGCTCACCGTTCGGCCGCGCCCCGGCGACTGGTACAGCATCGTCGTTCGCGACGACTCCGGTCCAACCTTGTTCAGCAACGCCATTCACTTTGAGCGCTGAACCACCGGCGCGGACGTCCGCTTCTGCCCGAAGGCGGAAAGAATGGCCGGGAGAAGCGAGATCGCCGCCAGGGCGCTCAATCCCACACCAGCCGTGGCGGCGTAGCCGAGCGACTGCAGGCCCGGGTAACGCGAGAGCATGAACGATCCATATCCGACGATCGTCGTCAGCGCCGCCATCACGACCGCTTTGCCCGTCAGGGGCACCGTGTTCCGGAAATCGTCCGGTGATTCGAGATAGCGCTGCAGAATGTAGACACCGTAATCGGTTCCGACACCGGCCAGCATCAACCCCACGAACATGTTGATGAAATTGAACGCCAGCCCGAGAATCGCCATGAGACCGAGCATCCCCGCCGAGCCGGCGACGAACGGAATGAAGACCAGCGCCGCCCGCCCTGCCGATCGAAACCCGATCGAAAGCAGCACGAACACGATGCCTGTTCCGATCAGCGTCGCGCGGATCGCATCGGCGCGCGCGATCTCGCGCAGTGCCGAACTGACGACGTTGACACCGGTCAGAAACAGCCCTTCCCCTTCAAGCGCCTTCAGCTCCGGCGCGACGCGCCGCGCCCAGCGCTCCCGAGGGTAGAGGTACGTCACCGCCAGCCATCCCTTCTCCGTCCTCTGAAGAAAGCGGGCGGTCAGATCTTCATCGATGTCGATGGGTGAAAGCGGTTCGCGAACAGCCAGAGCTTTCTTCAGATTGGCCGCAAACGAATCGAACGCTCCGGCGCGAAAGCCGCTGGCGATGGCTGCCCGCGACAGATCGGCAGTCACAGCGGCGGCGTCGATTTCTCGGATCTGCTCGATAACGTCGCGCTGACGCGCTTCCGACGGCACGACTGCCGAAAGACTCTGATAGCCGCCGATCGTTCCCCGTCTCACCAGCGCATCGAGTAAGGGCAGGGCCTCTTCGCTCCGCCGCATGACCGCGTCGACGCTCGTTCCCTCGGCCACGAGCATCACGAAATCGAAGCTGCGGCCAAATCTGGCCGCCAGGTATTCCTGCGCTGCAACCCCGCGGTTACCGGCCGGGCGGAGCGCGGCGACGTCGTCGTCGAACTCCAGCCGAAGAGCCAGCAGCGGCATCACGATCATGAACGCGGCCCAGAAGAACAGAACCGCGCGCGGATGCTGCATCGAGAATCGCATCACCCGCGAGGTGCCGAACACGTGGAAAGGCACGCGCGGCGGAACCGCCGAATCCTTCTCGCGTGCCACCAGCAGCGAGGGAAGCACAAAGGCCGCCGAAAGGAGAAATAGAAGGATCCCCGTCCCGGTCAGAAACCCCATCTGAGTCATGCCCCGGAAATCGGTGAAGAGGAACCCGTAAAACGTTGCGGCGGTAGTGAAGCCGGCGAGCGCCACGCCCGGCATCGTGGAGGTCACCATCGCGTAAACCGACTCCGCCACGCGCTGACCCCGGCCGCGCTCTTCGACGTAACGCTCGTACAGCACGGTGATGAAGTCGATCCCCAGGCCGGCCAGAAGAGCCGCGAATCCGGCGCTGGCAGCGTTGAGCTCGTCCACGGTGATCGAAGCCAGCCCGAAAGTCAGAAGAATCGCCAGGCCCATCGGAATCGCGGCATACCCGATCGCCGACAGCCTCCGAAAGGCGTAGAGAAACAGCGCCAGTACGCCGAAGAACGAGAAGGCAACGTTCTCGAGCATGTCGTCGCGGATCAGATCCGCATCTTCGGCGGTGATCGCATAGGCTCCGGCATAAACGATCTCCGCCGCGATGCCGCTCCCGCGGGCCGCCTGTTCGATCGCTTTTGCATGCCGCATGAGCTGACGGGCGAACGGGAGCTCATGCGCCGGCCGGGACGGTGTCACGATCAGGACGAACGTGGAGCGATCCTCCGAAAGTATGTAGCCGGTGGAGAGATCGATCGCCGCGCCGTAAGCAGTGCGCAGCCGCGGCGCGACGATCGTGTGAAGACGCAAGGGATCGCTCTGGACGACGCGCTTGGTCAAGGTGCTCTGTGGAGTGGAGAGCAGGAGACGGTTCTGCTCCATCGATTCTGCAATCGCCGAGGCGCTCAGTTTCTCCTTCAGGCGCGAAACTTCATCCGGCTCGAGGAGCAGCGCCGCCTTCCCGATCAGATTTTCGAAGAACGTGAAGGTGGGCGCGCGATACTCCACCCTGGTCACCACCGGCAGCGACCGATAGCTACCGGCCAGCTCTTCGATCAACGGTGTGACCTCTTCCGGATCGGTTCCCGCGGGTACCTTCACCACGACGACATGGCGATCGATCGCTCCGACGGTGTCGACGACGCGGCGAAACTTGCGAACCTCATCATTGTGCTCCGGCAGAAAAGCGAGCAGTTCCGGGTTGAACCGGACGCGAGCCGCGCCCCATGATGCGAGCACCACCAGGACCGCGGCCGCCGTCAGGACGCGGCCGCGATGGCGGATGGTCAGATCGGCGAGGAATTCAAAGAACTTCGATCCGAACAACTATCGAGCCTCCGGCAGCACAACCGCGGTTCGAACAGGTGCAGTGTCCGGCGCCCGCGAGACGCGCAAATGCATGGCCTCCGAATAGATCTGCAGCAGACTGCCGAAGATCGCGTTCCAGCTCCGCCGTTCGGCCGCATCACGCGCGGCACGGGCCATCCTCTCTCGCAGGGCGGAATCGCGCGAGAGCGCCAGCACCGCCCATTCGAAGGCCCGCGGCGTCGGCGCGATGAACCCATCCACGCCATCTCGAACGATCTCCGCCGGACCACCCCGGTCGGTGACGACCGCCGGCAGACCTGAGCTCATCGCCTCCAGGATCACATTGCCGAACGTGTCCGTCTTCGACGGAAACACGAAAAAATCGGCATTCGCGTACTCGACGGCGAGATCCTCTCCGCGCAGGGTGCCGGTGAAGCGGGCTGCCGGAAGACGACGGCGCATTTCGGCGAGCCAGGGGCCGTCGCCGACGACGGTGAGCGATATCTCCGGATGGCGGTGAAGCAGGGGAACGAGCGCATCAAGTCCTTTCTCCACCGCCACGCGTCCGACGTAAAGCGCGCGGATGGGCTCCGAACGGGAACGGTTGCGCCGTGCGGGATGAAAGAGCGTCGAGTCGACACCGCGTCCCAGGACGCGGATCGGACGTCGGATCCACCCTCTCAGGGCATCGGCCGTGGCCCGGCTCGGCGACAGCACCAGATCGGCGCGGCGGTAGTAATGAGACAGATAGACCCGCATGGCGGCGGCAGCAATGCTTCCGGCGATCCGTCCGGCCGCGGCGGATGCGCGCAATCGGCAGTAGTCGT
>CALMZP010000081.1 GCA_937870635.1 uncultured Acidobacteriota bacterium | reverse complement strand
CCGGAGCCGGGTGACCCCAGCTCCATTTCATCAACCGACTAACATATCGGGTGGTACGAAAAACGGGGGCACGTCAGTATGTATACAGCGTGGAAGCGCGTGTATCTGGAAAAGGACCGAATGTTCATTCGAGGTGCGTACATTACGGATGTGATTGCGGCGGTGGCCGGCGGCAACCGCCTCACTGTGAGTGACATTCACAGTTTCACAGCGGCGAGACGATCAGGCTCGTGCACGCGCCACCCCGGCATGCGGCTTCTGCGGTTGCCGGCCTCGGTGTGAGCGACGATTTCCACACGGAGGATCACGTAATTGCCGTCCGTCCGCAGACCACTGACGCGAGCGGAGTTTCGATTCCTGAACATTTGGAGATCCTACCGCTCGCTAACTAATGGGTCACCGGGCGTCCTGAAGTATTCCTACGGGCCGGACCCCAGCTACGGTGGGGGCGTGACTTATCTCGGTGATGCCGCTGGCGTGATGACTTCGAGTGGACCGGTGATTTACCCGATCGACGATAGCCTCGTCCGGTCTTCATTCGAGGATTCGTTCGTCGAATATGTCGATTTGGCACAAGTCGTTTCAGAGATACCCCACGAGGCTGTGATGGATGGGGGGAGGCTGGCGCATTTCCCGATCAAGTGGGCTGAGGCATCAGTCGATCGGTCCTCGGGAAACGTACGATCCCGTTCGAACCATCAATACCTGATGTCAGGCTCGCGCATACCCGATCGGATTGCACCGAATGGCCAACTCGGAGCGGTGCTCGGCCAGACGCCGCCCGTATTCGGTGGCTTGAGTCACTCATGGCTGTGGTACGACCGGATCGCCGCCGCCGTAACCGGCGCGCAACAACCGGTTCACGGTCAATCACCTATGGCTGTAGCTCGCGAGGTCATAGTGCACGAGCTCCTGCATCAATGGAAAGTGAACCCAGCTGCTGGGGCGCCCACCGACGGCCATTGTGCGGAGCAAAGGTATCAGCACGACGGACACTTCTGCCTGATGCATCAGCCCGTTTACGATCCAAACCACAACGGCGAATACAGTGATGGCGCAGTAGATCTGCACTACAGGAAACAGGCCGCTACTATCGATAGCGAATACTTGACGATCCGACAGAAAGCCGAGCCGATCCCGGTTCAGTGAGAAGAGGGCGACGCATATGAACGGACTCCGTAGACTCATGCTGACGACGCTACTTGTGGCCGGAACCGCTTCCTCTCAAACGACCGTCTCGCTTGACTTGCAGCCGGAGACAACGCTTCCAGGACTTCCGGTTGCGCTCGCGCTGACCGTGGCGAACACGTCACCATCTACCGTCGTGCTTGCGAACGGCGTGAACGTGGAAGTCACAGCGGCCGACGGAACATCGTTTTTCGCGACGTGGGACGGCAGAACGTCGGTGCCCTTCCCGGCAGAAATCGCGCGAGACCTCTCGGTTCCCTCGAGTGGCACCCGCGAGCTGTACCTTCCGCTCGAGCCAACGCTTGCCGGTCCCGAGATTTTTAACGATCGACGCCTTTCGCAGCCCGGGACGTACCACCTTCGCGCACACCTTTACGAACTCCACGGCGACGGGTCTACAACCAGCGTGACGTCGGATTCCACGGCCCTCCACGTCCGAGCTCCGCAGGGAGCTGACGCTGCTGCGTGGTCACTCCTACTGTCAGCGCGGCCGGACGGATGGACCCCGGGCGACTGGGTCACGGACGGGCCAGCCGTTGCGACGCGCATTCTTGCTCACTACCCGCATTCTCGATACGCCGCGTACGCCGTTCTGGTGTATCCGGCACGAACCCACGATGAACGACTCGACGGGATAGCTCGAGTTCTCGCTGACAATCCAGGAGGACCTGTCGCTGACTTGCTCGCCCTCGTCCGCGCGTCCGTGTATACCCTGCGCAGCAATGAAGCGTTCGGTCGCGGCGATCTAGAGAAGTCAGCCGACGACGCGAGGAAAGCGAAGGCCGCATTTGTTTCACTTCTCCGATCCTCGTACGGGTTTGTCCGTGATGCGGCGAAAGCTGCTATCCCGCGCGTCAAGGACCCCGACCGCATCCGAGCCCTATTCGAGGCGATTCACGCTTCCGACCCGCCCGCACTGCTCCCTGTCGTCCCGCTAATCGATTGTGTCGACCAAACAAGCAAAGGTCTTCTCGTCCGGTTTGGATACAACAACCCCAACGCGGCTGGGAAAGTGATCCAACCTGGTAGTGCGAACCGGTTCTTCCCGGGCGTCCCCGACCGCGGACAGCCGCGCTACTTCGTGCCTGGGCGGCACGAGGGTGTCATCAGCGGCGTGACCCAGGGCGGTCAGACTCTCACCTGGATTCTTGATGGCGTGGAAGCGAGCGTAGCGGCGAATACGCCTTCGTGTGCCGGAACCGCTGTGCTGCCGATCCGGCCGATGCTCGAATGCGTTCGACATGAAAACCAGGGCGCCGTCGCCACATTCGGCTACGACAACCCGAACCGTGTCGCCGTTGTCATCGAAATCGGGGAGCGCAACCGCTTTGAACACAACGCGGACAGCGGGCAACCTGGCGTGTTCCTCGCCGGTCGTCACACCGACGTGTTCAAAGTCAATGTGAAGGATTCCGGAGTAACGTGGACGCTGGATGGGACATCCGTGTCTTCGTCTGCGCGGTCGCCGGTCGTCTGTCTACAGCAGTAACGATCGCCAAATCATGCTCCGAGCGGCGGCTAGTGGCGCTGGCTCCGCTCACCTTGACCGATGCCTCGTCGAGACCAGGTGGATCGTTTCCGCTTCATGGAAGAGAACGAGAAGGTGATGAACCGGGGCGGCGAGCCGGCCGACGGTACCCCGCTTCTGCTGGGGATCACGAAGGCTTCGCTCTCGACGGATTCATTCATCTCGGCGGCGTCGTTCCAGGAGACCACGAGGGTGCTCACGGAGGCCGCGATCGCGGGCCGTGTCGACTACCTGCGCGGGCTCAAGGAAAACGTCATCGTCGGGAGACTCATCCCGGCCGGTACGGGCATGCCGACGTATCGCGAGATCTTCCTGGAGAAGGACGAGCCGCCGGTCATTCAGCCGAGCCTCGAGGATCTGCTTCGCCCCGAAACGGAAGAGGAAGACGCACTGTCCCTCGCCGACTTCGACGACGAGCAGTAAGTCAGTACAACGTGGCGCCGGCTCTCAAGCCGGCGAGATCGGGCGGCCTTCGGGCCGCCCGATTTGTTTTGGCCGGAACATCATCGCTCGATGCTCCGCTGACTCCTCGCTTCGCTCGGAGTAAAGCTGATGAGAGATCTCCCTGGAGAAGGACGAGCCGCCCGTGGTGCAGCCGTCGCTGGAAGAACTGCTCCGTCCGGAGACGGAAGAAGAAGACGCGATCAGCCTGGCGGACTTCGACGACGAGCAGTAAGTCAACACAACGTGGCGCCGGCTTCAGCCGGCGAGATCGGGCGGCCGAAAGGCCGCCCGATTTGTTTGTGTGCGACATCAGCGCTCGATGCTCTTGTGACGCCTCGCTTCGCTCGGAGTAAAGCTGATGAGAGATCTTCCCGGAGAAGGACGAGCCGCCCGTGGTGCAGCCGTCGCTGGAAGACCTGCTCCGCCCGGAAACGGAAGAGGAAGACGCACTGTCCCTCGCCGATTTCGACGACGAGCAGTAAGCCACATTCAATGTTTCAAAAACGATCGGGCGGCCTTCAGGCCGCCCGATTTGTTTCTGCTTTGCACCCTACCGCCCGGCTTGTGTCCCGGTCATGCGTCGGCCACGCGGAACGGTCACCGCCTCAGTTCGTCATGATGGAAAAGAATCCTTGCGGCCTAAAGCGAAGACTGCTACAGTTCCAGACGTCAGTACAAATAACCTCCCGAAAGGCAACGTTCCCGATTGAACAATCCCCTGAAGTCACTCAGTCGTTTTTACTACTCCATGATCGCAGCTGTTGTCGTAGTGTTACTGGCTTACCCACAGCCGGCAGAAGCCGGTCTGTATCGTCCCGCAGGAAAACGTCCGATCAAGGATCGGTACATTGTCGTTCTTAAGGCTGACGTGGCGGACGTCGATGCCGCTGCGGACCTGCTCGAACGCCAATTCGGCGGCCGCGTCCTCGCAGTAATGAAGCACGCGATCAGAGGTTTCGGTATTGCGCTCAACGAAAACCAGGCACGCGCGCTCAGCCGTCATCCATTGGTCGCCATGGTCGAGGCGGACGAAGAACTCCAGCTTGCCGTAGAACCAGCACGTGGGTTCGATTTCGCAACCGCAAACCCCGAGCCCCGTCGGCCGATGCGAAAGCAAGCGCTGGCGAACAATTGTCCGTGGGCAGGATCGTATTTTTTGTGCACGTACACCGACGCCGATCCGAACTGGTTCTGGCATCTCAACCGCCTGGACAATCAAGGTTACGCCTATCCCTCGCAGCGCACTTACGCCTACCAAAGTACGGGAGCAGGCGTTCGCGCGTACGTTGTCGATAGCGGCGTATATGGCGAGCATCAGGAATTCGACTTTCCGAGTAGCCGAGTCCTGTCCGGCGCAAACATGACGTGGGACGACGAGGTTGCAGATCCCATCCTGCGTGACGATGAGGAACGTCCGATTAACCGAGATGCCACCCCGGCGGACCGGCCGTGTGGGGGTTGGGTTACCGATCCCTTTCGCAATTCGTCGCACGGCACCGCCGTTGCGTCAGCCCTTGGCGGAACGAACACCGGTGTTGCGAAAAATGTGACGATCGTTCCCGTCAAAGTCATGACGTGCGACGGCTGGATGCCGAAGCTGGCGGTCGCGCGCGGTCTGGACTGGATCCAAGCCGACATGGCAACAATCAACGCGCAGGACAATGCAGCTGGTCGAACTCTGACGCGCGCCGTCGTCAACATGAGCATCTACTTCGACCCCGGCTTCGTGAGAAACGCGACGCTCGATCCTTACCCGCAGGGGCAGCAGGTATGCGAGGACGGGAATGGCAGTTACGTTAATTGCCTCGGTGCGATCGAGCACGAAATCAACGAGCTCGTGCGGGTGGACTTGACGGCCACCCCGCAGCGTCGCGGCATTCCCGTCGTGGTGTCGGCGAACAACCAGAACAACGGGAACTGCTCGACCACGCCCGCTCGAATGGGGTACGGAGGCAACTACGCGACCACATACCGCACGATCACGGTCGGTGCCACGATGGCGCACGCCCAAAACAACCACGTTGATCAGCGATGGCAGTGCGCTTTGACGCCAGAAGGTTGTGATGTCACGAATTTTCCCACTGAACTGGGATCGAACTATGGTGTTTGCGTTAGCATGTATGCGCCCGGTTGGAACGTCCGCACGGCTGCTGGCACCGGTCCATCGCAATATCGACCGGTTGGAGCAGGTAGCAGCGGCACATCGTTTGCCGCACCGCAGGTCGCCGGCGCGATTGCGAGGCTCTTCGAGCGTCAGCCCCTCCTGACGTCTGTCGACGTGTGGAACGAGCTGCTCAATCGAACTGCACAGCGATGGACCGCGAACAATTTCGATCCAAGCGGCAACAACACACGGCTTCTGTACATGTCGGCATTCGAATGAGGCGCGCTACTATGTACAGAGCCATAGCATTTGCGGTCTGCGTAGTTGCTGTCTCCAGTGCATCCGCGCAGGATGGGTATGAACGCATTCTGCTCCCGGTTGGGCCAATCGCTGTTAGTGGCGCGTATGGGAGCGAATGGCGAACGTTCGCGCTGGTGTCGAACCTAAGTGATACGCCATTGAATGTCCGAGGCGCCGCCGAAGACTGCGGATTGCCGATCTGCGGGCCGCCGCCTCCTCTTCCGCCGAAAGCCTCGTTTCAGGTCGCGCGCACAGCCGACTGCGCCGGCCGCGGAGGTTTTTTGTACGTTGAGTCGGGTCGGATCCGTGACGTCGCGGTTAGTTTGCGATCACGCGATTATTCGCGGGCGCTCGATACGTGGGGTACCGCCGTACCCGTGGTAGGTCCAACGGGCCTTTTTGAGCGACGCTTCGGGATTACTGACATCCCCGTGGCCGATGACAAGCGTGCGACACTCCGACTGTTCGACGTCGGCAACAGCACACCCTCCCTCGTTCGCGTGCGCATTTACGGAGTTCGAGTGCCATTGCGGCAACAGGACGCGGTCCCGGATACGCTTGTCGCGGAGCGGAGCGTTACTCCAACGCCACCGTCAGCGGGACAAGCACCGTTCTGTCCCGGGTTCGCAGAAGTTCCGTTGACTGGGTACAGCGGGTTCGATTTCCTCCGTGTCGAGATCGATCCGGAGCGTAGCGAGCGTGAGTACTGGGGGTATATTTCTGTAATCGACAACGAGACACAACACGTAACTGTCCTGTCTCCGGCACAACCATAAAACGCGCTAGGGCGGGTGGCGATCGCACTTCGCCACCTGCTCTTCTTTCTCCCGTCGCAGGCAAGCGAGCCACGTTGGTTGACGCCGTGCGAGCTGCGAGGCGCGTGGCGGTGTCTGCCGCAGCTGTTACGGCCGCAACCTCGCCAGCGGCAAGCTGGTCGAGATCGGCGAAGGGGTCGGCGTCATCGCCGCCGAGTCGATCCTTCGCTTCGCTCAACCTCAAGGGGCGCGAGCCTGGCCGGAGGAGCCGAACGTGACGAAGAATCGTTGGTATGGCATCGCACGTGTCCGAGCAGTCGAAGCACGAGGCGACGTTACCCGGAAAAGTGCAGCTCGTCAACGTCAACACCGTTACGAACAAGAACGGCGATCTCGTCGTCCTCAACCGCAACGGCAAGCTGATCATCCTCGACGACACCGCTCCGAAGGCGAAGGCGAAGAAGGGTGAGGCGGCGCCGGTGGAGACGCACCGCGAGAAGGAGCGTTACGCGCTCGTCTACGGTTCGACGCTCAAGGTGCGCGACGGGCAGCACGTCGACGCCGGCACCGCGCTCGTGGAGTGGGATCCGTTCACCTCGGCGATCCTCACCGAGGTAGGCGGCAAGGTGACGTTCAAGGGCATCGTCGAAGAGGATAACGTCCGCGAAGAGACGGACAAGGTCACCGGTCTCACGCAGATGGTCATCGTCGAGTCGGCGACAGCGGAGAAGCGCACGCCCACCATCGCGGTCAAGGCGGGGAAGGGGGAGGAGCGCAAGTATCTGCTTCCGACCGGCGCGCACGTCATGGTGCAGAACGGGAACGAGGTGTACCCGGGCGACATCCTAACGAAGATCCCGCGTGCAACGACGAAGCTCCCCCAGCGAATGCAGTTCTAATTGTGGACGATGATAGTCCGTGGGGTGCAGCTCGACCTCAAGGGCTCGAACAACCGGCTGCTCAAATCGCTCTCCGACACCCCCAAGGGCAAGCAGGGCCGCTTCCGCCAGAATCTCCTCGGCAAGCGCGTCGACTACTCCGGACGTTCGGTCATCGTCGTCGGACCGGAGCTGAAGCTGCACCAGTGCGCTCTGCCGAAGAGGATGGCCCTCTAGCTGTTCAACCCGTTCATCTAGAACCGGCTGGAGCAGAAGGGTCTGGTCGGCACGATCAAGGCCGCCAAGGAATGGTCGAGCTGCAGCAGACCGAAGTGTGGGACGCGCTCGAAGAGGGCATCAAGGAGCATCCGGTCCTCCTCAACCGCCCACCGACGCTCCACCGCCTCGGGATCCATTAACCTCCGGGATTCTGACCGAGGTCGGCGGCAAGATCGCGTTCAAGGACATCGTGGAAGGTGAGAACGTCCCCGAAGAGACCGACAAGGTCACTGGTCTCACGCAGATGGTCATCGTCGAATCGGCCACCGCCGAGAAGCGTACGCCGGCCATCACCGTCAAGGCAGGGAAGGGCTCGGAAGAGTGGAAGTACCTCCTGCCGACGGGCGCACACGTCATGGTTCAGAACGGGACCGAGGTTTACCCCGGCGACATTCTGGCCAAGATCCCGCGCGCCACGACGAAGACGAAGGACATCACCGGCGGTCTGCCTCGCGTGGTCGAGCTCTTCGAAGCTCGCCATCCGCGCGACAAGGCCGTCATCACCGAGGTCGACGGCATCGTGCATCACGGGCCGGTGGTGAAGGGCATGCGCCGCGTCATCATCGAGACC
>CALMZP010000080.1 GCA_937870635.1 uncultured Acidobacteriota bacterium | reverse complement strand
TGAATAATCCGGGTTAACGGTTAACGGTTAACGGTTAACGGTTAACGGTTAACGGTTAACGGTTAACGGTTAACGGCGCGAAGCCGCATCACGATCAACCCCAGAGCCGTCGCCAGCGCCACCCACACTCCCACCCAGAACGTCATCGGCCGGTAATAGATCTCCACATCGTGGATACCGGGCGGGACGACGAATCCGAAGAACGTTCCGTTGATGCGCAGGGGATTCAGGGTCTTCTCCGCTGTGCGCACCTTCCAGCCGGGCCACCAGGAGATGCTCGTCGCGATGAGCGTGTAGCGCGGCGCATTGATCCGCGCGCGGATGCGCGTGGGCGCGGCGCTGACGATCGACATCGTCGCTTCGGGCGCGTTGGGGGCGCGAGGCGCGAGCAGGTCGGTCCGCATGCGGTCGTTCTCGACCGGAAGGTTTTCGAGAATCGCCGTCGATGCCCATTCGCCGTGGTTCTTCAGCCGGCTGATGAAAACGTCGTCGCGGAACTCCAGGATGACGTTGCGGATCGGAAAAGCGCGAGGGAGTACCGAAAGGTTCTCGAAAATCCGGCCGTCGCGTCCGTCGTAGAGAAGTCTGAATCGTCCGGGGTCGTCGAGCGTCGCCCCTTTTGTCGTGAGGATGTACTTCACGTTCAGGAAGTCGACCAGGCCCGTCTCCAGGTCCGCCCACTTCGGAAAATAGTCCTCGGTGTCGTACCCGGTGAGCACGCGCAGGACGCCGACGTATCGCCCCCCCGCCATCGGATCGTGGGCGCGGACGTCTTCAAAGCCGAACATCGCGCTCAGATTCGGGAAAAGAGTCGGCCCGGTGCCGACGATTCGAAACGGGGCGTTCGCCGGCTGCTTCGCTTTGAGGTCGTTCAGCGCCTCGAGCAGGGGCGTGGCCGGATAGAACATCTGGCTACGGATGTTCGGCATCCACTGCCGTCCCACCGCCCATAGCTCACCGATCAATGCGACCGTCACCAGCATCAGAGCGAAGTCGCGCCGTCGTCGTGCGAACGGAATGATCGTCGCGGTCGCGAGCACCATCACGCTCGGCAGGAGCGCCAGCACCGCCGTGTCGTGATCCCAGGCGTCGGGGAAGTGCGTGAACCAGAGGAGATATCCGAGCACCGTGCTGGCCAGGAGAATGCCGCCGAGAAACGCGCGACGCTCACCGCGCATGCCGAGGTCGAGTGCGCCGCCGGTCAGGATCGCCAGCACGAAACAGAAGATCAGCCGCAGCCGCGTATTCGCCGCGAGATGAAAGACGGTGGTGATCAGGTCGGCGACGAAGGGAAAATCGAAGAGGGCGCCGAGGATGATCGCGGCGATGATGACGAAGAAGAAGTCGGGAGAGCGCCAGCGCCGGCGAGCCACGACGCTGATGAGCATCGCCAGCCACGCGCCGATCCCGAGCGCGCCGGCGAAGCCGGAGATCGCTTCCGCCCTGGCCGGTCCCCACGGAATCTCGCGCGGAATATCGCCGAAGAAGCGTGGCTGAAGGAGCGCGACGAAGGAAGGCCAGTCGGAGAAATACCAGCCGCCCGGGGGATCGCTCTGCAGCTCGCTGTAGCGCTTTGATTTGGTGAGTGTCTCCGCAAACGGTGCCAGGTAGGGCGCCGCGAGGAGCGCGGCGACGATCAGCGCGATGCAGAGAGCGCCGATGAATCGCAACGGAGCTTCGACGCGCCGCTCCGCGAATGCGACCCAGAGCACGTAAAGCAGCGAGACAAAGAATGTGTGCGCAGCGGTTTCAGGGTGACCGGAGAAAAGAATCGAAGTCCACAGCAGGGCGGCAAACGCCACGCGGCCGAAGGATCGGCGTTCCGCGATCAGGTCGACCATGTACAGCGCGGCAGGAAGAAACGCCGCTGCTGTTCCCATTGGAAAGTGCAGCCACACGACGATGAAGGTCGAGAAGCCGAATGCGATCGCGCCGGCCGCGCTCGCGATCTCGCCGTATCCGCGCCTTCGGCAGAAGAGGAAGGTGAACGTCAGCGCGATCAGGATCTTCATCGCCGCCTCGGCCGCGAAGCTCTGGCCGAGCGGGAGGGGAAGCGCGAGGATGCGGAGAGGTGACAGCGCCGCGGACTGAGCGTTGGCCAGCAGGGGATAGCCGGCGCCGGAAAGGTGGTTCCACAGCGGTACGTCGAACGACCGCCAGCTCTCGCGCGCCTGATGCGCCCACGGGACGATCTGCAGCACCAGGTCGTTCATCTCGCTGTTGTGCGCCGTATGGTTGCGGGTCAGATGCGACCACGGCGGGAGCGTGCGAAGGAAGTCGGCCGGCAGGTTGACGGAATCGCGGGTCAGGCCCTCGCGAAGGAAGAGCAGCACCAGCAGGTAGAAAAGCAGCGCCACGCGGCGCGGGAGGTCGATCCCCGCGCGGCGGGTGAGCCATACCGCGACGGCATAGACCGCGGCTACCAGAAGCCAGCTGGCGTTGAACACGGGGGCGGATGATAGCGCGTGGCTATCTCGCCATCAGAATGATCGTGCGATCCACGACCTCGGACGTCTTCACGTTGAAGTACGGCCGCTGGACCGTCACGCGGGGGCGGTTCGGTCGCGCCTCGATCTCCGCGGCCTTGTAGCTTCCCTGGGCTTTGGAGATGTCCGTGGTCAGTCCCAGCTGCGGCAGCGTGGCCTCGACGCTCTTGACGTCGGCCTGCAGCTCACCCATGCGGAAATACGCGGGCGGCTTCGTCGCGCTGAGGTTGTTCGTCGCGTCGGGTGCGACCGACGTGTAGCCGTACGACTTCGCATAGAAATTCGCGACGTCTTCGACCGAAGCCTCGGTGTCGTAGATCGCGACGGGAGGCGGTTCCTGATTCGGTTTGGCGAGCTTGTGCGCCTGACGGGTGACCTCCGTCAGCTCACCGAGATAGCGGGCGCCGGGGTAGACGACGAAGCTGAATTCTTCGGCGTCGGCGTATTCAGCCTCCTGGGCGCAGGAAGAGGCGAGGAGGAGGATCGGGAGGAGGATGATGAGAAAGCGCTTCATATTTTAGATTTTGGATTTTGGATTTTGGATTTGGATGATGACGAGCGCGGAGAGTATCGCGTAATTCGGGTCAATCCAAAATCCAAAATCCAAAATCCAAAATCCAAAATCATCCCATCCAGTCCGGCAACGACCTGCCGACGACCTCAAGAAACCGCTGGCTGTAGGACTTGATCGAGCCCGAGGCCTCGTCGAGAAAGATCCGCTCGACGCGGAACAGCGGTACGAACATGGTCATGAGATCGAGATCGAGTTCTTCGTTCCGCGCGATCTGGTGGATCCAGTCGTCGAATGAATCGAGGTTGATGGCGCGGATCGTCACTCCCGCCGGAGAGAGCGCCGCCAGGACGCCGAAGAACTTCTCCTTCGGATTCACCAGGTTGACGATGACGAGCGATCCTTTCTCGAATCCTTCGATCATTTCGTTTTCTCGCTGAGCTCGATGAGGACGCCGTTCCCCGCAGCGGGGTGCAGGAAGGCCACGCGGCATCCTTGAGCGCCGGGCACCGGCGCTTCGTTGATGAGGCGGTAGCCTTCGTTCTTCAAACGCTCGAGGTGCGACTCGATGTCGTCCACGCGAAAGCAGATGTGGTGGATTCCTTCGCCCCGCTTCTCGATGAATTTCGCCACCGGCGAGTCGGCGCTGACCGGTTCGAGCAGCTCGATGTTCGAGTCACCGACGGAAAGGAACGCGGTCTTGACCTTCTGGGTATCCACGGTCTCGACGTGATCGACGTCGAGACCGAGGGCGCGGTAGATCTTCGCCGCTTCAATGGAGCGGACGGCGATGCCGATGTGGTCGAGTGTGGGTTTGGTCACTGAGGGAGTTTATCCCGAGCGAAGCGAGGGATCTCCGGTAACACCGCGAGACTGGCGGAGCGAAGCCCCGATGCTCGAGCGGCGTCGATCGGCAGCATCCCCGCGGTGGTTCCGTAGATCCCTCGCTTCGCTCGGGATGAATTCACTTCACACCCCGTGAACGTCCGCTCCCCAGATGTGTTTGTGCAGCTGTGTCTGGAAACGTGCCGGCACGCGGTCAGCGAGCATCCATTCGGCCAGAGTCTTCGGATCCATCTCGCCCCACACCGGTGAGAAGAGGAGGGTCTGACCTTCGAGATGATGCTCGGCGATGACGCGCCGCGCGAAGTCGTAGTCGGTTCGGTCCGCGATGACGAATTTGATCTCGTCGTGGTCGCGCAGGTCGTCGAGGTTTTCCCAGCGGTTCTTGTCGGCCTCGCCGGAGCCGGGACATTTCACGTCGAGGATGAGTTTTGCGCGGCGGTCGACGGGCGTGATGTCGATCGATCCCGAGGTCTCGATGAGAACCTCGAAACCGTCGTCGCAGAGAGTCCGGACGAGATCGAGCGATTCGGACTGGGCGAGCGGCTCGCCGCCGGTCACTTCCACGAGGTTGCAGCCGTAGCTCTTCACTTTGGCGACGACCTCGTCGAGCGACATCTTCTCGCCGCCGGTGAAGGTGTAAACCGAGTCGCACCAGCGACAGCGCAGGTTGCACCCGGTCAGGCGCACGAAGACGCACGGCCGCCCGGCGTGCGACGACTCGCCCTGAATGGAGTGGAAGATCTCGGTAATGCGCAACATGGCTTTTCCAACGATGAACGATGAACCGGGCTTCTGTCATCCCTCGCTCACGCTCGGGATGACAAGTGGAGCGCGGGCGACCTCGCCCGCGTCCTTGCCGCACTCCAGTTCACTGGTATCTGGTCGGATCCCTGACCCCAGCTTCCTCGAACCCGCGCAGTCGCAAGAGGCACGAGTCGCAGTGCCCGCAGGCCCGGCCGTCCGGCGCGGGGTCATAACAGGAGTGAGTGATCGAATAGTCGACGCCCAGGCTGACGCCGCGGCGGATGATCTGCGCTTTCGTCAGGTGAAGGAGCGGCGCGACGAGTTTCGGCTCGCCCTTCTCGACCCCGCTCCGTGTCCCCTGCAGAATCACGTTCTGGAACGCATCGAGGAACGCCGGCCGGCAGTCGGGATAGCCGCTGGAATCGAGCGCGTTCACGCCCAGCCAGATCTCGGAAGCTTCGCGCGCCTCGGCGAACGCCAGGGCGATCGACAGGAAAACCGTGTTTCTCGCCGGCACGTAGGTGATGGGGATGCCGATGTGGCCGAGGTCGTCTTTGGGGACGGCGATGTCGGAGGTGAGGGCGCTGCCGCCGAACTGGCGGAGGTCGAGGGTGTACTCGACGTGTTCACGCACGCCGATGGCCGCGGCTACGCGCCGCGACGCAGCGAGCTCGACGCCGTGCCGCTGGCCGTAGACGAAGGACAGCGCCAGGCACTCGCGCCCTTCGCTGCGGGCGATGGCCAGCACGGTCGCGGAATCGAGTCCGCCGCTCAGCAATACGACGGCGCGCATGAGGCGGCGAGTGTAACGCCCAACGGTGGGCGTCGAGCTTGCGTATCAAAGCCATATGCCCCGGCGTGCCCCCTTCCTCGTGCTCCTCGTTCTCTGTCCCCTCACTCTTCACGCGCAGTTTCCGATCGCCGCGCCCGAGAAGCGGCCGGCATTCGGATATCAGCGCGCGCCGTCGGTCGCGGCGAACGGGCGCGACTTTCTGGCTGCGTGGGAGGACGTCCGCGCGGCACATTTTCAACCGTTCGGCCGCGACTCGCAGACGGAGTTCGACATCTTCGGGACGCGAATCGGACTTGACGGTGTTGGCCTGTCGGACGGTGGCGTGCCGATCAGTCCGTCGGGGGCATTCGAGGGAAGCCCCGTCGTGCTCTGGAACGGCTCCGAATATGTGGTGATTCACGACGTCAATGGGAGAGCACTGGTGTTCACCCGAGTCCTTGCCGATCGTCTTGCCGAGCGGAAGGAAGTTGCCGCCTCGCCGGCATCACAAACGAAGGCGGCCTGGAACGGCACCCGATATCTCGTGGTCAGAGGCCAGCCGTGGTACCTCGAAGGTGGGTCGCTTAAGGCATTTGTTGCGAGCCCCGATTTCGAGGTCGCTGTTCCGGAATTCATGGTCTCAGAGGGATTTCTCCCGAGCGTGGGATCCAACGGATCTGACTTTCTCGCAGCGTGGCTGGTCGACCGGGGAAACTACATCGTGGAGATTCGTACGGCGGTGATCTCGAACGAAGGCGTCGTCCGCACCATCGAAACGATCGCGGCATTCACGCGGAACGAGACGCTTCCGCTGACCGCCCCGGCGATTGTGTGGAACGGAAGCGGTTATCTCGTCGTCTGGTCGGACGCGGCATCGATCAGCGGACGGCATGTCGACCGTGACGGCAATGCGGCGCCCGAGACGTTTACGATCGCGCGCTCGCAGGGCGTCGAGGTCACCGCGCCAGACGCGGCGTGGAACGGCTCGATCTACCTCGTCACCTTTTCTTATCGAAACGAATGGCTGACGCCCACGGTCAGCCCGACGACGAATCTATACGCGGCGCGGATGTCGTCGGATGGAACGTTGATCGACTCGCCATATCCGCTCACGATCTCGACCACACCGGGGCCTGACGACAGCAGCTCGGTGGCGGCCTCCGGCTCGACGTTCATCGTCGCCTGGCATCACGACGCCGATGTCGTTTCCGCGACCATTGATGGTGCCACTGGTGCCGTCGGTCCTCCTCAGGTCCTAGCCAGAAGCGTCTGGGAACAGTCGAGTCCGGAAGGTGTCTTCGACGGGTCCAACCTCGCATTCACGTGGCAGGAATGGAGTGGGTCCCCAGGCGACAAGCCGCTCGTACTGTTCGGACGCGTGACACCCAATGGGCATCATGTCGATGGCAGCGGGATCGAGATCGGCAGTGGCCTTCCGGGACCGATTGCCTTTGCGGGCGTCTACCTTGTTACGTGGCGGCGCAACGGCACGTCTCCACGCGGCATTCGAATTGCGCCTGACGGACGGATTCTCGATCAGGAACCGATCGTTCTTTCAACCTCAATCGGGGAACTTGGGACCGATGGCCAGAGTTCCCTTCACGTCGGCACCACCGGGGCCGGGACCTTGTTTGGCGATCCCACTGTGTTGCGAGTTGAGACGATCGGAAGTTCCGGCCCGCCTTCGCCGGCTAAGGAGATCGTTCCGGAATCGCCGTTCGATCAGATTCCGGTGTCACTCGCCTGGAATGGATCGCGTTACCTGCTCCTCTACCGGCAGTATCTAGGCCGGCTGGACTGCGGCTTCCGCTGTTTTCCCTCTCAAGAGCTGCGAATGGTGATGCTCGATCGAAACGGTGAGAGGATCTCGGATTCTGTTCTGCTTCAACTCGATACGACCGGTCTGGTAGCAGGAGGAGGAGGGGATCGCTTTCTCGTCGCCATCGTGAGCAACATAGAGAGCGAGAACCGGTACATCATCTTCGGGAACGACGGGGCAGAGCTCGGATCCGGCCGCCTCGGCTTTCAGCCGGTTGACGTTGCGTGGGATGGAACGTCATTCACCATCACCGGCTTCCGGTACAGCTCTCATCTCCTTCGTGTGGACCGGAATGGCAACCCGCTCAGTGAAAGGACGTTAATCGGAGTTCAGCAGCCGCGCTCATTGCGACTGATTCCCGCAGGCGGTGCAGTGGCCCTGATCGAGGCGCGAGTCGAAAAGACGACGTACGCGCACGACGCCGGGATCCTCCGATACCAGTTCTCGTGGCTCGA
>CALMZP010000079.1 GCA_937870635.1 uncultured Acidobacteriota bacterium | reverse complement strand
CCGTCGACGACGACGTCCTCGTCCACGTACTCCGCGCCCATGTTGATGGCGTCACCGTGCAGGTTGTTGTGCACGACCACCCGCCGGCCCTTGATCAGCTCCGGGACCGGTGCCATCAGCCACATGCCGTGGCAGATGATCCCCTTGAGGACCGACGGCTCGGCGAACGCCCGCTTCATGAAGTCGGTGGCCGGCGGCAGCTTGGAGAAGTCGTCGGTATAGCGCAGCCGGTCCGACACCATGCCGGACGGGACGATGACGGCGTCGTAGTCCTTCGGGTCGGCCTCGATGAAGCTCTCGTCGGCCTGGAACGGCTCCTTGAACTCATGACCGGTGAAGGTCAGCGACGGCTGGCCCCAGAGATTGGTGAGGAAGTGGATCTCGGCGCCCTCCTCCGGGAACCGCCGCTGGTAGTAGTGGATCTCGGGCTCGTAGAAGTCGCTCTCGATCAGAACGGCGACCTTCTTGCCATCTAGGCGCGGTTTCACAGCTTGTGCTCTTCCTTCAGCATGTCGGAGAGGCGCTCGGCGATCATCACGATGGCGGCGTGGCAGTTACCCGACGGGACGACGGGCATGACGCTGGCGTCGGCGATGCGGAGACCTTCGACGCCCCGCACCTTGAGCTCCGGGTCGACCACCGCCATGTCGTCGGAGCCCATCTTGCAGCTGCCGGACTGGTGGTGGTACGAGTCGGCGGCGGCGGTGACGAAGCCGCGCAGCGCGTCTGGGCCACTGACGTCAGGCCCCGGAACGATCTCCTGCTTGACGAAGTCGGACATCGGCTTGGTGGCGAAGATCTGCCGCGCCTCGATGCGCGTCGAGTACGGCAGCCGGTCGGCCCGCACGCGCGTGGCCATCACGATCTCCTCGAGCGACGCGTTCCCCGCGCGCTCGCCGATGCCGTTGATCGTGCACTCGGCCTGGCGCGCGCCGGCATCGAGCGCGGCCAGCGTATTGGCCACGGCCAGGCCGAGATCGTTGTGGCAGTGGACGCTGATCGTGACGTCGGAGGCACCGACGACGTTCTCGCGCACATGAGCGATGAGGCGCCCGTATTCGGCAGGCGTCGTATAGCCGACCGTGTCGGGAATGTTGAGCACGGTGGCGCCCTCGTCGACGGCGACGCGGAGAACGGACGTCAGGAAAGCCGAGTCGCTTCGCGTCGCATCTTCGGCCGAGAACTCGATGTCGTCGAAGTACGAGCCCGCCAGCCGCAACGCCCGCCGCGTCATCTCCAGAACCTCATCCCTGGTCTTCTTCAGCTTCACCTGCAGATGAAGATCGGACGTGGCCACGAAGAGGTGAAGGCGCGGGTTGAGCGCCGGCTCGAGGGCACGCGCCGCGTGAATGATGTCTCCGGTGTTCACCCGTGCGAGCGCCGCGACCGACGCTTCGCGAATCGCACCGGCGACGGCCCTGACCGATGCAAAGTCGCCCTCCGAGGCGATCGGAAAACCGGCCTCGATCACGTCGACACCGAGCCGCTCGAGCTGGCGCGCCATGCGCACCTTCTCCTCGAGCGTCATCGAGCAGCCCGGCGCCTGCTCACCGTCGCGCAGCGTGGTGTCGAAGATCGTGATCTGGTTCATCGGTCCGCTCGGTCGGTCACCGCGCCGATGCTGCTGCTGGAAACGAGACGCGCGTATTTCGCGAGGACTCCGGCGCGATAGCGCGGCTCGGGCGGGTGCCATCGCGCCCGGCGCTTCTGCAGGTCGTCATCAGAGACGTGGAGATGAAGAAATCGCTCGGCCGCGTCGATCGTGACGAGATCGTTCTCCTCGACGAGCGCGATCGTCCCGCCCGCGGCCGCCTCCGGCGCGACGTGTCCGACCACCATCCCGTACGTGCCGCCGGAAAAGCGGCCGTCGGTGATCAGGCCCACCGCATCGCCGAGGCCGGCGCCGATGAGGGCCGATGTCGGCGCCAGCATCTCGCGCATCCCCGGTCCGCCACGCGGCCCTTCGTAACGGATGACGAGCACGTCGCCGCGCCGGATCGATCCGTCGAGGATCGCGGCGAGCGCATCCTCTTCCGAATCGAAGACGCGCGCCGGCCCGGTGATCGCCGTCGCCTTCACTCCGCTCGTCTTGGCCACCGCCCCTTCTTCGGCGAGATTGCCATGGAGGATCGACAGATGCCCGTGGGAGTAAAGCGGCTTGTCGAACGGACGGATGACGTCCTGGCCCAAGGGCGGCTCCGGCGGAATCGCGGCGAGTGTCTCCTCGACCGTCTGGCCTGAGATGGTCAGCGCGCCGCCGTGCAGCAGACCGTTGGCGAGCAGGATCTTCATCACCCGCGGAATCCCTCCCGCGGTGTGCAGATCGGTCGCGACGTAACGGCCCGAAGGTTTGAGATCGCAGAGAACGGGCACCTTGCGGGCGATGGCGTCGAAATCCGAGAGCGCGAGCGGCACGCCGGCGGCGTGGGCAATGGCCAGCAGGTGCAGCACGGCATTCGTCGATCCGCCGGTGGCCATCACGACGGCGATCGCGTTCTCGAATGCTTCGCGCGTGAGAATCGACCGCGGCGTGCGGTCGGCGGCGATCGCTTCGGCCAGAACTTCCGCCGACTGTTCCGCGCTCGCGCGCTTTTCGTCATCTTCCGCGGCCATCGTCGACGAGCCGGGGAGGCTCATCCCCATCGCTTCGATGGCCGCCGACATCGTGTTGGCGGTGTACATCCCGCCGCACGAACCGGCGCCGGGACAGGCGCGACGCTCGATCTCGAGCAGGTCGCCCTCGGACATGCCCCCGGCGCAGAAGCTGCCGACCGCTTCGAACGCGCTGACGACCGTGAGATCGCGTCCGCCGAACCGCCCCGCGCGAATCGTGCCGCCGTACACGAAGATCGCGGGGATGTTCATCCGGGCGATGGCGATCATCGCGCCGGGCATGTTCTTGTCGCATCCGCCGATGGCCAGCACTCCGTCCATCCGCTGCGCCTCGCATACGGTCTCGATGGAATCGGCGATCACTTCCCGCGAGACGAGGCTGTAGCGCATCCCCACCGTGCCCATCGAGATGCCGTCGCTGACGGTGATCGTGCCGAAGACCTGCGGCATCGTTCCGGAGTCGCGCAGCGCCTCGATGCTGCTCTCAGCGAGCCGGCCGAGGGAGAGGTTGCACGGAGTGATGGTGCTGTAGGCGTTTGCCACGCCGACGATCGGTTTCTCGAAGTCGTGATCGCCGAATCCGACCGCGCGAAGCATGGCCCGGTTCGGCGTGCGCGCGACGCCTTCGGTGATCGCGCGGCTACGCATCGGCGATCTCCCTGGCGGCGATGTTGCCGCCGCAGAGGATCAGGACGACGCGGTGGTCGCGCGAAAATCGATCGCGCAGTCTCTCCGCCGCCGCCAGCGTGCACGAGCTGGCCGGTTCGGCGAGAACCTTCACACGCTCGAGTAGAAAACGGACAGCCTCCATCGCCTCGGCATCGGAGACCAGAGTCACTCCCTCGAGATGACGCTGCGCGAGCGCCAGCGTCTCTTCCGTCACCGCCGGCGCGCAGAGCGTGCGCGCGACGGACGAGACATGAGGCAGCTGCACCACACGCCCTTCCGCGAGAGCGCGCGCCATCGTCGGCGCTCCCTCGGTCTCCACACCCCAGACGCGGACACCCGGCCGCTGCGCCTTGACGGCCAGAGCGACGCCGCCAGCCAGTCCTCCGCCGCCGATGCTCACGATCACATCCGTGACGCCGGGGACGTCGTCGAGAATCTCCAGTCCGAGTGTTCCCTGACCGGCGATCACGAGCCGGTCGCCGTATGGATGCACGTACGTCCAGCCCTGTTCGACGTAGTGGGGAATGCTGCGGATCGCTTCGTCGAACGACGAGGTGAGAGTGACGGTCGCGCCGTAGGCCGCGGTGGCCCGGAGAGAATTGCGCGGAGTCGACTCCGGCATGAAGACGATCGCCCGCATGCCGAGCTCGCGCGCGGCGTACGCGACAGCCTGCGCATGATTGCCCGCGCTCACCGCGACGACACCGCGCCGCCGCTCCGCCTCGGTGAACGAGAGCATGCGGTTGAAGGCGCCGCGGACCTTGAAGGCTCCCGTCTTCTGAAACATCTCTAGCTTCAGCCACACATCCGTGCCGAGGCGTGTGCTGAGCGTGGAGCTGTGAACGGTCGGTGTGCGATGGACCCAGGGTGCGATCCGCGCGCGTGCTTCCGCGACCTCACCGGCCCCCGGAAGATCCAGCGTCAGTTCGAGGTGCTGCTGACTCGCGAGCAAGAGCCGTCCCTCCAGGAACCGATTCGCTCCGCGGCTTCGTCGCGCAGGGCGAGGAGTTTTCGCGCGTACTCGACCATCACCGTTCCCACCGCGGTCAACTCGACGCTTCGGCCTGTGCGGCAGAAAAGGTCCGCACCGATCTCGTCCTCGAGTTTTGCCAGGGCCATGCTCACGGCGGGCTGGGTGCGGAACACACGCTCAGCCGCGCGGATGATGCTGCGCTCATCGGCGACGGCCACCAGCATCTCCAGTTGTTTGAATTCCATGGCATCTCTCCTAGATGCAGGCCGCGGCGTTGTATGCCCCCGCGAGCATGCAGTCGTCGACGAAGTGCAGCCATGGGCGGTATCGCGGCAGGCTGCCGTTGGTCGCCGCGGTGAATACCTGTTGGAGGAGATCGACGAACGGTCCGTTCTTCTCGGGCCTGATGACGCCAGTGCCATCGACGACCAGTGACTCGCCCTCGCCTCGACAGCCGAGATCGCTGGCGATGGTGAGGATGGCGTCGGCGACCGGATGCGACGCATCCGCGCAGGTCACCACGCCATCGCGCATCGCGAGGAGCGGTTCGCCGGCCGGTGCGTCCCGGCTCGGCCAGGGCCAGACCGCGACCGTCGTCTCCACACGGCCGTTCGCGAACGCCGCCGGCCGGACGTAGCAGTCGGACAGTCCGTTCGCCGCGACGATCTGGCAGACGGCCGCTTTCAATTCTCGGGGAGTGAAAGGGATTCGAATTCCGTGGAGCGCCGCCGACTGGAAGAAATGCTCGATGTGTTCGTCGAGCCGGAAGACCGCCGGACCGTCAGGGGTCGCGTAACAGCGGATCCCTTCGGCAATGTGCGCGGCCTGGTTCACGTCCTTCCATGGAACCAGTTGCCCGCTCACCCACGCCGACCTCACCTCGTCAACCAACATGCTCCACCTCCCGTTTTCCCGAGTCCGCTTCCGCGGCCTGCAGCCACGGCATCATCGAGCGCAGTTTTCTTCCGACGTCCTCGATCGGATGGTTGAGCCCTTCCGACTCGAGCCTGTTGAAGCGCGGCTTTCCCGCTTCGCACTCCGCCATCCATTCGTCGGCGAATTTCCCCGACTGGATGTCGGCGAGCAGGCGCTTCATCTCCGCGCGCGTCGCCGCGGTGATGAGCCGGCCTCCGCGGGTCAGGTCGCCGTACTCCGCGGTATTGGAGATCGAGTGGCGCATCTTCGCCAGCCCGCCCTGGTAGAGGAGGTCGACGATCAGCTTCATCTCGTGCATGCACTCGAAGTAGGCCATCTCCGGCGCATAGCCCGCTTCGACCAGAGTCTCGAAGCCTGCCGTGATCAGCGACGTCAGCCCGCCGCACAGCACGGCCTGCTCGCCGAAGAGGTCCGTCTCGGTCTCCTCCTTGAACGTCGTCTCGAGAATGCCCGCACGTCCGCCGCCAATCGCCGACGCGTACGCGAGCGCGGTCGCGCGCGCCGAGCCGCTGCGGTCCTGATGGACGGCGGCGAGGCACGGCACCCCGCGTCCTCGCGCGAACTCCGTGCGGACGAGGTGTCCCGGGCCCTTCGGCGCGACCATGAAAACGTCGGCGCCGTCCGGCGGAACGACCTTCCCGAAGTGAATCGAGAATCCGTGAGCGAACGCCAGCGCCGCGCCGGGACGCAGGTTCGGTCCCACTTCGTTCCGATACGTCTCCGGCGCGAGCTCGTCGGGGACGAGCATCATCACGATGTCGGCGCCGCGCACAGCGTTCACGGTGCTGCGAACCTGATGGCCGGCCGCGCGTGCCTTTTCCGCGGACGGGCTGTTCTCACGGAGCCCCACCACAACGCTGCAACCCGAGTCTTTCAGGTTGTCCGCGTGGGCGTGTCCCTGGCTGCCGTATCCGATCACCGCGATCCGTTTGCCGCGCAGCGCGGCCGGATCCGTGTCTTTGTCATAAAGGACGTTCATGGTCGTTTTCTCCTCGGGGGGCGGTGTGTTCACTTCGCATGCGGAGAGCACGCGTACCTGTTTTTCGAGCAGCTTGACGAGGAGCGCCGTCGTGCGGTCGTCGGCGGTCGTCTCGACGGTGATGGTCGAGATGGCGGGATCGGCGGTGGGATGGACCGTCAGCGCATCGACATTCACTCCGCGCGCGGCGAAGAGGTTGACGATGCGCGCCAGCTCACCCGGGCGGTTTTCCACGTCGACGATGACCGTCCTGCTCAACGCAGCACCATCTCTTTCAGCCCCGCGCCGGGCGGAACCATCGGAAAGACGTTCTCCTCGGCCGTGACCGAGACGTCGATCACGACGACCCCGGGCGTACCGAGCCCGTACTCGAGCACGCGGCGCAGTTCGGAGGGATCAGTCACGCGCAGCCCGCGCGCTCCATACGCTTCCGCGAGCTTCACGAAGTCGGGGTTGCCGTCGATCTCCACGTGCGAATAGCGGCCGGCGTAGAACTTCTGCTGCCATTGCCGGACCATGCCGAGGTAGTGGTTGTTCATGACCACGACCTTGGTGTTGGTGCCGTACTGCACGGCGGTGGCGAGCTCCTGCGCGGTCATCTGGAAACCGCCGTCTCCGACGAAGGCGATCACCTGGCGATCGGGAAAAGCGATCTGGGCGCCGATCGCGGCGGGGAGCCCGAAGCCCATCGTGCCGAGTCCGCCCGAGGTGATCGACTGCCGCGGCGCGCGGAAGGGGTAGTACTGCGCCAGCCACATCTGATGCTGGCCGACATCGGTCGTGACGATGGCCCTGCCCCGCGTCACGCGCGCGAGCTCTTCGCAGAGAAGCTGGGGCTTGATCGACTCCGCGTCGGGCTCGTAACGCAGCGGCTCCTGTTTCTTCCACGACTCGATCTGCTGCCACCACGGGTCGAGATGGCGGTCGTCACACCGCGGAAGGGCGGCGAGGATCTGCGTCATGACGCTGCGTGCATCGCCGGCCAGCCCGACGTGCGCGCGGACGTTCTTCGAAAGCGACGACGGGTCGATGTCGACGTGAACGATCGCAGCGCGCGGCGCGAACTTGTCGAGCGCGCCGGTCACGCGGTCATCGAAGCGGACGCCGATCGCCACGATCAGGTCCGCCTCCGACATAGCCATGTTCGCGGTGTACGTTCCGTGCATCCCGAGCATGCCGAGGCAGAGGGGGTGGCGGGCCGGGAACGAGCCGAGTCCCATGAGTGTCGGCGTGACGGGGAAGCGCAACCGGTTGGCGAGCACCTGCAGCTCCCGCGCGCCATTGGCGTGGATCACACCGCCGCCGACGTAGAGAACCGGACGTCTGGCGGTCAGCATCAGATCGATCGCGCGCGCGACGTCTTCGTCGCGCGCGCGAAGCGACGGGCGGTAGCCGGGGAGGACGGCCGGCTCCACCTCGAAACGGGTCGTGAGCTCCGCGGTCACGTCCTTCGGGATGTCGATGAGCACCGGCCCGGGACGGCCGCTCGTGGCGAGGTAAAACGCTTCGTGGATGACGCCGGCCAGCTCGTCGGCGTGCGTCACCAGATAATTCATCTTCGTACAGGGGCGCGTGATGCCGACCGTGTCGACTTCCTGGAACGCGTCGCTGCCGATCATCCGGCGGGGCACCTGTCCGCTGATCACGACCAGCGGCGTCGAATCCATGAACGCGTTCGCGATTCCGGTGACCGCGTTCGTCGCCCCCGGCCCGGAAGTCACCAGCGCCACTCCCGCCCTTCCCGTCGCCTTCGCATACCCCTCGGCCATGTGTACGGCGCCCTGTTCGTGGCGCACCAGGATGTGCCGCAGCCGCCCTTCCATACGGGTCAGCTCGTCGTAGAGATGAAGGACGGCGCCGCCGGGATATCCGAACAGGGTCTCGACCCCTTCGCGGACGAGCGATTCGCAGACGACCGCCGCGCCGGTTCTGCTCGCCGGCACCTGCTCAGCCCATTCCTGCTCCACGATCGCCGTTGCTGTCATTGAATTTGCTCCAGAAACGCAAAAGGCCGCCATCCTGATCTGGATGGCGGCCTTGGAATCGTTGCTCTGATTGCGCTATGCCGTCATCCGCCCTCGGTAAGAAGGAGAATCGAAATGACGGCGAACATGACGGACGAGTGCCCGAAGGGGAGATCGTTACAGCAGTTGCCGGCGCTCGTCATGTGAGGCAAGGTGTATAGCAAGAGGCGGCAAACCGCGTCAAATCAGATTTGCTGATGGATGGGCCGTTCACCGTTCACCGTTCACCGTTCACCGTTCACCGTTAAC
>CALMZP010000078.1 GCA_937870635.1 uncultured Acidobacteriota bacterium | reverse complement strand
ATGGATTCATCGCTTCCGCGAGACGGAGGCTGCTGCGGCGCAGATGAACGCGCCAATACCGAGCGTCGTGCGCACGGCGTGCGCGCGGCTCCAGTTTTTCACCAGCGACTGCGACTTCTCGCTCGGGTAATCCGTCGCGGGCTGGCCTTCCAGCTCGCGATTGATCGGAACCGTCACCATGATCGTGGAAGCGAGGACACCCGCCAGTCCGATCACCGTCGCGGCGTCGAGGACGCGCTTCATCGCGCTGTCGCCGCGGGTCCCGATGGCGAGTGTCACCGCTGTTCCCAGCGCTACCGGACCGATGGCGTCGAAATAGCCCGAGTCGATGGGCCGCATCTTCTGCGGCAGTTCCTCTTTCCATCCAGGAACGAGCGCAGCGTCGCCGAAGCCGAGCGAGCCGGCGAGCAGGCCGGAAGTCGTCAGGTTCACGAAGCGGAGCGCGGATTCGATGGTGCGATTCATCTGGCTAAGGTTACAACGATCCCCTCGTTACTTCCTCGCGTCCTCGAGCTGTTTGATCCGGCTCACCACGTCGCGATAGTTGGAATTGATGCCGTAGACCTCCATGAAGGCCTTCTGGGCGGTCTCCGTGTCGCCGACTTCCACATGCGCCGACGCGAGGTCGTAGAGGAGGCCGATGTGCTCCTCTTCCGTGATCTCGGGTATCTCCAGTCCCTTGCGGTACCACTTGATCGCGAGCTGCGGCATTCCCTTCTCGAGGAAGCAGAGCCCCAGCATCGAGGCGCACTCGACGGCGCGCTTGGGATCCTTCGAAGCGAGCTGGAACTCGCCGATCGCTTCGTCGATGAGGCCCATCTCCTTATAGGCGATGCCGAGGTTGTAGTGGGTGTCGTAGTCCTCGCTGTCGAGTTGCTGTTCGACGCCCTTCTTGAACTCCTTGAAGATCTCCTCGAGCGACTGTTCCTCCTCGGAGAGGGAGATGACCTCGTCGCCCCCCTCAAGCTCGGATTCGAGCTCGGCGGCAAGGTCGAAAAAGTCGCCTTCGTCGGCGAACAGGTTTTCTTCCTGCGCCGATGTCGTTGGAACAGGGGGAGGCGGCTGTGGAGGCGCGACGGAGGCCGGCGGAGGAGCCGGGGCGGGGATGACGATGTCGACATCATCGTCGCCCGGCAGCGCAGACAGCAGCTCGCTCTCGATCTCGTCGCGCGAGATGATCGGCGGGCGGGCGGCCGGCGAAGGCGCCGGTTTTGGCGGTGGCGGCGGAGGCGCGGCGGGCTTCGCTTTCGCCTTTGCGGCAGCGGCGGCTTTGTCGGCGTCAGCCCTGAGAGCTGCCACTCGCGCGGCAGCCGCGGCCTCAGCGGCACGTCTCGCCTCCGCAGCCGCGGCCTCCGCAGCTTCGGCAGCAGCAGCGGCACCGGCTTCAAGGCGCTCGACGCGCGCGGCGAGCTCGGGATTGTCAGGGTAGGTTGCAGTGAGATTGTCGAGCCGGCCGCGAGCTTCGTCGAACAGCTCCTGCTCGAGATAGAAGTCGACCTCGCCGAGCTCCTCCGCGGAAGGTTCGGCCGCCGGCGCCGCGACGTGCTCCGCCTCGACCCCGAAGAAAGGCTCCTCGGCTGCGGTCTCGGGAGTCTCGTCGAGAACCAGTTCCGGTTCCGTCTCGGTCTCGGCGGACAGTTCGATCTCGCCGAACTCGGGCTGAACTTCTTCGGCAGCCGGTTCGAGCGTTTCGTCGATCTCGAGCTCTTCGACGACAGGAGGCGCCGCTTCGGCCTCGGGTTCGGCTTCGAACTCGATCTCCGTCTCCACGGGGGTCTCGATCTCTTCCGCGATCTCGACCTCGGGTTCGGCCTCGAGCTCGATCTCAACGCCCGCCCCCGATTCCATGTCGAAGCTGATCTCTTCTGCCTGTTCGATGGCGACCGGCTCGGGTTCCACAACCGGGGCAGCAGCCTTTCTGGGTGGCTCTGCCTTGCGTGACGTTACCGCCAGCGACTGTCCGCGCGAGGTGAACTCGTTGCGCACCGCATCGATGGCTGCGGTGTCGTCCTTCTCCTCGAGAATCGAGATGTACTCGGTTGCCGTCGCGCGCGCCTCTTCGACGTTCCCTTCGTCGAGCTGGACGCGGAAAAGACGGTCGTACGCGGGACCGTGTTTCGGCGACCGCTCGATGACCGCCCGCAGATGCTCGATGGCCTTCTCGGCCAGACCATATTTGGCAAACACCTCTGCTTCGGTGAGGTGCTCGGTGATGAAGTCGATGTCCTCACCACCTTCGAGGTCGCTCTCCATGGCCGCGAGCTCGACGGCCGGAACGATCGCCGCGGTTGGCGCGGGCTCCGATGAGAAATCGAGCTCGATCGGCGGACCGGAATCGTCGAGCGAGATGCCCGGCGTGTCGTCGAATGTCGGCTCCGGCTCCTCGATCTCCATCGGCACAGGGACGTCGACCGTCTTCGGCCGGGCGGGTGGCGCGACGGCAGGTCCGCCGGCCATCTGCGACCTGACGAACTGGAGCTTGTTGCGGTGCTGCGCGTTCTGCGGTTCGCGCTGGATGAGCTTCTCGAGAACGGCGCTGGCCTTCTCGTGTTCCCCGCGCGAGATGTGTGCCTCGGCAAGGCTGTTCATCGAGGAGAGGATGTTGGTCTCCTCATTGAGACGCGTGTAGAGGGCGACCAGGCGCTCGAGCGTCGGGGTGTGGCCCTGATCGACACGCAGGACGCGATGGAGCATGTCCACCGCCGGGCCCCGTTCACCGCGGGAGACGGCGCGCTCCACGAGCGGTACGACCATCTCCAGAGCTTTGTCGGCGTCGTTCTGGCGCAGATAGAGATCCGCGAGCGCATCGCGAACGACCGGGTCGTTGGCGTCTGCTGCCAGGCCACGCTGCAGAGCCTTCTGGCCCGAGGTGGTATCGCCCTTCGACATGAGGATCTTTCCCCAGAGGGCGAGAAGGCGGGGATGTTCCTTGTTCGTCTGCAGCGCCTGCTCGACGATCGTCTGTGCGTTGTTGAGGTCTTTCGCCTCGATCAGCGCGGTGACGAGCGATTCGACGAGCTCGACGTTCTTCGCGTCGATCTTCAACGCTTTCTTGAAGACCTGCACGGCCTCGTCGAGCATGCCGCGCTTGAGGAGCATCCGCCCGACGCGGTCGTACTCCTTGAGCGCTTCGGCGGTCTGCCCGACCTGTGAATGAAGGTCGGCCAGCTTCACGTGGACGTTGATCGAGTTCGGATCGAGCTCGGAGATTTTGCGATACGTGTTCAGCGCATTCGCCGGATCGCCGTGTTTGAGGTAGTAGTCGGCGAGGACCTGGTACTGGCTCTTCGCTTCCATTGCCAGTCCCTGCTTCGCATACAGGTCGGCAAGGCGCGCGTAGATGTCGAGCTTTGAAGGATCGAGCTTGTTGATCTTTTTGTAGATCGCGATCGCTTTGAGGAAGAACCCATCGCGGGCGTAGTGCTCCGCAATCCGGCTGAAGGTCTTGACCGCTTCATCGTTCCGGTTGATGCGGACCCAGAGGTCGCCGATCCGGTTGAGCGTATTGACGTCGTTCGGATTGTCGTCGAGAAGGCGCTCGTATTCCTTGATCGCGGGCTCGATCTTCCCTTTTGCGACCAGTTTCTCGGCGCTTGCGATGACTTTATCGCGTTGAACAGCCATCTTCCTCTTGCTCGCCGAACAACAGCATCGGCTCGTCCACCCCTTCGAATGACTTTCGGTGTATGGGACTCGACCCGTACACCTTCAGCGCCGCCTGGTGACTTTCCGTGGCGTATCCCCGGTTGTGTTTGAAATCGTAAACGGGGTAACGCTCATCATACGACTCCATCAGCAGATCACGGTAGACCTTAGCAACGATCGAGGCCGCCGCGATTGACACGCTGCGGCGGTCTCCCTCGATCAGAGGAATCTGCGGCAGTTCCAGCCCCTCCACCGTCACGGCGTCGAGCAGCAGTACGTCGGGCCTGACGCCGAGGTTTTCCACGGCATGGTGCATGGCCAGCTTGCTGGCGCGGAGGATGTTGATCCGGTCGATCGTCTGCGGCTCGACGACGCCGATGGCCACGGCGCGGGCCCGCCGGAGGATCAGGTGGCAGACCGAAACGCGATCGCAGGCGTCCACCTGCTTGGAATCGTTGACGCCGAAGAGCGTCGGATCGTCGTCGAGGATGACCGATGCGGCGACGACAGGACCGGCCAGACAGCCGCGTCCCACTTCGTCAGTCCCCGCAATGGCCCGAAAACCAGAATCGCGAAGCCGGCGCTCGATCACCGACATTTCGGCAACCCGCGCCAGCTCCGCGAACAGGGATGTGAGGATCTTCTCGTCTGCGCCGGGCTTACGCTTTGCGCTTTTCTTCGATGCGCGCGGCTTTCCCGCGGAGGTCCCGGAGGTAGTAGAGCTTTGCACGACGGACACGGCCATGGCGTTCCACCTCGATGCGATCGATCGACGGCGAATTCAGAGGGAACATTCTCTCCACTCCGACACCACCCGACACCTTGCGCACGGTGAACATCTGGCGTGCGCCTCCACCCTTCCGGGAGATGACGACACCCTGGAACACCTGGATGCGTTCCTTGTCGCCCTCTTTGACCTTCACGTGGACTTTGACTGTGTCGCCGGGCGCGAAATTCGGCAGATCCGTGCGCGCTTCCCGCGACTCAACGATTTTCATGATCTCTGGCATGGCTTAACTCCAACAATATCTTAGCGAAAGGGCGGGCATTCTAACCCGGACGCGCGGCAGAGAACCAGCTTTCAGCCGGATTCATTCTCGATCCGCTCGAGAATGTCCCGCGCCTCCTGGTCCAGCTCCGCCTTCTCGAGAAGATCCGGACGGTCCGCCCGGGTCCGCCTCAGGGATTGTTCCTTTCGCCAGCGGCGGATCTTCTCGTGATGCCCCGAAAGCAGAATGTCCGGCACCCGCATTCCCCTGACCTCCTCGGGGCGCGTGTAATGGGGGTAATCCAGCAGCCCGCTGAAGAACGAGTCCTCTTCCACCGACCCCTGGTTCCCTACCACCCCCTCGACCATCCGGCCCGTGGCGTCGGCGATCAGCATCGCCGGCAGCTCCCCGCCGGAGACCACGAAGTCGCCGATCGAGATCTCGTCCGGGCTAAGGGCGAGGCGGATCCGCTCGTCGAACCCCTCATAACGGCCACAGAGGATCGCCAGCCACGGCTGGCCTGCCAGCTCCCTCGCCACGGACTGGTCGAAGCGGCGGCCCTGGGGGGCGGTCATGATGATGTGGGGGAAGGATGAAGGATGAGGGATGAAGGATGAAGGTCCCGCCGCCCCTTCATCCTTCATCCTTCCGCCTTCATCCTTGATGCGGTCCACACACCGGAGCACCGGCTCCGCCAGCATGACCATGCCCGGTCCGCCGCCGTAGGCCTCGTCGTCGGTCGATCGATGTCTGTCCGTGGCGAAGTCGCGGAGGTCCCAGACCCGGATATCCAGAAGTCCCTGCTTGATCCCACGGGCGATCACCCCCTCGGCCAGGAAGGCGTCGAACATCCGGGGGAAGATGGTGACGAAATCAATCCTCAACATGGTCGAGGTCGTCGAGCCCTGCCGGAAGGTCGACGACGATCCGCTTCTTCTTCAAATCGATTTCTGTACAGATGTCCGCGGCGAACGGGACATCAAAGGCGCCCCGCGGTCCCTTCACGTTCAAGAGGAGCCCTCCTCCGCCTTCCTCCGTGCCCGTGACGACACCGTGGACTCGCCCTTCGGAGTCGACGAGTGTGAGTCCGACGAGGTCGTGGAGAAAATACTCACCCTCCTCGAGCTCGCGCGCCTCGTTCTCGGGGATCTCGATCGTCCAGCCCTGGAGGTCGCGCAGGGACTCGGGTGCATCGAGGCCGGTGAACTTCACCAGGGCGCGGCCGAGGTGAGAACGGACGCTCTCGATGGTGGCCGGCCGGACCTCCTTTTCGTCGGGAGAGACCAGGTGGACCTCGTAAAGCTCAAGGAAGCGGTCGGCGGAGTCGGTGAGCAGCTCGACGCTCGCTTCACCGCGAACGCCGTGGGCCTTGCGGATCACGCCGACGGCGATGCGATCGGCCATGTCAGTCGACGATGTCGAGGATGTAGCGGCGGCGGGCCTTCTGCCCGGCCGCGGAGAGGATGGTGCGCATCGCGCGCGCGGTGCGGCCTTGGCGGCCGATCACCTTGCCGAGCTCAGCCTCGGGGACGTCGAGCTCAATGACGGTGGCCTGCTCGCGCTCGTAGGTGTGGACACGGACGTCGTCGGGGTTATCGACGAGTGACTTCGCGAGAAATTCGACCAGTTCCTTCATTGTGTGGAGCCGCGGGCGATCCCGCCCGCTTTTCCCGAGATCGCGAGCGAGGTCGCCCGCGCTCCAGGCCTCACTTCGATTTCTTGAGAATCGACTTCACGGTCGGGGAGAGCTGTGCGCCCTTGCTGACCCAGTACTCGACGCGAGCCTTGTCGATCTTGACGTCAGCGGGATTCTTCTTGGGGTCGTAGTGGCCGAGCTGCTCGACGGTCGAGGCGGAAGGCGTCTTCAGCGAGTCGGATACGACGATCCGGTAGAACGGGTTATGCGTGGCACCGCCACGGCGGAGACGAATCTTAAGCATTTGAAAAAGCGCTCCTTAGCTATCTGCGGCCGGCAATCCTACCGGAGCCGTCGTGCGAACAGCAACCCATGCACCCGAATTCCGTCGCGGGGGTGGTTCATTCGAGCTCCCGCCGCCCAGTACACCAGCGACCGAGCCGGCCTCCGGATTGGAGGTGCACGGTTGATCCTACGCCTGCGTCAGCAGTCAGGCTTCATTTTCACGTCCGGCGGTTGATCCCCTTCTGTGGACTTACTGTGGACTTCGACCTCGATGCCATTGAGGGGTATCTCGACGAACAGACAGGCGTAAACTTCGGGCATCGTGTCCATTCCGGCCGGGACCCTTCTTGGGCCGTTCGAAATCGTGGCGCCGATCGGCGCTGGCGGAATGGGGGAAGTGTTCAAAGCGCGCGATACGCGGCTGGGCCGAACCGTGGCTCTGAAGGTTCTGCCGGCCGAGTTCCAGCGTGACGCCGGGCGCCTCGCGCGGTTCCAGCGCGAAGCCGAAGCCATCTCCCGGCTGAATCATCCCAATATCTGCACGCTGTACGACGTAGGCAGTGAGGAAGGCATCGACTACCTCGTGATGGAGTACATCGAGGGGCATTCGCTCGCCGACCGGCTGGAGAAGGGGCCGTTAGCGCAGGACGAGATGCTGGGCATCGGCGCGGAGATCGCCGAGGCGCTGCAACGCGCTCAC
>CALMZP010000077.1 GCA_937870635.1 uncultured Acidobacteriota bacterium | reverse complement strand
CCGCCGATGGCATCGGCGCCGAAGACGGCGCTCTGCGGCCCGCGGACGACCTCTACCTGCGCGACGTCGCCGAGCGGCAGCAGGCTGACGTTGAAGCCGCCGCCGAAGCTGTTGAGCCGCACGCCGTCGACGAGCACGAGCGTGTAGTCCGACTCGCCGCCGCGCGTGAAGATCGACGCCACCGCGCCGCGCCCGCCCGACATCGTCACGCCCAGGCCCGTGACCGCGCGCAGCGCGTCGACGATGGTCTCGGCCTGGCGCGCGCGGATGGCGTCGCGGCCGATGACGTCGACGCTGTCGGTGACGCGCGACAGCGGCAGATCGACGAGCGAGGCCGATACGAACACGAAATCGGTGATGGCCGGCGGGGGCGGTGGCGCTTGAGCTGGCCGGTGAGCAGGTTGAACGGACTGCAGAAGAACGGCGACGAGAATCGCGAGCGGCATGGAGCCCCCTCCGGCGTTTGCACGCGCCGGTGTAGGAGACGCCCCTGGCGGCAGGTATCCTGACTCGCGGGTGGGTGCGCGGCGGGCCGCGTCTTCCCGAGGACGGCGTTTCGCCGGGGCGCGTACGCGCCTGCCAATGCTGGCTCCGCAGTGACGTCGCGGGCCGAAACCCGCGAACTGGCCGTCGCTCCCCGCTTACAGTGGCGGCACCGTGCGGGCTTTGCACCCGCTTCCCGTGACCGCCGGGGAATCTGTTGTCAGAGCGGAGTATATGTCAGAATTGTCCGACACGGCCGGGGATTGCCCCGCGCCGCCGGTTTTCAGTAACATCTAGGGTTTGTTTTCAAGGATGATGACTGCATGAGCAAGAGTTCGACCGTCACGGTCCGCGAGCAGCCGCTTTCGGAAGTGACGACCGCGTCCGCCAACGGCTTTTCGGTGCACGGCGAGACCATCACCGTGCAGACCGACACCCGGGTCGAACTGCTCGATCTCACCGACCGCATCATGTCGATGGTGCGCGGCCTGCGCATCAAGGAGGGGTTCGTCAACCTCTTCTCGATGCACACGACCTGCACGGTGTTCATCAACGAGTGGCAGGTCGCACTGCGATCCGACATCAAGAAATTCCTCGAGTCGGTCGTCGCGCGCGACGCCGAGTGGATGCACAACGATCCCGACCACTCCGACTGCGACCGCATGAACGCCGACTCGCATCTGCGCGCCATGCTCCTCGGCCACAGCCTCACGCTGCAGATCAGCGGCGGGGAGGTCGTGCTCGGCCAGTGGCAGCGCATCCTGATGGCGGAGCTCGACGGGCCGCGCGCGCGCACGCTGCGCGTGCAGGTCATGGGCATCACCCAGTAAGTCAGAGTTGGCGAATTGAGAGTCGGTGAATTAGACGTTGGAGCCGCTCGGTCGCATCGCTGACAAGCTCGACGCCGGCGAACGGCTGTCGTTCGACGATGGCGTCACCCTCTTCAGCCATCCCGACCTCTACGACGTCGGCCGCCTCGCGAACCGCGAGCGCGAGAAGCGCCACGGCGGGCTGACCTACTACAACTTCAACCTGCGCCTCGAGGCCACCAACGTCTGCGTGGCCTCGTGCCTCTTCTGCTCCTTCTCGCGCCTCAAGCCGGGCGACGCCGACTCGTACACGATGTCGCTCGAGCAGGTCTTCGACAAGCTGCGCGCGCGCGCGGCGCAGCCGCTCACCGAAGTGCACGTCGTCAACGGCCTGCATCCCGACCTGCCGTTCGAGTACTACCTGGACATGCTGCGCGGGCTGAAGCAGGTGCGGCCCGGCATCCACCTCAAGTGCTTCACGGCGGTCGAGATCGCGTTCTTCGCGGATCTCTATGGCCGAACCGACGAGCAGGTGCTGCGCGAGCTGAAGGCGGCCGGGCTCGACTCGCTGCCTGGCGGCGGCGCCGAGATCTTCGCCGAGCGCGTGCGCAGGAAGATCTGCCACGACAAGGCGGACGCCGACCGGTATCTGTCGATCCACCGCCTCGCGCACCGGCTGGGCATGCGCACCAACGTCACGATGCTCTACGGCCACATCGAGACGATCGAGGAGCGCGTGGATCACATGCTGCGCACGCGCGCGCTGCAGGACGACACGGGCGGGCTGCAGGCCTTCATTCCGCTCGCGTTCCATCCCGACAACAACCAGATGCGCAAGCTGCCGGCGCCGTCGGCCACCGAGACGCTGCGCGTGCACGCCGTGTCGCGGCTGATGCTCGACAACGTCCCGCACGTGAAGGCGTTCTGGATTGCGACGGGCGTCGACGTCGCGCAGATCTCGCTCTGGTATGGCGTGGATGACCTGGACGGGACGGTCCAGGAAGAGAAGATTTACCACATGGCCGGCGCGCGCACGCCCGAGACGCTGACCACCGCCGACATCCGCCGGCTCATCCGCCGCGCGGGCCGTCTGCCGGTCGAGCGCGACACGCTCTACAACGTCGTCACCGGGCCCGAGGCCGACGCCGAGCTGGCGACCGCGTAGCCGCGGCTTTTCCTGCTACACTGAGAGGGTCAAATCACGGCGGCAATAGCCGCGCCGGCGATTTGGCTTTTTTCACGTCCAGCGATTGCGCAAAGTTTCACAAGGGGACCTTGCGCAGGGCGCGGAGCGGGGCGAAGGGGCCCCCGCGAGCGGCCGAGCCAGGCGGAGTGCAGGGGTTCCCGCCGGAGAGAAAAAGATGGTCCACGCCCTCACGGAATTCGAGAAGACGCAGATCGGCGAGCGGCAGCCGCTTCCCGAACGCTATCTCCGTTTGTCCGACGAGGAGATGGCGGCGCGCATCCAGGCGGCGAAAGACGCGCTCGGCAGCCGCGTCGTCATTCTCGGCCATCATTACCAGCGCGACGAGGTCATCCGCTTCGCGGATCACATCGGCGATTCGCTGAAGCTCGCGCAGGTCGCGGCGACGAAGACCGCGGCCGACTTCATCGTCTTCTGCGGCGTGCATTTCATGGCGGAGAGCGCCGACATCCTCAGCGCGCCCCACCAGCAGGTGATCCTGCCCGATCTCGCGGCGGGCTGCTCGATGGCCGACATGGCCGCGATCGATCAGCTCGAGGTCTGCTGGAATGAGCTGTCGCAGCTCGGCGCCGCGTCAGTGGTCCCGGTGACGTACATCAACTCGGCCGCCGCGATCAAAGCGTTCTGCGGCGAGCACGGCGGCATCGTGTGCACGTCGACCAACGCGGCGAAGGTCATGGAATGGGCGTGGGCGCGGTCACGACAGCGAGGCGGCGCCGGGCGCGGAAAAGTGCTGATGCTGCCGGACCAGCACCTTGGACGGAACACCGCGTTCACGATGGGCGTGCCTCTCGATCAGATGGCCGTGTGGGATCCGAACGAGCCGTTCGGCGGACTCACGCGCGAGCAGGTCGCCGCGGCGGCGCTGATTCTGTGGAAGGGCCACTGCTCGGTGCACACGCGTTTCAGCGTCGCGCAGATCGCGCAGTTCCGGAAGCAGCATCCCGACGGCAGGGTCATCGTGCATCCCGAGTGCACGCACGACGTCGTGCAGGCGGCCGACGAGAGCGGCTCGACCGAGTTCATCATCCGCACGGTGAAAAACAGCCCGAAGGGCAGCGTGTGGGCGGTCGGCACCGAGATCCATCTCGTCAACCGGCTGGCCGCCGACGTCGCGCCCGATCGTCTCGTGGTCACGCTCGATCCGTTCGGGTGCCTGTGCTCGACGATGTTCCGCGTCTCGCCGAACCATCTGCTGTGGACGCTCGAGGGGCTGGTCGAGGGGAAGGTCTACAACCGGATCGCGGTCGACGAGCCGCAGAAGAGCTTCGCGCGCGTCGCACTGGATAGAATGTTGGAAATGGCTTAGGAGGCCTGTCCCCCATGGCGCATGAAGTTCCCGCCCTTCCGTACGACTACAACGCCCTCGAGCCGCACATCGACGAACAGACGATGCGGATCCATCACGACAAGCATCATGCGGCGTACGTCACGAACCTGAACGCGGCGCTGGAGAAGCATCCCGCCCTGCAGAGCAAGTCGATCGAGGATCTGCTCAAGGGCATCAACAGCGTGCCCGAGGAGATCCGCACGGCTGTCCGCAACAACGGCGGCGGCCACGCGAACCACACGATGTTCTGGGAGATCATGGGGCCCGGGGGCGGCGGCGCGCCCTCGGGAGCCATTGCCGACGCGATCACGTCGGCGTTCGGCAGCTTCGACGCCTTCAAGGAGCAGATGAACAAGGCCGGCACGACGCGCTTCGGGAGCGGCTGGGCGTGGCTGATCGATGCCGGCGGCAAGCTGGTGGTCGAGAGCACGGCGAACCAGGACAGCCCGCTGATGGAAGGCAAGAAGCCGATCCTCGGCATCGACGTGTGGGAGCACGCCTACTACCTGAAGTACCAGAACCGCCGCCCCGATTACCTCGCGGCGTGGTGGAACGTCATCAACTGGGACGCGGTGAATAAGCGCTTTCGGTGACGGTGGGGGCGCGCGCGTCAACGACGAATGACGAATGACGAATGACGAATGCTGAATCCCGACCGCGGCATTCGGCATCCACCAAAGCCCGTCGCAAAATGTCGAACGATCGTCACCGGAGAGTAAAGAATCTACGCGGCATCAAAGCTGCACGGTCAATGGGGTCATGGACAGGCCCTACGACATCCAGGACCGCGCATTGTTGTTCGCCACCGAGATCGTCGACTTCTGCCGTCCTGCCCCGGGATGATTATTCGGGAGCTCGCGAGGCAGCTCCTCCCATTCGCCATTCGCCATTGACACAACGCGTGTAGCACGAAGGCTCTATTTGTCGGCGGCCGCCAGGATGTCCGCCTGGCTGGGATACTGGCGCTGATGTTCGCTGATGAAGGAATAGCGAAT
>CALMZP010000076.1 GCA_937870635.1 uncultured Acidobacteriota bacterium | reverse complement strand
CGGTGTTGTCGATCCCCTTCATCGACAGCACCGGCCCCAGATGATTCCCCTCGGCCGTATGGTTGTAGACGACGTCGAGGATCACTTCGATCCCCTCGTCGTGCAGCGTCTTCACCATCTGCTTGAATTCCTGCACCTGCTGGCCGAGCTGCCCGCCCGATGAATACTCGTTGTGCGGCGCGAGGTAGCCGATCGAGTTGTATCCCCAGTAGTTGCGGAGACCCTTCTCGAGGAGATGAGAGTCCTGGATGAACTGGTGGACTGGCAGCAGCTCCACGGCGGTGATGCCGAGCGCCTTGAGATGGCGGATCGCGGCCGGATGGGCGAGGCCTCCGTACGTTCCGCGCAGATGTTCAGGGATCCCCGGATGGCGCATCGTGAAGCCCTTCACGTGCACCTCGTAAATGATCGTGCGGTGCATGGGCGTGCGCGGATGCCGGTCCGCGCGCCAGTCGAAGTACGGGTTGATGACGACGGACTTCGGCATGAACGCCGCGCTGTCAGCGTCGTTTCTGCTGTTCTCCGGATCGTTGAAGTGATGCGGGAAGACCGCTTCGTTCCACTGAACGCCGCCGACCATCGCCTTTCCGTATGGATCGAGCAGGAGCTTCGCCGGATTGCATCGGTGGCCGTTCTGCGGTTCCCATGGTCCATGCACGCGGAAGCCGTAACGCTGCCCCGGTCCGATGTTCGGCAGGTAGCCGTGCCAGATGAAAGCTGTCACCTCGGGAAGGTCGATCTGCGTTTCCTTCCCACCCTCGTCGAACAGGCAGAGCTGAACGCGATTGGCGACCTCCGAGAAGATGGAGAAGTTCGTCCCCATCCCGTCCCACGTCGCGCCGAGGGGGTACGCATTGCCGGGCCACATTTTCACTGTAAGAACCTCTCCGCGGGCAGACTCTGACCTGCGGGGGAATCCTGCGATTGGAATGCCAAAGTGGAGCGGCGGGCGATCCCGCCCGCCGAACTACGGAGATCGCCCGCGGCTCAAGCGGGCGAGATCGCCCGCGGCTCCACTTGCTCCACTCTGGCACGTCGCTCGCTTTTTCTGTCCCCGTAGCCATGACCCCGAAACGCGCGTGCGTCTGCACCTACGTCGCCTCCCTCGACTCCGCGGTGAGCGATTCGGAACTTCGAAACTTCGCCGCGTACCTTTCGGCCCTGAGCCTTGCCGGATGCGAGGTCGTCGTCGTCGATCCCGAGGGGGGCCCGCGCGGCGAGGAGCGGCAGCGCGTTCTCCGGTGGGTCTCCCGCTATGTCACCGGCGAGCGCGATCTCATTCAGGCCGCGATCGAGCTTACTTCCTCGGAAAAGATCATCGTCGCATCGCAGGATTCGCGTTACACGGCGGCCGACGTCGCCGCGCTCTGCGACCTCCTCGATGGCGACGATGTCGTCGAACCGGAGGAGTTCGTCGATCCGCTTCCCTGGTGGGGTGGCATCGACGCCGGGAGTATGCTCCTGCAGCGCGGGCTCGACTCCGGTCGCGACGGCCGCACGTTTGCGTTCCGCCGCTCCGCATGGCATCGCCTGTTCGCTCTGAAGGGAGCATCGGTCCGAACGGCCGGCGATGTCTTCGTGCGGCGCGAGCCGTCGACCCTCGCTGCGTGGTTGCGCCGGCGATTCACACCAGCCGCCACACCGGCCGCCGTGACGACAGGTGCGGCATTTCTTGCCTGCGTACTCCCCCTCGTGATGGCGATCGCGGCGCTGGGCGGATACGAGCTTGCCGGCGGGTACGCGGGCCTGATGGCCGCCGCGTCAGTGCTGGTCGCAGCGCGGGGCCGGGCCGGGGCGGGCAGGTTCTTCCCGCCGCGCGCGTGTCTCTTTGCGCCGCTCTCGATGCTGGAGCGTTCGCTCGCCGTCTACTGGGCACTCTTCGCCCGGCTTCGGGCCGCCGAGCCTCACGAGCCGGGGACCGAGCCGGAAACCGCGGCGCGTGGGCGCATGCGCGTTTGAGCTAACATCGCGCTCATGCGCCGATTCGTTTCGCTGCTCTTTCTCGCGTCGTTCGTGTTTCCGCTTGCCGCTTTCGAGCGGCAGTCCAACGAGGAGTATCGCGCGCGGCGTCAACGCCTCGCGGCGAAACTCGAGCGCGGCATCGCGCTCGTGTTCGCGAACATCGAGGAGAACGATTCCTTCCGCCAGAACGACGAGTTCCTCTACCTCACCGGATGGAACGAGCCGGGCGGCGCAGTGCTGATCACTCCGACGACCGAGGTCCTTTTTATTCCGCAGCAGAATGCGGTGGCGGAGCGATGGACCGGGCCGAAGCTCAACGCTTCGTCGCCTGACGTCGCGAAGATCACCGGTTTCGATCGCGTCGAGAATCTCGACAAGCTCCGCGACGAGCTGGCCGCAGCACTCGCTGGTCCCGGCGGAGGCAGGATCTACACGGATGTCTCGCAGCGCGGGCCCACGCCGTCGACGATCCCGCTGCAGTGGCTGACGCGCGCGAACGCGTTTCCGCGCGGGCCGATGTTCACCGACGTGAAGCCGCTCATCGCCGAGCTGCGCCTGGTCAAGGACGCCGGTGAGATCGCGATGATCCGCAAGGCCGTCAACGCGACGGTCGAAGCGCACAAAATCGCGCGGCGGTCGATCCACCCGGGGATGGCCGAGCGCGAGATGGCCGGCATCGTCGAGCTCGAGTTCCGCCGCGGCGGGTGCGAAGCCAACGCCTTCCCTTCGATCGTCGGCTCAGGCGCCAATTCGACGGTGCTTCATTACATGGCGAACAGCGGGACGATGGCGAACGGCGACGTCGTCGTGATCGACATCGGCGCCGAATGCGCGCGCTACGCGAGCGACGTCACGCGCACGCTCGCGGTCAACGGCCGCTTCACTCCCCGGCAGAAAGAAATCTACGACATCGTCCTAGGCGCTCAGAACGCCGCGGTCGCTGCCTTCAAGGCGGGGGAGTCGACCCTGGGGCGCGGGGAGAAATCCCTGCACAAAGTCGCCATGGACTACATCAGCGCGCGGAATCTCGGCCAGTACTTCATTCACGGTCTCACGCATTACGTCGGCCTCGACGTGCACGACGCCGGCAGCGGCACGGTGCCCCTTGCCCCCGGCATGGTCTTCACCATCGAGCCCGGGATTTATATCCCCGAGGAACGGATCGGAGTGCGGATCGAGGACACCTACCTCGTGCGCGAAGACGGCACACTGGAGTGCCTCTCCTGCGGCGCCCCAAAGTAGTTTTGAGGGTCACGTCTGCACTTCGCACTTTCTCCACCAACGGTAGAGAGGGTCACGTGACCCTCTCACACTCTCTACCGTTGGTGGAGAAAGTGCGAAGTGCAGACGTGACCCTCAAAACTACGCGAAGGCCTGCAGCGCTTCTGACTCCGTCTCGTACACGCTGAACATCGGCAGGAGGTTCGTCAGGCGCAGGGTCTTGGCTACGCGGTCCTGCGGCTTGAGCAGGCGGAGCGACGCGCCGTAGCGCTTGGAGGTCTTGAGGCTCTGAACGAGCTCGCCGAGTCCGTTGGAGTCGATGTAATCCATGTCGGAGAGGTTGAGCAGGATCTTCTTGTACCCCTCGTCCAGCAATTCGTTGATGACGTGAGGAAGCACCTCGTCGCCGACACCGACGGCCAGCCTCCCCTTGAAGTCGACAATCACCACGTCATTCGTCTTCCGGACCTCGATATTCATGGGCGCGAATGATAATCGAAGCCGTCATGAATCTGATCCTGCTCTTTCCCGGCGACTCTACTGACGAGGGAGTGGTCCGCCTGACTGGCCGCCGCCGCGATCACATGCTGGCGGTCCACCGAGCGGCCGTGGGGGATGAACTGACAGTCGGCATTGCCGGCGGGAGGATCGGGAAGGGGAGGGTCCGCAAGCTGGATGATGATGCGATCGAGCTCGCGATCGCTCTCGATGCGGACCCACCGCCGCCCCTCGACCTTACCCTGATCGTGGCCCTTCCCCGGCCGAAGGTGATGAACCGCGTCGTCGCGGCGGTGGCCTCGCTCGGCATCAAACGCCTTTTCCTCATCAACTCCTGGCGCGTGGACAAGAGCTACTGGAAAAGCCCCCGCCTCTCCCCCGACAACCTCCGGCTGCAGTCGATCCTCGGCCTCGAGCAGGGACGAGACACTGTCATGCCTGCGATCGAGCTCCGCCGCCTTTTCCGCCCGTTCGTCGAAGAGGAGCTGCCGGAGCTCACCCGGGAGACGGCCGCGCTCGTCGCCCATCCGTACGCCGCCGAGGAGTGCCCGCGCGACGTGCGTGGACCGGTGACCCTCGCGATCGGCCCCGAAGGTGGCTTCATCGAGCAGGAGATCGCATCTCTGACGCGGGCCGGATTCCGTCCGGTTCACCTCGGATCCCGGATTTTCCGGGTCGAGACGGCCGTCGCCGCACTCGCCGGCAGGCTCAAGTGACTTGATTCGCCTTATCCATCGCGGTAAAACCCTCCGCAGCGGAGGACGTCCATGCGGCTTGTGACGCGCGGAGACCTGGATGGTCTCACCAGCGCGGTATTGATCACGTTGAAAGAACCGATCGATGAGATCGTGCTCATTCATCCGCAGGACATCACGGACAAGGTTTTCCAGGTCCGTCCGGACGACATTCTCGCCAACGTTCCCTACGATCCGAGGGCGGGGATGTGGTTCGATCATCATCTGCTGACGGAGTCGAACCAGAAACCGCCGGCGACGTTCAAAGGCCGGCACGGGCTGGCGCCGTCCGCGGCGCGTCTCGTCTACGACTACTACATGGAGAAGTACCCGAACGATCCCGATCTCCTGCGCTTTGCGAAGCTGGTCGACGAGACCGACCGTCTGGACGCGGCGCAACTCACCCCCGAAGACGTCGAGAACCCGCGGGACTACATCCTCCTCGGCTACACCATCGACAGCCGCAGCGGCCTGGGAGGGTTCGAGGACTACTTCGTGAAGCTCGTCGACTGGCTCAAGCAGATGCCGATCGAAGAGGTGCTGCAGCAGCCGATCGTGAGGGAGAGAGTCGATCGCCTGAAAGCCGAGACGAACGAGTTCACGCATCTTCTCAAGCGAAACAGCTTCCAGCTGCACAACGTAGTGGTGACCGACCTGCGCGAGATCGAGCGTCTGCCGGCCGGCAACCGCTTCATCATCTACAACCTTTTCCCCGAGACGAACGTCTCGCTGCGCGTGCACTGGGGACCGTCGCACAACTCAGTGATTGCCGCCGTGGGCCACAGCATCTTCAACCGAACGTGCAAGACGTCGGTCGGAGACCTGATGTCGAAGTACGGCGGCGGCGGGCATCGCGGCGCCGGCACGTGTGTGCTGCCGCTGGACAAGGCCGCGGACGCGATCGACGAGATCCTGTTCGAGCTGCAGGCGAACGGGTAACGGCCGGTAAGTGGAGCCGCGGGCGATCCCGCCCGCGGACCTGTTCGACGACCGGCGGGCGAGATCGCCCGCGGCTCCAGTCCAACTACCACCGGTGATACGCGGGATGCCCTTCTTTCACTGCTACGAAGGTCCCGCGGCATGTGGCCGTGATCTTTCCGTTGGCCTCGAGCGTGGCTTCGATGACGGCCCGATCGTCGGTCGACTCGATGACGCGCGAGCGCAGGTGAATGGGCCCGTCCATCGGCGTCGGCCGTTTCAGGTGCACGTGAAAATCCGCGGTCACCGTACACGGCGGAGTCGATTCGCCGCGCTTCTTCATCAGATGCGTCGCGGCGGTCCAGTTGCTGTGGCAGTCGAGCAGCGCGCCGCAGATGCCTCCGTTGAGCATTCCTTCGAATGCCTGGTGGTGTGGCTCGGGGCGCCACTCACAAACGAGCTCGTCCCCTTCCGCAAAGCTGCGGATGCGCAGCCCTTTGTCGTTGGCGGGGCCGCAGCCGAAGCATTTGTTGTTCGGGGCGTAGGTTTCCTGAACGCTCTTCATGGGTCCGATCGTAATGCCTTCGCGAACCGAATGACATCGGGCATGAACCGTCCGAAGTGATGGAGCAACTCCTCCCGGGCGTGGATGAGCAGCGGTGTGGCCAGCTCGAGGCGCGGCTGCCGTGAGAAACGGCGCGACATGTTGAAGAGGGCGATCCAGATCCCGTCGATCGAGGCGTAGGAGGGGAGCCACCCTTCGTCGCGCATGATGGGATAGAGGTATCGCAGCCTGCCCGGCATCGACTCGATCAGCGGGTCGAGCGCCGCGTACGTCAGGCGCAGGAACACGGGAAGCGGCTCCTTCGCGTACGTCGTCCACTCAGTGGCGAGCAGATGATCGAAGAACATGTCCGCGATCACGCGCGAGTAATGCCCATGCTCGACCGCGATGATCCGCCGGATCGCGGCCACGTTGGGATGCGTGTCGGTGAACGCATCGATCCGGCGGTGCTCCATGATCCCGGCCCTCACCCCCTCCGAAAACTTTCCGTCAACGGAGCCTTTCACGAAATCGCCTGAGAGATTGCCGAGGAGGGATTCGGAGGAGCGGCCGGCGAGGAAGAGGTGGGCGAGGTGATTCAACGCGATTTCTAGGTTACTCTAGAGTCCGTCGTCCAAGACTCCACAATCGAGGAAGCCCTTTGTCACGGTCCGTCCGGCTTGCGGCTGTACTGCTATGCGCCGTATCGACAACGGCGATGGCGTTCACGCCTGGCAGCGTTCCAACACGCTGCCTCGAACGGGAGATCCTCCTCGACCCGCGGCACTCGGTCGCGATCCTCGAAGATTGCGGCGACCAGTACTTCGACGACGTTCTCTGGCATCTCGACCGGATCGACCAGATCGAGGGTGAGCTCGACGGCCGCTTCGACCGCGGCAGCGCCGGAGCGGGAACCGTCGTCTATGTGATGGATACCGGCGTACGCGCCGATCACGTCGAGTTCGACGACGGACATCTCTCGCGGGTGATCGCCGGAATCGACTCGACCAGCGATACCACGATCGGCGCGTCATCATGCACGAGCGAGAGCAAAGCGCTCGCGCCCTGCTACTCAAATCTCGAGGAGCTCGCCTCGTCGTCGCACGGGACGGCGGTCGCGTCGATCATCGCCGGCTCGCGCACGGGTGTCGCCCCCGCGGCGTCGATCGTCAGCGTGCGCATCATGAACGAGCGCGGCTTGACGACCACGGCCACGTACATGCATGCACTCAATGCGATCGTCGAGCACGCAACATCGTCCGCCGCGTTCGCCAGAACGGCCATCGTCAATATCAGCGGATGGGTGCTCGAACGCGTCGGCGCCGGCAGCGGTCCCGCGGTGCGTTTCTCGACGGTCGAGCGGAAGATCCGGGAGATGGTCGGCGGTGTCGACGCTGCCGGAAAGCCCGATCCCGAAGGCAAACGCTTTCTTTTCGTCGTGGCGGCGAACAACGTCGACGGCGGCTGCAGCTCGGCCGGCATCGTCGACCGCTTTCCCGCCACCGTCGGCGCCCGCGTCGAAGGCGTGATCACGGTCGGCGGCATGACGCCCGAGAACTCGTTCTGGAAGGGCGGATGCCGCGGCGGCGTGGAAGTGCTCGCTCCGGCGCAGAGCATTTTCAGCGCGACGATCACCGGACGCGATCACTATCGCGGCCGCCGCCCGAATCACCGCTCCGGAACCTCGTTCGCTGCACCGATCATCGCCGGCGTCGCTGCCAGGCTGCTCGCCGATCGGCCGAACCTGACGCCGCAGCAGCTGGAGACGGCGATCCGCGCAACGCCGTCTCGCATCGCCAACCCGGAGCCGCTGAATGCGGACGGGCGTGTGGGCTACCTCCGCCCGAAGACGACGAAAGTTTCGTCGCGATAAACGAAAGGCAACCGCAGAGACGCAGAGGACGCAGAGCTCTTCTGCGGTCTCTGCGTCCCTCTGCGTCCTCTGCGTCTCCGCGGTGAACGTCGCGTTATCGCCGCCCCAGGACCACGAACCCCTCGTCCCGAAAAACCGGCACGAACCCGCGCGGCTCCCACGCGGTGTTCTCGAGGACGACGAAGGCCACGCCGGCCTCTTCGCAGAAGGCGCGCAGCTTCGCGTCGTCGCGCGACCTCAATACCGACTCCGCCCGCCAGAACGTATCCGGATCGGCCATCGTGCCGAAGTTGTCCATGATCACGGCGCGCTCGCCGATCACATTGATGAGATGCCCGTAGGACCACGGGGCGAGCACGCGGCCGGGCGTGGGGTTTTCACGGATGAAATGGGCGACACGATACGGCGCGGGCGGGGTCGCCCGCGCTCCACTCTTCCACGCGATCAGCTGCATTGGCGGGATCAGCACGATTGCGGCGGCCAACACGACCGACCACCGCACACGCAGCAGCAGCGCGCCGGCCACGATCGCCAGAACCGTGGAGATGGTGGAGAAGCGACGGGTGGGAATCGTCAGCACGATGTAGCTGAGCGTGAAGAGACCCATCGTGGCCAGTTCGGGGCGGTGGCGCAGCAGCATCACCGCTGCGATGGCGCCCGCCGCCAGTCCGGCCACGTAATTCAGCAGCCGCGGGATCGGGCGCCAGATCGGCTGGAACTCGTCGATCGTCGCGAGCCATGGGTCGCGGCCGAAGAACGTCGAGCCGCCCAGGAGAGAAGGGAGAATCCCGGGCATCAGGGCGACGAACAGCGCACCCGCGGCCAGGCCGAAGATCCTGTTGCGCGGGATCAGCGCGATCGCCGCGCCAGCGAGAAGCGCGGCGTGCGTCCATCCGAGAAACCAAGGGCTCTCCGGGTAGCCGTCCAGCCGCGTGAGTCGATAGAGAGAAATCACGGTTGCTGCCAGGGCGAAAGGAAAAGAATGATTGTTCGTCCGGAACCACAGTAAGCAGAGGAACGACAGTCCCGCGGCGATGATCAGCGCCGTCTGCACGAACAGCGCGGCGCAGAGGGCGATCGCCAGCGGGATGCCGCTCGAGCCTCGAATCACCAGCAGCGTCGCGCCGGCGATGCCCAGTACCAGGAACGGCTCGAGAAAATGATGGTCGATGTCGCCCACCGACGACGCCACGACCAGAAACGGCGCACAGGCCAGGGGAATCGCCGACAACCGTCCCACGAAGAACACCGTCACCCCGACGAGAAGCGCCGTGACCACCGGCGGGATCCAGACGATGGCCCCTTCGCCGAAAAGGCGGGCGATCGCGCCCGCGCAGAGGTCGTAGAGAGGAGGCCACGGCACGAACGCCCCGTTGATTCCTCGATCGAGGTCGAATTCCAGTACCTGTGGAAAGTGCGCCGCCGACCAGCGGATTCTCTTCAGGTGGTAGAGATCATCGAACGGCGCCACCGAACCGGGGCCGGGGAGGCGCAGGAGAAAGGCCAGCGCAGCCGCGCCGACCGCTGCAATTTTCAGATCCAAAATCCAAAATCCAAAATCTAAAATATCATCGAAGGTGCCGCGAATCGGACGGTGGTGCGCGGACGCGGCAGCAGACGGAGACCCTTGACCACAACTTACGATTCCTCAGCGATCGAAGTCCTCACAGGACTCGAGCCGGTGCGCAAGCGCCCCGGCATGTACACGACGACCGAGCGCCCGAACCACCTCGCGCAGGAAGTCATCGACAACGCCGCCGACGAAGCGATCGCCGGCTACTGCGACGAGATCACCGTCACCCTCCATGACGACGGCTCGCTCTCCGTCACCGACAACGGCCGCGGCATGCCCGTCGACAAGCACGCCAAGGAAGGCGTCTCCGGCGTCGAAGTCATCCTGACCCGGCTCCACGCCGGCGCGAAGTTCTCCGACAAGAACTACCGCTTCTCCGGCGGCCTGCACGGCGTCGGCGTCAGCGTCGTCAACGCGCTCTCCAAACGCCTCGAAGTGTGGGTACGCCGCGACGGCAACGAGTACCACATGCGTTTCGCCGACGGGAAGAAGAAGCAGGAGCTGAAGATCGTCGGCCAGGTCGGCAAGCGAAACACCGGCACCACGGTCCGCTTCTGGGCCGACGAGTCGTTCTTCGACTCGCCGAAATTCAACATCCCGCGCCTCAAGCACGTCATGCGCGCGAAGGCCGTCCTGGCCCCTGGCCTGCGCATGCGCTTCATCAATGAGAACGACAAGGCGGACAACGAGGAGTGGTTCTACGAGAACGGACTCCCCGCGTATCTGATGTCCGAGCTCGACGGCCAGACCACCATCCCCGAAGACCCCTTCCTCGGCCACTTCAAAGGGAACGAATACGAGGTCGACTGGGCCGTCGTCTGGCTGCCCGAAGAAGCGGAGATCATTGGCGAGAGCTACGTGAATCTGATCCCCACGTCCCAGGGCGGCACGCACGTCAACGGATTCCGCACCGGCCTCACCGAAGCGATCCGCGAGTTCTGCGAGTTCCGCAATCTCCTTCCGCGCGGCGTGAAGCTGACGCCCGAGGATGTGTGGGCGAAGGTGAGTTACATCCTGGCGGTGAGGATGTCCGATCCGCAATTCAGCGGTCAGACCAAGGACCGCCTCTCCTCGCGCGAAGCCTCGGCCTTCGTGTCCGGCGTCACGCAGGACGCGTTCTCGATCTGGCTCAACCAGAACGTGGCCGACGCGGAGCGGATCGCGCAGGTCGCGATCTCCAGCGCGATGATCCGCCTGCGCCAGGTCAAGAAGATCGAGCGCAAGAAGCTGACGAGCGGACCGGCGCTGCCGGGCAAGCTCGCCGACTGCACCGAGCAGGACCTCAGCCGCACGGAGCTGTTCCTCGTCGAAGGTGATTCGGCGGGCGGCTCGGCGAAGCAGGCGCGCGACCGCGCGTTCCAGGCGATCATGCCGCTGCGCGGCAAGATCCTGAACACGTGGGAGGTCGATTCAGGCGAGGTGCTTTCCTCGCAGGAAGTCCACGACATCGCCGTCGCCTTGGGCGTCGACCCCGGATCGCCGAATGTCGAAGGGCTCCGCTACGGGAAGGTGTGCATCCTCGCCGACGCCGACTCCGACGGCGCGCACATCGCCACGCTGCTGTGCGCGCTCTTCGTCAAACACTTCCGCAAGCTCGTCGAGGACGGCCGCATTCACGTGGCCATGCCGCCGCTCTATCGCATCGACGTCGGCAAGAACGTCTATTACGCGCTCGACGATCACGAACGGGATGGCATCCTGGCGCGCATCGAAGCGGAAGGCATCCGCGGCAAAGTCAACATCCAGCGCTTCAAAGGCCTCGGCGAAATGAACCCGCTGCAGCTGCGCGAGACGACGATGGACCCGAACACCCGGCGGCTCGTGCAGCTGACGATCGCCGACGCCGAAGCGGCAGTGGCCTCGATCGACATGCTGCTGGCAAAAAACCGGGCGGGTGACCGCAAGCAGTGGCTCACGGAAGAGGGGAATCGGGCGGACATCGTTGAATGATTTTGGATTTTCGATTTTGGATTTTGGATTTCCCGCCCACCCGGCGAGATCCCAATCCAAAATCCAAAATCCAAAATCCAAAATCAAATCATGGCAACGCGTAAATCATCCAGATCGCAACAGCAGCCCCCTCCGCCGACGATCCACGACGTCGAGCTCCTTCCCGTCGGCGATTTCACCCGCAAGGCGTACCTCGATTACTCGATGTACGTCATCCTCGACCGCGCGCTGCCGAACATCGCGGACGGGCTGAAGCCGGTGCAGCGACGCATCATCTACGCGATGTCGGAGCTCGGTCTCTCGTCGAATGCGAAGTTCAAGAAGTCGGCGCGTACGGTCGGCGACGTCATCGGCAAGTTCCATCCGCACGGCGACAGCGCGTGTTACGAGGCGATGGTCCTCATGGCCCAGCCGTTCTCGCTGCGTTATCCGCTCGTGGACGGGCAGGGGAACTGGGGCTCGCCCGACGATCCGAAGTCGTTCGCCGCGATGCGTTACACCGAGTCGCGCCTGACGCGTTTCGCGCAGGTGCTCCTCTCCGAGCTCGAGCAGGGGACGGTGGAGTGGGGACAGAACTTCGACGGCACGATGCGCGAGCCGAAGCTCCTGCCGGCGCGTCTGCCTCATGTTCTTCTGAACGGCGGATCGGGCATCGCCGTCGGCATGGCCACCGACATCCCGTCGCACAACCTGCGCGAGATCGTCGGCGCGTGCATCGAGCTGCTCGACAATCCCGAGGCGACGATCGCGCAGATCACGAAGCACGTGAAGGGCCCTGACTTTCCGACCGAGGCGGAGATCATCACGCCGCTGGGGGAGATCAGGGAGATGTACAAGACCGGCAACGGCTCCATCCGCCAGCGCGCGAAGTACGAGGAAGAGGGTGGGGACATCGTCATCACCGCGCTGCCGTTCCAGGTGTCGGGCAGCAAGGTCATGCAGCAGATCGCGCAGCAGATGCAGGCCAAGAAGCTGCCGATGGTCGACGACCTGCGCGACGAGTCGGATCACGAGAATCCGACGCGCATCGTGATCGTGCCGCGCTCGAATCGCGTCGACACGGTCGAGCTGATGACGCATCTCTTCGCCACGACCGATCTCGAGCGGACGTACCGCGTCAACATGAACATGATCGGCCTCGACGGCCGGCCGCGCCTGTACGCGCTCAAGGAACTGCTGCTGGAGTGGCTCGAGTTCCGGATCGAGACCGTGCGGCGCCGCCTGCAGCATCGCTACGATCAGGTCAATTCGCGGATTCACATCCTCGACGGTTACCTCGTCGCCTATCTGAATGTGGACGAGGTGATCCGGATCATCCGGAAAGAGGATGAGCCGAAGCCGGTGCTGATGAAGCGCTTCAAGCTCTCCGACATCCAGGCGGAGGCGATCCTCGAGCTGAAGCTGCGGTTCCTCAACAAGCTCGAGGAGATGACGATCCGCGGCGAGCAGGAAAAGCTCCAGGAAGAGCGCGCCAACCTCGAAAAGATCCTCGGATCGAAGGCGAGGCTGCGCAAGCAGGTGCGCGAGGAGCTCGAGCGCGATGCGGAGGAGTTCGGAGACCGCCGCCGCTCGCCGATCGTGGAGCGCGAGGCGGCGAAGGCGCTCGACGCATCGGCGCTGATCCCGTCGGAGCCGGTGACGGTCATCATCTCGGAGAAGGGCTGGGTGCGTGCCGGCAAGGGTCACGAGCTCGATCCGAACGGACTTCAGTACAAAGGCGGCGATGCGTTCCTGCACGCGGCCAAGGGCCGGAGCAATCAGCTGGCGGTGTTCATCGACACCACCGGGCGCACGTATGCGCTGCCGGCGCACGAGCTGCCGTCGGCCAAGGGTCACGGCGAGCCGCTCAGCTCCTCGCTGACGCCGCCGCCGGGCGCGGCGTTCGTCGGCGTGATGATGGGCGAGCCGGATGACCTCTGGCTCATGTCGACGGATGACGGCTACGGATTCGTAGTGCGGTTCGAGGAGCTGATCACCGATCGCAAGGCGGGGAAGGCCGTGGTGAACGTGAACGACGGCGCGAAGCTGCTGCGTCCGCAGCGGGTCGGATCGATGGAAGACTTCGTGGCCGCGGCGACGACGGAAGGGAAGCTGCTGCTTTTCCCGATCGGGGAGCTGCCGCAGCTCGCGCGGGGCAAAGGCGTGCAGACGATCAAGATCCACAAGACCCCGATCGCGCCGGAAAAAGTCGTGGCGACCGCCGTCGTTCCGGTGGGCGGAACGCTGGTGGTGCATGCCGGCAAGCGCTACACGAACCTCAAGTCTTCGGACCTCGAGACCTACCTCGGCAAGCGCGCGCAACGGGGCCTCAAACTCCCACGCGGGTTCCAGAGCGTCGACACGATCCGCGCCTGGAACGAGCGGGAAGGGCGGGGTGGGGGGCAGGGCGATCTCGTGATGTGAGGCCGATCTGGAGTGCGGCAGCCTTGCCGCCGCTGATGTCCGTTTGCCCGGGCAGCTTGCTTCCCGGCTGGTACCATGAACCGCCGCAGCGGCTGCGGCAAGTCAGATCGGCAGCAAGCTGCCGCACTCCTTTTGTATACGGGGGACTCTTGAGATACCTCATGGCTCTGCTGCTTCTGGGCTCACTTGGATGCACTACGGCGGGAAGCACAGCCGCGACGACCGCGGAAGAAATCCGCGCTCTGGAACAGGAATGGAACGCGGCGATCGATCGCCGCGACTCCGCTGCGATGGATCGGTTTCTCGCTCCTGACTACGCGTTGATCATCGGAGTGCGCGGTCAGCCGCTGCGAGTGGTGCCTCGTGATGTCTGGCTCAGCAGCCTGGAGCTTTACGACATCCGTTCATTCAGCATCGACGATTTCCGCGTGAGCGTGCGCGGCGACGTTGCGGTGGTGACCATGCTCTTCACGCAGGATGCAGTCGTCGGTCCCGACCGCCGCGACCGCAGCGCGCAGTTCATGATCACCGACATCTGGGTCAGGCATCCCGGCGGATGGCGCGTGGCCGAACGTCACTCGAGCCGGCCGGAACAACCAGCTCCCGCTCAGTGAGCGCGATCATAGAAGGAGCACCCTGTCCGAGCCACGCGCACTGGAACGTGCGGATGATCCGCCGCATCGCCGGGACCGATGCATTTCGGCGGCGATGGATTCGTGATCGTGCAGCCGTACGAGGAGAAGGCGACCCAGGAGGGGCGGCGGCTCCACCGCTGAATGACCGTGGCGCCCCCGTGAACCGTGGCATCAATGTATGAAAGCGTTCATCTTCGAAGAATACGGATCTCCCGACGTTCTCCAGCTCAGGGAGATCCCGGCGCCCGTCCCGCGCGATGACGCAGTGCTCGTCCGCGTCCATGCCGTTTCGATCAACGACTGGGACCTCGGAGGGCTCGATGGCAGCTCGTTCGTCAATCGCCTCATCTTCGGTCTGCGCAAACCGAAGAAACAGATCCTCGGCTCCGACATCGCGGGACGCGTCGAAGCAGCCGGGCGGAACGTGCGGCGCTTTCGAGCGGGCGACGAGGTGTTCGGCGATCTGAGTGGGGAGTGGGGCGGCTTCGCCGAGTATGTCTGCGCAAAGGAGACAACGCTTGCGCTGAAATCGCCGGCGATGACGTTCGAGCAGGCGGCGGCGATTCCGCAGGCGGCGATGCTCGCCGTGCAGGCTCTTCGTGACGTCGCTCAGCTCCGCACGGGACAGAAACTGCTGATCAATGGAGCCGGCGGAGGTGTCGGCACGTTCGCCATTCAGCTCGCAAAGCTTTACGGAGCCGAGGTGACAGCGGTCGACAGCGAGGCGAAGTTCGACGTCATGCGCTCCCTTGGCGCGACCGATGTCATCGATTACACGCGCGAAGACTTCACTCGCAGTGGAAAACGCTACGACGTGATCCTCGACGTCAAGACGAGCCGTTCGATGTTCGACCTTTCCCGGGCTCTCGTCCGCGGAGGGACCTACGTGACCGTCGGCGGATCGATGCCCCGGCTCTTTCAAACTCTCCTCTGGATGCCGTGGCTGCGTCTCGTGGCGAACAAACGCTTCCGCCTGGTCGCGCTGAAGACGAACAAGGACCTCGAATACATGAAAGAGCTCTTCGAAGCGGGAACGATCGTGCCCGTCATTGATGGACCGTATCCGTTCGCGGAGCTGCCGGAGGCGTTTGCGTGTTTCGCGGAAGGGCGCCACAAGGGGAAGGTTGTGATTCGCGTTTGAACGCAAATGAAACCGGCGGGACCTTCGTCGCGTGTTCGGAAGGGCGGACGACGGCGAACGCCATCGCATGCGCAAAGGAGTCGTTCGATCATAAACGGCCGTTCCCGCTGTGCGACGGTGGATGGGGGCATGGATTCGTACATCGAGACCGGTGTCGCCGGCGTCGCCAACGGAAACGTGAAGTGCGCGCGCATTCTGTCGGTCGGCCGTCGCACGCCGGTTCAGATTCCCGGACTTTACGAGTCGATCCGCCAGCGCCTGCTGCGATGGCGATTCGAGCCGCCGGCCCTTCACGGCCAACCGCTGGAGGTCCGGTGGGGAATGACAGTCCGCCCGCTGCGCAAAGAGGAGTCGGTTCCAGGACCGCCGATTTACCCGACGTGCCCTTAAGAGCCGTGACCGAAACCGGGCCGGCTGCGTCTCAAGAGAGTGGTTCCCCTGTTCGCAGCGCTCCTCGCAGTCACGCTCACACCTCGCGACCGCGTCCCGTCGGCAGCGGTTTGGGTCGATGCCGGGATGATCGAGACGGGGCCGGGCTGCTTCGTTTGTCAGATGGTGCTCCGCGCGTTACCCGGCCGCGAAATTCTTGCCGTGCAGGAGCTCCCGATCGAGCGTTCTCAGAAAAGCGTTCTCGACTGGTATGAGCGTGAAGGCCGTGCGCGGATCGGTTACCGCCTTTCCTGCGCAGTGAAAGCGGGTGACGAGTGGGCTGCAGTGTCGGTCACCATCGATGCGCGGAAGAGGGGTCATTCTCAGTCGCGCAGCTTTGGCTACACGAATCGCGTCAGGATCGAGCGTCCTCGGGATTAGGATCGCCTGGCTCATGGATCAGACCGGGAACGAGGTCGCGACGCGCCTGCACGGCGAAATCGAAGCTGGACGCTCCGAGTTCCATGCGCTTCTTGATGGCGTGACTCCTGAGCAGTGGCGGCGCTCCAGTGGCAACCCGGCGTGGACGAACGGCGCGCTGCTCTTTCATATCGCGCTGGGGTTCTTTCTCGTTATCCCGCTTGTATGGATCATGCGGATCTTTGCGGCCCTTCCGCCCGGAGCTTCCCGGGCCTTCGCGCGCGGTCTGAATTTCGGTACGCCTCTCTTCAATTGGATCAACGCCCTCGGACCTCGTTTCGGCGCGCGGGTGTTCGGTCGTCGCAGGCTGGAGAACACGTTCGACTCGGTCTGCGGCATGATCGTCAGGAAGATCGATGCGATGCGGCCGGGTGACTGGAGCCGCGGGATGCATTACCCGACGCGGTGGGAACCGCGTTTCGCCGACTTCATGACCTTCGAAGATCTCTTCCGCTATCCGATGATCCACATGAGGCATCACGCGACGCAGATCACGCTGCCGCGGTGAACCGAAGCGCTAAACTGAGTGCCGTGGAGATGACGATCGTCTGCCCGCCGCCGGTCTTGCACATCGAGCTGATGATCGCCGGACTGTGGTTCTTCCCCGCAGGCGCGTTCGTGATGCGACGGCATCTCGCCGGGGCAACCGGTCGCATGCTCGCGGCAAAGGGAATTCTGGTTGCTCTCGCCTGGCTGACGGGTCCGTTTGCGGTCACCGTGACCGTGATGACGATCGTGCCTGCGGCACTCGAAACTGTCCGAACGCTCGTTGATCTCGCACGCGTGGCGTGGTGATCGGGCCTCGCGACTCTAATCATCGGGCGCGGTAAGCTGCGGCCAGTCTGAGCGGCAGCAAGGCTGCCGCACTCCAGTTAGGCATGCAGGCGCGAAAGAGCGACTCCAGCCAACGTCAGAACGAGCAAAACGAGGATGTAATCGTCCGCGGCTTGAATCATCTGGGTTGGCAGCAGCGTGAATTCCAGATCAATGAAGCGCGTGCGCGTGGGCGGTTCGAGCCGAGGGAACAAATCTTCGGTCGTTGTCCAGGTCACGCGGTAGTGTCCGGGTTGGAGCTGACCAGCGGTCACCGTCAGAACGCGGCATATAGTCGAGGGCTGCGACCACGAGATGCCGTTGGTCTGTGTAATCTCGATCCGGTCGCCGATCACGGCGATCCGGGGCGTGCCAAACGAGCCGTTCGATGCGTAGTATTCGGAGAGGCGAAGCGACACCGGAAGTCCTCCATATGGAGGTGACACCAATTCGATCATCGCGCTGGTGTGGGGCGCGGCGCAGAAATCGCGGGCGGCCAGTTCACCGATGCAGCACGCGAGGACGACGATCGCCAGGATGAGATGTCGCAACCGGCTCATCCTACTCCGCTGAAGTCGGAGTGCGTCAGCACGTGCCGCGCTTCGTCCTACCCCGAAACCCGGAGCGTAACCAGATACTCGCTCTTCTTCGGCTCGTCGAGCGTGAGCCGCTCCGGTCTGACCATGATCAGCGTGATGTGCATGCCGCCGAGGTTGGCGGCGGTCACGCCGGCGGTGGCGTTGCTGTGGAGGACCACCGAGTCGGATCCCGATTCCAGGCGGATCGCGGCATCACCTGCCCACGCGCAGACCACATCCTTTGCGCAGCGGCTGTCGCTCACATCCGTGAACGTGATGCGTGTGCCTGAAAAAGACGCAGTTTCGCCGAAACGGAGCGTGACGGTCCGGATGCCGGCCGGTTCCGTAGGTGATCCGGAACAACCGATCGTCGCAAGGAGCAGCACAGCGAGGATGGTTCTCATGGACCATATTTATACTCTTTCCATGCAGACGTTCGGTGACGATGAGCTCGCCGCGCTCCGGACGGAGAGGTACGTCTGGATCCGCGCCGGTGATGACCATCGGTTCATCGCGATCTGGGTCGTCGTGGTCGGCCGCCGCGTTTACGTTCGCTCGTGGAACGTGAAGCCCACCGGCTGGCATCGGGTGTTTACCGAAGAGAAGAAAGGCGCGATTCGACTTTCGAAAGGCGGATCCGAGATTCTTGTGCGAGCAACGCTGGTACGGGGCGATCGAGTGAAGACGGCCGTCGAAGACGCGTACGCTGAGAAATACACGACCCCGGCGTCGCGGAAATATGTGAAAGGCTTCCGGACGAAGCGGCGTCGCGATGCGACGTTCGAGCTCGCACCCGCCTGAAGTGCTTGTGATCCTACGGCCGGATTTCCTCAACGGCCGACAGCGACCCGCTTGCGGTGCCTCAGCAGTGACGGCCAATGGGAGTCCGTCATGCAGGCCTTCGCGCTCTGAAAGGAGCTCGAAGAATGAAGCAACGACTTTTCTGTATCGCAGCGGTGGGGATTCTGCTGATGGCGGGTTCAGCCGGGGGTCAGTCGGGACCGGTCATGCTCGATCCGCGTCTCGACGTACGGCCCGTCGTCACCGGACTGGTCACGCCGACGACACTCGCCTTCGTCGGCCCCGGCGATTTTCTGGTGCTGGAGAAAAATACGGGCCGCGTGCAGCGCGTCGTCAACGGTGCGGTCCACAGCACCGCTCTCGACCTCGCCGTCAACTCCGGATCGGAGCGCGGCCTCCTCGGCATCGCCCTTCATCCCGATTTTCCGGTCAACCCCGGCGTTTATCTCTACTGGACCGAGAGCACGACCGGCGCAGACACCAACGTTCTCTCCGCGACGCCACTCCTCGGCAACCGCGTCGATCGTTACGTGTGGGACGGCGCGACGCTCACGCACGATCGCAATCTCATCCGCCTGCGCGCCATCCAGGAGGATGCTGGTCAGCCCCCTCGTGGCAATCATGACGGCGGCGTGATCGCGTTCGGTCTCGACCGAAAGTTGTACATCTTCGTCGGCGACGTCGGCCGCCGCGGTCACCTCCAGAACCTGCCCTGCGGTCCGACGGCGATGTGCCCCGGTCCGACCGTACCCGACGATCAGTTCGGCGGACCGGAACCGGACGACGCGCATCTCACCGGAGCGATTCTCCGCCTCAATGATGACGGCACCACGCCGGCCGATAACCCCTTCTTCTCCGAAGGGGGGAACGTGGCGAAGATCTACTCGTACGGTCACCGCAACAGCTTCGGCATGGCCGTCGATCCGATCTCCGGATCCGTGTGGCTGCAGGAGAACGGCGACGACTCGTTCAGCGAGCTGAATCGCATCGAGCCGGGCATGAACGGCGGATGGATCCAGATCATGGGTCCGGTCAGCCGCGTCGCCCAGTACAAGGAGATCGAGACGACATTCGGCGGACGGAATCTGCAGCAGCTCCGCTGGCCGCCGCAGAACATCGCCGACACTCCCGAGGAAGCGCGAGCGCGGCTGTTCATGCTGCCCGGCGCGCGATACAGCGATCCCGAGTTCAGCTGGAAGTGGGAAGTCGCTCCAGGCGGCATCGGCTTTGTGAACGGGCGCGGTCTCGGGCCGCAGTTCGCCGGCGATCTCTTCATGGGCGCGGCGACCCCGGTCCTGCAGGGCGGATATCTCTTTCACTTCAATGTGACCGGAAACCGCCGCAGCATCGGCGTCGACGATCCGCGTCTCGAAGATCGCGTCGCCGACAACCTCGCCAAACACGAGATCACGGAGAGCGAGAGCCTCCTCATCGGCCGGAACTTCGGCGTCGTGACGGACATCGAAACCGGCCCGAATGGAAACCTGTTCGTGGTCTCACTCACGCGGGGTGCGGTGTACGAGATTTTCGCGCCGTGAGCGCAACCAGTGGAGCGCGGGCGACCTCGCCCGCGCCCCAGGGTGGAGCCGCGGGCGATCCCGCCCGCCGTAATGACGAAAACGAAGGCGTGGAACGAGACCCCAGCGCCCCCACGTCCGCCCTCGGGAGTACCATCCATTCTCACCCGGAGGCCCCATGATTCGACCACTTCTCGTCGCTTTGGCAGCTTTCATTCTCGCCGCAGCAGTCCAACCGCTGCTCGCCACCCATCCAACCGGGCCTTTCGGCCGCGACCCTCGGCTCTTCGAGCGGGTGCTCATTCCGATCTACACAAACAGGATCTCCGAAGGCGTTTTCGGTTCGCAGTGGACCGAGACCGTGATGATCCATAACGGCGGTAACGAGGCATTTGTCGTCGAGCCGACGTTCTGCGATCTCCCCGTGTGTCCTCCCACGCCGCCGAGGATTGCGCCGGGCGCGACGACCGAGATGGACCTGCTGGGCATCAGAGGCTCATCCAGTTTTCCTGGAGTTCTCATCTTCATTCCGCGAACCGTTGCCAAAGACGTCGTGATCACAGAACGAATTCACGAGCTCACGCGCGCGTCGATGACCTGGGGCACCGAGATCCCGATCGTGCGTGAGAACGATTGGATCGTTGGTGACTCCATTGATCTTCTGAACGTCCCGCTGGGCGATCCGGCGTTCCGCGTCATGCTCCGCGTGTACTCCGTCCCGTTTCCAGGCTGTGATTTCGAGACGTGCGTGGTTCCCGTCGACGTCGATATTTACGAACAGTCAGGCGAAGCGTCGCGGCCGGACGTTCTCGTCGGGCAAGCTCGCGCCACGATCGGGTTCGGTCACTGGTGGAGCGGCTTTCACCCCGGTTACGTACAGTTTCCCGGCCTTCACCAACAGGTCGCGGGGCTGTCGGCGGCCGCTCGATACCGGCTGAGCGTTCGAGCGGCTGGCGCCGGCGCGCCGTTGTGGGCGTTCGCGGCGATCACGAACAACGCGACGCAGCACGTAACGATCGCGCAGCCGCGGTAAGGCCCAACAAAGCGCGGGCGAGGTCGCCCGCGCTCCACCACGTCACTTCGCCGCCTCAGGATGACGCGGGTGCGGTTACGCTCTCGTCGGTTAACGGTTAACGGTTAACGGTTAACGGTTAACGGTTAACGGTTAACGCTCACAGCGTCAGGTTCTGCTCGATCACATACCGGATGAGATCGGCGTTCGTGGTCATGCCCATCTTCTCCAGCACGCGCGCGCGATAGGTGCCGACACTCTTCACGCTCAACGAGAGCATCGCCGCGATCTCCTTGAGGCTCTTGCCGGCGCCGATGAGCCGCAGCACTTCGCTCTCGCGCTCGGACAGCAGGTGATGCGGCTTCTCGACGTGCGAGGGTGACGCCGCCGCGAAGGCTACTTTCTCGGCGAGCGCAGGCGTCATGTAACGCCCTCCGTGCGTCACCTTCTGAATGGCGATGATCAGCTCTTCGGGCGCGCTCTCCTTCGTGACGTAGCCCGATGCGCCGGTGCGGAGTGCCCGCAGCGCGTATTCATCGTCGGCGTGCATGCTGAGAATCAGCACGGGCATGTCCGGCTGCTCCCGTTTCAATTCGGTCAGGAGATGCAGGCCGCTGCGATCGGGGAGCGACAGATCGAGGATCGCCACATCCCATCGCGACTCGCGCACGAGCTGCATCGCCTGCTCGGCGGTCGCCGCCTCGCCGATTTTCGTCTGCCGGTCGTGCTGCAGAAGGATCTGCTTCACGCCCTGGCGGAAGATCGCATGGTCATCAACGCATAGCACTCGCAAAGTGGCCGTCCTTATTCAGCGGCAGCGTGACCTCGAGGGTCGTGCCTTCGCCGGGATCACTGTTGATGACCACGGTACCTCCGAGCAGCTCGGCGCGCTCGCGCATGCCGATGAGCCCGAGGGAACGAGCGTTCGCAACCTGATCCTGCGACATCCCCCGTCCATTGTCCGTGATCTTCAGCACGGCCGCGCCGTCGCGCACCGCGAGGGTGACCTCGACATCGGTTGCCTGCGCGTGGCGCACGACATTGGCGAGGCCCTCCTGCGCGATGCGATATAGCGTCGCCCCGGTCAGCATGTCCAGCTGCGGCTCCTCCGTGACAGTCAGTGTCGTCTTCATCCCCGTCGTTTCCCGGAGGCGGCGGAGCTGCTGTTCCAGCGCTGCCGTGACGCCGAGATCGTCGAGGATGGCCGGGCGGAGATCGGTGGCGATGCGCCGGACCAGGTCGACGATCTGGTCGATCGTTCGCCCGATCGTGGTGAGCGGCTCCTGCAGGGGAGCGTGCTGGCTGCCGAGGTGCTGGAGGTCGATCTTCATGGCCGTGAGGGCCTGGCCGAGCTCGTCGTGCACTTCGCGCGCGATGCGGATCCGTTCCTCTTCCTGGATCGACAGCAGACGCCGCGACAGCAGCCGCAGCGACGCATCTCGTTCCGCGACCTTCGCGGCCATGTCGTTGAACGCGTCGGCGAGCAGGCCGATCTCATCGCCGCGCCGCGCGGGAACGCGCTGATTGAGATCGCCGGAAGCGATCCGCTGTGCGGCTGTCGCCAGTTCGCGCAGCGGCCGCGTCATCACGTCGCTGATGAGAAATACCGCCAGCAGGCCTGCCGCCAGGATGATCGCCGTCATCACGCCGATCGCCACCCGCGTCTGCATGATCTGCCGGTTCAGGCGCTCGAGAGAGACGCCGATCTGCAGGCGGGCGATCTCTTTTCCGTCGTCGAGAATCGGAGTGGTCACCCTGTAATGACCTCCGGCCGCCGCGCGCTCCGGGTGAAACGACGCCAGCCTGTTCCCCGCGGCGTCGTCGACGATGACGTACGACACGTCCTTGTCCTGCCGCGTGCCGCTCAGCGCCTCTTCGAGCGCGGCGCGATCCTGAAAGTGAATCGACGGATGAATGGTGAAGGCCGTCAGCTGGCCGAGCGTCTCCGCTTTGTGCGAGATGAGCGCGATCGCCTCGTCTTCCATCTTGCGCGGCACGTAGACCCAGATCGCAGCGCAGATCAGAAGGATGAGAGCGCTCATGGTCGCGGCGAGCCGGGCCCGGAACGAGAACGTTCTCATCTCGTCACCTCGATCACCTTCACGCCCTCGTCGAGATCGACGGCCGTGCTCACGTATCCGATCGCGCCGCGGTTCTTCGCCACGAACGTCATCACGTCCTCGTCCGACCGCAATTCGGGCGGAGGAATCCCCCGTCCCGCGAAGATCACCCGCTGCCAGTAACGGCTGACGAATGCGGTGCTCTTTTCGTGGATCTCCCGCGAGAACGATTCGCGAAGCGCCGATCGTCCTGGCTGATCGACGGCCAGGATCTCCGAGCCATCGCGCCAGCTGCGGATCCGCTTCATGAAGATCGCCGACACTTCCGCGCGAGTCAGCTCGGAGATGGGGTTCGAACGATTGACGATCACGTGAAACGTGGAGCCGCGGGCGATCTCAGTGGAGCCGCGGGCGATCTCAGTGGAGCCGCGGGCGATCTCGCCCGCCGGGCTCTCCACGGCCAGTAGGAGGACAGCGGCGGC
>CALMZP010000075.1 GCA_937870635.1 uncultured Acidobacteriota bacterium | reverse complement strand
GGCCCCGCCACTGCACGGGAGGCGGTCGAACTAAGATTCGTGCGTTGCCTAGTGGCACCGGTGGATAGCAAAGGAGACGCGTCAATCGCGGTGGCAGTCAGATGGAAGGCTGCGAAGCTTGGATTCATTCGCTCGTGGCGAACGCGAAAGCGAAAGCAGTCAGCCTTAACCATTGCAGGCACAATGGAAGGTGGCGCGACACACGCACGACCAGCTGGATGGCGTTCATCGCCCAGTCCGGCGATGAGCAGATCACCAGCGCGTACGTCGTGATCCCCGAGTGTCGAGTAATAGTCTGATGTGATGTATGCCGCAGCCGATTCTCGGAACTCAGCGTGACCGATGTTTTGCAGCCGCACCACTCTGATTCCTTCAGTGGAATAGTGAGTTGACTTCAACCCCGACCCAAACGGACCGTCGCACCAAGAGTAAGACACCCGCCGCAGCGGCAGAATCTCCCAATGCTCCGGCACATCCCCCAGCCACTCGACGCCTGAGGGTTTGAGGCGCACGTTGGGGTCGAGGCCGCGGGTAACGGCGCGGTGGATGATGGCCTGCTTCTGCTCCTCCAGCAGCTTGATCAGCTTCTGCTTCGCCCGGATGTACCACCGGATCCGCCGATCCGCATGGTCGAGAAACCGCACGATCGCGGTCTGCTCGAGGGGTGGAGGGTACGGGGTCGGGATCTGTTTGAACTGTTCCCAGTAGAGGCGATTGCGATCCTTGACGATCCCACGCGAGTAGTTGTCAATCTCGCCCATGTAACTGTCAGTTCGATAGAGATACGCGAAGTACCCGGGCACTGTTCCCGGAAAAGGCCGCGCCACGACGTAGGCCGGACTGATTAACCCATCAACGGGCACGAGTCCGACGGCGCCCTGCCACATCCGCATCATGTTGTATGCGATGTCACCCTTCGCAGCTCGCTTGTACTTCGCACGATCCGACATCACCTGTTTTCTGGAGGACTCCCCTAAGTCTCGTACGCGAACGCCCGTTCTCAACGAGACCTCCAGGATGGGCAGGTCGGGAAAACCGGTCTCGTTTCGCTGGGCAAACAGCCGCCCATTCCGACGGATCTCCCACGCAGTTGGCACTTCCCGCAACCACGGCACGCCGGAGGCCTTCATCGCCGGATAAGGCTTCAGATCGGCGATCACGGTACCGCCCTCAGCCCTGTTGCGACGCACTCATCCAGCTTTCGGTGGAGAAGCGAGATCAGCGAAAGGTAGTCTGCGGCGTCATCTTCGCCTTCCCAAAGTATTTTCGGCTCGTGTGCGAGGGGGTTTCGAATCGCTGCAAAGCACCCTTTCAGCAAAGCAGCGAAGCCTTTGTGCTCTAATTTCTCCGTCTCCGTCTGAAGTGCACTCATGGCGAGCAGGGGGCGCTCAAGCGCGAAAACACGATCCACGAGAACGGCGCCGTCAGCTTGAACACCGGACATATCCCGAAGCCTTTGGGCGAGTCCCTTGGTGGCCTCAAACACCGCATGAAAGTAATTGTCTTGCATCAACTCCGTGCGACAGTACTTCAGGACCTCTGGATGAAGACGGCGACCTTGAAACTTTGAACGAATCGTTCGTAAACGGCGCTCCGCTTCATCGAGTGTCTTCGCTGCTGTCACGGTCCGGAACCGCCCATCCGCGCCGTACTCGAGGCCGGAGAACGCAAGAATCGCGTTCAATTCCTGACGGCGTGAATCGAACTCTGCGCTCCGACCTACAAAGCGTCCGGGCGTCAGGAAGGCCGCAATGAAGTCGATGATCTGGTTCGCGCAGCGATTTGCTTTCTGCGACTGCAGGAACACCGAGTAGAGACGGCGCCACTTCGTCGACTCGCCGGAGTTGTCGACCAATCCTCTGTCTTTGAGAACTCGGCTGATGTCGGTTCCTGAACCACAGTTGCCGAGGACCCGGGCGAGAGATTCGATCTGGCCTTCTGGGAAGGAAGGCACGGCAACCATCAGGCAGCTCCTCCGACGATCTCTTCCAGCAGCCCTTCGGCTTCTTTCTCCAGTGCGAGGATGTCGGCGCGGATCTCTTCGAGTGTGCGCAGCGGCTGGGGTTTGTAGAAGTAGCGCGTGAAGCTGATCTCGTAGCCTGTCCTCACGCTGTCGAGCGCGTACCAGGCATCAGGGGCGTGGGGGAGCACCTCGCGCCTCAGGAATGCTTCGATGCCTCCCTCTTCCAGCAATGGGACCTGCTCGGTGTCGCGCAGGTCGGAGTCGGGTTCGTACTCCACGACGGCAGGCTTGCCGGCGATCGTGACCGAAAAGAGGCCGCGGAGCGGGTCGGGCTCCGTCCCCTTCTTGTGGATCTTACGGATGACAGGCGCCCCGTCTTCGCTCCGCTCACCATTCTCTCGGAGCGTCTTGATCTCCTTTGCGGAGTACGCCTTCTCGGGGTCGATGCCCTTCAAGCGCAGCGGGCGCTCGACGATCACTTTCCAGTAACCGAATGCCTCGTTTCGAAAGATCTTCGACTCTTCGCTCTCTTTGAATTGGAGAAAGGTGTCGCAGATCTTCCCGATGTCTTCCTCGGAGAGCTCACAGTTCTTCTTGCCGAGGTTCTTGCGGAGCGGCTTGAACCACTTCGTGGCGTCGATGAGCTGTACGCGTCCTCTGCGATGCTCTGGCTTGCGGTTGGTCAGCACCCAGACGTAGGTGGCGATGCCGGTGTTGTAGAACATGTTGAGCGGCAAGGCGACGATCGCCTCCAGCCAGTCGTTCTCGATGATCCAGCGGCGGATGTTGCTCTCCCCCTGCCCGGCGTCGCCGGTGAAGAGCGAGCTGCCGTTGTGCACCTCGGCGATCCGGCTGCCGAGTTTCGTGTTCTGCTTCATCTTCGAGAGCATGTTGGCCAGAAAGAGCATCTGGCCGTCGCTCGAACGGGTAACCAGCGAGTACTCGGGATCCCCCGCGTGCTCGATGATGAAGCGCGGATCCTTCATCCCCGTCTTGCCGCCCATCCGCTCCAGATCGCTCTTCCAGCTCTTCCCGTACGGCGGATTGCTGAGCATGAAGTCGAACTCACGGGAAGGGAAGGCGTCGTTCGCCAGCGTCGAGTGCTCCGGGCCGCCGACGATGTTGTCGGCCGCTTCTCCCTCGCCCTTCAGCAGGAAGTCGGCCTTGCAGATGGCGTAGGTCTCGTCGTTGATCTCCTGCCCGTACAGGTGCGTCGCCACTTCCTTCCCGTGCGCGGCCGCAAGCTCCTCGAGCGTCTCCTCGGCCACCGTCAACATGCCGCCCGTGCCGCACGCGCCGTCATACAGCAGATACGTCCCCGACTCGATCTGATCGGCGATCGGCAGAAAAATGAGCTTCGCCATCAGCTTGACCGCGTCGCGCGGAGTCCAGTGCTCGCCCGCCTCCTCGTTGTTCTCTTCGTTGAAGCGCCGGACCAGCTCTTCGAAAATCGTTCCCATCGCGTGGTTGTCGAGTCCCGGCTGCTTCGCCGTCGGATTCGGGCTGAGGTTGATGTCCGGCGAGAGGAATTTCTCGATCAGCGTGCCGAGCGCGTCGGCTTTCGAAAGGCGGTCGATCTGATTGCGGAAGGCGAACTTCTCGAGGATGTCCTGCACGTTCGGCGAAAAGCCGTCGAGATAAGCAACGAAGTCGGCCTTGAGCTGCTGCTGACTGCTGCGTGAGCGGAGATCGCGCAGGGTGAACTTCGACGTGTTGTAGAACGCCTGACCCGCGGCCTCACGCAACGCCGCATCCTGGTTCGTGATCTTCGCCCTGTCGAGCGAAGCCTTCATCTCGAGCACACGCTGTTTCGTAGGTTCGAGCACCGCGTCGAGCCGGCGGAGGACCGTCATCGGAAGGATGACGTCGCGATACTTTCCCCGGACGTAGAGGTCGCGCAGGACGTCATCGGCGATCCCCCAGATGAAGTTCGCGATCCAGTTCAGGTCAGTTGAATTCATCGTCCGACCGCCCTCGCCACGCATCGCTCCGCAACGTCAGAGACGGAAAGCACTTTGGAGGCTGCGTCAGGAGAAAAGCGTTGCCCCCACGCGGCAGCGAGCCTGATCTTACTCATTTGTCAGTAATGACGGACTGCGGGCGGAGCTTACCATTAGTGCCTGAGTTCGCAGAGTTCCCCGCGCTGACAGCATGGGATCACATCAACCGCAGCGAGCTCCCAGGAACAACGGCCACGGTCATGAGACGACGAAGCGCTGCGAAGGATGACCTGGTTCCGAGTTTCTGACCGTCGATCGACTTCACTCCATCGCGGCTGACCACGGCGATGACGTAGGACCAATGGGCGGGATAGTCGGGTGTGGCAACGCCATTTCTCTGGAGGGTGCATCCGCGTCGAGGGTTGTCCCATGAACCTCACCAGGCCTGACCGCCAAGAGCAGCCGTCATGCGGGGGACCTAAGGGCAGGGCGCGAGGCATGACCTTCGCGCCCCCTTCACACCCAGGTCCCTCGCTACGCTCGGGATGACAGAAGCTCCATACCTACCTCTTCGTCG
>CALMZP010000074.1 GCA_937870635.1 uncultured Acidobacteriota bacterium | reverse complement strand
GAATTCAGATTTCAATCCAAAATCCAAAATCCAAAATCCAAAATCAACATGATTGGCTATCTGACCGGCACACTCAAACGACTCGACGCGACGAAGGCAGTGATCCTCGCCGGCGGCGTCGGCTACGACGTTCACATCTCGCTCTCGACGTACTATGAGCTCGAGGGGCGGCGCGACGTCGAGCTCGACATCTACACGCATGTCCGTGAAGACGCGCTGTCGCTTTACGGATTCGCCAGCCCGGAAGAGAAGATGGCGTTCGAGAAGCTCATCTCGATCTCCGGAATCGGTCCGACGCTCGCTCAGAAGATCCTCTCCGGCATCTCCCCTGCCGATCTCGCGGACGCGATCGGCCGCGGCGACGTGCGAAAGCTCTCGACGATCCCGGGAGTGGGCAAGAAGACGGCCGAGCGGATGTGCCTCGAGCTCCGCGACAAGCTCGTCGTGAGCGAGGCGCAACGAACCGCGTCACCTGCCGTGGGGCGGGCCTCCGTCGACGATGATGTCCACTCCGCCCTCATCAACCTCGGCTACCGCCCCAAGGACGCCGAGGCGGCGCTGGAGGCGGCGCGGAAGGAGATGGGGGACGACGCCGAGCTCTCCGCCCTCCTGAAGGCAGCGCTCCGGCAGCTCACGCGATGATCGGTAATCAAGGTCGCAAAAGCCTGTCATCCCGAGCGTGAGCGAGGGACCTGGGGGACGGGCGGCACGAGGTCTGATCTTCGCGCCCCCTTCACGCCCAGGTCCCTCGCTACGCTCGGATGACAGAGCGCACACCTCCACCCGTGAGCCGGGCTACTCCGAATCGTGAGGCGCGTCATCCGGAGGCGGGGTCCGCGGTGGTCCACTGACCGTGGAGGCTCCGCCATGTATCAACGTGTTCTCGTTCCTACAGACATGAGTGAGTTCGCGAACCTCGCACTGCGGTATGCCGCGGCGTTCCGCGAGAATCTCGGATCCGAGCTCACCTTGATCTATGCCGACGAGATCCGGCACTGGATCGATCCGCAGATCGCGGACCGGTGCGTGTTCAGGAATCTGGTTCTGCCCGATGGCGACCCCGCCCAGCGCACGCTCGAGGCCGCCACAGAGTGGAACGCCGATCTGATCGTCGTCGGCGCTCAGCACCGCTTCTTCTCCGACGCGACCGTGATCGGCACCACCACCCAGCGCATCACGCGTTTCGCGCGGATTCCCGTGCTGACGGTGTCGATGAAGGCGCGCAAAGAAGTTCAGGAAACAATCCGGGAAACGGCCGGCGTGATGTAATTGCCGGCAGCATGAGCAAGCAAGGCATTCTCGTTCCCACCGACCTCAGTGAATACAGCGATGCCGCATTGCGGTACGCAGCCACGCTCCGCGATCGCCTCGGCCTCTCGCTGACCGTGGTCTTCGCTGACGAGCCCGGGTTTCCAGTGAATATGCCGGAGATGCCTCTCGCCGTGAAGGAACGGCCGCCTGCCGATCAGAAGCGCGTCGTTGCCATCGTCCGCCGCCATGTCGAAACCATCGTCCCCGCACCCGTCCCGGAAATCCGGACGGCATTCGGATCGCCGGCCGATGTGATTCTCAAAACGTCCACGGACGTCGACGCTGCGCTGATCGTCATGGGGACGCGCGGGCGGCGCGGACTGCACAGGATGATGGTCGGCTCCGTCACCGAATCGGTCCTGGAAGACTCGCTTCGTCCTGTCCTCACCCTCGGACCGGCGGCCATCGCAGAAAAAGCGGCGCCTCTGCAGACGATCCTCTGTCCCGTCAACTTCTCGTTCGTAGCACTCGACGCGATGCGCGAAGCGGCACGCATCGCATCGCGCCTCGACGCGGAGCTCGTCATCCTGTATGTAGCCGAGGAGAAGCAGCCGCCATTGACCGCCGACCTGGAACGGGAGCTCGCCACCTGGGTCGATCCGCACCTCGGCGGCCGCACGAAATACCGTCAGATGGTCGCCACCGGTCAGGCCGCCGAACAGGTCCTGCAGATCGCCGACGAGATCTCCGCGGATCTCATCGTCATCGGCGCGCAGCACCGGATCTTCCGCGACTCGACCGTCATCGGCGCGACGACCGAACGCCTGGTCCGATTCGCCCGGATTCCGGTCCTGACCGTGCCGCGCGCCGAGGAATGAGGGCCGCGCCATGATCAACCGCACCGCGATCGCGAAGCGATGGAGCTATGGTCCTCGCCGAAGACCCATGATGCGATCGGCGACTATCTGGCGAAAACCGTAGGGAGGAATTCCTGATGCTGCATGCTGCTCTTCTCACCGGCGCGATCCTCGCGCAGATGGCCGCGGGCGAGGTCGCCCGCGCTCCACTTTCCGATGTTCTGCCGCCGGTGATTCCGTGGTCGGGCCGGAGCCGCGAGCTCGCCGTGCCGGCCAGCCACGCGTGGGTCACTCCATCGGAGGCGAGCAATTTCCGCTTCTCCCCTTCCTACGATGACACCGTAGCGTGGCTGAAGAAGCTCGATGCCGCGGCTCCCGAACTGCAGATGGTCTCGATCGGGCGCAGCGCCGAAGGACGCGACATCTGGATGGTGATCGCCTCGAAAGAGCGCGCCTTCACGCCGGAAGGCTTGCGCCGAAGCCGGAAGCCGACCGTGCTGGCGCAGGGCGGCATCCACTCGGGTGAGATCGACGGCAAAGACGCGGGACTGATGCTGCTGCGCGACATGACGCTTGGAACGCGCCATCGCGCGCTGCTCGATCGCGCCAATTTTCTCTTCGTCCCGATCCTGAGCGTCGACGCGCACGAACGCGCATCGCAATACGGACGAATCAACCAGCGCGGCCCCGAAGTCACGGGCTGGCGCACCAACGCGAGAAACCTCAACCTCAATCGCGACTACGCCAAGCTCGACACGGAAGAAGTCCGCTCGGTCGTCGCCGCGATCAACCGCTGGTCGCCCGATCTTTACATCGACCTTCACGTCACCGATGGATCGGACTACCAGTACGACATCACGTACGGATGGAACACGACCACCGGCCGCTCGCCCGCGATCGTGCAATGGATGAACTCGACGCTGGCTCCGTCACTCGCTCGTGATCTCGCCGCGACGGGCCACATCCCCGGACCGCTCGTCTTTCCCATCGGGAGCGGTGACGACCCGGCCGATGGGCTGAACCTCGGCAACTCCGACCCGCGCCTGTCGCACGGCTGGGGCGATGCGAGACAGCTCCCGGCGATGCTGGTCGAGAACCACTCCCTCAAGCCCTACAACCAGCGTGTTCTCGGCACTTATGTGCTGCTGGCGACGACGCTCGACACGGCCGGGCGCTCAGCCGAGAGCCTTCGCCGCGCGATCGACGAGGACCGGCGCCGCCGCATCGATCCGATGCCGCTCGAATGGGAGCCCGCATCGAGCGGGCAACCGGTGCGCACGTTGGAGTTCGCGGGCGTCGAGTCCCGGCTCGTGCTGTCGCCGGTCTCCGGCGCGGTGCGCCGGGAGTGGCTTGGCAAGCCCGTCACATTCACCACCAATATTTACGAAGAGACCGTCGTTAAACTGTCGGCGTCGCGGCCGAAGGCTTACTGGATTCCGGCCGCGTGGCACGAGGTCGCCGATCGCCTTCGCATGCACGGCATCGTGCTCGAGCAGATCAGCGCGCCGCGCGAGGTCGAGGTCGAGATGTACCGGCTCGTCGATCCGAAGCTCGCCACCACACAGTTCGAGGGACACGTTCGAATCGAGTCGCTGAACGTGAAGAGCGAGGGGAGGAAAGAGCGCTTCCCTACCGGATCCTGGCGCGTGCCGATGGATCAGCCCCTCGGGACTCTCGCCGGCCTGCTGCTCGAGCCGATGTCCGCCGACTCGCTCCTGCAGTGGGGCTTCTTCCATTCGATCCTTCAGCGGACGGAGTATGCCGAGGCCTATGTGCTCGAGCCGCTGGCCGAAAAGATGCTCTCGGCCGACCCGAAACTCGCCGCCGAGTTCCAGAAGAAGCTCGCCGCCGACGAAGCGTTCCGCGCCAGCAGCGAAGCGCGTCTTCGCTGGTTCTACAGCCGCACACCCTTCTGGGATGACCGCTGGCTGTTGTATCCCGTCGGCCGGGAAAGATAGTGCTTGGTGCTTGGTGCTTGGTGCGCACGTCACCCTGAGAGGCTGTGAGGCCAGCGAAGGGCCTCTGTCGACGCGATCTTATCGCGCAGGCCGGCCACGTACTCGCTCACGTCCTTCTCGACGTCCCGGATATGGATACGCTCATGCGCCAGCGCAGAACGGTGCTGGCGAAGAAATAGGTGCAGGCGCGACGCCATAGAAGGCGAACGCGGGCGGGGTCGCCCGCGCTCCACCAGTTTCTCCTCTATCTTGCTTCGTCCTTCATGGACCGGGCGATGGCCGTCGCTTTCGCGGTCTTGACCTTCGTCGGGAGGAGCTTGTGCGCCGCGCTCTGCAGTTTTTTCACGGGGCGCAGGACGGGGTTGTTCCACATCGCTTCGATCGTCTTCCGGCGCGCCTGCATCAGGTCGCCGAGCTCGCTCGCATGATCGGCCTTCATCATCGTGATCGCATTTGGCTTAGTTGTCGTGCCTCCTCCAGTCCTTCACAATGCGTTTCGCGTACCAGATGAAAGGCGATCTGCACATCCTCCATCCGCTCGTGCAACAGGCAGTTGCGCGTCATTCGATCGCGGGAGAAATCCTCGCGTGCAGACCCGAATGGGCGGACACCGCGGAGTTCTGTGCGAACTACTCAATCCCTCCTGACGAGGCGTGCAACACGATCCTCATCGCATTGAAGAAGACGCCAAGGGAGTACGTGGCGTGTCTCGTGCGCGCGGATTCGCGGCTCGACGTCAATCACCGCGTCTCGAAAGAAGCGGGGTTCAAACGACTCTCGTTCGCTGCTTCGGAAGAGACAGCCGGGCTGAGCAACATGGAGATCGGTGGAGTGACCCTCATCGGACTCCCCGAGTCGGTGCCGATCCTCATCGACGCACTGGTCATGACGAAAGCGTCGGTCATCGTCGGCGGCGGCAACCGGACCAGCAAGATCCGACTGCCGCCCTCCGAGCTGATGAAGCTGCCGGGCGCGCGCGTCGCCAAGATCGCGCAGCGGACGGAGACTACGGCGTCGGAATCGTGACGGTCAGCGTTTCGCCTTTGGTGCGATGGTCCGCAACAGGGCAATACAGCTCGTAGGTTCCCTTCTGGAAGACGACCTCGAGCGACCCGCTGGCGTCCGCCAGGAGCGTCCCGTCGAGAGCCTTGGAAACACCCGGGCCTTCGACATGAAGGCTGTGCACTTCCTTGCCGGCATTGGCAACTGTCAGGACCACCGGCCCCTCAGGAAATGTTGCTTCCTGCGTGGCGAGATGGCCATCACCGAGGGTGACCAGAACCGTGGCACCCGTGTCGACCTCCGGCGCTGTGGCCGGCGGCGGCATGGTCGTGGTCGATGACGCGGCCGGCTCCAGCCACGACCCCTCCTTCTTCTCTCCGCCGCAGGCGACGGCGAGAATCAGCAGAGCGAGAAGTGAAAACGAAATCAGAATCCGCATACCGGTTTCGGCTAGCACGTCGGATACCACCCGTTGACCGTTCACCGGTCACCGGTTCCCTCTCGCTTCATCCAGCAGGTCGCGCAACATGTCCAATCGATCGGCGGGCATGTGGCCGAGCGTTTTCCTCACGGTTGCTTCCACTTCATCGTCGAGCGACTCGAGGAGCCGCAATCCTTCCGGTGCGATCTCTGAGAGAACGACACGACGATCGGTCGTGCTGCGCGATCGCGTGACGAGGCCTCGCTTCTCCAGACGATCGAGAAGCCGCGTGAGATCAGGGTCCCGGCGCACCATGCGCTCGGCGATGTCTCCGCAGGAAAGCCCCTCGCCTGCCGATCCGCGCAGGATGCGCAGCACGTTGTATTGAGACAGGCTGAGGTCCGTCCGGCGAAGGATCTCGTTCATCGGAACGGCGAGCTGATCCGCGGTGCGCATCATCGCCAGGACGACTTCTTCCTGAAGGCTGGCGAACGGCCTCTTCTGTTTGATTTCACTCTTCAGTCTGCCGGCCACCGTGGAACCCTCCTCTGTCGTCATGATTACGGAACCGAACTTCGCACCATAATACTCCTCTTGACATTATTCGTTGCGAGGAATATCTTGGAGAGGATGAATCGTTACCCATGACAACCAGCGAGAAACCCACTAACCATTACAGGAGCTAAACAATGGCAAATACAATAACTTGGCAGATCGATCCCACCCACTCGGCCGTTGAGTTCGCGGTCAAGCACATGATGTTCACCACCGTCCGCGGTCGCTTCAAGGACTTCAAAGGCACCATCGAAGTCGACGAGCAGAATCCCGATCGTTCGACCGTCAACGTCGAGATCGCCGCGGCGAGCATCGACACCGGCGTCGCCGACCGCGACGGACACCTCCGCTCAGCCGACTTCCTCGACGTCGAGAACCATCCAGCCATCACCTTCCGCAGCAAGCGCGTCGAAGGCGCGATGAAGAAGGAAGGCGACCGGTTCAAGGTCATCGGCGATCTCACGATCCGCGGCAAGAGCCTGGAAGTGACTCTCGAGAGCACCTACGTCGGCACCGGCAAGGATCCCTGGGGCAACATCAAGGGTGCAGCCGAGGCGACGGCGAAGATCGATCGCCGGGACTGGGGATTGATGTGGAATCAGGCCCTCGAGACGGGTGGAATCCTCGTCGCGAACGAAGTCCGCATCGAGGTGCAGGTCCAGGCTGTGAAAGCGGTTCCAGTCGTAGCCTGATCTCTGACAACCCCGAACGGAAAGCAGAAAGGAGTCTCTCAATGATCACCATCCGGAAATCGAAGGAGCGCGGGACCGGCCGTCACGGCTGGCTCACCTCGCACCATACGTTCTCGTTCGCGAATTACTACGACGAGAAGCACATGGGATTCCGCGACCTCCGCGTGATCAACGAAGACACCGTGGAAGCGGGGCGCGGCTTCGGCGCTCATCAGCACGACAACATGGAGATCATCTCCATCGTCATGGAAGGCGCCCTCGCCCACCGGGACAGCACCGGTGGCGAAGGCGTCCTCCGCCGCGGCGAAGTGCAGAGGATGAGCGCCGGCACGGGAGTCGTACACTCCGAGTTCAACGGTTCGGAGACCGAGCCGGTGCACTTCTTCCAGATCTGGATCCTTCCGGGACAGCGCGGCATCGAGCCGGGTTATGAACAGAAGATGTTCCCCCTCGACGAACGACGCGGCAGGCTTCGTCTGCTCGTCGCACCGGGCGCCGAAGATGGCGCACTCGAGATCCATCAGGACGCGAAGCTTTACGGCGCGATCCTCGACAAAGGCCAGACCGTCCGCCACGCCCTCGCACCGAAACGCGGCGCGTGGGTCCAGGTCGCGAGTGGCGCCGTCGACGTGAATGGCCAGCGACTCAATGCCGGCGACGGCGCCGCGATCGAGAACGAATCCTCGCTCGAGATCACCGCTGCCGATTCATCCGAAATCCTGTTGTTCGACCTGAGATGACCATGACGAGGACCCGCATTCCTTCGATCTTCATCGCGCACGGCGCACCGCCCCTGCTCGATGACCAGCAGTGGGTGAAGGAGCTCCATACGTGGGCTTCGCAGCTCCCGCGGCCGAAGGCTGTCCTCATGATCTCCGCTCACTGGGAGGAGCGTCCGCTGACGATCGGCGCGACGACCACCGTCTCTCTGATTTACGACTTCTACGGATTCCCCCGGCATCACTACGAACAGAAGTATCCGGCGCCCGGCGCACCTGAGCTCGCGCAGCGAATCCGCGCAATGCTGAAGGGATCACAGCCGGTCACCGACGAACCGGAGCGCGGTCTCGACCACGGCGCGTACGTTCCGCTCGTCGCCATGTATCCGGCGGCAGACATCCCGGTCCTGCAAATCTCGCTGCCCACTGAAAATCCGCGGCAGCTCTTCGAGCTCGGCCGGTCGTTACGGCCGCTGCGCGACGAAGGTGTGCTGATCGCGGGCAGCGGTTTCATCACGCACAACCTGCGCACGCTCGACTGGAGCGGAACGACCCCACCACCTGCGTGGGCGAAAGAGTTCGATCAGTGGACGAGCGAAGCGCTCGTTCGCCGCGACGTCGACACGCTGCTCGACTATCAGGAGAAGGGCCCTGGATCGCAGATCGCCCTCCCCACCCGCGAGCACTTCATCCCCCTCCTCGTCTCCCTCGGCGCCGCCGCAGAAGATGAGAAGGTGACGTTCCCCATCAGCGGATTCTGGATGGGGTCGCTCACGCGGAGATCCGTGCAGTTCGGATAGGGTTCAAGATCTTCGTTCTCAGGACACCGTCGGACCGAAGAGCATCCCCACGGCGGCCGTCGCGCCCATCGCGATCGCACCCCAGAACGTCACGCGAACCGAGCCGACCAGCGGCGATGCGCCGCCGGCGCGGCCGGCAAGAGCGCCGAGCACCGCGAGGCAGACGAGCGATGTACCGGAAACGATCGGCCCGATGCTTCTGGTCGGAGACAGCATCGCGGCCACGATCGGAAGAGCGGCTCCGACGGCGAACGTCGCCGCCGATGCCAGTGCGGCCTGCATGGGCCGGGCTGTGGTGAACTCCGAGATCCCGAGCTCGTCACGCGCGTGCGCACCGAGGGCGTCGTGCGCGGTCAGCTGCTTCGCGACGCTGCGCGCCAGCTCGGGATCGAGGCCGCGCCCTACGTAAATGCCGGCGAGCTCGTTCTCTTCGGCCACCGGTTCGGTCGCGAGCTCCCTTCGTTCGAGAGCGAGGTCCGCTTTCTCCGTGTCGGACTGCGAGCTGACCGACACATATTCACCCGCCGCCATGGAGAGAGCACCCGCAACCAGCCCCGCTATACCGGCCAGAAGAATCTCGCTCCGATCGGCCGCGGCGGCGGCGATCCCCACAACAAGGCTCGCCGTTGAAACGATCCCGTCGTTGGCGCCGAGCACGGCCGCACGGAGCCATCCGATCCGGTCACTGCGGTGACGTTCGCGATGTCGCATCCCGGCAGTCTATTCAATCCTCGTCATCGAATTCTTCGACATCGGCTTTTTCGGTTTCTTCCGCTTCGCCCGGAACAGCGTTCGGTCGTCATCCGCGAGCGTGGGCCGTCGAAAGCCCCGGGTCCGTCGAGCGCTACAGCGACAACGAACGGGCCCGCCTCGCAAGCGAGATGAGCCGCTGGGTCACTCGTCACCCCCGCCAGCTCGTGGAGGTCATCGCCGACCGAGCTGAAGAAGTTCCGCGCGCGTGTTCAGCGCGACTACACGTATCTGAGAAACATGCAGCGCCACCGCTGGGAAAAGTACGGGAAGGATCTTTCGAAGAAGCGCGACGCCCTCCTCCGCGCGAAGTTCGGACAGAACCCGGCGACCGTCATCCGCATCCAGCCGTACGACGCTGGCGAATACCTCGGCCGTACTCTCGACGCACGCTTCTCTCCGACGCGGATGGCCGAGTTCCTCGCGGTGCACCTCGAGACGAAGCAGGAGCAGGCCCGGGAGCTCGGCATCGAGGACGACAACCTCGCGGCCTGGACCGCGGCGCTCTACAACGGAGGCGCGGTGAACGTCCGGCGCATGCGCGCAGGCCTCATCAGCTCCCTTCGCGAGACGCAGAAGTACATGAAGGCGGTTCCGGCGAGAGCGGCACGGCTGGACCGCATACTGAGCTGATCCGCGTCGCTTACTTTCCTCCCGATCGAATCACATCGCACCTCGACGTTCCGCAATAAGCGACGAGCGCCACCGCCAGCGCCGGAATCAGCCATTTGCGATTCATCGAGACCCACAGCCACGGGCTTCGATCCTTCGCGCGGTCGTCGAACCTCCCATGGGCGCCGCGATCGCCGGGCAGCGGTTCCCAGAGGTTCGACGGACGATCGGGATCCTCCGGCTCGTCGGTCTGCTGCCCCTCGAAGGCCGTCTTCGCGAGATACACATCGGCGATGCCGGGAAAGAACGCATTGCCAACGACTCCCTGCGTTGCCGGCCAGGCTACGTTGAGCTCGCGCTCTTCGTGCAGCGCCGCCCAGAGAATTGCATCGGCGATCATCTCGGGCTGAAAGATCGTGCCGACTGGTTGCGCCCGCCGCGGCATGTGACTCTTCGACCAGTCGAACTGCGGCGTGTTGACCGCGGGAAGATTGACGGCGCGCAGCTTCACCTTGCTGCCGTCGTGCAGCAGCTCCGACCAGAGAGAGTCGCAGAACCCCTGCACGGCATGCTTGGCTCCGCAATACGCGGCCTGCAAGGGAATTCCTCGATAAGCCAGCGCTGAAGCGACCTGCACGATCGTGCCGCGGTCGCGCGGCCGCATGCGCCGAAGCGCCGCCATCGTCCCCCACACGTAGCCGTGGTACGTCACGTCGGTGACGCGCCGCAGCTCCTCCGGCTTCAGTTCAGAGATCGGCGAAAAGACCGAGACCATGGCGTTATTGACCCACAGGTCGATCGGACCAAGCTCTTCCTCGACGCGCGCCGCCGCGCGCTCCACCTGCTCGTGGTCAGAGACGTCCGTCGGGATGACGACGGCCTTGCCTCCGGCCGCTCGAACCTCCGCCGCGGCCGCTTCGAGCCCGTCGACCCCGCGAGCAAGGAGGCCGAGGTGGGCACCTTCACGGGTGAGAGCCCGCACGAGGGCGCGGCCGATGCCGGCGGAAGCTCCGGTGACGACCGCGATCTGCCCTGAAAACCGTTTTTCCATGGTTCCGGGGCGTTTCAAGAAGCGATCCGGGTCTCACCATGACATCTGTCATACGCCACTGCGCGGGTCGATGGAACCATGCTAGCGGAGGTATCCGACCATGTCCGTGCCAGACTTTTGTATTTTGAGGGTCCTTCGCCGCGCTTCGCCGGCTCAGGATGACGTGATCGCGACCGCCGCGAGCGCCGTCGATCTTCAGGGCAGCGGATGAACGATTCGATGTTTTCCGTTCATCGTTCATCGTTCGTTCAAAACGAAAACTTCCTCCGCCTCTCTTCGGCGTCGCGCAGCAGCGTGGCGATGTGTTCCTCACGATCGGCGAATCGACATTCGGCATCACGGGCACTTCGGGGATCGCGTGCACCTTCTCCATGAGCGCCGATCGGCGCCGGAGAGTGACTCGATGATCTCGTAGAGACCACCGCTCTCCTCTTCGATGCCAGTGCTGCGTGATCGCCCGTCAGAAATTCATGAAGCTCCACGGCCATCCTTCAGTGATTGCATCCGCCGTGTCCGCATCCTTCGACCGCGGGGTTCGGCGAACCGGCCGTCTCCTCGAGCGCCACGGCGCGCGGGAAGTAGAGGTTGTTCTCCACGTGGATGTGCTCGTGGGTGCGGGCCTCGAGCTCGGCCAGGCGGCGGTAGAGCTCGCGGTAGCTGAAGCACGCTGACGACGGCGGCGTGTAGTTCTCGGTAACCTCGCGCAGCTGAACCAGAAGCTCACCGACGCGGTCGTGCTCGAGCATCATCATGCGGATCGGGTTCTTCACCGTGCCGAAGAACGGCGTGACGGCGGGGCGGTGGCCCGCGGCGGCTTCTTCCATCTGGTCGACGTACGGGAAGAGAACCTGCTCTTCCTTGAGCATGTGCGGAATCATGTCGCCGGCCAGCTCGCGGATGAGCGAAAGGACCGCGGCGAGCTCGGGACGCCGCTCGCCATGAACGGAGAGGACCTTCGTCGCGAGCGGGTCGATCGTCTGCAGCTCCTCGCGGGTGTAGCCGTGATAGGTGGCGGTGATTTCTCTGGCGATGGTCGTCAGAGTCTGTGACCGCCAGTCGAATCCCTGAGCCGGCGCAACCGACAGGCGGGCGAGCTCTTCCATGAAAGCATCGACGGTCTTGCCTGCCGCTTCCACGGCCTCCGGAAGGGGCGTCTTGCCGCCGCAGCAGTAGTCGATCTTCCAGGCTTCGAAAACGCGGATGGCAATCGGCATCTCCACAGCGAGCTGCCCGATGGTCCTTGAATTGAGTTCAGCAACAGTCATGTGTCCTCCAGTGCTCTCGATTCTCGACACATGAGGCCTCGCTGGGGATGACGAAAGTCATACGGAGGTGACATTCATCACACGTACTGGTTTGGTCATGACCAATGTCATACGACCACCTCGAAGCCCCCTCCATCCTTGCGGTCATGGCATCGCATCGGGCATCGCACCGTCAGAAACAACTCTCCGTCCTGAGCGCGAGCACCCTGGCTTTCACGATCTGCTTCGCGGTCTGGGTGATGTTCTCGATCATCGGCATCCCCATCAAGGAGCGTCTCGGCCTCAGCGAAACCGAGTTCGGCCTCCTCGCTGCGCTGCCGATCCTGACCGGCTCGCTCATCCGGCTGCCGCTCGGGATGCTCACCGACAAGCTCGGCGGCCGGATCGTCTTCTCGGTGCTGATGCTGCTCTGCGTCGCGCCGCTCTGGATGATCACCTACGCGACCGAATACTGGCAGTTCCTGGTCCTCGGCCTCTTCGTCGGGCTGGCCGGCGGATCGTTCTCGGTCGGGATCAGCTATTGCGCGCGCTGGTTCGAGAAATCGAAGCAGGGCTTCGCGATGGGCATTTTCGGCGCCGGAAACGCGGGCGCTGCCCTCACGAAATTCGTCGCTCCGTCGCTCGTGCTCGGGTTCGGATGGCAGATGGTGCCGAGGGTCTACGCCGTCGCACTGGCTGTGACGACGTTGCTCTTCATCCTCCTCACCCACTCCGACCCTGCCCACAAGGTGTCGAAGGGAGTGACGATCAAGGCCCAGCTCCGCGCGCTCAAAGACATCCGCGTTTGGGAGTACTCGCAGCACTACGCGATCGTCTTCGGCGGATACGTCGCCCTTTCGCTCTGGATGACCAAGTACTACATCGCCGAGTACGGGTTCGGCATCGCCACGGCCGCCCTGATCGCCACGATCTTCGTCCTCCCCTCGGGCATGCTCCGCGCCGTGGGCGGATGGCTGTCGGACCGGTTCGGCGCCAAAGCCGTCACGTCCTCGATCATCTGGGTGTCGTGGGTCTGCCTGCTCCTGCTCTCGATCCCGAAACTGCTCCACTGGATCGTATTCACGGCCCTGCTCTTCGTCGTCGGCCTGATGTGGGCGTTCGGCAAGGCGTCCGTCTTCAAGCACATCGCCGACGACTACCCCGATCGGATCGGAGTGATCTCCGGCATCGTCGGCCTCGTGGGCGGCCTGGGCGGATTCGTCTTTCCGATTCTGTTCGGCGTGCTCGTCGACCTGACCGGCGTCCGGAGCAGCGCATTCATGCTGCTGTTCGCCGTCACGTCCATCTCGGTCGTATGGCTCCACCTTGGTGAAAGACAACGCCGCCGGGCGCTGGTCCCGGCAAGGAGTGAGGAACCATGTCTTCAAGCCCCAACGTACTGACATTCTGGAATCCGGAAGACTCGAACTTCTGGAAGGCTGAGGGGAAAGCGATTGCCACGCGCAATCTCTGGATCTCGATCCCTGCCCTCTTCCTCTCGTTCGCGGTCTGGATGGTGTGGAGCGCCGTCGTCGTCAATCTGCCCAACGTCGGCTTCACCTACACCACCGATCAGCTGTTCTGGCTGGCGGCGCTGCCCGCGCTGTCCGGAGCCACGCTGCGCATCTTCTACTCGTTCATGGTGCCGATCTTCGGCGGCCGCAAGTGGACGACGATCAGCACGGGCTCGCTGCTCGTGCCCGCGCTCGGCATCGGCTTCGCCGTGCAGAACAACGCCACGCCGTACACGACGATGCTCCTCCTCGCGCTGCTCTGCGGATTCGGCGGAGGCAACTTCGCCTCGAGCATGTCCAACATCAGCTTCTTCTTCCCCAAGGCCCAGAAGGGCACCGCCCTCGGCATGAACGCCGGCCTCGGAAACCTCGGCGTCAGCGCCGTTCAGTTCGTCGTTCCTCTGGTCATCACCGCATCGGTCTTCGGTTCGATGGGCGGGCGCCCGCACGGCGGGCTCTATCTGCAGAACGCCGGCTTCATCTGGGTGCCGTTCGTCATCGCGGCCACGATCGCGGCATGGTTCGGCATGAACGACATCAGCAGCGCGAAGGCTTCATTCGCGGATCAGGCGGTCATCTTCCGGCGCAAGCACAACTGGCTGATGTGCTGGCTTTACCTGGGAACCTTCGGATCCTTCATCGGCTATTCGGCGGCACTCCCGCTCCTGATCAAGTCTCAGTTCCCCGAGATCAACGCGATGAAATTCGCTTTCCTCGGTCCTCTGGTGGGCGCGCTGGCGCGGCCCGTCGGCGGATGGATCGCCGACAAATTCGGCGGCGCTCCGGTGACCTTCTGGAACTTCATCGTCATGGCGCTCGCCGCGTTCGGTGTCCTGCAGATGCTCGACGGGCCGTTCTACGCGTTCCTCGCGCTCTTCATCGTGCTGTTCCTGGCGACCGGTATTGGAAATGCGTCGACGTTCCGCATGATCCCGATCATCTTCAACGCCAAGGAAGCCGCGGCGGTTCTCGGCTTCACCTCGGCCATCGGCGCGTACGGCGGTTTCTTCATCCCGAAGAGCTTCGGAACGTCGATCGCGCGGACGGGCAGCCCCGCGGCAGCAATCATCGGCTTCATCATCTTCTACGCGACGTGCATCGCCATGACCTGGTGGTACTACTCGCGGAAGAACGCCGAGGTGCCCTGCTAGGAAGTAACGGGGTTCAAACCATGTCATCCCGAGCGTGAGCGAGGGACCTGGGGGCCGGGTGGCACGCAGTCAGATCCTCGCGCCCCCTGCACCCTCAGATCTCTCGCTGCCCTGATGATCCGAAAGGCAACCGCGGAGTCGCAGCAGAGGTCTTCTGCCATCTTCTCGGCGTCCTCTGCGTCCTCCGCGCCTCTGCGGTGAGCGTCGTTCCCTCTTCTCTCACGCGCGATGACGGTGCTACGCACTCGTCAGCAGTAGCCTACGAAGCCGAGCGTGATTGGAAGTATGCTTCAGGAATGAGCAGCAAACTTCCGCGGGCTCCGAAGACCTACGATGACTTCAGCAAGACGTTCCCCGAGCTGCGCGCCGCGTGGGATCAGCTGGGCAACGCCGCCAAGGCCGGGCCGCTCGATGACAGGACGGCGCGGCTGATCAAGCTCGGCGTCGCCATCGGTGCGATGCGTGAGGGGGCGGTCCACTCCAGCGCGCGCAAAGCGATCGCTCTCGATGTCACACGCGAGGAGCTGAACCAGATCGTGGCCATCGCCGCGAGCATCATCGGCCTCCCCTCAGCCGTTGCGGTGTGGACGTGGCTCCGGGATTCGGAGTCGAAGCCATAAAGAATTGAGAATCGAGGACTGAGAATTGAGGAATCTTTCACAATTCTCAATGCTCCGTTCTCAATTCTCACACCTCTTCGGCGGCGTGCTCCAGCGCGTCGACGTCGGCCACGACCATCCTCTTGCCGTCGAGGCGAATGAGCCCCTCGGCCTGCAGGCGTCCGATGTTCCGCGAGAGCCGAGCCGGTTCTCACCGGGTGGGAGCTGGCGATCGCCTTCGGAACCTTCGCCGCCATCGGGTGGGCCGTCACGTGACCAAAAGCGTGTCATCCCGAGCGTGAGCGAGGGACCTGGGGGTCGGGCGGCACGAAGATGGACCTTCGCGCCCCCTTCACACCCAGGTCCCTCGCTACGCTCGGGATGACAGAAGCTCCATACCTACCTCTTCGTCG
>CALMZP010000073.1 GCA_937870635.1 uncultured Acidobacteriota bacterium | reverse complement strand
TGCTCTCTCCTGTTCTGCTGGCCGACGAGCCGTCGTGGCGTGATCGTGTGACCGCGGCCAAGGCGCTCACCGATCCGGCGGAGAAGGCGAAGGCGATGCTGGTGCTGGTGAAGGAGGCGTTGTGGCCGCAGGAAGTGCGCATGACGGGCGCGAAGGGTGTCGAGCACGTCGAGCGTGAGGACAATGAGCCGGCGCCGATCGTCAACTTCGATCCGCGTCTGAATCAGAAGCGGTCGGCGCGTCCGCGCAACGGCGGCGCGACGAGGTCGCTGGAGAACAACGCCGGCTATTACTTCAGCGCGGACGGAGTCGGATACATCGTCATCGGCCCGGCGGGCCTCGATCCGAGGAGCGCGGCGTTCACGCGCCTGATCACGGATCACGAGATGTTTCACGCGGAGAACCATGTCGGCGACCCGCGCCCGATGAACGACCGCGAGCTGGAGACGTGGAGCACGATGTTCGTCCGCCACTTCGACGAGATCCACCCGTACAAGCAACGATGGGCCCCGATGCTCCACTACTACGACAACGCCGACGAAGGCGAGCAGAAAGCCGCCGTCGCCCGCCTGGTCGCGTACTACCGGGCCCCCGGCACAACAGAAGAAGAACGCAAAGCCTTCGACGACTGGCTGGAGCGAAGAAAGAAAGACGAGAAGAGCCCATCGAAGATGCCGGAAGATATCGAAGCCGCGTTGACCGCGACATCGCCGGCTGTTACGCAGACGGGCGCTGCGAACGTGACCGCAGCAAGCCCGAAACCCACGTCATCCTGAGGCGCGAAGACGCCGAAGGACCTCAGGATGCGCGAAACGCGAGCCAAGCCCGGAACATGGGTGCGAAAACCCGCCGAGGGTAGGGATTTCCCCCGCCCGGGCACTCCTTCCTCAGATGCGCCAATCGATCGCAATTCTGGTGACCGTGTTCGCCCTCCCAGCCATCGCGGAAAACTCGATCCCGGTCATCTCCGGCCATTCGGAGGAAGCACAATTCCGCACGACCCTCTTCATCGAGAACGCCTCGAAGGAAAAAGTGACGTGCCGTTTCGAGCTGCCGAACGAGGAAGCAATCCGCACCGCGACCCCAAACAGCACGGAGATCTACCCCCAGTTCCTGCGCCATCTGACGACTCCAGTCACCGCGCGTGTCGACTGCCCCGATGACGTCGATCTCTTCGTCCGTATCCAGACTTCAAGAGATGGCGGCCGCACGTGGGATCGCGGACGATTCTTCATGTCGATGGAGCCCGCGTCGACGCCCCGCCATCGGATGAAGGTCACCTCCGACCTCGTCGTCGGCGAATTCACGGGCAAGCCGGCCGACGTCCGCATGATCATTCGCCGAGGAGAGGTCGTCACGCAGGACGCGAGGGTGAGGTTCGAAGGCGGCAACCTGACCATGATGAGCTTCGGCGACGGCCGCCAGCCGCTCGATCCCGATCTGACCGCCGAGTTCGAGGTCGTGGCCGGAGAAGGCCGCCTGGCCGTGGGAGAAGCCATCCGCGACGCGCGCGTCGCCAACGAGCTCGAATACCGCGAGCGCATCGCCTTCGCCCCAAAGATCTCCCCCGAAAACATGCGCGCCGCAAGAATGCTGGGCATCGCCCCGTTCAAGGCCGCCCCCTTCCAGGACCCCGCAACGGGGCTGATCTACATGCGCGAACGCTGGTACGACCCGAGGACGGGAACGTTCATGACGCCGGATCCTGCCGGTACCCGCGATTCCTCCAATCCATACGCGTACTGCGGCGGGGATCCGGTGAACTGCACCGACCCGACTGGTCTGGCCGGATACTTCTTTGACGGCACCGATAACGATCGCGAGAAGATGCCGCGGCCCACGAATGTCGCAAAGCTCGCCGAAAAATATCAGGAGCGTGTTTTTTACCGTGAAGGCGTGGGATCGGATTGGTGGACCTTACCGGTGGGCGGGCTCACCGGGCTTGGCGGAGATCTGCGCCTTCGTTCGATGTACAACCGCTTGGTCACCCAATACAATCGAGGAGACAGAAACATCGACATCTTTGGCTTCAGTCGGGGCGCTGCACTCGCCGTTGCCTTCGCAAATCTGATCGCACAAGAAGGCATCCCCGATACCAGTTCTCCGCGGACCGGAACGTTTCTCAAGAAGCACACTCGGTTTTTTCGACCGACAATTCGATTCCTGGGGATTTTCGATACGGTCGGTTCCTTTGGCGCGCCGGGCGGCTGCGTCAACATCGGGTATAACCTGAACCGCCCACAGAACGTGGCCAGGATTCGTCATGCTGTCTCCAGGGATGAACGTCGCCTGTTATTCCCATTGACTTCAATGTACACGCGCGGAGGGCGAACCAACGGAGACGTGATTGAGAAATCGTTTCGGGGGGCTCATTCGGACGTTGGAGGTGGATACCCGGACAACGACGAGCTAGCGCGTGTTCCACTGGGTTGGATGGCCGAACAGGCCCGTCTCGCGGGCGTCCCCCTCGATCCTTTTGCACCTTCGGAGATCACGGCAGCCGCGGGTTTTGTCGATCATGACGAATCAGGCTTCATCGAGTGGACCGCAGAGCTCAAGGCGACGATGTCAGGTGGTCTCTATAGTCGCCCAATGTGCTACAGCAATGTTCCGTAGATTGTTATTGCTATTGCTCCCCGTGGTACTTGCCTGCGGCCTGTCTGCCTTCGATCTCACTCTCCAAAATGGCACATCCCACTTCATCTACGATGCACACGTTGAGTTCGATGGATTTCGCTCCGTCGGTGGCGTTTTCGCGTCCGGGGCCGCCAAGACGCACATGGGAGTGAAACGGTCGGTGCCGCCCGCGGTCACCGTTGTCTGGCGAGACGTCGACGGGAAAACATTTTCACGACAGGTCCAGATTCCCCCCAAATACCGTTCCGCCACAGAGATTGTTGTCCGGATCAACGACGACTCCACCATCACCATCAGCGATCAAGAGCTTTGACGCGTGAAGTCGTGCCATCCGTTGAAAAGTCGTGTGCTTCTGATCCTGACTCTGACTTGCCTGGTGGCGTCGGCCCCGCTTCGATCAAAACGACTCGATGGTCCCGCTCACAGTTCGAAAATCACCTCATCATTTAGCGTCTCGCCGCGCTTCCCATGCTACATCGATGCGCCGTTACTTGATTGCATTCCTGATCGTCCTGGTCGCCTGCGGAGCATCGGAGTTTGACCTCACTCTCGAGAATGGCACCTCGGGGCCAATTGACGACGCGCACGTTCGCTTCAACGGCTTCACCTCACTCGGTGGATCATTCAATAGCGGAATCAGGAAAACACATGGAGGAATCAATCGGCCACTTCCCGCCGAGATCACGGTGGAATGGCGAAGCGCAGAGGGGCAATCCTATTCGAGACAAATCTCCGTTCCCGAGAACGTACGCTCGGCTTGCGAGGTCCTCGTGCGAATCAATCAGGACGGCTCGGTAACGGTCGCAAGCCTCTCTGACTAACGAACGTCGGAACGAAAGTCCGCCGACTCAACCGATCAACCATGCAACTGCGTCGCACCTTATCGCTGACGGTGATAGCGGCACTTGCGTTCCTCATCGTGGCCTGCACTCCGGACTATGGAGTGGCCGTCAGAAATCTCACCAGTAAGACGAAGCCCCGGCCCAACCGCCTCCCCTGCCATCAGCGCTCCGGTGAATCGCACTCCTACTCTGTGCGTACGATGGCGTCGCCGGACCGGTTCTCGATCGAATGAAGCACCGGGATGACTGCACCCGCTCCGCCGATCACCTCGACCGTCAGCTCCATGTTGCGGAGATCGCCGAAGGCATCACGGCCGTTGCCGATGATGGCGCGGGCGAGCGGCCGAAGGAATACGAATGCGGCGCCACGGATCTCCAACTCGTGCTCGGCGGTGGCGCGTGCGATGGCCAGTCCCGCCGTTGCCACGTAGCGCAGCCGCACTCGCACCCTCGCCGGCTGTCCGGACGTTTCCACGAGCATCAACTCCGATCGGAACGTCAGAGGAGTGCGTGCGGCGGCCGCGGACGGCTCCGCATCATCGACTCCCGCAAAGCGCCGCGACTGGCCGGCGCGCAGGACGGCGGAGGGAGGAAAGATCGGGAGCGGCGATCCGTACGAGCCGCGATCATCATCGATCACTGTGCGGGCGCTGGCCGTGACGCCGCCGCCGGCCGATGTGATCCGGGCGTACGCGCCGCCGGCGGCTTTTCCGGCGGCGACTTTCACCGCGGCCTTCGGCGCCAGCGCGAAGCTGATGCTGTTCGTCTCCGCGGGTGAGTGCTTCGCCGCGCGGCGCCGTCCCGGCGCGGCGCGAAACACTTCCACTCGGGTGAGGGCCACATCCGAGCCGCGGTTGACGAGATGAATCACCGGGGCCGCGCGAAGATCATCGCTGATTATGGGCACGAGCAGCTCCGTGGCCGGCGCCGCGAGCGCCGCCGTCGCGTCGGTGACCGCCCATGAATCCCCGCTCCTGCTGTCCGTCACCAGGGCGACGGCCGCGATGCGTGCCGCGCCGCCGCTCAGGTTGGTGATCACCGCGGTCGATGCCCCCGACGGAACAGCATCGCGAAGATGGACACTCTCGAAAGGGCCGAGGTCGTAGCTGAGTGTGAGCTCGAGCAGGCCCGCCTCATCGAGGTAATCGATGCGCGCGAATGCCGGCTGCCCGGCCACCTCCTGCAGATGAATGTCGGTGCGCGTCGTCGCATCTTTTCCGACACCGGCCAGGAAAATCGTCCCGGCGAACGGCACTCCCTGGTCCGAGCGGAGGATTGGAAGCAGCGAGGTGAACGGATCGCCGTCATCGACAGCGACCCTCATCGCCGCGAGACTGAGCGCGGCTGGCTCGCTGCTCCGAACCTGCGTCCCGCCGGATGGCGGCACGATGTTCACGAATGAAATGCCGCTGTTCGTCGCCACCCTGGAAAACGCGGCGAAGCTCGACGGCAGACCGGTGGGCGGCCGCGCGAAGTAGAGACGGAGATCGTCGATCGCGGGGCTCGCGCCGCCGGCAAACATCGACAGATCCACTCCCGCGCTGAAACCGGGAACGAAGAACGCCAGCTCGCCGGCCAGCGGCGGCGGTGTCCCCGTCCGAAGAGAAGGATCGTTCAGATCGATGACGACCACCGACGCCAGCGAGACAGAAGGCGAACCCGCGCTGGAGGTGCTCGAGAAAAACACCAGCGAGATCCTCCCTGTCGCCGAACCGACCGGGTTCGCGGCGTCGGGTCGTTTCTCGCGGTTGATCTGGAAACGGACGTCGTACGACCGCCCCGCGGGAATCGTGACGGCGTCGTCCAGCAGCTCGATCCAGCTCGAGTCCGAAACGACCAGAGCGGTGATCGCTTCCGTTCCGCGGTTCGTCAATCCGAACGGAATCGGTGGCGCGGGGCTGATGACCGGCGGCGCCACCTCGATGCGCTGGATGTCCGGCTCCACCGAGACCGCCGCGGACGGCGGCTGGGTCACCAGCAACTTGACCGGCACGGTGACCGTAGCGGAACCGGGAGAGGTCGCGGCGATCGAACCGATGTGGACGCCGGCAGAGCGCGCCTGAGCGGTCACGGTGACGATCTGCGTGGAACCTGCCGGCAGGGTGAACGCCGCCGGTGCGGCGCTGAAGAAGCCGCCGGAAGCCGACAGCGTCACCTCGGCGCCGGCGCTGCCGTTGTTCGTCAGCGAAAAGCGGTCCGTTGCCGTGGCCTGCGCCGGCAGCTGCAACATGCCCGAAGGGAGCGCGCTGACGACGACGTCCCCCGCCAGAGCGCGCGCGATGAGAAACGACGTGAACGAGGCTCCGGCGGCGAGCCGTTGGATCCTTCGGGTCATGGTCGGATGCCGTGAGTATAACGGGTGCGCGCTCTCCGTGTTCTCCACGTGTCTCTCCGTCTGCTCCGTGGCAGTTCACGCCGGAGAGCACAGAGCTCACAGTTCGAACATCACCTCATCAAACAGCGTCTCGCCGCGCTTTCCGCTCAGCTTGTCCGTGCGCCTCAGCTTCTTTCTTTCATCCAGCGCGGCGATGAGCGTTCTTCTTGGGACCTCCGTCTGCGATCGGGTACTGCCGTGCTTTCCGGGACGGGTGGACATCAGCGACACGAGACTCCCCTTCCGCTTGAAAAGCTTCCACAGCGTCTTTGGCGTTGCGTTCAGGCTGCCGTGATGGCCGACCTTGTACAGCTGGACCTGGCTGAGCAGCGCGCGCTGCTTCTTCGCGTTCTTCGCGTGCTGCAGCACGTACTCCCAGTTCTCGATCTGCGCGTCGCCTGAGAAGAGGAGCAGCTTGTCTCCGGCCTCGAACAGGAGAATGAGACTGGTGTTGTTCATGGCGTCATCGACGATGCGCACGAGCTCGAGCAGTTGTTGCGCGTGAATGGCGCGCACGCGCCGCACGAACCACCGCGCCGCCTGCGGATACGCCCCCTGAACGGAGGGCGCGTGGGGAAACAGTTTCCCGGCCGATCTCCGCCCGACCGCGCGCGATGCCGCCGCCTGCAGATGCCAGAATTCCGTGGCGTCCGTCGATCGCTGCTCGAGCACCTCCTCGTGCTGCTCGATCGTCGGCGGTCCGAGGACGTGGACCTTCACGCCGGGAAGAACCTTTCCGGCGAGATCGGACTTCGCACCGTAGGACAGATATTCGTGCCGCTTGCCTATTGCGATGAGATTCTTCACCGCGGCCGCATTCTTGAGATTCGTTTCGCCCAGAAACGCCAGGCGCTCGCGCAACTCTTTGCCGACGCCGAGCTGCCGGAATGCGGCCTGGTCGCCGATGCCATCACCATCACCGTCATTGTCCTTGTCGGTGTCACCGCCGCTATCGCGCGCCGGCAGGAACGACTTCTCCTCCACGACTTCGGCATCCATCTGCTCCGGCTGGAGTCCGCGGGCACGGTTCACGATCGCCGCCGCAACGCTGTGCATGTCGTCGAGCGATCGCACATGCATCGCCGAGAGCGCCTTCGCTCCTTTGAGCGGCTTGCCCGGAGCGCGCGCTTTCACCGGCAGCTTCGGATCTTCCGTCCACGCCTGCACGATGAGCGCGTTCTGACTGATGCCGGCGATGATGTCGCCCGGCCCCTTCCCCTTTTTCGGCGTGAAGCCGCTGATGTGATCCGCGTGCCGATGCGTGGCCACCACGGCGTCGAGTCGTCCGGCCGTCGCCTCCTTGATCTTCCCGGCGACTTCCGCGAGCGTCGTCTTCTTCCGGTTCGCCGGACCCGATGTCCATCCGAAATCGATCAGCACATGGCGCTCCGGCCTCGCTTTGCTCCTGTAGAAGAACGTCAGCAGAAAGCAGTCGCCGAAGCCGACGTTGTACATCCTCACCCTCATTCGATACGGCTTCGCCATCTACCACTCCTCGGTTGCATGCCGGCGTTTGGACGTGCCGCGGCGCAGATGCATGCGCGACACTGACAGCCGCGGCGGGGTATCGGTGCGCAGCGCACCCGACTTCCAGAGGAAATCGAGGCGCTCCTGCTGACGGCTTCCGGTCAGCGTGTTGTAGATGTGGTACTTCAGCCGCCCGTACTCATTGAAGATCAATGCGCCGCCGCCGAAGAGCTTGAGCGGTTTGTCGTCCGGCATTCCCGCCGGCTTGGTGATGCCGAGGGCGGCGAGCTCGGAGGCGCGGGGCTCGAGGAGTTGTTCGTATTCGCAGACCGTCTCGTGGAGGACGAATCCATCCGAGCCGACGCGATCGCACGGTCGGACCGATCGCACGCGTGTGAATCCTTCGCGATGCAGCCTCAGCGCGTCCCGGTTCTCGAAGATGAAGTGGAACACCTCGTCGTAATCGCGCTGCATGGAGTCGAAGTGGGTTCGCGAATAGTCGAGGTCCGGCGGCGGCGGTCCCCAGTACCCCTCGGGATCGTTCGAGGCCGGCGCGATGCCGTACGAGGCGAACGCATCGCGCACGGTCCTGCGAAGGTCGTAACGGGTGTCGTCGACGCGGATCTCACGGTCGGCGGTGAGCAGAGCGGAGAGGTAGTCGCCGAAGCGGACGTCCACCGGCGGCGAGTAGTCGAGCGCGCGGATGGCGCTGGTGAGGAGGCAGTCGGCGATGTCGGCACCTTCCTCGATCGCGCGCGAGCGGTCGACCTGCTGCCGATCCTCGATCAGCGCGATCAGACGCTGGCTCCACATGTTGACGAACGCGGTGAGCATCGCCGCGACGAGGATCTCGCCGCGGCGATGCGGCTCGGCATACTCCTCGCGGTCGAGGTAGCCGGGATCGGGCTCGAGCTCGAGCGAGCGGCGCAGCGGCTTTCCGCGCGTGGCCTGCAACTCGGCGCCGACCTGTTTCGCGAGGCCGAAGATCATCGAGCGCCGCAGCGCCTTCGCGGTCAGCAGCTTCGTGTTCAGCTTCTTCCTGCCGGCCGTGGCGTCGATCGTCTTTTCGATGACCGCCGGGAGTGAGAAGACCGACAGGAGCGCGACCACGTCGGAGAAGCCTTCATGAAACGCACCCTGATCGGCGGACGAGGCCTCGCGGTAGCGCTCGCGCAGTCCGTCGATCAGCGCATGCGTCGTCTCATGGACGATGACGTCGTGTGAGAGGCACGTGTAGACCATCCTGCCGTCGGAGCCGGGGAAGTATCCGAACAGCAGCGCATTCACCCGATCCGAGTAAAACGCATTCGCCTCGGAGAACGCATGCGGCGCGACCTTGAGCTGATGGCCCGGAAACCCCCAGTTCACGCGCCGGCCCAGTGCGAATTCGAAGCGGCTGAGTGTCTTCATCACCAGCGCGTAGACGTTGTGGCGATGGAACTCGGGGCTGCGCACGAGGAGATCGCCGAGTCCCTTCGGGCTCCTGGCCAGCCATTGATCGAGATCGACAGGGTCGTCGGCGATGTAAAGCGTGTCGGAGGTCGCGTCGAAGTCGATCACATCGACCCGATACCCGACCGGGCCCGGATGCAGCCGTTCGGCGGGGATGTTGATCTTCGCCAGCAGGATCTCGCCGCCGATGCGGACGCTCGGATCCTGCGCGATGATGAGCGCCTGGCGCTGGCGTGATGGAGGAGTGGAATCGATCATCTGAACCTCTCGGTCAGATGCCGCGGGGATACGGAAAGCCCTGCGGCGCAGTCAGTTTTTTGTCGACGTGCTTGCGCATCGCCGCGTCCGTGATGGCATAGCCCCAGTTGATCAGTCGCTCCTGCAGCTCGGCCGGCATCTCGGCGAGGCGCGTCGGCGTCTCGGCGAGCTCCATCGTTCGCGGGAGCGGAGCCGGGAGGGCTCCCGCCACGGCGTAATTCGCGATGTCGCTGCGGATGCCCCAGTAGGCCCCCTGGCGCGTTTTGCCGAACGAAGAGATCACTTGTCGCTTGCGGAGGCTGCGCACCTGGTTGTCGATCACCCCGTTCACCCGCAGCGAATGCTGCACGGCATTCACCGCCGGCTTCGCGTCGGCCTGCATTTTCCCGCCCGCGTCGCTGACGAGAATCGTCCTGTATCGTTTCCAGGCCGTCTCGATCCCCATGTTGTCGTAGACGCCGCCGTCGGTGAGGATCGCCCGCTGCGTATACGGAGGTTTCTGCAGGTCGGTGCCGCTGCCCGGCACGATCGTGAATTTCGTCAGGTCGATCGCCGCCGGCGAGAGGAGCGGCGGGAACGCCGATGACGCTCCGACCGCCGCGGCGAGGGAGATCGGCGCGTTGTCGATCCGGCCGACGCGGTAGTCCCACACGTACGGCCTGGAGAAGCGAAAGAGCGCGCCTGACTGGACGGACGTCGCGTTGATGACGAAGCGGGGGCGGTCAGGAAGGTGCTGCAGAGTCTTCTTCTTGAACAGCTCTTTGTCATACGCGGCGGTGAGCTTGTCGTTGATCGATCCAGTCTTGAAGAGGCCGTTGAGGACCGCTTTCACGTCGAGAGTCTTGCGCGCGAGCTTGCGGATCGGATTCACGACGAGCTCGCCGAAGTTCGTGGCCCGACCGCCATCGAACGAGAGGGATGTCCAGTTCATCCCCAGGACGCCGGCGGTGATCGAACCACCGGAGACGCTGGAGATCCGGTCGAGCTTCTGCAGCCAGCGGTGATCGTTCAGCGCCCAGAGTGTGCCGAGGTGAAAGAGCATGGCGCGGTACCCGCCGCCGGAGAGGCAGAGGGCCGCCCCCTCCTCGAGCTTCCCCCCTTTGGGCCGGTCGTCATCGGAGAGGAGCGTTTCGGGTGTAACGGTCGGATCGAGGGTCGTGTCGTCGGGCATGCTGGATGCCTCCACTTATAGGAGGGTCGGCAGCAGAGATTTCCCTACCCGTTCCAAGAACCTTCGAGCGGTCACAACCGAAATAGACGCCGGGGTTTGGTTTGTGCCACGCATGGTGGAGCGCGGGCGACCTCGCCCGCGACGATCTCGGGAGGATCAGTGGAGCGGCGGGCGATCGCGCCCGCCGGTCGAGCACGAGAACCCCGCGGGCGACCTCGCCCGCGACGATCTCGGGAGGGTCAGTGGAGCGGCG
>CALMZP010000072.1 GCA_937870635.1 uncultured Acidobacteriota bacterium | reverse complement strand
GGTGTCGGTGATGCGGAAGCGAAGAGTCACCTCGTCCACGCGGCTCGCCTCACGATCGACCTGCACCAGCACGCCACCCTCTTCGGTGAACTTGATGGCGTTGCTCATCAGGTTGAGGAGGACTTGCCGCAAGCGCCCCTGGTCGCCTTTCAGCACCGGCGGGATCTCGGGATCGACGACGCACCCGATCTCGATCGACTTCTGACGCGCCGCATCCGCGAGCAGATCCATCACGGACTCGCACGTTTCGCGAACGTCGAACTCCAGCACCTCGAAGTTCAGCTGTCCCGCTTCGATCTTCGAGAAGTCGAGGATTTCATTGATGATCGACAGAAGAGACTCGGCGCTCTGACGCGCCGTTCGCACCAGGTCGGTCTGGTCGTCATCGAGGTGGGTGTCGGAGAGCACACCGAGGAGACCGATGACACCGTTCATCGGTGTGCGGATCTCGTGGCTCATGTTCGCAAGAAATCGCGATTTCCCGCGCGCGGATTCGAGAGCCGCGTCGCGCGCAGCTGCGAGATCGCTCTCCAGGCGGAGGCGGTCGGTGAGGTCCACCGCCATCGCGCCGACATAGGTCGATCCGTCCGCGGCGGCGACCGGGAACTTGTACGTGAGCCAGTGGTGGAGGGTTCCGTCATTCGTCGGGACCGACTCGATCAACTGCACTGCTTCGCCGCTGCGCAGCATGGCCTGATCGTTGGCCCGAACCGCCTCCTCGATCTGTGGCGGGACGAGGTCCCTGTCGCTCAGTCCCACGACCGACTGACCCGTGAGTGAGAACTGGCTGTTCATCAGCCTGTTTGCGTATGTGATCCTTCCCTCGGGATCTTTCATGAACGCGATCGTCGGACTGTTGTCCATGAAAGCCTGGAACCGCTCTTCGTCGAGGCGGCGTTGTGTCACATCGCGCGCGATCGCGCGGAACCCGACCACCGTGCCGTCCTCTGTCACCGTTTGGACGTTCTGGCTGAGCCAGCGCGTCTTCCCATCCGCGGTCAGGGCGGGGAACTCAAACGCGGTCGTTTCGATCGCCTGGCGCGACTGCTGGCGGTAATGCTCGACGGTGCAGCTTTTCCAGTCTTCACGGATCAGTTCCGTGTAGTGACGGCCGATGACCGACTCGATCGTGTACCCGAGGATCGCCTCGACTGCGCGGTTGACGAACGTGAAGTAACCGCGCGCGTCCGCTTCATAAATGATGTCGGCGCTGCCGTCGATGAGGCGGCGGAACTGCTCCTCCCGCTGGCAGAGCGTTTCGCACGAATCGGTGGACACACAGCAGGCAGCAGCAGGCATCGTGACCTGAACCTGTTCGGGGTTCGTGCCACCCCGTTCAGGTTCTTAACACCCGCTGAATCAGTGCTTTACGTGGCACAGCCCGGCTGGGGGGAAGCCTCCGGCTGGACGTGCGTGCACTTTCTGGACGGTTACCCTCCCAGCGAATCAGGCGGCGGCTCGATCTTCGAACCGGTCAATACCTTCCTGAAGCACCAGATGGTGAGGCCCCACACGAAGGCGAGGGAAAGCAGGAGAAAGATCCATCCGCCGATCGTCATCGCGCGTCTCCATAGGTAATCGGATTGTCGTCATTGATGTCGATTCCCGCCGCGCGCCAGCGCTTCTCGCCGATGCGCACCATGACCAGCAGCATGATCGTGACCGCGCCGAGGAGAGCCATCGCCAGGAGCGCAACTCTGTCGGCCATCAGCGCGCGGATCCAGTCGCCGAGGTTTCCGACGGCGAAGGCCACGAAGATGATCAGCAGATAGAGCGGCGAGACGTATTTCATGATGGGACGGTAGAAGCGCGGGATCTGCATCTCCGCGCCGTCCTGCGATTCACGGATGCCACGGTCCACACCAAAGATCCAGCTGTAGATGATCATCTGAATCAGGGCGAGGAAGACGATGAGGAACGTGCCCACCCAGTTGTCCAGCGTCGAGAGGAACACCCCGTCCTTGCTGTAGTACATGGTCAGGAACGAGCCGATTCCGCAGATGACGACGACGAGTGCGATGCCGCCCTTGCGCCCCATGCCCAGCGCCTCGCGGAAGAACGCCAGCGCCGGCTGATACATCGAGATCGAGCTGGTGATCGCGGCGAGGAACAGCATGAAGAACCAGACCGCACCGATGAAGTTCTCGAAGACGCCCATGTGGGCAAAGACCACGGGCAACGTGTTGAATCCGAGCCCGAACGTCCCGGTTGCCACGGCCGCTGCCGTTCCCGAGAGACCGAGGAAGATGAAGGCCGCGGTGAGGGTGATGAGCCCGCCGAAACCGACCTCGAAGAGCTCGTTCGTGGCGGTGGCCGTGAGTCCGGAGAGCACGACGTCGTCTTTCTTCGTGAGATACGACGCGTAGTTGATGATGATGCCGAATCCGATCGACAGACTGAAGAAGATCTGTCCCGCCGCGGCGAGCCATGTCTGCGGATTCGACAGCGCCGTGAAGTCGGGATTCCACATGTAACCGAGGCCGTTGATCACGTTCTGGTCCGGCTTTGTGGGGTCGGGAGTGCCGAGGGTCAGAACGCGTACGAGCACGATCACCGCGGCCACCGCCATCATCGGCATCGCCCAGCGGGTGAACTTCTCGATGCCGCCGGACAGGCCCCGGTAGACCAGCCAGATGTTCGCCGCGAAGGTGATGATCCAGAAGATGAGCGTCTCGTAACTGCCGCCGTACACGATCCCGTGCGACGTCATCCCCGTGAAGTTGTTGTAGAAGCTCGAGGCGATGGCCGTCTGCTGGTCGATCGGCGCGGTGTGATCGATGCCGATCCCGCCGGTCATGTACTTCCACATGTAGCCGAGGCACCAGGCTTCGATGAACGTGTAATAGAAGGAGACGGCGAGAGGAATCAGCACGCCGAGCACGCCGATGTAACGCCAGATGCCGCCGCGGCCGAGGACGCCGTAAATCGCCGGCGCCGAGTGCAGTCCCTTGCGGCCGCCGTAGCGCGCCATGATCCACTCGGCCCACGCCACCGGAATCCCGACCAGAAGCAGCGCGACGAAGTAAGGGATCATGAACGCGCCGCCGCCGTTGGCAGCGGCCTGTCCCGGGAAGCGAAGGAAGTTGCCGAGTCCGACTGCCGAGCCGGCCACGGCGAGGATGACCCCCATGCGGGTCTTCCACTGGTCAGGGTGATGGTGAGTCTCGTGATGGGGACTCGTCGTCATTCTGCGCGCTCTCCCGATTTTGAATTTGTCGGGGGGATTCTGACTGCGAATGGCCAAAATCCAAAATGAATTCGCAGTCGCGTGGGCTGATCCGGCACCCGAACGGCTTCAAGCACGG
>CALMZP010000071.1 GCA_937870635.1 uncultured Acidobacteriota bacterium | reverse complement strand
CATTCACGGCCGAGGTCACCGCTCCCACGACCCAATCGCAGAAGCTCGTGCAGCCGGGGATACAAACGTCGACGCCGAGGATGGTTTCGCAGCAGTAGCTGCCGCAGTCGACGTTGGTCTGGGCGCGGAGCCGTCCGCCACGATCTCCGTCGCTGACACCTTCACGAAACCGGTCCATCCCGCTTGCGAAACCGTCCGCCAGCATGGGGAGCGAGTCGGGTTTCGCGGTCTCGATCATCGCCTGCAGGTCCGCCCATTTCTGGTCGGACTCCGCCCCCGCGACCGGCGTCAGCGCGCGGAAGAACGCCACGACCGACAGGAGGATCTGGCGCTGCGACTCGGCATCCATCGGCAGCGCCACCGCGGCCGGGCCGCGAACGCTCGCCTTCACCATCATCTGCAGCTGCGCCATCTGCTGCTCGTCGACGGCGCGCGAAAGATCGGCCGCGACGCGCGGCAGCTCACGCCAGCCCTGCACCTGCTCGAACAGCGCATGCACCGACAGGATCACCTCGGGCGGCGCCGCGGCAAGGTCTGCGCGGGCCGTTTCCGCCACCACCGGATCCATCCCGGCAATGTCGCGAAGCTCCTCGTTGAACCGGATCAGCTCCGCGCGCGCGCCCTCGACACCGGGCGCTCGAACGTCGACGACATTCGCCGCCGCGCTGAGCGCGACGAACTGAAGAATGAGAACCAGGGACGCGTAGCGGAGGCCGCTGGGCATGGACCCTCCTTGTTTCGATGCGTCTATGGGGACCAGTCGGGACGATACGGGGGAATGGGCACAGCGAGTCTACATGGATGGGCTCGCCATGGATCCGCCCAATCGTGGAAGTGTTTGAATGCGGAAACCATCACGAATCCTCTCTTCTCAAGAGAGATGACAGGAGCCGCCGAAAAGTTTCATGGAAGAGCAGAACGATGAACGATGAGCGATGAATGATGAGGGGCGGCGAAGGGTGAAGTACCCCGTCACCCTGAGGCGCGAAGACGCCGAAGGGCCTCTGGATGCTCGCATACTGAGGTCCTTCGCCGTCTCAGCGCCTCAGGGTGACGTAGCAGGCGTGTTCTCCCCACGAAGCGCGAGCCCGCGGATCGGCGCACGAACCATCGTAGAATCCGCCAGGATTCCTTCTATATATGAGCAGTGAATCTAATCGCGGGCCCAACCCCGATGCGTTCGAAGTCCTGCTTCGATCGCTCGATCCCGACCGCGAGCTCGCCGGGCACCTGTACGAGGAGCTGCGCGAACGCGTGGAGGAACTGCTGCGCTGGTGGGGTTCACCGAATTCGAGAGATCTCGCGGATCGGACCCTCGACCGCGTCGCACGCAAGCTCTCGGAGGGAGCCGAGATCCGTCCGGGCTCGATGGGCGCATACGTGCGCGGCGTCGCGCGCATGATCTTCTACGAATCGCGGCGCGAGCACATCGAGCCGCTGGGCAATCGGGACCTGCCCCTCTCCCAGCCGGACGAATCGATGGAGGCATCTCTCCGCTGCCTCGATCGCTGCCTGGACGCCCTCCCCGCAGAAGACCGCGGTCTGCTCCTGCGCTACTACGACAGCGGTGCGGCGGAACGGCTCCGCATCGCCGCTGATATCAACATTTCCATCGTCGCTCTCCGCCTGAGAACCCTGCGTCTGCGGGCGCGGCTGGAACAGTGCGTTACGTCATGCCTGGAGGCGCAGTGAAACTTTCTTCAGTTTCCGCGCATCTCTCATGATGACCGACCCCGTCCTCCGCGCCTACTTTCTCGGGCGTCTCCCCGAGGAAGAGGCTCGGCGAATCGAGGAGCGGGTTCTCGAGGACGCCGGGCTCTTCACCACGATGCGGAGCGCAGAGAACGATCTTTTCGATGACTACGCGCGCCATCGGCTGACCCCCGACGAAGAAAGCGCCTTTCTCGAGCGGTACCGAAACGAGAGCGAACGCATCCGCTTTGCCAGGACCCTGGCCGCGCGAAAGGACAACGTCGTCAGATTCCGGCGGCGGATGACGCTAGCGGCAGCTGCAGTCATCGGCGCGGTCGTCCTCTCCGCGCTCTTCATCATGCAGCCGCGCCCGGATGTGTCGGACGTTCTCCCGCGTCCCCCGGTCAGCGTCTCGGCCGTCCAGACTCTGGAGATCACACTCGGAGCGTCGCGGAGCACGGACGCAACGCCCTCGCTCGCACTTCGGAACGACGTCTCGACGCTGCATCTCCGGATTCACCTCGATCCCGACGATCGATTCGACAATTACACGGTGGAGCTGCGCTCCGCCGCCGGAGCGACCGCGTGGCGCGCCGCAGGACTCGCGGCCATCATGCGTGAGGGCGATCTCTCCCTGTCCGCATCCGTACCTGCGAGCGCTCTGGGAAACGGTACGTACGAGCTTTCCGTGCACGGTGAGGACGAGCCCCTCGGGTTCACCACGCTGGAGGTTCGACGGACGGATTGATCCTCGCACTGACCTTCGCTGTTCTCGCTGACGCTGTCCCCGCGGCGGCCCGGCCGCTCTCTGTGAACAGCGAGATCCGTCACTCGCTCACCGGCGGTGAGACCGTCACATTCACGGTCGAAGTCCCCGCGCAGACGGCGGCGCACGTCATCGTGAGACAGGACGGAATCGACGTTGGTGTGAATCTGCGACGCACGGGGAGCGAGTACCCGGTTCACGGGCTGGACTTCCGCGCCGGTCGCGCCGGCGACGAGCACGTGTTCGTTCCGATCCACGACGCTCCGCAGACATGGGACCTCATCATTCGCGCCACGCCGCCGACCGCACCGCGCGGCGCCATCGCCATCAGCCTCGACCTCGCCCCCGCCGATGACCGGTCGCGCGCAATCGCCGCGGCGAGACGCATGCACCATGAAGCTTCGGAACGATCGTGGCTCGGGGACGGTCCGTCGCATGAAGCCGCGAGCGCCCAGTACGCCGGCGCATACACGGCGGCACTCGCCGCGGGCGACAAAGCCCAGGCCGCGGAGTCTGCCTATCAGTGCGCCCGCGAACACGACAATCTCGGCCGCCAGATCGAAGCGATCGAATGGCAGGAGCGCGCGCTGAGCCTGTTCCGCGAGCTCGGCTTCGACGATCGACGGTCGCGAGCTCTCAACCGCCTTGGCGATTACTCGCGCAAAGTCGGAGAGATCGGCGCGGCGGAGGAGTACTTCGCCGAGGCGCTGCCTCTCGCGCGGCAGTCGAACGATGTCGTTGCGGAGACCGACATCCTCAACAACTCCGGCCTTCTCATGCTGTCGGCGGGTCGCACGGAAGAGGCGCTCGATCAGCTGCAGGCCGCGATTCCCGCGGCGCAGGCGATCCAGTCGGCCAACATCGAGACCGCACTCTGGAGCAATTGCGCCGAGGCGTGGAGCCGGCTGGGAAGACCGGACAAGGCAGTGGAGGCTCAGCTCCGCTCGCTCGATGCGGTCAAGCGGCTCAAATTGCCGCGGCGAACGCTTCGGACGCTGCATCTTCTGGCGGAGAAGTATTTCGCGAGCGGAGACCGGAAGAAGGCCGAAGAGTCGATGCTTGCGGCGCTCTCGCTGCAGGAGGAGGCGCAAGACCCGGTTTATCTCGCCGAGGCCCTGACTGCCTACGGCCGCATGCTGCATGCGGACGGTCAGTACGAGCGCGCGGTGGAAGAGATCTCGCGCGCGTTCTCCCTCCTGCGCGAATCCCGCAATCGCCGGTCACAGGGCGTAGCGCTCGCAGCGTGGGCGCAGATCGAGATCGATCGCGGCGGCGACGATGCCGCGCTCGAGAAACTGGACGAGGCGCTCGAGCTCGCGCGTCTCGTCGCGAACCGCCCCGGTGAGGCCGACGTTCTGTACCAGCGTGCACGGGCCTTGCGAAACAAGGGCCGGCTGAGCGATGCGGTCGCAGCGGCGGCGTCGGCGGTGGACATCGTCGAGACGCTGCGCGGCGCGATCGTCCGCGGCGAATTCCGCGCCTCCTATCTCTCGACCGTGCAGAGTTACTACGATCTCCACGTCGATCTCCTCCAACAGCGTGGAATGGCGGCAGCGGCATTCGAGGTCAACGAGCGGGCCAGGGCGCGCACACTGCTCGAGAGCCTCGCCGAAACGGGATCGAAGATCCGCAAGGGAGTCGATGCGGAGCTGCTCAAACGGGAGCGCGCGGTGCAGGCGGAGCTCAACGCGAAGGATACCTATCGCGCGCAGCTTGCGATGAATCAGGGCGAGCAAAGCTCTCGCGCCTCGGCCATCGCGAAAGATGTAGAGCGCCTTCTGACCGAATGGCGTGACATTCAGAAGAAGATCCGCGCCGCCAGCCCGGCATATGCCGCGCTGAAACTGCCAGAGCCTGTCACGGCCCGGCACGTCCAGCAGCGACTTCTCGATCGCGAGACGACGCTGGTCTCATACCGCCTGGGTCCGGCGCGGAGCTACGCCTGGGTCGTCGATTCCTCGGCGATCACCGCACATATCCTCCCCGCCCGCGAGCACGTCGATCCGGCCGCGCGCCGCTATCACGAGTTGCTGAGCGCGCCCCGGTCTGCGATGCGGTCGGCAGAGCGCGCCGCGCACGACAGGAAAGTTGCGATCGCTGCACAGGACCTGGCCAATGCGGTCTGGAAGCCGATTGCCTCGCGCGTACAGGGGAAACGCGTGCTGATCGTCGCGGACGGCGCTCTTCAATATGCGCCGTTCGCCGGGTTGCCTTCCCCCTCCGGCGAGCCGCTCATCGTCGCGCACGAGTTCGTGTACCTGCCCTCCGCGTCGGTCCTGGACGTTCTGCGGCGAGACAGCCGCACGATCGAAGCCGGGGCCTCTGCCGCGGTCTTCGCCGATCCGGTGTTCACCGCCAGCGACTCACGCGTCGCGGGCCGGAGCAGCTCGACACCCGCGGAAGCCACGCGCGGTGAAACGTGGTCACGGCTGCGCTTTTCCAGGACGGAGGCGGAAGCGGTTGCCGCTGCGGCAGGAAAACCGGCGACGTTCCAGGCGCTCGATTTCTCGGCGGCGAAGAAAACACTGTTCGCAAGCGATCTCCGCAGATACGACATCCTTCACTTTGCCACACATGGTTCGATCGATGCCGAGCATCCCGAGCTGTCCCGCCTCGTGCTGTCGCTCGTCGATGCGAAGGGGCGGCGCGTGGATGGTTTCCTGCGCCTCCACGAGATCTATAACCTCGATGTCGACGCCGCCCTCGTCGTCCTGAGCGCATGCCGTACCGCCCTCGGGAAGGAGGTGCACGGCGAGGGCCTCATCGGCCTGACGCGCGGATTCATGTACGCCGGTACGTCGCGCGTGGTGTCGAGCCTGTGGAACGTCGATGACCGGGCCAGCGCACAACTCATGTCGAGGTTCTACGCCGCGATGCTCTCCAGGGGACACAGCCCGTCCGCCGCGCTCCGCCAGGCGCAGCTCGAACTGCTGCGCCAGCAGCGGTGGTCTGCTCCTCATTACTGGGCAGCGTTCGGAATCCACGGCGAGTGGCGCTGAAGGTCAGACCGGAAGGCCCAGACGTGACACGATCTTCGCGTACCGCGGATCGGAGCGGAGGCCCTCGAGCCTGACGTCCGCCTTGATGCCACCGACCATCCCGCTGGGGCGTTTCACGGCGCGATCGAGCGCAGCGAAAGCGCCGTCCGCGTCGCCCAGGGCGGCGTAAACGGTAGCCGCGAAGAACGGATCGGTGTTCGTCTTCGCGAGCTGATCTTCCAGGCGCCGCAGCAGGGCCACCGCCGCCGCGCGATCGCCCGCCAGCGCGTGCGCGACCGCCAGACCTATTTCATCTGACATGGAAGATGCGGGCATTATCACCGATATGCTGACAAGCACGACAAACATCAACTCCAGTCGCGCTAGACTTTCTCGTCCATGACCTCGTCCCGCACGATCGCGGTCATCCTTCTCGCGCTGGCCGGCCTCGCATCGATGGTCATCGGCGGGTCGATGGTCGTTTTCGGCCTGTCGCACTGGCCGGGAGGCCGGGTTCAGATCGGCTTTGACGATGTCGGGCCTTCGCCTGCGCAACTCAAGGGGGACACGCCGGCCGGCCTGTATTTCATGACCCGGTTCTGGAGCGGCACGGGATCGCTGGAAAAATCAGCGTGGTATTTCGCGCCTGACGGCACCGTGTACCGGGATCTCTCGCGGGGCGTATCGCGTGAAGATCTCGAGGCGCACAACGGCCGGCAGGGGACCCTTTCGGTCGACGGCGAGACGATGACGGTCACCTGGTCCGACGGCAAGACGACAACGTCGACAATCGAGCGCGACGGCGAGACATTCACGTGGGACATGGGGATCTTCTCCCCCGTCAAGCCGTTCGAGGATGAGAGCGATCTCGCCGGACGGTGGGAAGGTGGCGAGTCGCTTTCCGGCGGACTCGGGCGAGCGATGATGTCGAAGACACTCGAGCTCCGCGGCGACGGCACCTTCACGTGGCACTCCGTGTCGTTTCTCTCCAGCGACGGCGTGCGCACCTCGGTGTCTGCCGGCGCGCAGGGAGGCACCAGCGGCAAATGGGAGCTCGAGGATTACACGCTCACACTGACGTCCGCTGACGGGAAGACGTACAGTGGCGTCGCGTTCCCGTACCACGACGGCGCGAACCCTCGCGTCTTCTTCAACGGGATCCTGTACAAGCGGGAGGGTGAATGAGCGGGCCCGCGTTCGTCATCGGCGGCTGCGCTCTCCTCATTCTCGGCTTTCTGCTGCTGATCGCCGCGCTGGTCCTGCTGTTGGTCTCGCGCCGGAAACGGCAGCCCGTTGCGCCCGTGCCGGCCGCCGATGCTCCGACGATGGTGATCGATGTGCCGCGCATCGGAACGATGGAGTGGATCTCCGGTCCCCTGGCCGGGCGGAAGCTCGAAATCCCGCCGGGCGGGCTGACGATCGGACGCGAACCGGGCCCCGGCGGAATCATCCTGGACGACCCGCGTGTGTCGAAGCGCCACCTCTCCATCGGCCTCCGCGACGGTGCGGTCGTCGCCTCCGACGCGGGTTCGACGAACGGCACCTTCCGCAACTCGTTCGCTGAGCGCGTGGCTGCGGTCAGGCTCCATGAGGGCGACACGCTGATCTTTCCGGAAGACCTCGCCCGCCTCGTCTATCGGAAGTGACGACGCGGGCGAGATCGCCCGCTCCACGACTCACCGCGCCGTGACCGTCACCGCGGTGCAGGCTGTCTTCCCCATTCGCCGGTACGAGTGCGGAACACTCGCATCGAAGTAGATGGCGTCACCCTCGCCAAACGGAGTCATTCACATCATCGACAGCGTCATGCTGCCAAAGGAGAACTGATCCATGCGTACATTCGACATCGTCGCCGCCATTCTGCTCGTGGTCGGAGGTCTCAACTGGGGCCTCGTCGGCTTCTTCAACTTCGACCTGGTTGCCGCGCTCTTCGGGATCGGCAGCCCGCTGGCACGGATCGTCTATAGCCTGGTGGGACTGGCCGCGGTTTATCAGATCGTGACCATCCGCGCCATCCAGCGCCGCTGGGGCGTCGTCACGGCCTGATGCTCATCCTCGTCACAGGTGCAACCGGATACATCGGCGGCCAGCTCGTTCCTCAACTGCTGGCCGCCGGTCATTCCGTGCGCGTCTTCGTGCGGAACGCCGCGGGCCTCGCGCACAAACCGTGGGCCGCAAACGTCGGCGTCGCGGTCGGGGACATCCTCGACCGCGACGCCGTCCGCCGCGCGTTCGAGGGCGTCGATCTCGCCTACTACCTGATTCACTCGATGATGAGCGAAGGGTTCGAGGATCTCGATCGCCGCGCCGCCGCCATTTTTTCGACCTCCGCTCCCTCCACCGTGCAACGCATCATCTATCTCGGCGGCCTCCTGCCGAATGGCGAGCGCCGCTCCGCGCATCTGCGCAGCCGCGCAGAAGTCGGAAAGATCCTGCGCAGGACCGCGCGGGTTCTCGAGTTCCGCGCCGGGCCGATCGTCGGCGCAGGCTCGGCATCGTTCGAGATGCTGCGCTACCTCACCGAACGGCTCCCGGCGATGGTCGCTCCCCGATGGATCAACAACCTCGTCCAGCCTGTCGCCGTCGATGACGTCGTGCGCTATCTCGTTCTCGGCGCCGCTCGCGACGTCACCGGCGTCGTCGAGATCGGCGGCGATCGCCTCACCTTCGGGGACATGATGCGCACGTTCGCGAAGATCCGCGGCCTGCGGCGTCTCATCATCCCCGTCCCGATCCTCGCTCCCCGCATCGCCGGACTGTGGGTGGGCCTCGTCACTCCGATCCCGAACCGTCTCGCCGTGCCGCTCATCGAAGGGATCGTCGAGCCGGTCGTCGCAAACACCGATCTCGCCGCATCGCTCTTTCCCGAGGTCCAGCCGATGCCGTACCGCCGCGCCGTGGAGCTGGCGATCTCGCGTGACCGCGAAGGTGTGATCCGCGACGAACGCTCGGTTCGCGTCGCCGCATCTCCGTCCGCCGTCTTCGCAGCCTTCACGTCGCTGGGCGGCCAGCGCGGCTGGCACGTCTGGAACGCTGCCTGGCGCCTGCGCGGATTTCTCGACCGCCTCATCGGCGGCCCCGGCCTCCGCCGCGGACGGCGCCATCCACAGGAGCTTGCCGAAGGAGAGACTCTGGATTTCTGGCGCGTCGCAAACGCGATCGCGCGCGAGGCGGAGCAATCGCGATGAAAACTCTGCTCGCGGTCCTCCTCTGTTTCGGTCTCCCTCTCCTCGCCGGCGCCATCGGCGCGGTCGCCTCGGTCACCGCGCCGGAGTTCTATGCCGCGCTCGAGCGGCCGTCGTGGTCGCCGCCGAGCTGGGTCTTCGGCCCGGTCTGGACCACACTGTTCTTAATGATGGGACTGGCCGCATTTCTGGTGTGGCGCGAGCGCGGCTGGACTCCGGTCCTGACTTTCTTCGCCGTCCATCTCGTCTTCAACGCGCTCTGGAGCTGGCTGTTCTTCGTGGCCACCTGCGTGGCGCCGGCTTCAGCCGGCGGCTCTTCGTCGGTCGCCACGATCGCCGGCTAAAGCCGGCGCCACGTCAAACTGCGCGACTGTCCCCCTACAACTGCGACCGCAGCAGCCCCGCGGCGTGCTCCATGATTTTCTCCCGCAGCGGTCGGTGCTGCCATTCCTCGAGCGTGATGCGGCGGGCGCGCTTCTTGTCGGCTTCGAAGATCGCGATCTGCCGCGCGGCGAATTCGTGGTCGTAGATGTTGAGGTTCGCTTCGTCGTTCAGTCGAAAGGACCGGCTGTCGAAGTTCGTCGATCCGACCGACACGAAGAGCTCGTCGACGATGACGGTCTTGCAGTGGAGCATCGTCGGCTGAAACTCGTGTATGGCGACGCCCGCCTCCAGCAGCTTCCCCCAGCGCGACCGTGACGCCTTCCGTGTCACCTCGGTATCGATCTTCGTGCCGGGCACGATGATCTCCACGCGCACCCCGCGCTTCGCCGCCGCGGCGATCGTCTCCACCGAAAGGTCGTCCGGAACGAAGTACGAATTGGCGATGAAGATGCTCTTCTGCGCGCTGGCAATCGTCAGCAGATACATGAGGCGGACGCTCTCACTCCCCTCGGTCGAGGAGCTCTTGAACATCTGCGCCGGGCTGTCGCCTCGCTTCGTCGTCGGTGGAAAGTAATCATCGCCGTGGAGGACGACGCCGCGCGACTTCATCCAGTTGTCGAGAAAGGCCGCCTGCATCTGCGCGACCACCGGACCCTCCACGCGGTAATGAGTGTCACGCCATTCATCGGGATTGCGCGCGTCTCCGTCCCACTTGTCGGCGATCCCCACGCCACCCGTGAATCCGATCACGCCGTCGACAACGAGCAGCTTGCGGTGCGTCCGGTTGTTGAGGCGGCCGAGGTTGTACCAGCGCAGAGGGTGGTACTTCTCGACTTCCGCTCCCGCTTCGATCATCAGATTCAGCGCGTCGTCATCGAGCTTGTTCGCCCCGACCCAGTCGAGGAGAACGTGCACCTTCACTCCGGCCCGCGCGCGCTCCGCCATCGTCTCGGCGAACCGCCGTCCCACGTCGCCCGACCAGTAGATGAACGTCTCGAAGGTGATGGTCCGCTGCGCGCCGCGGATCGCCTCCAGCATCGCCGGAAAGATCCGCTCCCCGTTCACCAGCTCGCGCACGTCGTTGCCCACCGTGAGCGGCGGGCCGAGAAGGCTGCCCATGGAGCGGAGGAACGGCGGGTCTTTCACTCCATAGAGATGGGTGATGTGATGCGAGATCTTCTTCTCGCCCGTCATCACGTTGTGGACGATGAGCGTGGCGAAAATCGTTCCCAGAATGATCCAGACGTAAGTCATCGGACGATGAGACACGCGCAAGAAGGGTGCCGGGGACGGCCTTCACCGCAGAGACGCAGAGAACGCAGAGGACGCGGAGATGGCAGAACGCCTCTGCGTTCCTCCGCGTTCTCTGCGTCTCTGCGGTGTGCGCCGTTCCCTTTTCGCAACGTCATGTCAGAATGCCCTCCCGTGTCCCGCCACTTCATCCTCTCCGTCCTCGCCGTCGCGATCTACCTGCCGCTGCTCCTCCTCGCCGACTCGCCCGGCCTCGGCCCCCAGATTGCGTTGGGTGCGGCGACTGCCGGCTTCCTCTGGCTGATGACGCGCCGCGGCACGGTCGACCGCCGCCAGATCATCATCGCCATCATCATCGCCGGGACCGGCGAATGCATCCTCTCCCTCGGATGGGGCCTCTACTCGTATCGCAACGCGCTGATCCCGCTCTACGTGTTCTTCGGGCACGGCGTGTTCTACGCGCTCGCCGCGGAGAGCGCGAATCAGAGAACGCTGCAGCGCCTGGCGCCGTCGATCACCCGCGGCGTCCTTCTCACCGGCTCGGTGATCGCGATCTGCAGTCTCGTGTTCTTCAACGATACCTGGGGGCTGGTGTGGTGGCTGATCGCGGCGACGCTGCTCGTGCGGTCGAAGAACCCGCTCCTGCTGGCGGCCTGCTTCATCTACACGATGCCGCTGGAGTGGGTGGGCACCGCCATCGGCAACTGGGTCTGGGCTGCTGACGTTCCGTACGTCGGCCTGACCTCGGCCAATCCCCCGAGCGGCGTCGGCGTGCTGTACATTCTCCTCGACCTGATCACGGTACTGGTGGCATCACGAAGGTTCGACTTCGAGAGTCTCGTAATGGGACGCCCGTTTCTCGCGCCATTCGCGCCACGTGGCGAAGACCGTGCGGGCGTGCAGAGCCAGTAACACGGCCGCGAGAGTCACGACCACGCCCCAGAAGATTCGCGCATGGGGATGTGCGAAGAGCATCGTCCAGAAATCCCAGGCCCACGACCCATTGCCTTTGTAAACGTAGCCTTCGCTCGGGAACGGAGACGAGAAGAACACATTCGGTATGGCATTGCTGGAGAACAGCCCTGGCGCGCCGACGATTCGTACGCCGCGCGACAGAATGAGCACGGAGACGATGAAAGACAGCGCAAGGAGCTGTAAACCTGCGAGGATTGGCGCACCTCGCCGATAGTCACGAAGCGACGGGAGAATCATCTCTGCGACCGCTGACGTGCGTGATGGTTTCTGCTCCTGATCGCGACTTCGTACGGACGGCCGAAGGACGAAGAATGAGAGGGAGAGCAGGACTCCGGCCGCGGCTGCGAACCAGCACAGGGCCATGATGAATGCCGCTGCGTCGATCGCGAAGTTACGAACCTCGCCCGGCGTCATCAGAAAGCGCGGTTTGCGAAGCGCGCGAACGATTTCCCCCGCCGCGGGCAACTCCACGTGGCGATCCTGACGCCTCACATTGGCGAGGGCCCGGGCAGCACGGGGGTCGTCAGCGACCGATCGATACAACGACTCCGCCCGGCTCCACTCCCCGGCGAGATGATTCGCCACAGCGAGGGCGTAGCGGACTTCCCGGGAATCCGCTCGTTTCTGACTCTCCTCGAATGGCCGTATCACGTCGATATGACCGAACGAATCGGCCATGCCGACCGGGATGGAATGAACGGCCTCGAGAGTCGTGAGGAGCCTGGAAGCCAGGAGAAGGCCGGCGATGGTCGACGCGGTCAGGAAGACGATGACGGCCCGCTCCCGCCGGTTGATCGAGGCAATCGCCCTTCCCCAGGTGAACGCCCGCCTCCACGGCGTCGTGGCAATGGCCAGGATGAAGACCGCGACGACGGCGACAATCCCCGGCGCGGCGTTCCTGGCCTCAACCATCAGGAATACCGCGACAGATAGCGATGCAGCGACCGCGATCAAACCGGCCGTCAACACAGCTCGATACGGTGAAGACAGGATCCGTGCCCGCGAGCTGCGCAGCAACGCGCGCCATGAGATCGGCTTCCGTGCCGGAATCGCGCGCTCGAACGCGATGACGATCAGCGCCATCAATGCGAGCGAAACCGAGAGAAGCGCATACACGGCGTAATCGACATAGACAGCTACGGCGGCGTCGTTCAAGGGATCGCGGATGGCGCGGCGATACCAGGCATCCTCTTCGGCCGCCCCGCGCCGGTCGCCCCGCCGCGAAAGTTCGGCACGCCATGCAGCGGCGGCCAGATGGTCCGTTTCTGACAGACCCGTCGTGCGACGCGCGCGACGCAGAATCTCCAGCCGTTGCCCGTCGTCCAACCGCCACCCCGGGTGCAGCCGCACATTCTGCTGATTGATCAGCCGCTCGATGAGAGTCGTGATGTGCACCGGCTGCACGTCGCTGATTCGCAACCGCTCGGAGAGTCGCTCCGCGGTCCTGGCCCATTCCTCCTGCTGGAAATGACGGAACAACCGGGCCATGTAGGCCCACTCGTTGTACCCGATCCCCTCGAATCGCTGAGTGAGCATCTGTCTCCAGATCTCCTCAGCCTCGTCAGCACGGCCGGTCGCCCACAGAGTCTGGCCGAGAAAGAAGAGGTGCCACGGCTGCGTCGGATCCGATCTCATGGCCGAGCGTAAAGCCGACTCGAGTTCCGGAAACGTATTCGGCACGGACGCATCCTTCGGCGCGGTCGACGGTCGAAATCTCGCGACCGGAGGGCGGTCGCTGATCACGCCATACGCTTCATCCATGAAGTTTCCCGCCAGAACCCATCCGCTCTTCAACGCGTTCATCCGCATGAGCAGGTTGCCGCCGCGCGACAGCGGCCGCCTGAATGCGCCCGCTGTGTACTCCACCGTACCCTTCTGCGCATAAGAGCCGCTCTCACGGGTCTTGTACTCGATGGAGAGATGGTCTTCTGACGGCACGAAGCGCGTAACGAACCCCGGCATCGGGTACCTTTTCTGAACCGTTCCGGTGGCGCTGTCGATCATCAGGACGTTGCCCGTGTCACGCTGCTTGCCGTCGCCGATCGCCGGGCTTTGAAACTGCTCGCGCACGAAGAGACGGCCCTCGAATAAGACGGCGTTCCGCGTGGGAAGGAACTTTCCGCTTTCTGCGAGATATCGATAGTGTCCGATCGCCCTCTCGCGTTCTCCGGCCTGCATCAGAAGATCTGCGAGCTGCGCGCGAACTTCGCCGGCCGCCGGATCAGCCGCCACGACCTGAGCGAGAAGCTCCGCGGCCGCCGTGGTCTCCTCGCGCATGACATGGGCCTGCGCGCGCTGCGTCAGGAGATCCGGTGACGGCGCAGACTGATCGAACAGGCGCAACGCCTTCGCCGCGTCGTGCTCGCGGTGGAGCGCGTATATCCCGGCGAGGAACGCCGCCATCTGGCCGACTCCTTCGGCCGAGGTCTTGCGCAACTCGATCTGATTTGGAGCCTCTGCTGGAAGCCTGACCGTCCCGGCATTGCTTTCCGAGAGTTCTTCGAGCTCCCGACCTCGCGGAGCACTCACCACCGGCGCGGCGTCGGCTTCCACCTCGGCTGCCGCGAGCCCGACGACCGTCAGATACGGCTGAACCTCCGTCTCTCCCCGGAACGCGAGTGTTTCGCCCCAGATGACGACATGCGCTCCCAGCCTGCCGGCGAGTGCGCGCGCATCTTCATGGCTGCGGACGGGCTGTTTCGTTTCGTCGATCCCGAGAAGCCGGACTTCGTCACGCCCGAGGCGCGAGATGATCGAGCGTTCGACGAGTGCCGCCATGACACGACCTTCGCGCTCTGATTCGGAATCGGGACCGTAGAACGGTGTCACCGCGATGGTCAATCGCGTATCCGCCGCAGGCGGTGCATTGGAAGGTTCGGCAGAATTGCTGTTTTGAAACCACCACAACACGGCCAGCGCAACGAGGATGAGAATGGCCACCGCAGCCGGCATCAGCGATGCCGGTCGCCGCTTGGGAGACGATACCGTCGCGTCGCCATGCCACAGGCGATCCACTTCCGCAACGAGCTCCGCGTACGACGCCGGTCGCTGCTGGCGGTCCTTTGCCGTCATCCAGTTCAGGAGGTGGGAGACATCCGACGAAAGTTCCGGGCGCCTCTTCGCCAACGCAGGAAGTGGATCGTGAAGATGTTTTGCCAGAACCGCGACTGGTGTGGCTCCCGTAAATGGCCGCTCCCCGGTCAACATCTCGTACAGAACAACCCCGAGCGAGTACACATCGGAACGAAAATCCGTCGGCTCGCCCTGAGCCTGCTCCGGCGCGAGATAGTGTGGCGACCCGACGAAATAGCCACTCTGAGTGATTGCCGAATCGCCATCAGCCGGCCCGGACGAAGAGCGTTTCGCGAGACCGAAATCGGCAACGCGCACGCCACCGCGCCGGTCGAGCAGGATGTTCGCCGGCTTGATGTCGCGATGAATGATGTTGAGTTCGTGCGCGGCCTGCAGCCCTTCGATCGCCTCCCGCAGGATCCGAAGCGCCTCGGTCAGCGGCAATGGGCCCTTGTTTCGAATCAATTCGCCGAGCGACTGACCTTCGACGTACTCCATGACCAGATAAGGCCGTTCCTCCGTTCGGCCGAAGGAGTACACACGCACGACATGCGGATGTTCGATCGTCGCCAGCAGGCGCGCTTCGCGCAGGAAACGCGCGGTCAAGGTGGCGTCGCTCGCTACGCGCTTCGAGATGAGCTTGACCGCCACTCGGCGTCCCAGCTCGACGTCCTCCCCGAGAAACACTTCACCCATGCCGCCCTCGCCCAGACGGCGTAGAACGCGATAGCCCGGTATCTCCGGAAAGTCCTGCGGGACGGCCACCTTGCGTGTCGCGCAATCGGGACACACGCTGCCGTGGGCGGGAAGGTTTGCACCGCACGTCTCGCAGACCGGCATGGACGTCTGCTGAGTATACGACTCATGACGGGTGCTATTGTTCACCCGCCGCCATGCGAGGACGCACGAAGAGGAAATGATGACCAGAACGAGAATCGCCGCCGCGCTGTCTCTCCTCGTTTGCTCTCTCACGTTTGCACAGAGCCCGAAACCTGATCCCTTCCCGAGCGAGATCCCTTCGGCCTTCAAGCCGGTCCGGGACTCGTTCAACTACGTCCGGCGCGAGGTGAAGATCCCGATGCGCGACGGTGTGAAACTTCACACCGTCATCGTCACGCCGCGCGGCGCGAAGGACGCGCCGATTCTCCTCATGCGCACCCCGTATGACGCGAACCGGCGCACGCCGGCCACCAGCGCTCACATCGAGTCGATGCTCGGCGGCTGGCCCGAGCTCTTGACCGAGGGCGGATACATCCGTGTGGAGCAGGACGTGCGCGGGAAGTACGGGTCCGAAGGCACGTACATCATGAACCGCCCGCTGCGCGGGCCGCTCAATCCGACGAAGGTCGATCACGCCACCGACACGTACGACACGATCGACTGGCTCGTCAAGAACATCCCCGAGTCGAACGGGCGCGTCGGCATCATCGGCATCTCCTACGGCGGCTTCCTTCCGCTCATGGCGCTCGTCGATCCGCATCCGGCGCTCAAAGTCTCCATTCCGATCAATCCGATGGTCGATGGCTGGATGGGCGACGACTGGTTCCACCACGGCGCGTTCCGCCAGACGATGATGCCGTACATCTACGATCAGGAAGCGACGCGCTCCAACGACGAGAAGTGGTGGACCTCTCACTACGACGATTACGACACCTATCTCGAAGCCGGATCGGCGGGCGCGCTCGCGAAAGCGCGAGGGCTCGAACAGATCGGATTCTGGAGAAGGATCACCGAGCATCCCGCGTACGACTCCTGGTGGCAGCAGCAGGCGATGGACCGCATCCTCGGTGCGCGGCCGCTCACCGTGCCGGTGATGCTCGTGCACAGCTGGTGGGATCAGGAAGACATCTACGGCGCGATCGCGGTTTACAAGGCACTCGAGCCGAAGGACACGCGCAACGACATGGTGTATCTCGTCGCCGGTCCCTGGAACCACGGTCAATCCAGCCGTGACGGCAGCTCCCTCGGCGCCCTGCGATTCGGCAGCGATACCTCGGCGTGGTTCCGCGCGTCGGTGCTGCGTCCGTTCCTCGATCAGCACCTCAAGCCTGGCGCGCCGCGCGCCGATGTAGCTCCGGTGACCGTATTCGAGACGGGACGCAATCGGTGGCAGAGGCTCGACGCCTGGCCGGAAGGAAAAGCGACTCGGCGCCTCTATCTGCGCCCGGCGCTCGACGTGAGCTTCGAGCCACAGGAAGCGGATGGATTCGCGGAGTACGTTTCCGATCCGGCGAAGCCCGTGCCCTACATCGCGCGGCCCGTGTTCGCGGATGGTCGCGCGTGGGGCCCGTGGCTCGTGAGCGATCAGCGCGAAGCGTCGGGACGCCCCGACGTGCTGGCGTATGTGTCGGAGCCGTTGACCGCGCCGGTGAAGATCAGCGGACTTCCGGTTGCGAATCTCATCGCGTCGACCAGCGGAACGGATTCCGACTGGGTCGTGAAGCTGATCGACGTCTATCCGCCGGAAGTTCCGCGCCAGCCGGAGATGGGCGGATATCAATTGATGGTATCGGGGGACATTTTCCGCGGACGGTACCGCGAGAGCTTCGAGACGCCGAAGGCGATCGAGGCAGACAGGCCGCTCCCCTATCGCTTTGCGTTACCGGCCGCGAACCACGTCTTTCTCCCGGGCCATCGGATCATGGTGCAGGTGCAGTCGACCTGGTTCCCGCTGTACGACCGGAATCCGCAGACGTTCGTGCCGACTATCTTCTTCGCGAAGCCGGAGGATTACCGGAAGGCCGTGCAGCGGGTGTACGCGGGGAGCTTCATCGAGATGCCGATGGTGCCGGCAATGTGACGGAGTGCGGCAGCAGGGCACGGGGAATGGGCCGATATTGCGTCAGGAGTGGAGCCGCGGGCGATCCCGCCCGCAGGTCGAGGCGGAAGACGCGGGCGAGGTCGCCCGCGCTCCACTGATTCTCTCCAGGCCGCACGGGTCATGCACCGCGGGCGGAATCGCCCGCGGCTCCAAC
>CALMZP010000070.1 GCA_937870635.1 uncultured Acidobacteriota bacterium | reverse complement strand
ATGTCAGGCGGAGATCGTCAAAGGCCGCTCCAGTCACTGGACCTATCGACTGATCGACGGACGCAAATGCTGGTACCAGGGCAAGACACAGCTTCCGAAATCGGAGCTGTATTGGCCGGACCGCAAGGAACCCGAGGTCGCTGCGAACCCGCCGGCAATCGATGCGCAGTCAACCAATGGGCAGTCCACCAATGCGCAGGCAAGCCCGCGCGCGGTCGAGAGCGAGGAATTCACCGACCCAGAGGATGGATCGTGCTGCTGGCCGCCGCAAAAGGAAGACAGTTTTGAAACGCGCTGGCGCAGCCTGGGACTGAAGCCGCGCAACTGAGCCGGTTCGGCCTTGCGCGATCGCTCTGTTGCTGGCCGCGAGCCGGCGATGCGGATGCGATGGAAGAGCGCCCCGGCCGAGCGGGCGCCGCTCTCCATGTGCGCCAGGCAGGAGAAGTCGGCCGAGACCACGACGCCGGCGCCTACGGTCTTCCGGACATCTACGAAGCCGCGTACACATCCGTGGACGCAGTCGTCTCGCAACAGCTGTTTCTCCCCGGCTTCGAGCTGAAGCTCGCGGCCACGAACCTCTTTGACGGCTCGCGAGAGTTCACGCAGGGAGACTCGATTCAACGTCTCTATCAGCCTGGCCGCACGGTCAGCCTGTCCCTCGGCTACAGCCCTTTCTGATTCAGCCCGAAAGCAGTCCAGATCATGAATGGAGGATTCCAGATGAGAAAAAGTGTATTGATGCTGGCGGTCGCACTCATCGCCACGCCGATGTTTGCCGCACCGCAGCGCGCCGCCGGGCGCGGAGTTGCCGGTGCGTCGTGGGTCCAGCGCGCCACGACCACCGATCTGATGCAGGAGCGGAACGCGCTCTCATGGGACGCGATGAGCAATCGCCCCATCGCGCTCATCGAAACGAACTACTACACGTTCCTGCCGGGCGAGCCCGTACAGGTAAGGATCACCACGAACGCGAACGGCTACACGGGACCGGTCACGATGTATCTCTACTGGGAGAACCGCGCGACCGGTGAGCGGCGCTACTACAACGCCGGCGCAGGTGCGCTTCTCCCGGCCGGCCAGGCAGCTGACCTGTTCGGGTCCACGTCTGCTCCGGTGGCGGTGGTCGTCCCGAATCTCTCCGACTTCGTTCTGTTCGGAACGGCCAGCGACACGGTCAACAGCTGGGGCGTCAACGGCGCCCTGGGCGGTTCGATCGCCGTTCCGGCTGGCCAGACCGGTCTCTATCAGTACGTGCTGGAGATCCGTGACAGCGCGGGAAAGCGCGTGATCTCGCGGTCGAACGCCATGTACTCGTACATCGAGCAGAGCGTGCCGGTCAGCGGGACGATCACCGTCGATACGACGTGGACGGCCAACCGGCGGTACGTGCTGAGTGACTTCGTCGGCGTTCAGGCCCCTGCGACTCTGACGATCGAGCCGGGCACCGTCATCTACGGCGGCAACACGCGCGCGACTCTGTTCATCCAGCGCGGGGCGAAGATCATCGCTGACGGAACGAACCGCCGTCCGATCGTATTCACGTCGGCGCAGAAGACCGGCAGCCGCAATCAGACCGACTGGGGCTCGCTCGTTCTGCTCGGCGGTGCTCCGATCAACGACAATCGCGTCGGCGCGGGCGAGGCCTATCTCGAAGGACTTCCGCAGCAGCCGCAGTACCGCTTCGGCGGCAGCAACGCGAACGACAACAGCGGCATTCTCCGCTACGTCCGTCTCGAGTTCGGCGGATTCGAGATCGAACGCGATCAGGAGATCAACGGTCTCTCCATGGCCGGCATCGGCCGGGGTACGGTCATCGACTACGTGCAGGTTCTTCAGAACAAGGACGACGCGTTCGAGTTCTGGGGCGGCACGGTCAACGCGAAGCACCTCCTAGGCGTCGGATTTGCCGACGATGGTCTCGACTTCGACCTCGGGTACAACGGCGGCGTGCAGTTCGCGGTGATGGTGAAGCGTGCCATCAATGACGAAAACGATTCGAACATCCTCACCGAGGCTGACGGGCATCCGCAGACCTTCACGCTGACACCGCTCACGAATCCGGCCGTATACAACGCCACCGCGGTTCGCGAGACGAACACCCAGTTCGGAAACTACGGTGCGGTCGTTCGCCGCGGCGCGGCGCCGCGCTTCTACAACACGATCATCACGAACGCGCGCAAGGCGCCGGTCACCATGCGCGACGATGCGACCTTCAACAACGTCACCGGCGGCCAACTTCTCTGGACCAGCTCTCTTCTCCACGGCGACTTTGCCGACGCGGCGTTCAGCAGTTCCTCCGATCGCGCGGCGCAGACGCGCGATTTCCTCTTCAACACCATGAAAAACAACCGCACTGCCGATCCGCTCCTCGCGCTCGGTTCCCTCAACGCCGTGACGACACTCATGCCGGACGTCACGCCGCTCCCCGGTTCGCCCGCGCTCGACGCGAACTACGTGGCTCAGCCGCCCGACAACGGATTTTTCGAGCCGGTGGACTTCATCGGCGGCGTCGGGCCCGGCAGCAACTGGGTTCTCTCCGGCTGGGCAAACTTCTCTGACAACTGATCGACTTCAAATTCTGGAGATCAAGCGATGACAAGACGCTTTCTGATGCTTCTCTGCCTGGCGGTTCTCATTCCCGCTGCGGCTTTCGCGCAGGCCTACACGGCGGTTCTGTCGGGCGCTGCCGAAGTTCCCGGTCCGGGAGACCCCAACGGAGCCGGGCTCGCGGTCGTGACCATCGACGGCTCGACCATCCGCTACACCGTTCTCACGCAGAACATCGGCGCCCCGACGCTCGCGCACATTCACACCGGTGCCGCCGGTGTGGCCGGATCGCCAGTCGTGACTCTGGACGTCAACACCCTCGCGAACGGATCGGTTCCGAACGTGCCGGCGGATGTGATCGCGGCGATCGTCGCGAATCCTGCAGGCTATTACATCAACGTCCACACAGCGGAGTTCCCGCAGGGCGCCGTTCGCGGCCAGCTCGTCGCACCGTCCGCCGCAGGCGCGCGCGTGCTCTACGTCCCCGTCGTCGGCAAGGTTGCCGGCGCCGCCGGCACGAACTTTGTCACTGACGTACGCATCATCAATCACGGGACCGGTACGGCGAACGTGACGCTCGACTACTTCCAGCAGTCGGCGTCCGGACATACCGCGCCGTCCGCTTCGTCGACCACGACCGTCGCACCTGGTCAGCAGAAGGTCCTTGACGACGTGATCGGCATCCTCGGCTCGACGAGCCTCGGCGGACTGCGGGTCATTTCGAATGAGAACGTGGAGGTGCGCGCGCGGGTGCTGAACGATCTTCGTGCCAGCGGCCAGGGAACGACCGGCTTCGCCCTCAACGCGGGTGAGCTCGGCGATGCTTCGCAGTCCGGCACGCTTGGTTTTCTATCCGCGGCGTCCGTCGCCGACATCGGGTCCGGCGTGGGCTTCCGCACGAACATCGGCTACTTCAATCCGACGGCGACACCGGCGACCGCTACCTTCACCGCGCGCTGCACCGACAACGGCAGCGTGCTCGGGACGAAGACCATCACGATCCCCGGTTACGGCTTCGTGCAGCAGGGCGCCTTTACGCTGATCGACACGGTTCCCGGCGGAGATCAGGCCCAGCCGAATTTCTACGTGAGCTGGACGTCGAGCGCTCCGCTGTTCGTCTATGCCGCCGTCGTCGACAACAAGACCGGCGACTCGGTGCTCGTGGAGTAATTCAAGTGGAGCCGCGGGCGATCCCGCCCGCGGTTTCCATCCTTCTCGGGAAGTCGTGATTGCAGCCTGGATTGACGTGGCGCCGGCTTCAGCCGGCGATCGTCCACCGCGGGCGGATCGCCCGCGGCTCCACAAAGCCGCCGGTTGAAGCCGGCGCCACGTCAATCCTGCCGATCGCTC
>CALMZP010000069.1 GCA_937870635.1 uncultured Acidobacteriota bacterium | reverse complement strand
CCTCCCGAGCGGCCGTCACGAGCGAGAGATGCCCATCATGGAGAAAGCCCATGGTCGGGACGAAGCCGATGACGGATCCGGCCTCCCGGGCGGCGGACAGCGCTGCTCTCGTCTCTTCGATCGATCGCGTGATCAGCATGCTTTTACGGGTGACGGGTGACGAGTGACGGGTGACGAGTGACGGGTGACGAGGCGAGTCCTTATTGGCTCGTAACCCGTAACCCGTCACCCGTAACCCAGTCTATTTGATCGGAACGACGACGCCGCCGGATCCGTACAACCGGTCGAGATCCTCCCGCGTCCCGGAGTGGAACGACTCGGTCGTCTCGTCGGGAAAACGGCCTGCACGGATGTCATCGAGGAACACGGTGAGGGCCTTCTGCATCTCTTCACCGAGCTCCGCGTAGCGGCGGACGAACTTTGGCTTCATTCCGTCGTACAGGCCGAGGACGTCGTGAAAGACGAGGACCTGGCCGTCGCAGGCGGGGCCGGCGCCGATGCCGATCGTCGGGATCGAAAGCCTCTCGGTGATGAACGCGGCCAGCGCGGTCGGTACGCATTCCAGCACGAGCGAGAAGCAGCCGGCGGCCGCGAGCGCGATCGCTTCTTCGATGAGCCGCCGGGCTTCGTCGGAGCCCTTGCCCTGGACCTTGAACCCGCCGAGCGCGTTCACGGACTGGGGCGTGAGGCCGATGTGCCCCATCACCGGAATCTCGGCGTCGATCAGCGCTTCGATGGTCTTGATCCGGCTCGGCTTCCCACCTTCGATCTTTACCGTGTGGGCGCCGGCCTGGATGAAGCGTCCGGCGTTCTGCACCGTCTCTTCGATCGAGACGTGGTACGAGAGGTACGGCATGTCGCCGACGATCAGCGCATGGTTCACACCGCGAGCGACGGCGCGCGTGTGGTGAATCATGTCGTCGACGGTGACGCTCAGCGTGTCGGGGTAGCCGAGGACGACCATGCCGAGCGAGTCACCGACGAGGATGATGTCGGCGCCGGCGGTATCGACGGCTTTGGCACTAGGGTAGTCGTAGGCGGTGAGCATTCCGATCCGCTGCCGCGACTTCATGGCGCGGATCGCGGGAACTGTTACCCGTTTCGCGGTATTCGACATTCTTTCCTCCGTCCCGGTCCTTCAGGATCCAAGCGGTATGTAGTACTGCGTCCCCTTTTGAGCGTTTCGAATCTGCTCCACGAGCTGGTCGAAATGCTCGGGCGTGTTCACGAAATCGAAATCGTTCGTATTCACCACCAGCAATGGCGTCTCGTCGTACCTGTAGAAGTAGTGTGAGTAAGCCTCGCTGAGCTCTTGCAAATACGATGACGAGATCGATTTCTCGTAACCGCGCCCACGTTTTTTGATGCGCTTCGTCAGTGTATCAAGCCCTGCCTGCAGGTAAATGACAAGGTCCGGCTTCGGCACCGTCTCGTAGAGAAGGTCGTAGAGCCGGTTGTAGATCATCAGCTCCGAGTCATCGAGAGTCAGGTAAGCAAAGATCTTGCTCTTGGCGAACGTGTAGTTGGCAATGACCAGTTCCGTAAAGAGGTCCCTCTGAGAGAGCGACCTCTGCTGGTCATAACGGGAGAGCAGGAAGAATAGTTCCGTCCGGAACGCCGCTCCCCGCTTGTCCTTGTAAAAGTCCTCGATGAAGGGACTTTCGACGTCCTCCAGGACCCGAGTGCCCCGGAACCGCTTCGCCAGAAGAGTCGTCAGCGACCGCTTACCAACGCCGATCGGCCCTTCGATGGCGATGTGCTTGAACGGGAGGGGAGCTGCCACGGAGGGGAAGGATACCGATTTTTGATGGGGAACGTTGCGTGGCGCCTGGAAAACCGAAATGTTGAATGTTGAATGTTGAGTGTTCAATGGTGAAGCTTGAATTCAACATTCAACATTGAACATTCAACATTCAACATTCCGATTTCTCTCTCCACTTCTGGGGACGCCCACCCTCCCCTGTGGTAAAACCCGCCGCCATGTTATCGATCGAACATTACCGGCTCGGGAACGGGCTGCGCGTGGTCCTCAATGAGGATCACTCGGCCCCTCTCGTGGCCGTCAACGTCTGGTACCACGTCGGTTCGAAGAACGAGCGGCGCGGGCGCACCGGTTTCGCGCACCTCTTCGAGCACATGCTCTTCTCCGGTTCGGAGCACGTCGGCAACAACGAGCACTTCCGCTACGTGCAATCGATTGGCGGCGTTCTCAATGGAACGACGTTCTTCGACCGCACGAACTACTACGAGATGCTTCCCTCGAACTACCTCGCGCTCGCGCTGTGGCTCGAGTCGGACCGCATGGGATTCTTCCTCCCCGCTCTCACGCAGGAGAAGCTCGACATCCAGCGTGAGGTCGTGAAGGAGGAGCGCCGCCAGCGCTACGACAACGTCCCGTACGGTACGGCCTTCGAGCGGCTGCTCAATCTCGGTTACGACGCCGACTACTCCTACCACTGGCCGACGATCGGCTCGATGGAAGACCTGGGGGCGGCGTCTCTCGACGACATTCGCGAGTTCTTCGGCACCTGGTATCGCCCTGACAACGCAGTTCTCACGGTCGTCGGCGACTTCTCGCCGTCCGAAGCGAAGGAGCTGATCGAAAAATACTTCGCCGATATCGCTCCCGGCGGCACCTTTCCGAAATTCTCGCTGGAGCGCAGGCCGCTCGACGGTGAACGGCGCGAGCAGTTCGCCGACCGCGTGCAGCTCCCGAGGATCTACCGCCTCTATCACCTGCCGAGGATGGGAGATCGGGACTGGATCCACGCCGACCTCCTGTCGACGGTCCTCGCTTCGGACAAAGCGAGCCGCCTCGATCGAGCTCTCGTTCACGAACAGCAGATCGCGCAGGATGTCGCCGCCTACGTTCTTCCGACGGAGTCGACGGGAATGCTGCTGCTCCACGCCACCGCGAAGGAAGGTGTGGACACGGAGAAACTCGAGAAAGCGATCGACGATGAGATCGCTCGCCTCGTCGCCGGCGGCATCACGGAAGACGAACTGACCCGCGCGAAGAACCGGGCCGAGGTCGACTTCGCGCATCAGATCGAAAATCACGACACGCGGGCCGACACCATCGGCATGCTCGCCACCTACTTCGGTGACCCGACGATGATCCATCGCTGGCTCGATCCCTACCAGGCTGCGAGTGCGGCCGATCTCACGGACGTCGCCGCGCGCTATCTCGTCGCATCCAATCGCGCCACGAGCGTGTTCGTCCCGACGGAGGCCGCATGACGGACTTTCGCGCCACGGCTCCTCTTCCCGGACCTCCGCGGAAATACCAGTTCCCGCACGTCACCCGCAGGACGCTACCGAACGGACTTCGAGTCCTCGTTGCTGAAAATCACACGGCGCCGCTCGTATCCATGCGGACCCTGGTCCGCTCCGGCGCCGACCGCGATCCGGCCGAACTCGCGGGAGTAGCGGGACTGACCGCCGATCTTCTCGACGAGGGTGCAGGCTCCCGCGACGCCATCCGCCTCGCCGAGGACATCGGCCTCCTCGGCGGCTCCCTCGGAACGGGCGCCGACTGGGATGCGGCGTACGCATCCATCGACGTCCTGAGCCGCAACGCGAGGCCGACCGCGGAGATCCTCGCCGACGTCAGCTTCCGCGCGACGCTTCCGGAGGATGCCTTCGATCGCGTGCGCAACGAGCGGCTGACCGACATCCTGCAGCAGCGCGACGAGCCGTCCGCAATCGCGGGAAAGCGTTTCGCCTCGCTGCTTTACGGCACGGGCGTGTACGGCAACTCGGTCATCGGCACGAACGAAACGGTTTCGCGCATCACCCTCGACGACGTGCGCCGCTACTACGCGCAGCACTACCTGCCGAACAACAGCTCGCTGATCGTCGCCGGAGACGTCGATCCGGACGATGTGGCGAATCTCGCCGAGAAAGCATTTGCCGCCTGGACGCGCGGACCCGAGCCGCCGGCGCCGAAAATCGCGCCGCAGCCGTTCGATTCTTCGCGCGTCTACATCATCGACCGGCCGCAGGCCGTGCAGTCGGAGATCCGCATCGGCCACGTCGGCGTTCCGCGATCCTGCGAAGACTACTTCCCGCTCTCCGTCATGAACGCGCTCCTTGGCGGCGTCTTCAACTCGCGCATCAACCTCAACCTGCGCGAGAAGCATGGCTACACGTACGGCGCGCGGTCTGCTTTCTCGTTCCGCCGCATGGCGGGCCCGTTCGTCGTTGCGGCGCCGGTGCGAAACGAGGTCACACGGGAATCGGTCACCGAGATCCTCGCCGAGCTTCGCCGCATCCGCACGGGCGATGTCGAAGATCGCGAGCTGGACGACACGAAGAATTACCTGATGGGTGTCTTTCCGGCGACGGTACAGAGCTCGAGCGACATCGCCGGGCGCCTCCTCGACATGGAGCTCTACGGCCTGCCCGAGGATTACTTCGATCGGTATCGCGAGAACATCGGGGCGGTGTCGAAGGATCACATCGCGCGGGTCGCGGAAAAGTACATCGATCCCGACCGCGCGCTGATCGTGGTCGTCGGCCACGCCGCGCAGATCCGCGAGCCGCTCGGATCCCTCGGTCTGCCGATCCACGAGCTGGACATCGAAGGGGCGCCCATCGCTTGACAGGCGCTGTCATCCCGAGGGTGAGCGAGGGACCTGGGGGCCGGGCGGCACGAGGCATGAGTTGCGCGCCACCCACCCCCCAGGTCCCTCGCTCACGCTTGGGATGACCGGCCGCCTCTACGACGGATTCGGATCGTCGGCTTCGATCGCGGGCGGAGGCGTGTTTCCACGCGGCTCATAGGCTTCGCGGTCCACGGCCAGCGCGGCGGCCGCCGTCGCGATCTGCGCGAACAGCAGCAGCGTGGAAAGGCCGTGCAGCATGCCGAAGGTGCGGCGCACCGGGTCCTGGCGCGAGAGCTCGCTGATGGGAACGGGGGAGCTGGCACGGATCGACCGGATGCGCAGGTCGAGCATCGCCTGAGTTGCCGCAAACACGACGCCCGCGAAGATGATGATCAGCACCAGGCTTCGGGCGCGCCGCCATTCGAGAACGAGCAGAGCGATCGGGGCGGCGAGAGCGATGTAGTGCCAGCGGCCGAGAAGGGCACCCACCATCGCGGCGGCAGCTGAAGAAGAGGGCGCCGTCTTGAATGCGGCCTGCGCGGCGATCACCATGAAGACGCCGCTGCCGAGCCAGATCGCGTGAATGAAACGGGCCATCATGGACGCACCGCCTTGTCGATCGATGAAGTGAAAGGGGGCCGAAGCACGCCCCGCTCGGTAATGATCGCAGTGATCAACCTCGCCGGCGTCACGTCGAATGCGGGATGTCGCACCGCGACCCCCAGCGGTGCGATGCGGCGACCGAACGTTTCAACCACCTCATCCCCGCTGCGCTCTTCGATCGGGATGCTCGCCCCTGACGGACAGGCGATGTCGATCGTCGAGATCGGCGCGGCCACGTAGAACGGAACGTTGTGAGCGTTTGCGAGCACCGCGACGGTGTACGTCCCGATCTTGTTCGCCGTATCGCCGTTCGCAGCGATCCGGTCCGCGCCGACCACGACCGCATCGAAACGTTGCTGTTGGAAGAAGTGACCGGCCATGTTGTCCGTGATGAGGGTGACGTCGATCCCGTCCTTTTGAAGCTCCCAGGCAGTCAGGCGGGCGCCCTGAAGATACGGCCGGGTCTCGCCGGCGAATACGGCGACCTTCCTGCCGGACTCGACGGCGGCTCGGACGACGCCGAGAGCCGTCCCATATCCGCCCGTGGCCAGTGCCCCCGCGTTGCAGTGAGTCAGCAGGGTGATGCTGGGGCCGAGGAGCTCGGCGCCGTGCTGGCCGATGCGCATGTTGGCCTCGATGTCCGCGGCGAGGATCCCCTCCGCCTCCGCCACCATCACCCGAGGTGAAACCTGACCGAGCGCGGTCATGCGATCGACGGCCCAGGCCAGATTGACTGCCGTCGGGCGAGCGGCCTTGAGCGTCGCGGCGGCCCGATCGAGGTTCTCCCCCCTGAGAGCGCCGAGTGCCATCCCGAACGCGGCGGCGATCCCGATGGCCGGCGCGCCTCGGACGATCATGTCGCGAATGGCTGTGGCGACCGACCCGGCGTCCCGGCACTCCACCCATGTCTCCTCGTCCGGAAGCCGGCGCTGGTCGAGGAGCTCCAGCGCGGTACCCGTCCACCGAAGAGGTGTGACGTGCACGGAGTTCGCAGTTCGATTCACCTCGATATACTACCGTTCCCGCGCGAAGCGCCCCCTTTAGGAGGTTCAGATGGCAGTCAAAGTTGGTATCAACGGTTTCGGACGTATCGGCCGCTGCGTCGTGCGTGCTGCACTCGCCGGCAAGTTCGACATCGATTTTGTGGCGGTGAACGACCTCACGGATTCGAAGACCCTCGCGTACCTGCTGAAGTACGACTCGGTCCACGGCACGATCAGGAACAACGTCGAAGTGACGGCCGACGGCCTGCTCATCGACGGCAAGGAAGCGATCCGCGTTTTCTCCAGCCCCGACCCGGCCAAGATTCCCTGGAGCGACCTGGGGTGCGAGATCGTGGTCGAATCCTCCGGCCGTTTCACCGACAAGGCCAAAGCCAGCCTTCACCTGCAGGGCAGCGTCGAGCACGTCATCGTGTCCGCTCCCTCGAAGGATGCGGACATCACCATCTGCATGGGTGTGAACGAAAAGGCGTTCGACGTCACGAAGCACAAGATCATGTCGAATGCCTCGTGCACGACGAACTGCCTCGCACCCGTCGCGAAGGTTCTGCACGAGAAGTTCGGTATCACTCAGGGGATCATGACGACGATCCACTCCTACACGAACGACCAGGAGATCCTCGATCTCCCGCACAAGGATCTCCGGCGCGGCCGCGCAGCCGCTCTCTCGATGATCCCGACCTCCACCGGCGCGGCTTCGGCCGTCGGCCTCGTGCTGCCCGAGCTGAAAGGCAAGTTCGACGGAATCTCGGTCCGCGTACCGACTCCCAACGTCTCGCTCGTCGACCTTTCGTTCTCCACAGAGAAGCCGGCCACCGTCGATCAGATCAACCAGGCGATTCGCGAAGCCGCGGACGGAGACATGAAGGGCATCCTCTCCTACTCCGACGAGCAGCTCGTGTCGATCGACTTCAACGACAACCCCAACTCGTCGATCGTCGACACGACCTTCACCCGTTCGACCAGCCCGCACATGCACAAGGTGCTCTCCTGGTACGACAACGAGTGGGGCTTCTCGAACCGCGTCCTCGACCTGATCGCGCACGTGGCGAAGGTGAAGAAGGAGTCGCTCGCGAAGCGGTGATGAAAAAAGGATGAAGGATGAAGGCGGAAGGATGAAGGGGAGAGAGCCTGTGGGCTCGCCGTCCTTCATCCTTCATCCTTCATCCTTCGCAAGAACCTGATGATTACCATCCGCACAGTTGATGAGCTGGACATCCCTCCCGGTTCGCGCGTCTTCTATCGCGTCGACTACAACGTTCCCCTCGAGGGAACGACGGTCAGCGATGCGACGCGCATCGAGGAGACGCTGTCGACGCTTCATCTTCTGCGCGAACGCGGCGCGGCAATCATCCTCGCCAGCCACCTCGGCCGTCCGAAAGGCACGCGTAACGAGAAGTACTCGCTCAAACCGGTGCGCGACAAGCTGGCGTCCCTCGCTGCGCTACCCGTCCAGTGGGCGGACGATTGCATCGGCCCCGACGCGGAGCGGAAGGCCGGAGCGCTCAAGCCAGGCGAACTGCTGCTCGTCGAAAACCTCCGCTTTCACGCCGGCGAGGAATCGAACGACCGGACATTCGCCGAGGGTTTGAGGAAGCTCGGCGATTTCTACGTGAATGATGCGTTCGGCGCGTCGCATCGCGCACATGCATCGATCGACGCGCTCCCGCGCCTGTTTCAAAAGGAGCGCACCGCGGGCGGCCTCCTGCTCGCAAGGGAACTGCAGTTTCTCCAGAAGGTCACTCAGGTTTCCGATCGTCCCTTCGTGGCGCTGCTCGGCGGCGCGAAGATCGCCGGAAAGATCGAACCGCTCGAAGCGCTCGTCAACCTCGCCGACAAGATCCTCATCGGCGGAGGGATGGCGAACACCTTCCTCGCTGCGCAGGGAAAGTCGATGGGCGGCTCGCTCGTCGACGCCGATTCGATCGACGTGGCGAAGCGCATTCTCGGCGGCGGCTCGAAGGCTGAAGTCGTCCTGCCGGTCGACCTGATCGTCGCTGACTCGATGGACAACCCGACGACAGTCGAGACCGCCGATCCTGCTCGCGGTCTCGCCGGGGGACAGAAAGCATTCGACATCGGTCCGAAGACGATCGAGCGTTATGCCGATGAGCTGCGCGGCGCAAAAACGATCTTCTGGAACGGCCCCATGGGTGTGTTCGAGAAAACGAAATTCGCGAAGGGCACCATGGCCATGGCCCGCGCCGTTGCAGAGGCGGACGCGATCACGGTCGTCGGCGGCGGCGAATCGGTCGAGGCAGTGAAGGAATCAGGCTTCGCCGAGAAAATCAGCCACATCTCCACCGGCGGAGGTGCCAGCCTCGAGTTCATCTCGGGCGCAGACCTGCCGGGCGTGGAGGTGCTAAGAGAAGGATGAAGGCGAAAGGATGAAGGATGAAGGTATTCTCAACCTTCGCCCTTCATCCTTCATCCTTCATCCTTCATCCTTCCCAGATGGCCCAGGAAATCGAAATCAAGTTCCCGCTTGCCGATCGCAATGAGCTGATCCGCAGGCTGCACGACATTGGCGCGACTCGTCTTTACCCGGAGACGTTCGAGGACAACATCGTGATGGATCGCCGCGGCGAGCTGCGGACGAAAGGCGCCCTGCTGCGCGTCCGCAAGTTCGGACGTTACTCACTGGCGACCTTCAAGGGACCGATGTCGATCGAGGGCGGAATCAAGTCGCGCGAGGAAGTGCAGACCGGCGTGGAGAGCTTCGAGCTCGCCATTCAGCTGTTCGACTCGCTCGGCTTCAAGCCGGTCTTCCGCTATCAGAAGTTCCGGGAGGTCTGGCGCGTCCGCGACGTCGAAGTCGTCGTCGACCGGACCCCCATCGGCAGCTATTTCGAGATCGAAGGGCCGGTGGACGTCATCCGCACCGTCGCTCACGATCTGGGCATGAATATGGATCAGGCGATCCGTCAGACGTACGCGGATCTCTACCGCCAGCACAGGCGCACCCGCGCCGACCTGCCGGAGAACATGGTTTTTGCACCGGAAGACCTTCCAAGCGCATGAAAGCAATGATTCTGGCCGCCGGCTACGGCACCCGACTGCGGCCATTGACCTATGCCGTCCCGAAACCGATGGTGCCGATCTGCAACCGGCCGCTCCTCGGCTATGCAGTCGAACGCTTCCTTTCCATCGGCGTGAAGGAGATCGTAGTCAACCTCCATCACCTTCCCGAGGTCATCGAACGCTATCTGACCCAGGAGTTCGGCGACGTGTGTAAGTTCCACTTCTCGTTCGAGGCCGAGATCCTCGGCACCGGCGGCGGCGTTCGCAAGGTGCGGCCGATCCTCGAGAACGACGAAGACTTCTTCCTCGTGAATGGCGACACGATCCAGTTTCCGCCGTACGAGAAACTCCAGGAAGCCCGCCGGGCAACAGACGCGCTTTCGGCGCTGACACTGCGGCATCCGCCTCGCGGTGATCGCTTCACTTCGGTCTGGTTTGCGCACGGAATCATCAATGGTTTCGGCTCGGGAACCGGGGAGCCTCTGATGTTCGCGGGCTCGCATCTCATCAGCTCGCGGATCTTCAACTACCTCCCGGAGAAGGAGTTCTCCGGGATCGTGGACGAGGTTTACATGCCGCTCATCGCCAGCGGGAAGGAGTCGGTCGCGGGTGTGATCGACGATCGCCCCTGGTTCGACATCGGCACGCCGCAGCGGTACATCTCGGCCGGCTCGGCCGTCCTCGACATGACGCTGGCCGGGACGATGCCGGTCGTGCGCGGCTCGAAGATCGCCGGCGACAGCGTCGTGGATCAGAGCGCCACGATCCACGGATCGGTGGCTCGCTCCTCCATCGGGGCGAGGAGCTTCGTCAACGGCGAGGTCAGCAACTCGACGGTCGGCCGCAACTGCCGCATCGGACGGAGCGCGGTGCTCGACTCCTGCATCGTCGGCGACGGTGTCGAGATCAACCGTCCCCTCGAGCTGCGCAGCGCGATCATCTGCCGCGACGACGAAGAGATCCCCCGCGACGCCAATTACCGGTACGAGAACGGGCTTGTCATCTCCGATTTCTGAGAGATAATCCGCGCCCTATGTCGAACCGCACCTTCACAATCATCAAGCCGGACTCGGTCCGGAAAGGCAACTTCGGAAAGATCATCGACCGCCTCGAATCAGAAGGCTTCCGCGTCCTTGGGCTCAAGAAAGTGAGCCTTTCGCAGAAGCAGGCGGAGAGCTTCTACGGCGTTCATCGCGAACGCCCGTTCTTCGGCGACCTCGTCCGCTACATGACCTCCGGCCCCGTGTACGTGGCTGCGCTGCAGCGTGACGGCGCAGTCGCTCACCTGCGCAAAGTCATGGGCGCGACCGATCCGGCGAAAGCCGACGCCGGCACGATCCGCAAGGACTTCGGCGAGTCGATCGAGCAGAACGCGATCCACGGCTCCGACTCGGACGAGAACGCAAAGATCGAGATCGGGTTCTTCTTCGCGGAATCGGAGCTCGTCTAGACCCCTGTGTCATCCCGAGCGTGAGCGAGGGACCTGGGGGTTGGGAGGCACGTCGCACGATCTTCGCGCCCCCTTCACACCCAGGTCCCTCGCTACGCTCGGATGACAGCGGCTGAGCTTCTATTCGCTGACGATTACCGCCGACATTCCCTGCGCTTCGATCGCGCTCCGTGCCTTCACCGCCGCGTCTCTTGTCTCGAAGGGGCCGATGCGGACGCGATAGAGGGTGTTGTCGCGATCGACGTGACTGTTCTGTCCGAGGCGCTGGAGGCGCTGCTGCAGGGAGAGGGCGTTGGCTTCGACCGCGAAGGCTCCAGCCTGCACGAAGAAACCCTTTTTCGCCGGCGCCGGCGCGGTGGGGCGAGGCATGTCTTTGCGCGGGTTGGGGAGCTTGGCGCGGTCCAGAGTCGCCGCGGGCAGCTCCGCTTCTTCGCCGGTGATGGGAACGTCTTCGATCGTGCGGCCGTCGGCTGATACCTGACGGCGGGTGGGCACGCCGCGCCGTTCTTCGATCACCTGGACGTTGAAGTCCTGCTCGTCCGCCGGGCGGCCGGTCTGCGACGGAAGCGGGAATGCGACCCTCGGGACTTCGCTGGAGTTGATGACGACTTTTTCTGCCGGCTCCTCGATGTTCACCACGTAGGGTGCCGGAGGTTCGCGCTCGCCCGCGCCCATGCGGACGATCTTCATCTGCACCTCGCCGCTGCCTGGCTGCACGAGGCCGATCATCTGTGCCGCCGCATAGGACAGGTCGAGAACGCGGTTGCCGATGTAGGGGCCGCGGTCGTTGATGCGGACACGCACCGTCTGGCTGGTCGCGGCGTTGGTCACATCGAGAACCGTGCCGAACGGAAGCGTCCGATGCGCCGCCGTGAGCTGCATCGGGTCGAAGATCTCTCCATTGGCGGTCGTGCGGCCGGCGAACTCTTCTCCGTACCAGCTGGCCACACCACTGAGCACGTCCGCCTCGCGCGGGACCGGCGGTTTCGACGTCGCGCAGCCGTAAATGAAAAACACGATCAGTCCGGCGGACATCATCCGCGACGTCATACGCGGACCTCCCCCGCATCCTGGTGAATCTCTTCACGGTGCGCGGCGAGGATGGGATCGATGTCTTCGGCGAGAAACCGCTCGGTCTGCGCGCGCGAGAGTCCGGTGTAGTTCTCGGGACGCGCCATCTCCTCGATCGTGCGGCGATCGATGGCGAACAGCGGATCGGCAGCGATTCGATCGAAGAGGTCGTTGGTCGGAGCGCCGCCCTTCATCGCGTCGGCCGCGGCCTGCGAGTGAATGCGCACGCGCTCGTGCAGAACCTGACGGTCGCCTCCGCGGCGTGCCCCCTCCATCATGAGATTCTCGGTCATCATGAACGGCAGCTCGCGCCTGACGTTCGCGGCGATGACGTCCTCGTGCACGACGATGCCGGCAACGATGTTGTCGTAGATGAGCGCCAGAGCGTCAGCCGCCAGAAATGCTTCCGGCAGCGCGATGCGGCGGTTGGCGGAATCATCGAGCGTGCGCTCGAACCACTGAGTTGCCGCGGTCATCGCCGGGTTGAGCGCATTGATGATCAGGTGACGGGCCAGCGCGTCCATCCGCTCGGCACGCATCGGGTTCCGTTTGTACGCCATCGCCGATGAGCCCACCTGCTCCTCTTCGAACGGTTCTTCGATCTCACGCAGGTGCTGCAGCAGGCGCATGTCGTAGCCGAACTTCGATGCCGACTGGGCGAACTGCGACAGTGTGGATACGACCGCCGCGTCGACTTTCCGCGAATACGTCTGGCCCGATACGGGATAGCTCTTTCTCATCCCCAGCTTCTCGGCCACGAGGTCCTCGAGCCGGTTGACCTTGTTCTCGTCGCCATCGAACAGATTGAGGAACGACGCCTGGGTTCCGGTCGCCCCCTTCACTCCGAGAAGAGAGAGTGACGAGATACGGAATTCGATCTCGCGATAGTCGAGCAGGAGATCATGAAGCCACAGCGTCGCGCGCTTGCCCACGGTCGTCAGCTGGGCCGGCTGGAAATGGGTGAAGGCGAGGGTCGCCAGTCCGCGGCGCTGCCATGCGAACTCGCGCAGCTTGGCCATGATGTTGACGACACGGCGCCGCACGATCGTGAGCGCCTCGCGCATCTGGAGGATGTCGGTGTTGTCGGTGACGTATGCGGAAGTGGCGCCGAGATGGATGATGCCCTTCGCGGAAGAGGCCTGCAGACCGTATGCGTAGATGTGCGACATCACGTCGTGGCGCACTTCACGCTCGCGGCGCTCGGCATCCGCGTAATTGATCGTCTCGGCGTGGGTTTTCAGGTCGGCGATCTGCCCGTCCGTGATCGGAAGCCCGAGCTCCTTCTCCGCCTCGGCCAGCGCGATCCACAGCCGCCGCCACGTCCGGAACTTGAAATCGGAGGAGAAGAGGTACGACATCTCGGCTGACGCGTACCGTTCGGTCAGGGGGTTCGAGGCCGAGTCTCGTTTCACATACGGATTATACTTTCCCCTGAGATGCCGGCGCCCGTATCGACGCACGACCCCCGTCGTGCCGCTCAGGTCACCCTGAAGGCGGTGACGCTGCTCTCCGGCGTTCTCACGATCGTCTTCCTCATCTCCTTCTTCTTCAGCGACCGAGGCATCGCCGAGCTGCAGAACGCGAGGCGCACGGTAGCCGAGCTCGAGAGCGACATTGCCCGCCTGGAAGCGGAGAACGCGCGGCTCAAGGCGGAGATCGAGAGCGCGAAGATCTCCACGTTCGCCGTGGAGAAGATCGCCCGCGAAGACCTCGCCATGTCCCGGGAGGGCGAGGTCGTCTACATGCTGCCCAAGCGGTAGCCCGCCCAACCTTCTTTTCACCTGTGCATTGGTGGCTGGACGGTTGCCGGCTTCGGCTCGGATTGGACCTTGGACCCTGGACCCTTGACCTTGGGAGCCAGCAAGTGGAGCCGCGGGCGATCCCGCCCGCCAAGTGGAGCCGCGGGCGATCCCGCCCGCCAAAAAGAACAAGGCAGAAGGCACAAGGTCGAAGGTCGAACCGAAAAGCGTGTCATCCCGAGCGTGAGCGAGGGACATGGAGGAAGGGGTGGCACGAGGCGCGACCTTCGTGCCGCCCAACCCCCAGATCCCTCGCCACGCTCGGGATGACAGGGAGTCGTACCGGAACCGAACGTCAGACACGAACTCGCAGTCCAGGGTCAAGGGCCCAGGGCCCAGGGCCCAGGGTCCGCGGTTACACTCCCCGCACATGTGCGGCATCAACGCGATTTACGTGTACGCCACCGGCGCGGACCCGGTGGCCAGGGGTGAGCTCGAGCTCACCCGCGAGTGCATGCGGTCGCGGGGACCCGATGCCGGCAACATCTGGATCTCGAACGACCGCCGCGTCGGCCTCGGTCATCGCCGGCTGTCGATCATCGACATCTCCGATGCGGGGTCGCAGCCGATGACGCGCGGAGAGAACGCGATCGTCTTCAACGGAGAGATCTACAACTATCAGGAGCTCCGGAGCGAGCTGGAGCGTGAAGGCGTGACGTTTACCTCGCACTCCGATACGGAAGTTCTTCTGCGGCTGTTCGAGCGTGATCGCGAAGAGATGCTCCCGAAGCTACGCGGCATGTTCGCGTTCGCGCTGTGGGATGCTCGAGCGCAACGGCTCTTCCTCGCGCGCGACCCGTACGGCATCAAGCCGCTCTATTACGCCGATGACGGGAAGACGATCCGCATCGCTTCGCAGGTGAAGGCGCTGATCGCTGGAGGCAAGGTCTCGAAGCAGTTTGATCCGGCCGGAGCAGCGGGGTTCTTCCTGCGGGGAACGGTTCCGGAGCCGTTCACGATGTATCGGGCGATCCGCGCTCTGCCGGCCGGGTCGTATGCATGGGTCGATGGTGACGGCCTTCACGAGCCTGTATCCTGGTTTTCGATTGCATCCACGCTGCGCGAGGCAGTGGAAGCGCGCGGATCGTGGAGCGAAGACGAGCGTCTGGCTCTCGTTCATGACGCCGTGCTCGAATCGGTGCGCTATCACATGGTGGCCGATGTTCCGGTCGGCGCATTTCTCTCCGCCGGCATCGACTCCAGCGCCATCGTCGCGTTCGCGCGGGAGAGTGGAGCGGCCGACCTGCAGACGATGACGCTGCGGTTCGAGGAGTATCGCGGCCGCATCAACGACGAAGCCCCACTCGCCGCGCGGGTCGCTCAGCACTACGGAGTGCGCCACACGATCCGCGACCTCTCGCGCGATGAATTCCGGCGCGAGGTTCCGCGCGTCTTCGCGGCGATGGACCAACCCTCTGTGAATGGGATCAACAGCTACTTCATCAGCAAGGCCGCGGCGGACGTCGGGCTCAAGGTTGCATTGTCGGGCGCCGGCGGCGACGAGCTCTTCGGCGGCTATACGTCGTTCCGCGACATCCCGCGCTGGATGCCTTTCACATCCGTGCTCTCCCGCATCCCCGGTCTCGGCACCTCGGTGTTTCATCTGAACCAGGTACTCGCACGTCGCAGCCGCCACATCAGCCCGAAGATGGGCGAGATCATCCGCCACGGCGGATCCTATGCCGGGGCGTACTACGTCAAGCGCGGCCGCTTCCTCACGCCCGAGCTGCCGGGTCTGCTCGGTCCTGAGATCGCGGAAGAAGGACTGCGCCGCCTGGACATGCTGTCGATCATAGAGCGGACGGTCACGCCCGATCCCGGCAACGCGTACGCGCGCGTAGCCGCGCTCGAATCTTCGCTGTATCTGCGCAATCAGCTGCTGCGCGACGTAGACTGGGCCAGCATGGCGCACTCGCTCGAAGTGCGCGTTCCGCTCGTCGACGCACATCTGCTGAAGCGAATCGCGCCGGCGCTCGTCACGCGAAAGGGGCGAGGGAAGCAGATTCTGGCCGACGCACCGAGGCCCCCTCTTCCGCCCGAAGTGCGAAACCGGAGAAAGACGGGGTTCACCGTTCCGATCCGCGAATGGTTGCGCGACGAAGGTTCGGCCGAGTTCGGAAAGCGCGGATGGGCGCGAAAGGTCTACGAAGAAATGTTCTCGGCTGCGAACGGATACTGGTGACGCGATGATTCTCTTCACCCGCTCCCAGAAACACAAACTGATGCGCCGCCTGCGGGCGCTGCACGACCGCTATTACGACGCACCGGCGACAGAAGCAGCCACGGTCGCGGAGTATCTGCAGACGCTGGCCGACGTCCGCCAGCACGAATCGCCCGACTATCCCCGCGGACCCCGCCTCCACCTCGGATGCGGCGAGCATCGGATCGGCGGATGGATCAATGCCGACTTCGTTCTGAGCGGAGCGCAGGACGCGCTCATCGATGTCCGCCGCGGCCTTCCGTTTCGCAGCAGCTCGATCCGGTTCATTCACTCCGAGGATCTCCTGGAGCACATCGAGCTCGAGGAGGGGCTGCGGCTTCTCGGCGAGTGCTATCGCGTGCTCAAGCCGGGCGGGGTGATGCGACTCCTCACGCCGGACGCCGCGGCGATCGTGAAGCGTGTTTACCTCTCCGCCGAAGCGCGTCATCTGAAGTGGTGCGATCGCGAGTTCTCGGCGGAGGAGCCGGTGGAAGCGCTGAACATGCACTTCCGGATGAACGGCGAGCACCGTTTCCTCTATGACTATCCCTATTTGAAGAAGGCGCTGGAGAAAACGGGATTCAAGGTGACGCGGGTAAAGTGGAACGCGTCGAAGCACCGCGAGCTGCAGTATCTCGACCTTCGCGACTTCGGTTTGAACGTTTTCGTCGAAGCCGAAAAGTGATCACTGCACGGTGAGCGTCGTCGTCATCCCGCGCTCCTTGTGACCCTTGACCGGGCAGTAGACGGTGTACGTCCCCGGCTTCAGTTCGACGTCGAGATGCGATTCGCTCCCGGCGCTGAGATCGGACGGCAGCCGAGCGTGCACTCCGTTGCCTTCGATCTCGAAGCTGTGAAGCTCCTTCCCGTTGTTGACGACGTGAAAAGCCTGCCTGCCGGCGGTGACGCTCTGCGGCATCCGGATCGAGTACTCGATCAGCTGCACGGCCTGCATGGGAGCCGCTGCGGGAGCCTGGGACGTCACCTCCGGAACCGTGACTGTCTGCGTGGGAGCCTCGTTCTGGGGCGGCGTGTCCTGGGTCATCTTCGCGGTCTCCTGCTGGCATGCGGCGAGGAGCACTGCGGCGATCACGATCATGGTTCTCATGCACCGATGTGCAGGCAAGATGCGCGCCCTACTCCGGGCAGAGCTCTTCGGACATCGGAACGCTCTGCCCCTCGCGGACATAGCGGATCTCGGCAAGCTCGGTCACAGGATGCCGGGACATCACGCCGATGCCTTCGAGCGCCGGCCGCGGACGGCACTGCCCGGTCACGATCCAGGCAGGACCGCCGAAAGACTGCGCCTGCAGGACGAAGCGCTCCACGCGAACGTCCGTTCGCTGCGGAAGTCGCTGCCAGTAGAAACCGAAATTGCGAACGACCCAGTTGTTGGTGAGGATCACCGTGTCGCCAGGCTTCGCGCGCTGGTGCACGTAGACGGCGAGTGCCCGCCAGTCCGGGCGATCGCCGCGGAAGTAGCCATCGAGCGTGATCGCGGAAAACGACGCGATGGTCAGCATCAGCGCGATCGCTGCCACCTTGCCTGGCAGCCGCTTCCACAGCGAGGCGATGCCCGCGCCCGCCAGCAGAGGCGCGGCCAGCATCGCCGCGAGCAGGTATCGCGGACTGTTCGCGTAGTGCGGCCGGAGCTGAAGGATGACGACCGTGGCGGCAAAGCCGCCGGCGAGCCACACGGTCGCCGTGCGCAGCCGCGGATGGCGATGACTGGCGATGGCGCCGATGACGACCGCGAGCCAGAACGCCCATGAGCCGATCGTCACGGGTTGAAACGCTTCCGCTCCGCTGCCGAACGCCTGCAGCCGATGCTGCCACCACCACCACGAAAGCTCCTCCGGCGGTGCGGGAGGGCGGGCACGGGCGGCGGCAACGACGACGCCGAGCCACGGCGCATAGAGAAGCGTCCACGCGATCGCAATCAGCGGGAGCCGCCGCCAGAGGCCAGGCAGATCAGTCTTCCGATCGACGGCCACCCTTGCGATGGAAGCGAGCGCGGCAACCAGTCCGGCGAGATAGAGCGTCGCGCCCGACAGAAAGACGAGCGCGAACCACCACACCGCCCATCCGCGGCGCCGCGTGATCGCGTACAGCTCCAGCGCGACGAGGGCGGCGGCAAGGAAAAAGAGGCCCATCGCGTACGGCCGCACCTCCTGTGAGTAGCGGATGTGTCCGGGCGACACAGCGAGCAGGGCCCCCGCCGCGAGGCCGGCCGCCGGAGAATGCCACCAGCGGCCGAGGAACGTCAGGAACACGACGGTGAAGGTGCCGAAGATGACGGCCGGAAGACGTCGCGCCCACTCGACGGCGTGGAACGAGCCAAGTGCGTGCTGCACGAAGTAGTCGAGCGGCGGATGGACCTGATCGTGCCGCAACAAGTCGACGAGCTCCGTGAAGGTACCGGAAGACCACCGGACTTCCGCGATCTCGTCGTTGTTGAGCGCCCACGACCCGATGCCCCACAGCCGCAGCCCGATCGCCAGGGCAACGACGAGTCCAAAGAGGATCCGTTGAGCGCGAGTCATGGTGCAGGTACGGCAGGGACCGCCCGCCCACCCGTGACGGGTTACGAGTTACGAGTTACGAGTTACGAGCTACGAGGAGCCGCGCCCCGTGGATTTCTTCCGCACCGAGCACGCGGTACGCAGCGCAAGGCGCATCCGCGTGGCTTCGGCGGCGTCGAACCTCCCATCTCCGGCAACCGCGCGATTGTCGGGAAAGGCCCGGCAGCGAGGTGGCGAGCCTCTGAGGCGTCGAGAGGCCTGTTCGTGGGCTCTCAGGCGTTTTCTGGCGTCATCCTCGAACGGGCTTGCCCGCCGAGAGCCGTTCGGGATCGGGTGCATCGATGGCAAGAACGTGTCGTCGTCCCGGTCAGATGACGGCGGCGAGGGCCAGTCCGGCACCGGTGCGGTAGCCTCTGCCGCACATGACGACTCCGGGGCCCCTGACGACCGCCGCGAGCCTCGCC
>CALMZP010000068.1 GCA_937870635.1 uncultured Acidobacteriota bacterium | reverse complement strand
CTTCATCCTTCATCCTTCATCCTTCATCCTTCATCCTTCATCCTTCATCCTTCATCCTTCATCCTTCATCCTTCTGCCTTTCCTCCCCTCAGGGCCTCTCCACCGTAATCCCGTACGCATGCAGCTTCCGGTAGAGGTTGGACCGTTCGACGCCGAGGGCGTCGGCGGTGCGGGAGACGTTGCCGGCGAATTCCTTGAGGCGGGCCAGGATGTACTGCCGCTCGAACTCGTCGCGGGCCTCCTTGAGAGTCAGCCCCGGGGGAATAGCCGCGGAGGTTTCCCGTGGCGCGCCCAGCTGGACGTCTTCGGGCTCGATGGTCTCGTGATGGACGAGGATGGCCATGCGCTCCACGACGTTGCGGAGCTCTCTGACGTTGCCCGGCCAGTCGTAGGCGCGGAGCTTCGATGCAGCCCCGGCAGAGAGCTTTTTCTTGGGAGCGCCGGTCTCGGCCGCGAAGCGCCGCAGGAAATGTTCGGCCAGCAGCACGACATCGTTGCCGCGCGCCCGAAGCGGCGGAACCTCGATGGGGATGACGTTCAACCGGTAGTAGAGATCGCTGCGGAACGAACCATTGGCGATCTCCTGCTGCAGATCTTTGTTCGTCGCGGCGATCACCCGCACATCGACGCGGACCGTCTGCTGCGCGCCGACGCGCTGGAACGTCTGCTCCTGCAGGACACGCAGCACCTTCGCCTGCGTTTTGAGACTCATGTCGCCGATCTCGTCGAGGAACAGGGTTCCTCCGTCGGCGAGCTCGAACTTCCCCTTGCGATCCTCGATCGCGCCGGTGAACGCTCCCTTCCTGTGGCCGAACAACTCCGACTCGATCAACTCCTCGGGTATTGCCGCGCAGTTGACGTCGATGAACGGATGATCCGCGCGCGGTGAGAGCCGATGCAGCGTGCGCGCGACGATCTCCTTGCCGCTGCCGTTCTCGCCGGTGATGAGAACGCGCGTCGCCGATGGCGCGGCGCTGCGGATCTGCTGGTCGAGGCGGTTCATCGGCTCGCTGTCACCGATGAGCACTTCCTCGAGCGCGGTGTGCCGGCGGAGGTCGCGGACCTCCTCGCGCAGACGCTGGTCGGCAAGCCCGTGTCCCACGGTGAGCAGCACGCGTTCGAGCGAGAGCGGTTTCTCGAGAAAATCGTAGGCGCCGAGGCGGGTGGCGCGCACCGCGGTGTCGACGTTGGCGTGGCCCGAGATGACGATCACCGGAGGCGCCCCGGCAGCGCGGAGACGTTCGAGAACGCTCATGCCGTCCATGCCCGGCAGCCAGAGATCGAGAAGGATGAGATCGAAGTCGTCGCGGGCAAAACGGGCCAGACCTTCCTCGCCCGACTCGCAGGCCACGGTCTCGTGCCCCTCGTCCTTCAGGATGTTGGAGAGCGTCGTGCGGATCGACGGCTCGTCGTCGATGATCAGTATGTTTGCCATGGCTAAGCCGGCAGCTCGATCTCGAATCGAGTGCCGCGGGGATGATTGTCGTGAACGGAGATGCGGCCGTCGTGATCGTTGACGATCCGGTGCACGATGGCGAGGCCGAGTCCCGTCCCCCGCCCTTTCGTGGAGAAGTAGGGGAGAAAGAGCTTTTCTTTGTCGGCGTCGGGAACGCCGCGCCCCGGATCGGCAACCTCGATCACGACACGGTGCGGCGCGCGGCGCGCGGTGACGCGAATTTCACCTGACTCGGTCGCTTCCACCGCGTTCTTCAGAAGATTGCCGACGGCGCGGCTGATCTGTTCCGGATCCATCAGGAACTCGATGTCGGGCGCCACCGCGACCGATACGGTCACTTCCGGCTTCACGCCGCGATAGAGGGCGGCCGCCTGCTGGAGGATCTCGGCCAGCTGGGCGTGTCGCATGTGCACGGCCGGCATACGCGCGAACCTCGAGAACTCATCCACCATCCTCTTGAGCTGCGACACCTCGGACACGATCGTGCGGGTGCCTTCTTCGACGGCGTCGCCGGTATCGGCGTCGTTCGCGCGGAACTTGCGGGCGATGCGCTCGGCGGAAAGCTGAATCGGCGTGAGGGGATTCTTGATCTCGTGCGCGATGCGCCGCGCGGCCTCGTTCCACGCGGCGAGCTTCTGCGCCTGCACGAGCTGCGTCGAGTCCTCCAGCGCCAGCACCCATCCCCCTTCGCCGAGGCCGAGCCGGGCGACGGAGAGCTCGAGGTAGCGGATTTCGCCACCGCGGATCAGCGTCACTTCGCGTTTCTGTCCCGTGCGCGAGGTCAGGTCGCGAACGGCTTCTTCGAGCGGCGCGAGATCTCCCTCGAGAATCGCGGTGAGTTTTTTTCCGGCCGGCGGCGCCTCGATCTGCAGCATGTGCAGGGCTGCCCGATTGATGCTGAGAAGATCGAGGCCGTCGCTGAAGGTGAGGATGCCGGTCGCCACGCTGTCGAGCACCGTCTGCATGAAGGCGTTGCTCTCGGTCAGTTCCTGCCGCTGTGACGCGAGCTGCGTCGACATCTCGTTGAAGGATGTGATCAGCCGCCCCACCTCGTCGGTGGCGGCGACCTCGACGCGCGTTCCATAGCCGCCACGGGAGAGCTTGTCGGTCGCTTCCGCCAGCGCCTTGATTGGGATGGTGATGCGGCGCGACGCGTAGATCGAGATCCACAGCGTGCCGAAGAGAATCGCGAGCGTGACCGCGAGAAACAGAGAGGTCTGCGAAGCCTTCAGCGTCTGACGTTGCGAATAGAGCTGCTGGAAACGGCTGTACTCGAGCGTGGACTGGTTGAGGCGGCGGCTCATCGCGTCGGGGATGTACACCCCGGCCACAGCGGCGTCGGATTGCGATCCCATCCGCACGGCATGGCGCACCCACGTCCCTCCGCTGGCCACGACGTCGATCTTCGTCGCCGTTCCCTTCGCGGCCACGTCTTCGAAGAACCGGGCCGGCGGCTCGGAGATCTCCTGGAGCGGAGCGCGCGGGTCGGCCTGCAGTTTCACCAGCACTCCGTCGCGATAGATGCCGGCGACCTGGACGCCGTGAAACCGAAGGACGTGCACCAGCACGGGATCGATCCCGTCCGCGTTCGCGCTCGCCGGCGTCGCGGCGATCTCACGCGCTGCACCCGATGCGATCGCGGCGGCCTGATCCTGCGCCATCTGCGCGATGGCGTGTCCGTTCTCGAGGATCGTGCGCACCGGCGTCGTGAACCAGCGATCGATCGACACGCGGAGAAGGTCGGTCGCCACGACGAAGAGCAGGATGACCGGCACCAGCGAAGTGGCGACGTACGTCAGCACGAGCTTCGTCCGGAAGCGCGATCCGATCATTCCGCGCTGCCGCTCGAAGACGAGCTTGATGATCCCGCGCAGCAGCACGAAGACGATGCCGAGGATCAGGAGGAGATTGATGTTCCAGAGGACGAAGAGGAGGACCTGGCTGGAGAGCGCTTCGGGCGTCAGCTGCTTCGTCTCCTGGATGAGGTAGTACACGATGCTCGTCCCCGCCAGGATCAGCAGCGGCACCGTGATGATGAACCGCGGGTCCTTGCGGAGACGCTTGAGACGATCGCGGTAGCTCATGGCGTTTCGTCGGCGCGGCGGACGCGTGTCTCGCGCCACCGGGTCGAGATCTCCCACGGAACGACGTACAGCAGCCAGCCACGCATGAGGTCCGCCTTCACGCGGACCTTGAGCTTGAAGTACTGGCGATTGCCGATCTCGAAGAGGTCGCGCTCCTCGATGTTCGTCATGCGCGTGACCAGCGTCGCGAAGTCGGTGAAGGTCTCCGACCGGACCAGCTTGCGGTCGCGCCGGTAGTTGAGGAGGTACTCGCGCGTGACGGAGTTGAACGTCACAATCACCTCGATGCGCGCGCGGGCGATGCTGTCGTCGAACCAGTTCGGGCGGTCGCGAAAGATCTCGACGATGTAGGTGAAGCTCGTCGGCAGGCCCGCTTCCAGCGCCTCGACCATCTCGCCATTCGCAAGTCCGTTGGCGAGCGAGAAGCGGACGGTCACCTTCTGCCCCTCGACGACCGCCGACAGGTTCCTGATCGTCGGCTCCTCTTCGGCCGCCGCGGCTAACGGGGCTACGACGAGCAGGAGAAGGATGGACGCGGCGCGGAGCACGTGTGTGGCTTTTTTACCACACTTCCGGGAGCCGCGCTCAGGCGAATGATTCGATCGACCCGGCTTCGCGGGATTCGTGGTCGGCCAGACCGTTGGTCGCCTCGAGCAACTTCGCCACGAACTGGGAGTGCAGGGCGTGACCGGCGCGCGTCGCGGTGATCTCGCCGATGATCGGGCGGCCGATGAGGGCGAGGTCGCCGAGGAGGTCGAGGATCTTGTGGCGGACGAACTCGTCGCGGAACCGGAGCGTTCCGTTCACGATCCCGCTGTCATCCAGGACGATGCAGTTCTCGACCGATCCTCCGCGAGCCAGGCCGGCGGCGCGCAGTTTCTCGACGTCGCGCATGAAGCCGAAGGTTCTGGCCGGGGCGATCTTGCGCAGGAAGTTGTCGTGCTCGAAATCGAAGTGGAAGGACTGCTTTCCGATCGAAGGATGCGGGAAGTCGATGCGGTACTTGAGGATCAGGCGGTTCGACGGGACGATGCGAATGCTCTTCTCGCCATGCACCACCTCGATCGGCTCGGTGATGCGGAGGGGCGCCACGGTCGCGTCGAGCGCGCGGACGCCGGCGGCGTCGATGAGATGCATGAAGGGAAGGGCGCTGCCGTCGATGATTGGAACTTCCGGCCCATCGATGTGGATGTCGACATCGGTGAGGCCGCAGGCCATCACGGCCGAGAGGAGATGCTCGACGGTACCTACCGCGACGTCGTCCTTGCCGACGGTCGTGGCGTAATCGAGAGCAGTGGTGGAGGCCTGGAGGGCCGGGATGCGGAGCCCGTGAAGATCGGCTCTCACGAACGTGATACCGCTGCCGGCGGCTGCGGGGTGGAGTTCGACCTTCGTGTAGATCCCGGAGTGAAGGCCGATCCCGGTGATGCTCACATTCGCGTTAATAGTCTTCCGTTGGACGATCATTGAAGGGTGGCAGGAGCAGGGCCGGTGCCACGAACCGCTGAGGGCGGCGGAAACTAATAAACTAAGTTACAACAACGACTTACGAATTCCGAGTATCCAGGATCAAACGGTCGTTCTGTGGCTGGGAGAGGTCACGGCTGTGGTATTTGAACCACAGTGGGGGGGAGTGCTTAGTGCTTAGTGCTTAGTGCTTGGTGCTTGGTGCTGGGGATGTCTGGTGGAGCGCGGGCGACCTCGCCCGCGGGGCGAAGCTGAGTGGAGCGGCGGGCGATCTCGCCCGCCGGGTCAGTGCATCGCGGGCGAGGTCGCCCGCGCTCCACCAGGCGTCCCGAGTGCATCGCGGGCGAGGTCGCCCGCGCTCCACCAGGCGTCCCGAGTGCATCGCGGGCGGGATCGCCCGCGGCTCCACCAAGCACTAAGCACCAGCACCAGTCACGTCCGGCGCGACTTCATCGCCACCGCCGCTTCGCGATCCGCTTCGCGGCGCTTTTCGGTCTCGCGTTTGTCGTAGAGCTTCTTCCCGCGAACGACGCCGATCTCGGCTTTCACCCGGCTCCCCCTGAAGTAGAGGCGCAGCGGCACCACCGACAGCCCTTTCTCCGCCACCTGGGCGTGCAGCTTTTCGATTTCCTTGCGATGGAGGAGGAGCTTGCGCGTCCGGTCGGGGTCGTGGTTCTGCAGGTTCCCGTGCGAATAGGGAGCGATGTGGGCGCCGAAGAGGAAGGCTTCGCCATTCTTGAAGATGACGTAGCTGTCCTTCAGTTCTGCCCGGCCGTCGCGCAGCGATTTGACCTCCGTGCCGGTGAGCTCGAGACCCGCCTCGACCTTCTGCAGCACGAAGTACTCGTGGAAGGCTTTCTTGTTCGAGGCGATCAGTTTCTCAGGGGACTCGGCTGCCATGGGCCCGCGATCATACCCGCGCTGTTCTAAAATCCGCCCCCACCGATGAAGCAGGAGATCGCTGTCTGCATCGCAACCCTCCTGGCCTGCGGGGCGGCGGTGCGCCACCTCGCCGATCGCGGAGGACCGTATTTCGAGCGGCCGTCGACCGTCGTCGATCACGTCTCGCGCTCCGAGCACGAGACGCGTGGAGCGCTCAGACTTCTCCCTCAGGTGGCGCGTCTGATTCCGAAGGATGCGGAAGTCACCGTTTTCCGCACGAAGAACGGTCGCGCGCAGGATGACCATCCCAGTTACCTCACCGCGGTGGGTCTCCTTCCCGACCACCGCGTTCTTCCTCCCTTCACTGCGTATCACGAGACCTCTCCGAAAGACCTCACTCAATACGTCGTGGCGATCGGAGAGCCTTTCAACCACCCGCACTACGAAGTCATCGCCGGGTTCCCTGAAGGCTGGCTTTACCGTTACCGGGAGAATCTTTGATCGCGGCCGTCTGGACGGCCTCGCTGCTGCTGTTCATTGCAGGGGGGCTGTCCGTCTGGAAATTCGACGACATCGCGATGCTCGACCTCCCGGCGCGCATCAGCATCGCCTTCACGTGCGGCCTCACGGTCATCGCCTTGCTCATGTACGCCGAGTCCGCCATCGGCATCCGCTGGTCGGCGCTCACTCTCGGGATCCCCTTCGTCGCGATCGTCGGTGTGTCCGTACGACGGCTTTCGATGGGCAACCGCACGGGATGGCCTCGCGGATACGCGATTGCATTCGCCGCGGTCTCGCTCATTTCCATCTACGCGGCGGCCGGTGAGCCGATCCACTTGTGAAGGACGCACCCGGAGCCTAGCAACGACCTCAGCCATGTGGTATGCTGCACGGCGAGACGGCCCG
>CALMZP010000067.1 GCA_937870635.1 uncultured Acidobacteriota bacterium | reverse complement strand
TCGAAAAAAAGCACCATGCCGAAGTAGAGCCCCCGCCCGCCGATGCCGTAGATGCACGAGACCGAGGCGACGATGATGACGTCGTTGCGCTCGAACAGCGATTTCGTAGCCGCGAGACGCAGCTTGTCGATCTCGTCGTTCTTCGTCATCTCCTTCTCGATGTACAGATCCGTCTGCGGGATGTACGCCTCGGGCTGGTAATAGTCGTAGTAGGAGACGAAGTACTCGACGCCGTTCTCGGGAAAGAAGTTCTTGAACTCCTGATACAGCTGCGCGGCCAGTGTCTTGTTGTGGCTGAGCACGAGCGTGGGACGGTTCACCGCCTCGATCGTCTTGGCGACCGTGAAGGTCTTCCCCGAGCCGGTGACGCCGAGGAGGACCTGGTCGCGCTGTCCGGCACGCAGGCCTTCGACGAGCTGCCGGATCGCCTCGGGCTGGTCACCCTGCGGCTCGAACGGGCTGATTAATTTGAAGTCCATCTCGTTCCGTTAACCGTTAACCGTTAACCGAAAACATCATTCCTCGATAGTTGCGTGGCTGTCACCGCCTGGCGACGGAGAAACAGTGGAGCCGCGGGCGATCCCGCCCGCGGCCGGGAGCCAAGAGCTATCAAACGGTCTCAGGATCCGCGGGCGAGGTCGCCCGCGCTCCACCATGCGTCGCACAAACGAAAAGCCCGCGGGCGGGATCGCCCGCGGCTCCACTAGTCGGCGGACTTATGCCGAGGTTCCTTGACGGCGGGAGCGGACGCCGTCCGCGCCGCTCCAGTCAACCGCTCCAGCTCCGCCCCGGTGACCTTCTCGTCGCCGATGACCTTCTGCATGGTCTGCAGGAACGGCTGCACCTTCTGCACGGAGACCTTGCCGTCGCGAAGGCCCTCGCGCATCCGCTTCACTTCGGCGTCGAACGCGTCTTTCTGCGCCGCGGTGACGTCGGGCTGGTACATCGCCTTGATCTCGCCGATCGTCATGCTCAGCATGAGATCGATCAGCGTCGCCAGGCGCGGACCCGACAGCATGGCGCCGCCCGCGAACAGGATGAGGAGGACGAGCGCGGCGAGCGATCCGCATCCCCACGGCACCCACGCGGGAAACACCGGTCTGACCTCGGCAAGAGGTGCAGAATAATAGCCGGCAGGCAGCCGGTAGGAACGCGCTGACTCGGCACGTTGCGGTGGTGGAAGCGACGGCGCGTCGAAATTTCCGGTCGGCATCGAGCCGGGAGAATGTATCATGGCGCCGTTCCACCTGAGCTTAGCTAAGTTGAACAATTGAAGGGACGAAACTCGATGCCTCCGCTATCGAAAGTAACGGTTCTGATCCTCGACGACAACCCGCTCGTGCTCAAGCTCGGACGGGCTCTGCTCGAGCGTGAAGGCTGCACCGTGCTCACGGCATCGAGCTGGATCGAGTTCAATCACGTCCTCGCGGGCAACACCCCCGACATCATCTTTCTCGACGTCAACCTCCCCAGCATCAAGGGCAACCGGCTGAGCGAAGTACTCAAGTCGCAGTCGAACAAGAAAGACATCCCGATCGTTCTGATCTCCGACCTTCCCGAGAAGTCTCTCGAAGAGATGTTTCCCAGCTCGGGCGCCAACGCGTGGATGCGCAAGCCGCTGACCCGCGACAAGATGGTCGACATGATCAACAAGCACGTCGGAGCCAAATGATTTTGGATTTGCGATTTTGGATTTTGGATTCGTACCAATCCAAAATCTAAAATCCAAAATCTAAAATCGGGGTTGTGGCGCGGGCGGGACCGGCTCGGGATCTGGCGGCACCTGATATCCCGGCTCCTGCGTCGGCCCCGGCTCGACTCTCGGTTCTGCCGCAGGAGCGTCTGGAATCTCCTCGACGTCCGGGACGGTGCTCTCCGCTCCCTCCCCTGACTGGGCCGAGGTGTCCTCCGCTGTGAGGACCGGCTCCGCTTCCTTCGGCTCGTAGAACGGGCGCTGCAGGTAGTACGGGAGCCGGCTTACTGCGACGGTGGCGCCGCTGCAGTCCTTGTCGGGCTCCTGGCCGGCGATGAACGCCTGCTTGACGACACGCGTGCAGGGACCGGCGCCGCGGCGTCCGCTCCGCAGATCCATCGGGACGATGACGACGCCGGGCGGCGGCTCGAAGTCCTTCTGTGCGACACGGAGCTTCTTTTCTTCGAATTGCCGGAAGATGTCGATCCAGATGGGAAGTGCCGTGTCGGCTCCGGTCGCGCCGCCTCCGAGTGAGCGCGAGGGATCGTCGTAGCCCACCCAGACGCCGACGGTGTATTCAGGCGAGAACCCGATGAACCAGCCGTCGGTATAGCCGTTCGTCGTTCCAGTTTTGCCGGCGAGCGGTTCCATGAGTCGGTTCGCGGCGTAAGCCGTTCCGCGGTCGACGGTGCCCTTCATCATGTACGCGGTTTCGAACGCGACCTGCGGCTGCGTTGCTTCGGAAAGATTGGCGGGCGGCTCCTCGAGCACGCGGCCGGAGTGATCGGTGATGCGCGTGATGCGGCGCGGCCTCACGTGCACGCCCTGGTTCACGAAGACGTTGTAGGCCGACGTCATTTCCAGCGGGGAGACGCCGGCCGCTCCGAGTGCGAGCGAAGGGTACGGCGGAAGCTCCGAGGTGATTCCGGCGCGCCGGGCGAAGTCGATCACGTGCTCCGCGCCGGCCATCATCAGAGTCTTCACGGCCGGGATGTTGATCGAGAGCTCGAGAGCGCGCTGGATCGTCACGATCCCCGCGTATTTGCCTCCGTAGTTCTTCGGTGCGTAGATCGTCTTCTGATCGATCGGGATCTCGATGGGGGCATCGAACAGCGTGTCCGCCGGCGTCAGTCCCTTCTCGAACGCCGCCGCATAGACGAAAGGCTTGAACGACGACCCGGTCTGCCGGCGCGACTGCACGGCGCGGTTGAACTTCGAGAGGTGAAAGTCATAACCGCCGGCGATCCCGAGAATCTCGCCCGACTTCACGTCCAGTACGACGACTGCGCCCTGCACCTGCGGCAACTGATCGAGCCGCCAAACGTTCTGCTTGGTCTTCGAGTCCTGGGTGAGCCGGATGTATGCGAGGTCGCCTTCGCGCAGCCCGCCCTCCATCGTTTTGCGGCGCGTCCATGCATAAGCATCGGGCGTCAGCACGATCTCGTCTTTGCCGACGCGGACCTTGACGTCCTGTCGCCCGACGCTGGTCACCACGGCGGGGTAAAGCTGTTCGAGCACATACTCGTCGCCCGTCCACGCGGGATCGCGGTAACTCGCGGGATCGATTCCTTCTGCGATCAGATTGCGGGTCGGCTTCCGGAAGCCACGCCGGCGGTCGAAGGCGCGCAGCCCCTTCTGCAGCGACGACTCCGCGATCTGCTGAATCTGGAGATCGAGCGTCGTGTGCACGCGGAGACCGCGCTGGTAGAGGTTCTCGACGCCGTAGCGATCGCTCTTCTCGATGTAGTGGCGGACCTCTTCGGCGAAGTAAGCCCCGATCCTCGGCACCTCTTCCTTGTAGGCACCGAGGACGATGGGCGCGGCAACGGCCTGCTGATACTGCTCGCGGGTGATGTACTTCTCGTCGAGGAGCCGATACAGCACATGATTCCTGCGTCGCTTCGCCGCCTCGGGATCGATCATCGGGCTGTACGAGCCCGGCCTGCGGATCATCCCCGCGATCAGCGCCGCCTCCGTCAACGTGAGGTCGCGTGCGTGTTTGCCGAAGTAGAGGCGCGAGGCCTGTTCGACGCCGTATGCCCCGTGGCCGAGGTAGACCTGATTGGCGTAGAGCTCGAAGATCTGGTCCTTCGGGTAATCCTTCTCAATCTGCACCGAGAGAAACGCTTCGTTGACCTTGCGGCGGAAGCTCTTCTCCGGGGTGAGGAAAATCATCTTCGCGAGCTGCTGCGTGATCGTGGACGCGCCTTCGACCTTTTTCCGGGCGATGGCGTCCTTGATGGCCGCGCGCAGGATGGCCTTGGGGTTGATTCCGCCGTGACGGTAGAACTCCGCGTCCTCGGTGGCGATGATCGCGTTCACGAGGTGCGGGGACATGTCCTTCTTGCCGACGATGATCCGCTTCTGAATCGAGTACTCGGCGAAGGCGACTCCGTTGCGATCGAAGATCCTGGTGATGATGGCCGGCTGATAGTCGGCGAGCGTCTTTACCGTGGGCATCCGGATGGCGTGGGCGGAGAGAAAGCCCGCCGGGATGCCGAGGACGAGCGCCACGAACAGGATGAGCAGTCGGGAACGGATGCCAGGGCGCTTCATCGCTGTAGTTTATCCCGAGCGGAGCGAGGGATCTCCGGAAGCACCGGCAGGGAACAAAACCACGAGCGAAAAGGTGGTTTCCCGCTTCGTGGGATCGACCCTGCCGGTGTTACCGGAGATCCCTCGCTCCGCTCGGGATAAAGAGGATGCGCTCCGCTCGGGATAAAATGCCTGCGAATGTCCCAAATCCCCATCTCCCAGCCCGCGCCGGACTGGAGCCGTCTGGTCGGTGACTCGCTGAAGAACAATGGCGTGTGGCACACATACGCCAAGCTCATGGAAGCGCGTACGGCATACCCGAACGACTACGCCCTCCGCGGCTATGTCGAGATCATCAGGAACACCATCGTCCGGCAGTTCCTCGAGCAGCCGAAGGGCATGCAGGCCGTTCCCAAGCTGAGCGCCGAGTTTCTGACCAACTTCGACCGCTTCAACCTGAGCGCCCAGGAAGGCTATCTGATCTCGCTCATCGACGGACGCATGGATATCTCGAAGCTGCTGATCCTCAGTCCGTTTGATCCGTTCACGACACTGTTCAACCTGGCCAAGCTGCAGTACGAGCGCGCCATCTCGATCCCACAATGACGGCATTCACAACAGAACTGCTCAACAAGCTTCCCGTCGCCATCGCCGTGGTCAACGACACCGGCAACGTGGAGTACCACAACGAAGAGTTCGGCCAGAGCTTCGGCAAGGAAGTGACCTGGATCCGCGAGGCTGCACGCGCGGTCGCCGGCGAACGGGGCTGGCTGCAGGGCTTCTTCATGGAGGGCGCCGACCGGACGATCGACGTCGAGAACAGCGGGCGCATCTATCGCGTCGACCGGATCATGAACGTCAGCCAGAACGGCGGGCAGGCCGTTGCGCTCTCCTTCGAGGACGTCACCGAGCAGCGCCAGGCCGAACAGGCCAAGTCCGACTTCACCGCGCAGATCGTCCACGACCTTCGGGGACCGCTCTCGGGGATCCAGGGGACCCTCGAGTTCGTGCTCTCGCAGGAGGGGTCGAAGCTCGACTCGCTCTACACCGACCTGCTCAACGAAGCGCAGCGCGAGTCGGAGAGAATGATGAATCTCATCAACGAGATTCTCGACTTCTCGAAGATCCAGTCGGGCAGCTTCGCCGTCGAGAGCGAGCCGGTGCGTGTCGCGGGACTTCTCAAGCGCGCGATTCGCAGCCTGCAGTCCGTGGCCTCACGCGACGAGATCTTTCTCATCAGCGCTCACGGCCGGGACATCCCCCAGATCCTCGGCAGCGTGGAGAAGCTGACGCAGGCGATCATCAACCTCATCTCCAATTCACTGAAATTCACGCCAAAAAAAGGGCTCATCTCGGTCGGCGCGCAGATCGTGCGCCAGGGCGAAACGCCGGACGCGATCGTCATCACCGTCACCGACAGCGGCATGGGCATCAAGGCGGCCGACCTGCAGAAGCTGTTCGAGAAGTACAAGCAGACCGGCAACAAGTCCTTTCGCGGAGGTGGCGGTACGGGCCTCGGCCTCTACATCGTCAAGCAGATCATCGAGGCCCACGGCGGCGAAGTCAGCGTGGCCAGCATCGAAGGCGTCGGCACGAGCATGGTGCTGAAGCTGCCGGTGAAACGGGCCGCCTAGAGGACCTTCGACCTTCGACCTTAGACCTTCGGAGGACGCTGGACCGGCGGCCGTACTTGCCGTAACTCCCAAGGTCGAAGGTCGAAGGCCGAAGGTCGGGTTTTCAGGCTTTTCGCAGCATCCGCAGCAGCGCGATCAGTACGATCGCGCCGATCGTCGCCGTGATCAGCGATCCGATCAGGCCGCCGGCGGAGATTCCGAGGAGGCTGAAGATCCAGCCGCCGAGGAGGGCGCCGATGACTCCGATGATGAGGTATTGAACGAGGCCGCCTCGCCCGCTTTTCATCACCATCGAGGCGATCCAGCCGGCGGCGAGACCGATGAGCAGGAACCAGATCAGATGTTCGACTGACATGCGTGGACCTATTGCAGAGGCCGTTCCAGCACGAGGTCGGTCTGCAGATCCGTTCCCACCAGGAAGGGCTGATTTCCCACCTCGAAGAAGCCGATCTTCCGATAAAAGGCAATGGCCCGATCGTTGTGCTCCCAGACGCCGAGCCAGATGGTCTTCGCGCCGGCGTCCCGCGCGATCGCTTCGGCGGCGCGCATCAGCTCCTGCGCCACTCCCCGGCCATGGAACGTCTTCTCGACGTAGAACCGCTTGATCTCGCTGGGCGATGGACCCTTCACGCAGTCCGGCGCCTTCCCCATCTTGATCTGTGCGAAGCCGGCGAGGGTGCCGTCGCACTCGGCGAGGAGTGTCGTCAGGGACGCGTCCTCGATCTCTTTCCGCTGAATCTCCTCGCTGTACGTCGAGGTCAGAAACGTCTGCATGTCTTCCGAGGTGTTGGAATCGGCGAACGTGTCGTAGAAGGTTCGCGCGGCGAGCTCCGCGAGCATCGCCGCGTCGGCCGGCGTTGCGCTCCGGACTACGACCCGCATACCGCGTCGATCCCGTACTTTACTTCCGCCTCCGTCACATCGGACACGACGACACACTCGCCGATGCGCCGCGGGAAAACCATGACTCGCGCCGTGCCGACATTCTTCTTGTCATGTTCGGTCGCGGCGAGGATCTCCTGCCGATCGAGCCGCGGAAGCGAGGCCGGCTCGTACTCCAGAATCGTCTTCCGGATCCTCGCCTCCTCGTTACTGGCCAGGAGGCCGCGACGAACGGCGATGGCGTTCGCGCCGATCATCCCCCACGCGACTGCTTCGCCATGCGTGATCCCTTCGTACTGCATGGCGGCCTCGATGCCGTGCGCGATCGTGTGGCCGTAATTGAGAAGGCGCCGCAGGTCGGCTTCCTTCTCGTCGGCGGAGACGATGTCCGCTTTCACCCGGATCTTCTTCCGTACGAGCTCGTCGATCGTCCCCGGATCGCGGCGCAGGACCTCGGCGCGATTCGACTCGAAGAGCTCGAACAGCTCAGGGTCGCGAATCACGCCGCCCTTCATCGCTTCGTAGATCCCGCTGAGCAACTCCCGCGGCGACAGAGAATCGAGGACTGAGGTGTCGGAGACGACGGCGCGTGGAGGATAGAAGCTGCCGATGAGGTTCTTTCCCTTCGGATGGTTCACGGCGAGCTTGCCGCCGATGGAGCTGTCCACCTGGGCCAGAAGGGTCGTCGGAACATGCACGAGATCGATGCCGCGCAGGAAGATCGACGCGGCAAATCCGGCCGTGTCGCCGATCATGCCGCCGCCCACCACGATCGCCGTCGCATCGCGCCGGGCCCCGCGCGCCAACAATTCGGTGATCACTTCCTCGGCGGTCGCCAGTGTCTTGCGTGCTTCCCCTTCCGCGATCGAGATGATCTCCGAGCCGAGCGAAAAGGACTGCGCGACGCGGTCCCCGAATCGGTCGCGAAGTGATTCGGATGTGATCACGAACACGCGGCCCCGCGCGCGCACCAGCTCCCCCACGCGGTCGAGGAGATTACGGCCGACGAAAACCGGGTACGACGCGGATGCCTGATGGATGGTGATGAACGGTTGCGGTGTCATCCCTCATCTCTCATCCCTCGCGCTCGAGGGCGATCCCCAGCTCGTGGAGCTGCTTGACGTCGACGCCCGAGGGCGCGTCGCTCATCAGGTCCTGCGCTCGGGCTGTCTTGGGGAAGGCGATGACGTCGCGCAGCGACTCCGATCCGGACATCAGCATCACCATCCGGTCGACGCCGAGGGCGATGCCGCCGTGGGGAGGAGCGCCGTAGCGGAAGGCCTCCAGGAGGAACCCGAAACGATCCTTCGCCTCTTCCTCATTGATCCCCAGCGCCTTGAACATCCGTGACTGCACCTCGGTCCGGTTGATGCGGATGCTGCCGCCGCCGAGTTCCAGTCCATTGAGCACCACATCGTAGGCGCGGGCCATCGTCGCGCCTGGATCGCTCTCCAGCTTGCCGAGGTCGTCGAGCGCCGGAGAGGTGAACGGATGATGCCGCGCGAAATAGCGCTGCGATTCCTCATCCCACTCGAAGAGCGGGAAGTCGGTGACCCAGAGAAAGTCCCAGCGATTCTCGGGGATCATCCCCTGCTCCTTCGCGATGCGAAGTCGGAGCTGGCCGAGGACGTCCCAGACGGTGGTCTGTTTGCCGGCGACGATGAGGGCCATGTCGTTCTCTTTCGCGCCAAGTGCGGCGCGGAGAGAGTCGAAGGCGGCATCGTCGAGAAACTTCTTGATCGAAGAACCCTTCTGCGCGTCGAACTTGATCCACACCAGACCCGACGCGCCCAGCTTTTTCGCTTCTTCAACGATCTCGTCGATGCGCTTGCGCGAGAGTGACGCTCCGCCCGGCACGACGATGGCGCGCACGGTCGCCGCAGCGCGGAAGGGCTCGAATGTCGTGTTTTTCGCCGCCGTGGTGATGTCGACCAGCTCCATGCCGAAGCGCGTGTCCGGCCGGTCGATGCCGAAGCGGTCCATCGCTTCCTGCCAGCGCATGCGGGGGAACGGCGTCTTCACGGCGATGCCGGCAACGGGGAAGATCTCGGCAAAGAGACCTTCGATGAGGCCGTAGATGAACTCCTCGTCGATGAACGACGCCTCGACGTCGACCTGCGTGAACTCCGGCTGGCGGTCGCGGCGCAGATCCTCGTCGCGGAAACAGCGCGCGATCTGGAAGTAGCGCTCCAGGCCGGAGACCATCAGGAGCTGCTTGAAGATCTGCGGCGACTGCGGCAGCGCGTAGAACGTCCCGCGATGGACACGGCTGGGGACGAGGTAGTCGCGCGCGCCTTCGGGCGTGGACTTGGTGAGGATCGGCGTCTCGATCTCGAGGAAGCCGTTGCGGTTCATGTAATCCCGCACGGCGAAGATGACCTTGTGCCTGAGCATGAGATTCCGGGTCAGCGGAGCGCGGCGAAGATCGAGATAGCGGTACTTGAGACGCAGCTCTTCGGCTGCATCGGTCTCGTCCTCGATCATGAACGGCGGCGTGTCGGCGCGATTCAGGATCTCGATTTTCGAAGCGACGACTTCGACGTCGCCGGTGGGCATCTTCGGATTGCGGCGCTCTTCGAGCCGGTGAACGACCTCACCCTCGACGCGCACGACGAACTCCGTGCGCAGCTCCTTGGCGGCGGCGATCACAGCGGCGTCCGCGGTCAGCTTCTGGTCGGCGACGACCTGACAGATGCCCGACCGGTCGCGGAGGTCGACGAACACGAGCTCACCGAAGTCGCGCTGCTTCTGGACCCAGCCGGCCAGGACGATCTTCTGCCCGACGTGTTCGTTGCGGAGTGTGCCTGCGTAGATGCGATTCATAAGGATTTTGGATTTTCGATTTTGGATTTTGGATTGAATCCAAAATCCAAAATCCAAAATCTAAAATTCATCCCTTGAGATATTGATCCTTGTACTCCACATACACCCTCCACCCACGATCCATTCGAGCCAGCTCCTCAGGCTTCAGATCGCGCTTGATCTTTGCCGGGACGCCGGCGACCAGCGTCCGCGGTGGGACTTCCATCCCTTCCTGGACTACCGACCCCGCGGCGACAAGGGCGTATTCTCCGATCACCGCATGGCTGAGAACCTTTGCTCCGATGCCGATCAGCGCGCCGCGGCCGACCGTGCATCCGTGGACGACCGCCGCGTGACCGACGGTCACGTCGTCGCCGATGATCGCCGGCCCGGTGCCGTGCTCG
>CALMZP010000066.1 GCA_937870635.1 uncultured Acidobacteriota bacterium | reverse complement strand
GGCACGCGCGGTGACCGGAGTCGTCAGATGGCGCAGGAACTGGGGGTAGATTTCCGTGCTGTGTGGGCTCGCGGTGCGGATTGCTTCCTCGTCCGGCAGCTCGAAACGGCACGTCACCTTCTGCTTCGATGCGTTCTCGATGAAGAGGGTCGTGCGGAAATGTGCCGACTCCGAATGACCGGAGATGACGGGGATCGAGTTTTCCGCGATGACCGGCACGGCAAACAGAGCCATCAGGAGGCGAAGGGTCCGCCACATCCGATGAAGGAGTAACCGGACGGCGGGGAATCCCTACCCGGTGCCGAGGCGTAATTGGGATTGTAGCCAGTTATACTCGAAACCAGTTATAAACGTGTATAACCGGATATACTCCCAGCCGTGGACCCGGTCAGGAACCCCTTCTCCCCCGGTGCGGGCGCCCCTCCGCCCGAGCTCGTCGGACGCGACAACATTCTCGAGCAGGCTCGCGTGCTCCTCGCCAGGGTGCGGGCCGGCCGGGCCGAAAAAAGTCTCCTCCTCACGGGGCTCCGTGGCGTGGGCAAAACCGTTCTTCTCAATGAGATAGGCCGCCTGGCCGCGGGTGCCGGTTACCGCGTCCTCGCCATCGAAGCTCACGAAAACAAGGCTCTCGGACTGCTGCTCGCACCCTATCTGCGGTCCCTCCTCTATGACCTCGACCGGATGGCGGGCGCCGCCGCCACCGTCAAACGCGGTCTGGCGGTCCTCCGAAGCTTCCTCGGCGGACTCAAGGTCTCAGTGAACGACGTCTCGATCGGCCTCGATATCGAGCCGGAGCGTGGAGCGGCCGACAGCGGCGATCTGGAAATCGATCTTCCCAATCTCTTCGTGGCGATCGCCGAAGCGGCCCGGGAGCGAGACACCGCGGTCGTTCTCCTGATCGACGAGCTCCAGTACCTCGATCAGAAGGAGTTCGGCGCACTGATCATGGCCATGCACAAGCTCGCGCAACGCCAGTTGCCCATGGTGCTGATCGGTGCCGGTCTCCCGATCCTTCCGGCACTGGCGGGAGAGTCGAAATCCTACGCCGAGCGGCTGTTTACCTTTCCTTCGGTTGGTGCATTGTCGAAAGAGGATGCAGCGAAAGCGCTGCAGGAACCTGCGCAGGAGGCCGGGGTCTCATTCGCGCGAGCGGCGCTGGCCGAGGTGTTTCGCTTGACCGAGGGATATCCGTATTTTCTGCAGGAGTGGGGATATCAGGCGTGGAACCGCGCGGTATCGAGCCCGATCACCCTCGACCTGATCGAAGAGGCGACCGACACCGTGGTGGCGCGCCTCGATCAGAACTTCTTTCGTGTCCGCTACGATCGTCTCACGCCGAGCGAGAAGAACTTTCTGCGGGCGATGGCGGAGCTTGGACCGGGCCCCCACCGCAGCGGCGACGTCGCCGAGATCATGGGTGTGAAGATCACCAGTCTCGGACCTGTTCGCGCGAAGCTGATCCGGAAGGGAATGGTCTACAGCCCCGCGCACGGAGAGCTCGCGTTCACCGTGCCTCTGTTCGACGAGTTCATGATCCGGGCGATCCCCGAATCCGGACTTTGAGGTCGCAATTCGATTCGAGAAACACGAGGACAATAAGCGTCGTGGACCACGATTCCATTCTCGAAAAACTGAGGAAGATCGAAGCCTTGTTCGCCGGAGCGGCGACGGCGGGGGAACGCCAGGCGGCGGAAGCGGCTCGCGAACGCATCCGCCTCCGGCTCGCCGAGCATCAGAAGGCCGAGCGCCCCGAAGAGTGGAAGTTCACGATGAACAACCCCTGGTCGCGCAAGCTGCTCGTTGCGCTGAGCCGTCGCTACGGGCTCTCACCGTACCGGAGGAGCGGCCAGCGTTACACCACGGTGATGCTCTCCGCTCCGCGCGGGTTCGTCGACAAGATCCTCATCCCCGAATTCGAACAGCTCAACTCCGCGCTGCTGGAGCATCTCGATCAGCTCGCGGCGGAGATCATCGATCGATCGCTGCAGGAGGATGCTTCGGATCCGGAAGAGCGGCCGCTCCTGGAACGGTGAAGTCCGCCGATTTTGCCGGCGGGGTGCGGAAATTCGTCTGTCTTCTCAACGCGGCCGAGGCGCCCCAGATCAGGAGGATGAGGCCGAGGAGCAGAGCGGCGATGAAGAACCACGAGGGGCGGGTGGGGGCGGGCGGGCGGCGGCGGTTTCTCGACACCATTCGACGTCATCCTCGCGGAAAGGCGAGCAGCATACCCGCGATCGCCAGGGCGCCGAGGGGGAGGAAGAGGCGGACGTCCTGGCCGATGAAGGCCGCGAGCAGACCGAACACCGCGGAGCTCTCGATCATCGCCCAGCGCATGATCATCGCCATGCGCACGTTGTTGCTACGCTTCAGCATGTTCGCCGGTACGACGAACGAGATGGCGAACATGGCCAGGCCGGCCAGGTGCAGGACGAGGATGATCGGATTCGCGAACAGTGCGTCGAATGACTGATCGCTCCTCGGCACGATCATGAAGGCGATGACGCCGTAGAGCACGATGCTCATCGTCAGAGCGAACCAGATGATCTTTAGTTGATTGGTCTCGTTTGTCATTCTGATTAGCGTACTTCCATTTTGGATTTTGGATTTTGGATTTTGGATTTGGCCGAATCCAAAATCCAAAATCCAAAATTATCTTTGAGTCGGACCTCGAGCTCGCGCATGAACCGCGGCAGGCGCTCGCGATCGACTAAGCGCCGCATTCAGCGGCGCGCTCGAAACTGACCAGCTGGCGGATCAATGCGCGATTTCTCCGCGCCCTTTTCACGTGACTCCGTAGAACCCAAAGAAGACGCGGGCGAGGTCGCCCGCGCTCCACTCGGCAGCGCGATCTACTCCCTCGCCGCTGCAGGCCGGACGAACCTCTTGTCGGCGTATAACGCCCGGTCGAACGTGGCGATGGAGCGGCACCCGTTTGAGATGGCGCGTTCGGCGATCAGGTAGTCGGCGAGGTCGCCTCTGCCGTTCTCGAAGGAGGTGAGCGCGCGCTGGACCTCGTCCGCTGCTTCGAGAGTCACGGTGGCGGCTCGTCGCAGCTGGTGGAGCAGGTAAGCGATCTCCCGCCTCGGCATCTCGTAGGCGATCGACAGCACCCATACCAGTTCGCAAATGACGATCTGGGAGATGAAGATCGCCTCGCCCTCAGCCGCCGCACCCTCCATCAGCCTGGCCGCCTCGGCGGTCTGTCGGGCATCGTCCTCGACCAGGTAGCGGACGAGCACGTTCGTGTCGATGCCGATCATCGTCTCGATGCGCCGCGGCGAATGGCTTCCTGCATGTCTTCCAGCGACACGCGGCGGCCGCGATGCTTCACGATGCCGCGAAGGGTGCGAATGTCCGTCGTCTCGGGTTCGAGGACGACGATTCCTTCGCGGATCTCGAAGTTGACCCGGTCGCCTGTCTCGAGAGCGAGGTGCTCGCGGATCTCCTTCGGGAGGGTGATCTGTCCCTTGGAGGTGAGGGTGCTTCGTGGCATGTCCTTACCAAACGCGAGATCCCTTACCGTATTCCTTACCAGCTCGTCGAGACGGATGAACCACAGAGGACACAGAGCACACAGAGAGACACAGAGAAACGGATTTGCTCTGTGTGTCTCTGTGTCCTCTGTGTCCTCTGTGGTTGAGGATCAAAGCTCGAAGCCGCTGAGGATCCCGGTCTACAATTGCGCCATCGATGACAGAGACCATCTCGCACTATCGCATCGTGCGGGAGCTGGGCCGCGGCGGGATGGGTCGCGTCTACCTCGCCGAAGACACGCGGTTGCATCGCATGGTGGCGCTGAAGCTCCTGGCGCCCGATGTCGCGCACGACTCGCAGCGGCTGCAACGCTTCCTCCGGGAGGCGCACGCCGCTTCGATCATGAATCATCCCAACATCGCCGTGATCCACGAGATCGGGCAGACCGACGATGGGCTGGCCTACATCGCCATGGAGTACGTCGAGGGGCGCACGCTCGACGCTGCGATCGGCGAGAAGCCGATGGATCTGGGCCAGATCCTCGACATCGGACTGGAGATCGCCGACGCCCTCGATGAGGCGCACTCCCGCGGCGTGGTCCACCGCGACCTCAAACCATCGAACATCATCATCAACACCCGCGGGCATGCGAAGGTCCTCGACTTCGGCCTGGCGAAGGCGCTCGATCTCTGGGATCCGGCTGCCCGTCGACGCCTCCGCCGGGTGATCTCGTCGTTCCAGCCCGACGTGGTGCACTACCACAACATCCTCGATGAGCTCTCCACCTCGGTGCTCGGGTTGGGTCCGCCCTCTGTCCTCACCGTGCATGACGATCGCGTCCTCGGAGGTCGGTCCGGGGTCGACCACGGCCGCTCCGCACTGGCACCGACGGTGGCGCTCCGGTCCCTCAAGAGCACGCTGGGGCGATCCCGTCTCCGCCGGCACGTCCGAGCGACGCTCGCCCCGAGCGCCAGCCTGTCCGTGGCTCTCGCCGGTGCGGGGTTTCCCGAGGTGCACCACGTCCCGAACTTCGCCGACCTCTCGCCGAGCGGTCCTCCCGGAGACGACGTGGTGTTCATCGGCGGTCTCCACGAGCACAAGGGGCCCGGGGTCCTCCTCGACGCGTTCGTGCAGCTGGCCGTCCGCCACCCGACCCCGCACCTCCGCTTCGTGGGTGACGGCCCGCTGCGGCGCGAGCTGCGGGCGACCGCCGAGGCCGCTGGCGTTGGTCATCGCGTCCAGCTCGACGGGTCGGTGCCGCCAGGGGAGGTAGTCGAGGCTCTGCGCAAAGCGGCGCTGGTGGTGGTGCCGTCCCTCGGTGTCGAGGGGGGCGGTCCCACGTTGGCTGTCATCGAAGCGATGTGCGCCGGGCGGGCTGTTGTCGCCAGCGATCGGCCTGGGGTGAGCGAGGGTGTCGACGACGAGGTTGGCGCGATCGCCCCGGCCGGGAGCGCCCCGGCCCTCGCAGCCGTGCTCGATCGCCTCCTCGCCGACCGGAGCGGCCTGGAGCGCCGCGGCGCGTCCGCTCTCGACCGCGCGCGCCGCCGGTGGTCGGCCGAGGCCACGATCCCCCTCGTACGTTCGGTTTACCGGTCAGTGGCGGGCCTCGATGGGTGACGGCTCGCGACTCGCCGTCGTGGTGCCTACGCGCGACCGTCCCGAGCTGCTCGCTGGTTGCCTGGCCGCACTCTGCGCCGCCCAGGTGGCGGCGGAGGACATCATCGTCGTCGACTCCGCGTCCAGTGACCCCGACGCCGTGGAACCGGCGCGTGCGCTCGGCATCACCGTGCTGCGGTGCGATCGCCCGGGCGCCAGCCTGGCTCGCAACGCCGGGTGGCGGATGGCGCGACAGCCGCTCGTCGCGTTCGTGGACGACGACGTCCGCGTCGGGCCGACGTGGGCGACCACGATCACCGCGCCCTTCTCGTCCTCGGACATCGTGCTGGTCACCGGAGCGGTGGCGGTCGACACCCCGGTGAGCGATCGCGCGGTGGCCACCACCGACGGTGTGGCGGGTGGTCGCTTCAGCGTCGACCGCACTGGACATGTGGGCGCCAGCGCGAACATGGCAGTTCGCCGCGATGTGCTCGAGGCAGTCGGTGGCTTCGACGAGCTGCTCGGCGCCGGTGGCCGGTTCCGTGCGGCTGAGGACCTTGATCTCTTCGACCGCATGCTGGGGTACGGAGACGGTTGGCACGAGGTGAGCGCACGGGCGGTGCACGAGCAGTGGCGGAGCCGCCGGGACCTCCTGGGGCTCGAGCTGTCCTACGGCATCGGCTTCGGCGCGCGCCTGGCCAAGCTCCTGCGCACCGATCGCGCCCGCGCCGCCGCGATCGCCGGCTATGAGGCGAGGCGATTGGTGAAGGATCTGGTCGCCGACGTTCGCCGCAGCTACGAGTTCGGCTTGCTCAGCCGGGCAGCGTGGACCTGCGGGGTTGCAGCTGGCGTCGCCCGGGCCGTGCTGCTGCCGGTTCGGGCGGGGCACTTCCACTCTCGCCAGCCGTGCTGATCGGGATCAGCGCGCCCACTCCGCCACCAAGGGCCGCCGCCCACAGGGGGGCCGTGACGACTGCGCTCGGGCGACCGTTCCCACGCGCGCGCACCTCGAAGGTGGCCGCGGGGAAGGCCGCCTCGAGCGCGGTCCGCACCTCCGAGAGCCACTGGTCGACCTCGCTCGCCGTCGCCGCCTCGATGCGCACGTCACCCACTCCGCCAGCGATCTGGTCCTCGTCGTGGCATCGGACGGTTCCGGGGGGACCGACCCCCTCCACAACGAGGCACGCGCTCTGCGAGAGCACCTTGATGGTGAACGACTGCGCGCCCGGAGCCGCCGCCGCCACACGTGGGTGGACGGTGGTGAACACGGCGTCGGCGGTGGCTCGACCCGGGGTGGCGGCCCACACGGCCCGGGCCGACCTGGCGGGGATCGCCCG
>CALMZP010000065.1 GCA_937870635.1 uncultured Acidobacteriota bacterium | reverse complement strand
CTACGGGCGTGGAGAACGCGGCATAGAACGACTGCGCCTTGATGAGCTTTTCGCCGCGGTCGCCGAGGACTAGCAACCCACTGTCATACCGGTACACGAGATCCATCCGGATGAGGTAGGCGGCGAGACTCGCGAATTGCGTACGCGTCGTTCTCGCAAAAGCACCGCCAGAGCAGAGGGCAGAGAAGGCTTCCTCCTCCGATACTCCGCTGCACTGCGCAATGAGCGACAGAAACTGCTGTACGAGGGTGGACAGATGCAGTGCGTCCGTGATCGGCGGCTCGTACCACCGGCGATGGATCAATTCGACCGTGGCGACGGTCTGCACCAGTTCGGCGCGAAGCTGGTCTTCCAGGACGGCAGGAATGGCCGGAGCGATCACAAACGCGTCCAGCACGGGCGGCTCTCCTCGTCTGCCAGAACGGCCGAGGCGCTGCTGCAGGCTCGCGACAGACGGTGGCGCTCCGATCTGGACGACACGCTCAATCGTTCCTACGTCGATCCCAAGCTCCAGCGTCGATGAAGCCACGACCGTCGTGCTGTTCGTGGAGTGCTTGAGTACGTACTCGACTTCCTCTCGATGCTCGCGCGAGAGGCTTCCGTGGTGCGCCTCGAACTCCGGCCTCGTTCCCTGTGACTCGCAGAGCTGGCGGAGCGCGTCCGCGTACGCTTCGACGTCCGAGCGACGGTTCGCGAAGACGAGATTGTTCGAGCCGCGAAGACTGGCATACAGCCATTTCACGACGTCCGATTCGCCCTCACCGCCATCGACCACGCCGTGAACGCGCTTCACACTGGGCCGGCCATCGCGATCAATGATCGTCACGACCTCCCCATCACGCTTTGGCCGCAGAAACTCCGCCACCGCGGTGAGATCTCCGGCGGTCGCACTGAGACCGATGCGTCGCATCCTGCGTCCTGAAGCGTGTTCAATACGCGCCAGCAGCGACTGCACCTGGGCACCGCGTTCCGTTCCGGCGAAGGCATGGATCTCGTCGATGACCACGAACCGGGTCGATCCCAGGAGATCCGCCGTCACAGCGCCGCGCGTGATCAGCAGCGCTTCGAGGGACTCCGGCGTGATGAGCAGGACGCCTCCCGGCTGCTTCAGGAACGCTGTTTTCTGCGAACGCGGAATGTCGCCATGCCATGCAGTGACGAGCATGTCGCACGCACCGAACAGACTCTCAGCTCGCGGGAATTGGTCGTTGATCAGCGCCTTCAGCGGTGAAATGTAAAGGCACGCCAAACCTTGCGGCGGCTCCTGTGCGCACACGGAGGCTATCGGAAGCATCGCTGCCTCCGTCTTCCCGCTCGCCGTCGGCGCAGCGATCAACAGATCGGACTGACTCCCGAAAATGACGTTGATCGCCTGCTCCTGGATCGGGCGTAGCGCCTGCCACTCCTTCGCGGCAATCCATGTTCTTACGGAGTCGTGGAGCGACTCGAATGCAGTGTCGTTTGTGAGTAGCATCAGACGTTAGCCGTCTTGGCGAGCAAGTCTCGCCAGTGGAGGTCGGGCTGCTGCTGGAGTGCGTCGAGGAGGTACACGAAGCTCTTGACGACATCCCGCGTTCGGCGAACCAACTCACTGCCGAGGCTCTTGAAGTGCGTCTGCAGAATTTGCGTGATGTCGTCGCCGCTCAAGATGCACTTCGCTTCATCACCGTAGGCATAGACGCGCTGAATCTTCACAAGGAGTGCTTTCAGATCGTGCGTCGATAGCGGCGACAGCATCAATGTCGGCGCGGCGAGGTCGGAAAAGCGCGATGAGGACGGGCCAGCCGCGCCGATACGACTCTTCAGCGCTTCGTTGCTATGAAGGCCCTTCTTCGCATCGATGAGGTCAGGGGTTCCAGCGAAGATAATCCCGACGCCACGCACGTTGCTCTGCAATAGATCGTTGACGATGGACAGCACCATGTCGTAATTGCGCTGGCGCGCGCCTGCGTTCGCGATCGCACACAGCGCTGCCGCCTCATCGACAAAGATGACGAGACCTCCGTAACCGGCGACACGACAGAATGCGCCCAGGAGCTTTACGAATGAATACATGTTGGCGTCGTTAGGGATGGTCCGAACACCGAGCGCTTCTTTCGCATCGGTCTTAGTGTTGAAGCCTCCTCGGAACCAGCGCACGACGGCAAGCCTTGTCCCCTCGTTACCGTCGATGTGCGCTCGCCGATACGCACGGAGTACATCGAGGAGATCGAAGCCGCCCACGAGCTGCACTAGCGGCTCGAGAAGCCTCGACATCACGTCATCAGCTGTCTCGCCCGACTGCCCCGCTTCCTCTTCCACCCGATGAACAAAGCGGTTCAGAATCGTCTCAATGGCGTCCCCCTCCGGCTTCGACTGGATGGCCATGCTCGCGGTCAGCCGATGGTAAAACTCGGCCGCCTCGCCGCCCGTCGCATACAACCGGCAGCGCGCATCGAGATCCAGTTTTGCCGTGACGAGATTGAAGGTGTCCCGCGCAATCCCACCGATCATCTGGACGGTCTCGGTCTTTCCTGCGCCCACTGGTCCTACGATGATCCTGTAAGCGCCTCCGCCGTCGGCGACGGTTCTCAGGTCTTCTGAGAAGGCGCGCAGCTCGCTCTCGCGACCAACGTGAATGTGGTGAAGCCCTACACTCGGAACGACGCCGCTACGGAGGGCGTTGATTACGCTATCCCGCGTTCGCGATCGAATCAGTTCCGTCGCTGTTGCAGTCTGAGTCATCTGAAGTGTGTTCCCTTTCGTGGATTGTTTTGAGTACATCGATTTCAAGATGGATGTCACTGCTCGCAACTTCGATGGCCGGCTCACCAGTCAGCTCGAACGAGATCTGATTGATGCGCTCGACCAAGGCGAGCGTGAGGATGTTTTCGGCGCGGCATAACGAATCGAGCGCAGGTCGCATCGTCGGCTTCGCGCTGATGATGTTCGAGAGAACGGCGAGTTCGCGACTCGATAGCTTCGGCATAGTCAGCTGCCGTGACGACAACGACGGATCACGCCGACGACGCAACCCCTCTACGTAGGCGGTGGCGCGATCTGACTCCTGCAGGCTCGCTTCAGCCGCCGCTTCATCGATGAAGAAGGCCGGCTCGGGTTTTGCCGATACGGGAGCCTTGGCCACGACCTTCGCTGGAATGCGCTCCTTGCGTTCTACCTGTCGGAATGTACGCGGCGGCAGATCCACGCCGATTCTCAACGCTCCGGCGCGATGCGTTTGATACGTCTGCTCCGGGACGATTTCGGCCAGCGGTCTACCGTCATAGATCGGCTTCGACCACAGCTCGTGCAGCCATCGCCGTGTCGGATAGTCGTCTCTGGCAATCGTCCGGTCGAATAAAGGGCGCGCCGCATGACGGGTATGCCAAACGACTCGCGCGTTCAGACGATGCGCTTCGGCCCCTGGCGCTTCGGCGGAGGCGAAGAGGCATTCCGCCGCCGTCTGCCGCCACTTCGCTTCCGGCAGCGTCCCGTCGAAGACGCGGACCGGGTGGCCGGCGCGGGCGAAGACGATCGCCCAGCCGAGCCCGACCAGACCGGCGCCGACGACGCCGATCGCCGGCTTCGCTTCCTCCGCCATCACGCCACCGCCGACTTCGCCCCGTCGGCGAGGCAGATCTCGCTGATCCTGAGCTTGTCGCCGGTGATGCGCGAGGGGAAGGCGTCGCGGAGCCGCTCCTCGTGGATCGGGATGACGCGGCGCGCCTCGTAACCGACCTGCTTCATCATCGCCTCGGTGGCAAGCACGAGGTTGGTCTGGCTGCCGACGGCAAGACCGACCGGCACGTACATCTTGTCGACCTCGACGGCCGAGCCGTCGCCCTCGAGGTTGTCGAACTGGTAGACGAGGGCGCCGGCA
>CALMZP010000064.1 GCA_937870635.1 uncultured Acidobacteriota bacterium | reverse complement strand
CTCAGGATGACGTGGGCAGGCTACGCTCTCGCGGTTAACGGTTAACGGTTAACGGTTAACGGTTAACGGTTAACGGTTAACGGTTAACGGTTAACGGTCAACGGTCAACGGTCAACGGTCACTTCTCAGCTTCGAGCCGCCGCAGCAGCTCCCGGACGGCGCTGATCACCTCTCCCCGATCGACATCGGGCTTGTTGAAGCTGAGATTGAGCTTGAAGGGCAGCGACTTGTCCTTGATCTCGTACGTGAAGTTCTTCGGGCGGCCGGCCTTTTTCGGCTGCGGCTTCGAGGCGGTCTGCTTGCGGACGTCGTCGCGCGACATCTCCCCTCTTGCATAGCCGCGGACGATCGCCTCCATCGCCTCTTCGGATCCCGCGCGCGCGATCTGCACCAGCACCGATTTGTTGGAGATGCCCGCTTCCCGGCACATCGCGCGGATGCGGTCCGGAATCTCGTTGATCGTGAGCGTCTCGGTGATCGTCGTTCGCGACTTGCCGATGACCTGCGCGATCCTCTCGTGCGTGTAGTTGAACCGCTGCTGCAGAAGCAGGAAGCCTTCCGCTTCTTCGAACGCGGTCAGGTCTTTGCGCTGGATGTTCTCGATCAGCGCGATCTCGAGCATCTCCTTGTCGTCGACGTCGAGCTCGATGGCCGGAATCTCGTCGAGATCGGCCAGCGTCGCGGCGCGGTAGCGGCGCTCGCCGGAGATGATCTGGTACCGGTTCGGCGCGACGTTGCGCACGAGGATCGGCTCGAGCACGCCCTTCTCGCGGATCGACGCGGCCAACTCCTCGATGTTGCCGAGGTTCGTGCGGGGCTGCTCGGCGTTGGGCTCGATCATGCTGAGCGGCAGCATCGAGCCGATGTGCCTCCCCGATCGCTTCGTCAGCTCTTCGACGTAATGCGAGTCATGGCGCATCATCGGTTTCTGCGGCAGGCCTCTTTTCATTGCCATGGGCTCGTTCCTCGCAAAGCCATTTTAGATTTTGGATTTTGGATTTTGGATTTGACCCAATCCAAAATCCAAAATCCAAAATCGATTCATACCCGGGACAAAATCTCCTCCGACAGCGAGTAATACTCCATCGCCCCACTCGACCTCGGCGCGAACGTGAAGATCGACTCCTTGTAGGCCGGGCTCTCCTCCAGGCGAATCGACTTGGTGATCACGGTGTTGAACAGGCGGTCGCCGAAGACCTGGCCGATCTGGTCGTGAATGTCCTTCGCCAGCGTCGTTCGCTTGTCGTGCATCGTGATGACGACGCCGAGGAGCTGCAGGTTCGGATTGGGGCGCGCCTTGATTTTCTCGATGGTCTCGAGGAGGTCGTCCGTTCCTTCCAGTGCGAAGTAGGACGACTGGATCGGCACGAGCACGTGCGAGGACGCGACCAGTGCGTTGACCGTGATCATGCCGAGGGTGGGAGGCGTGTCGATGAAAATGTAGTCGTACTCGGCGACCGCGTCCTTGATCTTGTCCTTGAGGCGGAATGGACCGTCGAGCTCGCCGATGAGCTTCGACTCCAGCTTGGCCAGGGAGATCTTCGACGGCGCCACCCAGAGGTTCACCACCGGCGTCGGCACGATGACGTCGCGGAAGGGCACTTCCTCGCTGACCAGAACGTCGAACATCGACCGCTGCACCGAACGGGGGTCGATGTAACTCATGGTGGAGTTCGCCTGCGGATCGAGGTCGATGAGGAGTGTCTTGAAGCCTTTGTGAGCGACGGCGGCGGCGAGGTTGATGGTAGTCGTGGTCTTACCGACTCCGCCTTTCTGGTTGGCGACGGTGACGATCATTCAGTTCTCGTAATCTTAGTGCAGTTTATCCTGAGGAGCGAAGCGACGAAGGATCTCCGGTGCACCTGCCGCGAGCGAACTTCATGCGTCGCAGGTGCACCGGAGATCCTTCGCTTCGCTCAGGATAAAACTTAAACTACATCTTGTACTTCCCCAGCTCCTCCGGCCCCAGCCCCTCGAACCACTTCTTCATCTTCTCGTCGTGCTCGTCGCCTTCCGGCGAGATCGTCTGAGCCTGCTCGAGGACGGACTGTGCTACGAAGATCGGCGCTTCGGTGCGGAGGGCCAGGGCGATGGCGTCGCTCGGACGGGCGTCGAGCTCGAGGGTCTTCCCGCCGGTCAGCACGCGGATCTGCGCGAAGAAGGTGCTGTCGCGGAGGTCGTTGATGACGATGCGCGTCACCTGCGCGTCGAGCTCGGAGATCATGTTGCGCAGGAGGTCGTGCGTCATCGGCCGCGGCGTGGTGACGTTCTCCAGCTGAAGCGCGATCGCATTCGCCTCGAAGATCCCCACCCAGATCGGCAGGAAGAACTTCTCCGCCTCGTCCTTGAGCACGACGATCGGTGAGTTTGACACCGGGTCGAGCATCAGTCCTTTGATCGACATCGCCACGAGTGCTGACTCGGTCATGTCACTGCCTCCCCGCGCAGCGTGTGGTGCTGGGCGTGGTCGATCCGTACGCCGATCAGGGATCCGAGCGGGATAGCGGGGTCGCCGGAGAAGTTCACCACCCAATTATCGTCTGTCCGGCCGGTCATCATCGAAGGATCGTTGCGGCTCGGTCCGTCGTAGAGCACCGGGAGGACCTTCCCGCGATAGGAATCGAGGCGTTCCCGCTTGATCCTCTCGTGCGCCTCGAAAATCCTGGTCAGGCGGTCCGAGGCAATGGCGTCGTCCACCGGCTCGCCGATCTTGAGCGACGGCGTTCCGGGCCTCGGCGAGTACTTGAACGCGAAGAGCGATCCGTATCCGACTTCCTCGATGAGGGAAATCGTTTCCTGGAAATCCTCTTCGGTCTCGCCGGGGAAGCCGACGATGATGTCCGTCGAGAAATGAATCTCCGGAATCGCCTCGCGGATGCGGGCCATGACCTCGAGATACTTCTCGCGCGAGTAGAGGCGCTTCATGCGCCGCAGCACGCGCGACGATCCCGACTGCACCGGCAGATGCAGGTAGCGCGAGATGTTCCGATGATCCCGCATCGCCGCGATCATGCTGTCGTTCACTTCCGCCGGATGCGACGTCATGAACCGCAGGCGGAGCACCCCCGGCACCTCCGCCACCGCTGAAAGCAGCGCGCCGAAATCGCGGCCGGTGATGGGACAGCGGTACGCGTTGACGGTCTGGCCGAGGAGCTCGATCTCCACCCGCCCGCTGTCGATCGCCGCGCGGACTTCCGCTACCACGTCGTCGAACGGGCGCGACACTTCGCGGCCGCGCGTCGTCGGAACGATGCAGAAGGTGCAGTTCTTGTTGCAACCCTCGATGATCGTGACCTGCGCTTTCGTCGCCGACGGCCGGTCCATCGTCAGGTAGTCGTACCGCCGGTCCTCGGGGAAATCCGTGGCCACGCGCTTTCCTTCGAGCACTTCGTCGAGGTGGCCGACATTGCCCGGACCCATCACGAAATCGACCCACGGCGCGCGCTTGAGAATGCGGTCGCCTTCCTGCTGCGCGACGCAGCCGGCCACGCCGATGCGGACATCGTTCCGTGACTTCAGCTCGCGAAGCTCGCCGAGGCGCGAAAAGACTTTCTGTTCGGCCTTGTCGCGGATGCTGCACGTATTGAGCAGGATGAGCGACGCTTCGCTCTCGTCGTCGACGCGCGTCCACCCGCGCAACTTGAGGTTGCCGGACAGTCGCTGGGTGTCCAGATCGTTCATCTGGCAGCCCCACGTCTCGATGAAGAAGGTCTGGTCTGACACTAGGTTTCAGGCTCCGGGTCTTTTGGTCTCACGGCTTCCAGCTCGGCCTTCGCCTCGTTGAGCGTCTCCTGAACCTCTTCGAACTTCGTACGGATCACGCGGTCGCGGCGATCGGGATCGTTCTCTTCGTAGTAACGCGACTCGAGGTCGAGAAGCTCTTTCTCGAGCGCGTCGACGCGAGCCTGCGCCACGCGTGTCTTCTCGTCGACGACAAGGCGCTCGCGATAGCTGGCGTCGTGACGCTGGAGCGGCGACAGAGGATCGACCTCTTTCGCAGCGGTTTCCGCCTCGGCCTTTTCCTTCGATGAGAGGACGATCAGCTTCCCCTTCGACTTCTTCACATCGGCGTTGGTGAGGACCTTCGTGGAAGGCTGCTTACGCTTGCCCTTCGCGTCTTTGGCGGCGGAGACCAGATCCTTCGTCGGCGCTTTGGGATCTTGCGAGTTTTCAGACGCGGGCGGGATCGCCCGCGCTCCACTTGCCAGCATCAGCGCCAGACACAGGATCGCAGCTCTCATGGTTCTTTCGTCCCCGCCCTTCCGTACCGGTCTTCGAGTCGAACGACATCCTCGAGCTCCGGTGTCGAGACCTCCGCAACGTCGGTATCGACGATCGCCAGCATCCGATGGATGAGCCGCGGCGGGATGTGAAAGGCCTCCCCCTGGCGGAGGGGCAGTTCACGGCGGTCGCCGTCGCTCTCGATCGTGAGCAGGAGCTCCCCGGTGACAACGTAGAGGGTTTCGTCTTTCATTTCGTGATACTGGAGGCTGAGCGACTCCCCCTTGTTCACGTGCAGGATCTTGCCGACATAACGGTCGGTCTTCGCGAAAATGAGCTCGTAGCCCCACGGCTTCTGGACGCGCCGGATGTCCCGGGTGCTGAAAAGGTCTTCCCTGTTCATGGGTTTTTCTGGACGAGTCCTTCGGGGAAGCGCATGGCCACGCTCTCGATGACGAACTCTTCGATCTCCTGTGCCGTTTTCTTCTGCAGCGCGACCTCGGCGATCCGGCGGCAGTCGCGGTAGCGGACCGAGCGGATGACGTTCTTGATCACCGGGATGTTGGACGGGTTCATGGAAAAAATCTCGAGGCCGAGGCCGATGAGAACGATGGCGTAGATTGGGTCGGCGGCCATCTCGCCGCACATCGAAACCGGGATCCCGGCGCGCTTGCCGGCGTCGATGACGGTCTTGATCAGGCGCAGCAGCGCCGGATGGAGCGGCTCGTAGAGGTAGCTGACGTTCTCGTTCGAACGATCGATGGCCAGCGAGTACTGAATGAGGTCGTTCGTCCCGATGGCGAAGAAGTCGGCTTCCGTCGCGAGCATGTCCGCGATCACGGCGGCCGAGGGGACCTCGATCATGATGCCGATGGGAACGTTCGTGTTGTACGCCACACCCTCGGCGTCCAGCTCGGCCTTGATCTCGCGGAGAAGCGCCTTGACCTGGCGCAGTTCCTGGACCCCGCTGACGAGCGGGAACATGATCTTCATCGGTCCGAAGGCCGAAGCGCGCAGCAGAGCGCGAAGCTGGGTCTTGAACATGTCGCGGTGCTTCATGCAGAGACGCAGAGCGCGCAGGCCGAGGACCGGGTTGTCCTCCTTGCTGCCCATGACTTCGCGGGCGAGCTTCTTTCCGCCGAGGTCGAAGGTGCGGATGACGCATCCGCCGGGCGCGGTTGATTCGACGAGTTGCCGGTAGACGGCGACGTGCTCGTCCTCGTTCGGCAGATCGGGGCTTTTGGAGATGTAGAGGAACTCCGAGCGATAGAGGCCGATGCCTTCCGCGCCGTACTTCGCCGCGTCGTCCAGCTCCTCGGTGAGCTCGATGTTGGCCTGCAGGGAGATCTGGCGGTTGTCCTTCGTGACGGCCTTGAGGAGGCGGTTCTCGAGGAGGGTCTTCTCCGCTTCTTCGTGGAGCGAGACGCGGTTGCGATACTCCGACACCATCGCGGGGGTCGGGCTGACGATGACCGTCCCTTCGTATCCATCGACGATGAGCAGCTCGTCGTTGTCGACGATGCGGGTCAGCTTCGGTACGCCGATGACCGCCGGCATGAAGAGTGACTTGGCGATGATCGACGTGTGGGAGGTGCGCCCGCCCGACTCAGTCGTGAATCCGACGATTGGACGGCGGTTGAAGTGAATCGCATCGGACGGCGTGAGGTCCTCGGCGACGATGATCACGTCGTGCGTGATCTCCGAGAGGTCGTGATGGGCGATGCCGGAGAGATGCGTGAGCACGCGCTCGGCGACGTCTTTGACGTCGGCCATGCGCTCGCGCAGGTATTCGTCCTCGAAGCTCTGGAAGCGGGCCTCGTATTCTTCCTGGACTTCGGAGAGCGCCCATTCGGCGTTGACCTGCTCCGATTCGATCTTCTGGATGACCTTGTCGGCGAACGAGGGGTCGCTGACGATCATGGCGTGCGCCTCGAAGATCGAAGCGAACTCCTCCCCCATCGAACGGCTGACCTTCTGCTTGAGCTCGTGCAGCTCGGTCCGGGTGTTCTCCAGCGATTCGAGGAAACGGGTGACCTCTCCGGCCACGTCCTCGTCGCGGATGGGAACGCGGTAGACGGCGGCGGTGCGCTTCTCGACGATGACCGCGCGGCCGATGGCGATGCCGGGAGACGCACCGATACCCTTGTAGGTCCTGATGTCGCTGCGGGCCTGGGCCGCAGTGCGTGGAATCCGGTCGGTCAGCATGACTGAAACTGGGCTCTTGGCTCTTGGCTCCTGGCTTTTGGGAGGCCTTTGTCACGGGCCCCCCAAGAGCCAAGAGCCAAGAGCCCAGAGCCAGCTAAGTCATTCTACTTCATCGAATTTCGAGTCGATGAGGTTCTCGACCGCGTCGAGCGCGGCGCGCTCATCCGCGCCGTCCGCCTTGATGGTGATCACCGTTCCGCGGCCGGCCGCGAGCAGGAGGATGCCGAGGATGCTCTTGCCGTCGACTTCCTCGTCACCTTTGCGGACCTTGATGTCGGACTTGAACCGCGCCGCGCAATGGACGAGCTTCGCCGCCGCGCGCGCGTGAAGCCCCAGCTTGTTCTTGATTTCGATGTCGCGCGAGATCAACCGTTCGCTCCCGCCCCGGCGACCGTGGTCAGGAACTCCGACGCCACGCGGATCGCCTTCATCCCCTTTTCGCTGATCACATGCGCGAGCGTGGAGACGTCCTTCGCCTCCTGCTTGACGGTGGCGAACTTGACGATCATCGGGAGGTTCACCCCGGTGACGATCTCGACGTGGCCCTTCTCGAGGAAGGACAGGCTGAGGTTGCTGGGCGTGCCGCCGAACATGTCGGTGAAGATGATGACGTCGCGGTCGCGTCCGATGCGCTCCAGGGCGAGACGGATCTTCTCCCGGGCGTCATCAACCGAATCCGTCCACTCGAGGGGCACGGCTTCGATGCCGGTCACATCTGCTTCAATCTGGTGCGCCGCGTTCAGCAGCTCGTGTGCGAGATTTCCGTGGGTAACGATCAACGCCCCGATCAATGGGCTCTCCCTCCGCGTGCAGGGCAATCATAGCCCGTGTTTGGACCTCGTTGGACCTTGTTGGACCTTGGAGCTTGGGAGAACGAGGCCGAGCTCCCAAGGTTCGTGACGTGGCGCCGGCCGGGATATTTTGGATTTTGGATTTTGGATTGAAAGCATCAATCCAGAATAAATCCAAAATCCAAAATCCAAAATGGTTCCCGTTCTATCTCCGGCAGTCACGGTGCACGATCTCGACAGTATGGCCCTCTTTCTCGAGGTCCTCGCCGAGGCGCTGGGCGATGGCGACGCTGCGGTGGCGTCCGCCAGTGCAACCGATTCCGATGGTCAGGTAACTCTTCATCTCCTTGCGGTACTGCGGCAAAAGGTAACCCACGAAATCGCGGAGACGGCGGTAGAACTCCTCGTATTCGGGCTGCTGCCGGAGGTACTCGATGATCTCCGGATCGACTCCGGTTTTCGGCCTGAGCTCGGGGACGAAATGCGGGTTCGGGAGAAAACGGACGTCGAAGAGGAGATCGAGGTTGTAAGGCTGGCTGTACTTGAAGCCGAAGCTGATCAGCGTGATGAGCATCGACACGTCATTGCCGTCGAGCTGGAAGCGCTTCATCACCTCCGCTTTCAACTCGTGCACGGAGAACTGCGACGTGTCGAGCACGAGATTCGCGATCGACTTCACCTCGGTGAGGGCCAGACGCTCGGCGCGGATGGCCTCCTCGATCGGCAGATCCTTGGCCAGCGGATGTGGACGGCGCGTCTCCGAGAACCGGCGAGCGAGCACTTCATCCGTCGCCTCGAGGAAGATCAGGATCGCGTGCGGCACGAGCTTCTGCAGCCGATCGCGATAGAAGTCTGGAAAGATCGTCGCGAAATCGTGCGTCCGAACGTCGGCGACGATGCCGACGCGCGTCGCCTTCTCGTGCTCAGAGACCTCCTGCAGAAACGGCTCGATCAGAGCGACCGGCAGATTGTCCGTGCAGTAGAAGCCGAGGTCTTCGAGCGTCGACTGGACGTACGACTTACCGGAGCCGGAGAGCCCGGTGATGATGACCAGGTACTCAGGAGCTTTCATTCGAGCGGATGAATCGAGACGCGGTTCTCCGTGAAGTGAGGAATCAGGATGCGGCTGCGCTTCGAATCGAAGCCGATGTCGGCCGGCGACTCGACGTTCTGCACCACCGGCTGGAACGTCCCGCCGGGCGTTCCGCGGAACACCGTCTTCGCATCCCAGCTCGAGACGAGGAAGGAACCGTCAGGAATCGGGACGAGTCCGTCGAGGCTTCCCGCGGGCAGTGTGGTGACCTGTCCCTTCTTGCCGTCCGTGATGTCGTAGAGCTCCGACCCCGCGAACGACACGGCCCACAACTTGCCCCCGCTGACGGCGAGCCCGTTGGGCCGATTCAGATTCATCGCCGCCGCGAAGCGCTTCGGCTGCGCTCCGGCCAGCGACCACACCGCGTCAGTATTCGTCCCGACGAAGTTGCCGCCCTCCATCTTCATGCCGCTGTCGGACACGTAGACGTTGCTGCCATCGGCGGCCATGTCGTTGAGGAAAGTCGCTCCCGGGATGGTGACCGAAGATTTCCACGCGCCCGTCTTGCGGTCGAACTTGCGGATGAAGGTGATGTCGCTGACCCACAGCTCGTCGCCGACGATGGCCATCCCCTTCGGCGCTCCGAGCTGTGCGCTGTTGCGGCCGCCTTCGATCCACTTCGCTTCGACCGCGAGCGTCTCCGGATTCACGCGCGAGATGTACCCATTGCCGTCCTGCTCCACGGGACTGCCGTTGATGTTGCTGACGTAGTAGACGTCCTTCTCGGCGTCGTAAAGGACCGACTCCGGCGTGCTGAAGCCTTCGGAAAGCACGATCGGCGCGGCCTTCGCCGGTTGTGTAGCGGTCGGCGCCGGTTCCGGCGTCGTGGCCGTGGGGGCGGGCTTCTCCTGCTGGCAGCCTGCGATCAAGACAAAAATAGCGACAAGGGCGATGCTGCGGATCATCGTTGACTCCTATCTCTGCCGTCGGGTGCGGTCGAGAACATCAGGGTTGAATCGCGTGCGCGTGTGCACGCTGCGAATCTCGGAGCTGACCGCCGATTCCGGCGGCGCGGTGGGCAGCGACTCCGAAACGGCGCTCCCCTTCCTGGCGATCTGCTCGTCGATCCGGCGCGTGAATTCGCGCGCCGAATCGTATCCCTGAAGCTTCATCAGATGGTTGCGCGCGGCGATCTCCACGAGCAGTGCGAGATTGCGGCCCGAGGCGACGGGCAGCCGGACGAACGGTTTGGTGACACCGAGGAGCTCGTACTGTTCGCCGATGACGCCGAGGCGGTCGTATTCGGTGCCTTCCACCCACTTCTCGAGGCGGACCACGAGGTCGATCGGCTTCACGTCCCGCGTGGACGCGACGCCGAAGAGATCCTTGATGTCGATGATGCCGATGCCGCGCAGCTCCATGTGGTGGCGCAGCAGATCGTTCGAATAGCCGAGGAGCACATCGTTCGGGTGGCGGCGGATGACGACCATGTCGTCGGCGATCAGGCGGTGGCCGCGATAGACGAGGTCGAGCGCGCATTCGCTCTTGCCGATGCCGCTCTCACCGAGGAGCAGCACGCCGATCCCGTAGACGTCGAGGAGGCCGGAGTGCATGGTCACCCGCGGCGCCATCGTCTCTTCGAGGAAGTACGTGATGCGGTTGATCGTCGTCGACGAGAGCGAGGGCGTGGAGAAGAGAGGCACCGAGCGCTTCTCGCACTCCTGCCGGAATTCGTCGAGGGGAATGATGCCCTTCGTGACCACGAAGCAGGAGACGTCGAGGCCGGCCACGTCGCGAACGCGTTTCTCGCGCAGGCGCGGAGGGAGGCTCTGCAGATACTTCGTTTCCGACTCGCCGATGATCTGCACGCGCCACGGCTTGATGTACTCGTAGTAGCCGGCGAAGGCCAGACCCGGTTTCTGGACGCGCGGGCGGGCGATGATCCGGTCCAGGCCGTCGTCGCCGACGATGAGGCGCAGCGCCAGATCCTCGAGGTGATCGTCCGTCACCAGGGACCTCACGCTCGTCTGGACAAAGTCCTCCGGTGTCATGATTCGCCCAGTTTAGCGCGGACCGGGAACCGGGGGGATTTTGGATTTTGGATCGCCGATTTTGCATTTGTGCGCAATCCAAAATCCAAAATCCAAAATCCAAAATCTCCCGCTCCGAGGACTGGACTAGAACTCCGGCGAAATGAGGCCCAGGTTGCTGTCTTTCCGCTTGTAGATCACCGACACCTTGTCGGTATCGAGGTCGCGGAAGACGATGAACTCGTTCTTCGAGTCGTCGAGCAGCAGCGCGGCGTGCTCGATCGACATCGGGCGGATGGGCAGATTGCTCGTCTTGATGATCCGCCGGCGGCTCTGGTCCGCTTCCTCGCGGAAACGTCCCGGCTCGAAGACCTGCACCGCCCATTCGTCGATGGTCGTCTTGCCGGCGCCTTTGGCGCGGCCGCCATTCCGGTGGTCGCGGATCTTGTTGCGGTTTTTCTGGGCCTGCCGTTTGACGTGGTCGATGGCGGCGTTGATGGCGTCCTGCATCGAGTCTTCCGACTCCTGGACGGCCTTCACATCGTGATCCTTGCCGACGATGATGATCTCGCAGATGTTCCGGTACTTCTGAACGTCGAGGACGACGCGTACGTCGATGACGTCATCGAAGAGCCGCTCCTCGACCTTCGACAGCTTTGACGTGATCAGGTCGCGGATTTTCGGGCTGACGTCGTAATTCCGGCCGGAGATCTCTGTAGGCATTCAGGCACCTCTTTCAAGGAACATTTCGATACACACCCTTATCCTAATGCCGGGAAGGGTGGGCGGCCAGTGCCGGGGGTCACCGCCCGGAGGTGTCGAGAGCGTCGGGTGAAGCCTCGTTCCGGCGGTGGTCTGTGATGCGCTCGCGGTGCTTCGAGGCCTGGCGCCGGGCATGGTCGATCGCCGCGTTCACGGCGTCCTGCATGGAGTTGTCGGATTCCTGGACCACTTTCACGTCGTGATCCTTCCCGACCATCATGATCTCGCAGATGAAACGGTATTTCTGCACGTCGAGGACGACGCGGGTTTCGATGACATCGTCGAAGAGACGATCCTCGATTTTGCTGAGCTTCGACTCGAGCAGCTGGCGGATGTCAGGAGTGAGGTCGAAATTGCGGGCAGTGATTTCGGTCGACATGCCTTAACGGAGTAGCGAACCTCGGGCCAAGGTGGTTCGGAACCTTTCCGGCTCCGGGGGGATTCGACCTTCGACCTTGGACCTTCGGGCGTTCCGGGCTGTTTCAGGTGAAGCGGCCCGAAGGTCGAGGGTCGGAGGTCGAAGGTCGAATCGCGGCGAGATCGCCAAAAGAAGCGCGCTGGCGAGGGACGAAGGCAGAAGACCTTAGAAAATCTGCTTCCGATCCGTCGACGACGGAATGTTGAGCTCGTCGCGGTACTTCGCCACCGTGCGCCGGGCGATGTTGATGCCCTCGTCGTTCAGGATCTTCATGATCTTCGAATCGGACAGCGGCTTCCGCGGGTCCTCGGCGTCGATGAAGCTCTGAATCTTCTTCTTCACGGTCAGGCTCGAGATGTCCTCACCCGTGTCGGAGTCGATGCCGCTGTGGAAGAAGTACTTCATCAGGAAGAGCCCGCGCGGCGTGTGCATGTACTTGTTCGACACGACGCGGGACACGGTCGACTCGTGCATCTGGATGTCGTCGGCCACGTCACGGAGGACGAGCGGCCGGAGGAAGTCGATCCCCTTCTCCAGGAACTCGCGCTGATGCTTCACGATCGACTCGGCAACCTTGTAGATCGTGCGCTGGCGCTGGTCGAGTGACTTGATGAGCCACACCGCGGAGCGGATCTTGTCCTTGATGTAGTTGACGGTGGCGTCGAGCGAGCAATCCGCCAATGAGTCGCACCGTGGCGCTACGGGTCGAGTGACCGCGTCCTTCACGGCTCAGCAGTGCCCTCACTCATTCCCTATTCCTGGCCGTACATCCGTGGAATACGACGAGCCACGACATAGTTACGTCTCGCATCCACGCGGTAATTCAAGCGCGCGGACAAATCCAACCTGGAGATCCGATGTCAACCAAATTCCTTTATAGATGTGTAACAGTGGTCATGTTGTTCGCTTGGGCTACTATCGCGGCCGGTCAATCGGGTGCGAAGTTTCGCCGCTATCACGACAATGTCCCGGGACAGTACATCGTTGTCCTTGCGGAGACACACAAACCCCATGCAGCTTCGCTGGCTCAATCGCTATCGAAGAAGCATAACGGAAAAGTCATAGGCCTCTTTGACCGCGTGCTCGGTTGATTCGGAGTTGAACTGCCCGAGGCAGTCGCGATCAAACTCAGCGAGGAACCCGGAGTTGACAGTGTCCACGAGGTCGTGCGCATGTATCCAACGGGTAGCGGCTTGGACACGGCTCGGTCATGGGGCCTCGATCGGGTCGACGTGAGATATCAAGCAGAAATGGACGGCCAGTACGCGTGGTCATATTCTGGCGACGGCGTCGTCGCGTACGTACTCGACAGCGGGATAAACAACGTCGGGGACCTCGCTGGGCGAATCGATGCTCACATGCAGTGCTGGTCCGCTGATGCTTCGTGCCAGTCGTCTACATGGGGTGCGACGTACGGCGAGTTCGATGTCGACTATGACGGCCATGGCACGCCGGTCGCGAGCATCCTCGGCGGATCACTTTTCGGGGTGGCACGTACGGTGCGATTCAAAGACGTGCAAATCTGGTCAGCCGGTGTGGGTCAGAGTTGGAGCAACACCAACAACCTGATCAAGGCACTAAATTGGGTGGTCAATGATCATGTGGGTCGGGACGCTAGCGGAATGGCAAAATCGGTTGCCAATATCAGTCATCAGTACCCCGGTACTTACGATGCGGTCGATATTGCCGTACGGGACGCCGTCGCAGCTGGTATCACCGTCGTCGTAGGAGCAGGAAACGACGGAGTTGACGCTTGTACGAGATCTCCCGCAAGGGCTGGAAATCCAAACATGATTCCGTCGAATCCGAATGGGTTCAGCGCGATCACAGTAGGAGCTACGAACCGGTTCGACTCGGTCGTTACGTTTGCTAATACCAATGGAGAACCGGTCTCGTGGGCATCGAACGGAGGTCAGTGCGTTGACATCTTCGCTCCCGGCCATGACCTTCGAGCGACCGGTCGCTATGGTACGCAGATCACTTTTCAGGGTACATCGGCGGCCACACCACACGTTGCCGGATTAGCTGCGATTCGCCTTGAGAAGTATGGTTTCCTTGATCCGGCCGCGGTTGAAAGCTCGATCAAGTCGTGGGCGACGTCAAATGTCTTGACGAATCTTCCGGCGAATTCGCCGAACCTGCTGCTGTACACGATGCAGCCACGCACGCGAATCTGCTGTAGCTACTGAGAGGTCGCCTCCATGAAACTAGCCGTGCTACCGATGACACGAGTCGTGACTGGATTGCTCCTGCTCGGGGCGATGCGCGGTCTTTTTGCGCAGGACGTACCTGCTGATCTCGAGGCCCGATTAGTACCGCTTGCTGTACGGGATGTCCCTGGCGCATTCGGCTCCCGCTGGTCGGCTACGCTTGTCGGCCTGAATGGCCGTGACGGCGTGCTGGTCTACGGCCTCAACTACGTCAACCCGGTACTTCCCCTGCCTGCTGGCCTTCCCTGGAGTGCGTCGCCCATCCCCACCCGCGACTTCGAGGCTCCCGGGTCGATCATCTACGTACCGAAAGAGGCGTCCGACGACGTGAACATGGCGATCGTGATTCGACAGGATGGCGCAAGCTTGCCTGATGAGATCTCCATGCCTGTCGTGCGACAAAGCGAGTTCGTCAGCCGCCCGATCTATTTCCTTGGCTTGCAGGACAATGTTGACGAGCGAACGCATTTACGTGTCTATTCGCTCGATCTCCATCTGTCGCGAATCGCCGTTCGATTTCAAATTCTTGCGCCGAATGCCCAGTTCACGTGGCGCGTCGTTCACGATGCGACCATCGACCTTGACGTCAAGCAGCGGACCAGCCTCTGGCCGTACGACCGGCCCCTACCTGTCAGACCGTGGGCGACGCAAATCGCCCTTGATCCGTTGTTCGACGCCAGTCGCTCATCAGGGCCTTATATCATCGTGTTGACACCGCTGACCGACGGAGCCAAACTCTGGGCGTTTGTTTCGGAGACAGACAACACCACTCAGCACATTCAGTTGATGTTTTCCCAGTGACAATCATGGCCGCGAGAACAAGTGTTCTCGCGGCCAGTCGATCGCCGGGTAAGGCCCCCAAGCGCCTCGAAAGCCGGCCGTCGTGTACTCGACAGGATCGTGCCGTCAGCAATCCAGCAGTGGCCGGCCATGAAGACCTGACACCTATCCGCCGAACGCGGTGAGCGCCGGCTCGAGGCTGCGCCGACGTGACGGGAAAATAATCGGGGTCTTCGCGCCAGTGAAATGCTGCGACGTGATCCCTCCGAGCGGTCCGGCCTGCTGGTTCGGAATCGACGAGGTCGAGGACCTCTGGCCGCAGATGCTGAAGGCCATGGGCCGATAAGCCCAAGGTCCAAGGTCCAAGGTCGAATCGCGGCGAGAACGCCAGAAGAGAGCGCAGGCAACAACGAAGGCAGAAGTCTTAGAAAATCTGCTTCCGATCCGTGGACGACGGAATGTTCAGCTCGTCGCGGTACTTCGCCACCGTGCGCCGGGCGATGTTGATGCCCTCGTCGTTCAGGATCTTCATGATCTTCGAATCGGACAGCGGCTTCCGCGGGTCCTCGGCGTCGATGAAGCTCTGAATCTTCTTCTTCACGGTCAGGCTCGAGATGTCCTCACCCGTGTCGGAGTCGATGCCGCTGTGGAAGAAGTACTTCATCAGGAAGAGCCCGCGCGGCGTGTGCATGTACTTGTTCGACACGACGCGGGACACGGTCGACTCGTGCATCTGGATGTCGTCGGCCACGTCACGGAGGACGAGCGGCCGGAGGAAGTCGATCCCCTTCTCCAGGAACTCGCGCTGATGCTTCACGATCGACTCGGCAACCTTGTAGATCGTGCGCTGGCGCTGGTCGAGTGACTTGATGAGCCACACCGCCGAGCGGATCTTGTCCTTGATGTAGTTGACCGTCTCGCCGTCCTGCTTTGAGTCCATCGAGTTGAGCATGGCCCGGTAGCTGCCGTTGATGCGCAGCTTCGGCATGCCGTCCTCGTTGAGAACGATCACGTATTCGTCGCCGACCTTCTGGACGTAAACGTCGGGCTCGACGTAGATGGCGCGCTCGTTCGAGTACTTCCGGCCCGGCTTCGGATCGAGATGCTTGATGATCTCGACCACGCCCTCGAGCGTCTTCATGTCGATGCCGAGCGCCTTCGCCAGCTGCACGAAGTGGCGCTGCATGAACATGTCCCAGTGGTCGCGGATGATCTCCTCGACCAGCGGCACGTCGAGCTCGAGGAACTCGAGCTGCAGAAGCAGGCACTCGCGGAGGTCGCGCGCGCCGACGCCGATCGGGTCGAGGCTCTGGATGGCCTTGACCGCTTTTTCGACTTCCGCCGGATCGTGGTTGCCCGAGGAGGCAATCTCCTCGTTGGTGGCGCGGAGGTAGCCGTCCTCGTCGATGTTGCCGATGATGAAGGCACCGATCTCTTTCACGTTGGGCGACGCGTCGCTCATGCTCAGCTGCCAGGTGAGGTGATCGGTGAGGTTGGGCGGGCGGGTGAGCGTGTTCTCGATCGGAAACTCTTCGTGCTCCTCCCCCATCCCGCGGGGGTTGTAGCCGTACTCGATGTAGTCCTGGAAGTAGGCGTCGTAGTCGATCTCGTCGAAGGAATCCTTCTCCTTCTCCTGCTCGGCGGTCTCGGTCTTCTTCGGCTCTTCCTGTCCGTCGGCTGCCTTCGCCTCCTGAGCCTCCGCCTCGGCCTCTTCGGCCTTCACTTCTTCGGCGGTTTCTTCGAGAAGGGGGTTCTCGAGAAGCTCCTGGTTGAGGACTTCCTGAAGCTCGAGTTTGGACAATTGCAGCAGCTTGATCGCCTGCTGCAGCGAAGGCGTCATGATGAGCTTCTGGGAGAGTTTGAGGTGAAGTTTCTGTTCTAGTGCCATTCGAAATGGATCAATTCAGATTGAAGCTCTCGCCGAGGTAGATCCGCCTGACTTCGGCATCGGCGGACAGCTCCTCCGGGACTCCCTGTCGGAAGATCTCCCCTTCTTTGATGATATAGGCGCGATCGGTGATCTTCAATGTTTCCCGTACGTTATGGTCCGTGATGAGGATTCCTATCCCGCGGGCGCGAAGCTGCGAGACGATGCGTTGAATCTCGAACACGGCGATTGGATCGATTCCTGCAAACGGCTCATCTAGCAAAATGAATGCCGGATTGATCGCAAGGCTCCGTGCGATCTCCACCCTACGCCGTTCTCCCCCCGAAAGCGAATAGGCCCGGTTCCGCGCGATGTGCGTGATCCCGAACTCCTCGAGCAGCGCACGCGTGCGCCGCTCGCGTTCCGCAAGGGGCAGCGACATCGTTTCGAAGACCGAAAGCAGGTTCTCCTCCACCGTCAGCTTGCGGAACACCGAGGGCTCCTGCGGGAGGTAGCTGATGCCTCGCTGCGCGCGGAGGTACATCGGCAGCTGCGTGATGTCGTGGGAGCCGAGGGTGACCTTGCCGCCGTCTGGACGCACCAGGCCGACGATCATGTAGAAGGTCGTCGTCTTCCCCGCGCCGTTCGGGCCCAGCAGCCCGACGATCTCTCCCTGCCGGATGTCGACCGACACACCGCGCACGACTTTCCGGCCGCGATACACCTTCTCCAGGCCGCTCGCGGCAAGCCGCAACGTCTCCGCCTTCTCGCGGTCAGGGGTAAACGGGAGCACTGTGTGGTCGTGGTCGGCCATGGTTCCGGGGCGGAATGGTATAGGAACGAGTGACGGGTGACGAGGGAAGTGACGAGTCACGAGTAACGAGTGACGAGTGGGTGGCCAACGTGTCATCCCGAGCGTGAGCGAGGGACCTGGGTGTGAAGGGCGGCACGAAGATCGGACTGCGCGCCGCCCGGCCCCCAGGTCCCTCGCTCACGCTCGGGATGACAAACGTGTCGCCACCCGTTACTCGTCACTCGTTACTCGCCGTTACGGCTGCTGCTTGAACGTGCCCTGCGTCTCGCCGGTCGGGGACAGGACCTGCACCCGGTTGCGGGCCAGGTCGAACACGATCTGCTGGCCGCTCAGTGAGCCTTGCGGGTCGGTGGCTGTCGCCGGCGAGCCGTGCAGATAAGCCATCTTCTGTTTGAGCTGGTAGATCACCTTATCGCCGGTGCCCTTGCGATTGGCGGTCTTCTCGACAAGGACCACTTTCTCACTCGCCTCGATCCGCTCGATCTTGCGCTGCGCATCGAAGAAGAGGGTGGCCTTCTCGCCGCTCATGGTGCGGCTCTCGTCCTCGATCGTCACCGAGCCGGACAGCTCGACGTCGCGCTCGGCGCGCCGCGCCAGCAGCTGATCGCTCTTCGACCGCAGCGGCACACGCCGCACCTCGGTGCCCGTGTTGTAGAGGACCGTGCGGACGTTCCCGCGCGCGGTGAGTGTCTGCCCCGTCCCCTGCACGGTGAGCTCGCTGGCGAACAGCGTGTTCTGGTCCTGCCACGCGCGGACGTTTCCGCTGAACGCCGCGGTCTTTTCGAGCTGACGCATCACCAGAAGGTCCGAGTTGACGAACACCGGCTTGCCGGCGGGAAAGAGATTGGTCGACTCGGCCGACACGCCGCCCTTCGACACCAGCTCCGCGACGACGGAACCCGTCGCCTTCGCCACGCCCGATTTCGGCGAGAACTCGATCTGCTTGGCTTTGAGGGTCTGGCCATCGGAGACGACTGTCGGATCGAATCCCGGCGATGCCGTGAGCACGATCTGATCGTTGGTGATGTCGTAATGCGCACGGATGGAGCTGGCCTGGGTCTTCGGATCGCGATACTTGAAGTTGCCTTCGAAGAATCCGGTCGACGCGCGATGGCGCACGGGATCGAAGCTGATCGTGGCCGTATCGACGCGGACCTCGCGGCGCGCCGGAGCGGTCTCCACCATCACCACCTGCCCTTCAGCCTTCATCTCGCTGACGGCGCGGTTCGCGACCGCGACGCGGAACGACGAAGCTTCGATCTCGCGGCGCGGCGGTCCGTCGAGCAGCGCACGAGCCGGGCCGCTCTCGCCCACGACGTTGATTGCCAGGACGTCGCCAGCGGCTGTGAACTCGGTGAAGAAGCGATCGCCGGTGATCCGCTTGCGGCCTCCGAGGTCTTCGCCGGCGTTCGCTGCCGCGGCCATGATGATCTCGACGGCCTGGTGGCCTTCGAGGCCGAGGAGTCTCTTGCGATCGGTGGTGAATCGGCCGATGACGCGATCGGAGCTCATGCGATCCGCTGCACGGGTGCCCACCACGTCCTTCGAGAACGTCACGTCGTTCTCGGTCCTGCGGAAGAGCGCATCCTCAGCGTTGATGACGAGCGGAGGTTCGGCCGGCTGCTCCGGCTCCATCGTCGCCGTCACCTTCTGAAAGAGTTTGAGCGTCTCGGCCGGAACGTCGAGGTCGAGCGCGCCGCCGTTTCCTCGCCAGCGGTCGACGCGGAACCGCACCGGAATCCTGTTGGTGAGGCGCGTGCCGTCGAAGCGCATCTCCGCGGTCTGCACCTCGATGCCGTCGCTCGAGGTCAGTTTCACGCCGCCTTTGACGTCCGCTTCCTTGGTCTCGCTGTTGTACTGCGCCTGCGGACAGGAGAGCTCGTAGGTCTGACCGTTCGCGCGGTAGATCGTGAGGTGGACGCCCTCGAGCGTGCTCCAGCCCGATTCGAAGCCGACCACGCGCGTGGCGCGGATCCGCGAGACCACCCTCCCCCCGATCGTCTGCACATCCTCGAACTTGATCGCCTCGGCCTGCGGCTTGTCTTCCGGACGCTGCGTGGAGGTGACGGGATCCGCGTCGCCGTCATTGCGCCGGGTGCCGGACCGGTTCCAGCTCAGAACGAGCAGGGCCACAAACGCGACGAACGCGATCGGCAGGGCCACGCGGAGGATTCGCACCGTTCTGGTCATCAGACTTGGCGATTCGACCTTCGACCTTCGGCCTTCGACCTTGAGATCACGCCGAGCGACACAGGTGTCGTTTGATGGATCCGAAGGTCGAAGGTCGAAGGTCGAAGGTCGATCCCCGTCCGCAACTGTTGAAAGGATTGAACCTATTCCGCCGCGCGCAGGTCGGCGAGCACCAGGCGGCCGCCGGTCTTCGACCAGGAGTCGGGCTCGATCCGGACGAGCAGATCGAGCGGCTCGCCATCCGCGGCGGCGGTTAGCTGCTTGACCGAGGGCCAGACGACGGCCGAACCGCTCCCCGATCTGTCCTCGATCGTCAGCTCACAGCAATCCTCGGCGAAATGCCTCTTGCCCTTCACGCGGACGCCCCGGATGCCGAAGAGAGGCTGGTCGTTGGCCGCACCGAATGGCTGCAGAAGCTCATGGGCGGCGACGAATTCGCGGTCGACGTCCGCCAGTTCGAGCCAGCCGTCGATCGTGACATGCCGATCGAAGACGTCGCCGGGCATCCCGGCGAATCGCGCTGTCAGCCTTTCCCGCAGGACCGGAAGGCGAGAGACAGGGAACGAGAAGCCGCACGCGAATTCGTGTCCGCCAAAGTGCGTGAACAGATCGCCGGCGCTGTCCAGCGCTTCGTGAAGGTTGATCGTACGGATGCTGCGGCCGGAGCCGACGCAGGTATCGCCGTCGATGGCGATGACCAGCGTCGGTCGATGCCACTGCTGCGCGATCCTGCCCGCGGCGAGGCCGAGGACGCCGCGGTGCCACCCTTCGCCGGCGAGGATGAGGATGCGCTCATCGCCGCCGATCTGACGCGTGGCGGCGTCGCGCACCGCGGCCTCGATGTCCTGCCTCGCCGCATTCATGCGATCGAGCTCCGCGCAGATCGTCCAGGCCTCCTCCTCGCTGGCGGCGGCGAAGAGATCGATGGCCGTATTCGCGGATGCGAGCCGTCCCGCCGCATTGATGCGCGGTCCGATCTTGAAGCCGACATCGCTCGCGCGGAGAGGCTTGCCGTGAAGACCGAGGCGCCGTAGAAGAGCGCGGAGACCGTGGTTGCGGGTGTCGGCGAGACCGTCGAGCCCGAGCCGGGCGATCGTCCGGTTCTCGCCGATGAGCGGGGCCACGTCTGCGATCGTTCCGATCGCAGCGATCTTCAGAAGCGACTCCGTCGACATCTTCCTTCCACTGCGCCGGATCAGTTCGCAGCAGAGTTTGAATGCGACGCCGACACCGGCCAGCTCCTTGAACGGGTACTCGCATCCCGGCTGCTTCGGGTTGAGCACCGCCGCTGCGGCGGGCAGCTCGCCGGGCGGGAGATGGTGATCGGTGATGATGACGTCGATCCCGCGCTCGATGGCGCGGCGCACCGGCTCGATGCTCGTGATCCCGCAATCGACGGTGATGACGAGCTTGACGTCGCGCTCGGTGAGCACGCGCTCGAGCACCTCCATCTTCAGGCCGTAGCCGTCGACGAGGCGGTGCGGCACGACGAAACCGACATCGCCGCCCAGCGTCCGGATCACGGTCTGCAGCAGGACGATCGACGTCACGCCATCGACGTCGTAATCGCCGTAGATGGCGATCGCTTCACCATCGCGGATCGCGCGCGCGATGCGCTCGCAGGCGTGATCGATGCCGTGGATGGATGCGGGATCGTGCAGGTCGTCGATCGAGGGGGCGATGAACTGCCGGTAGCTCGCCTCGTTGTCGATGCCGCGGCGCGCGAAAACCGCGCCGAGAGTCTCGTTGGCGACGGGAATCCACCCGCGATTCAGCGGCGGGTCCGCCATGACCCATTGGTCGTAAATCACTGCACTAGGTTACAGGTCAATCGTTCACCGTTCACCGTTCACCGTTAACCGTGCTTCGAACTCGGTCAACGGTTAACGGTTAACGGGCAACGACTTACCCCTTCTCGTAGAAGCCCATCTTCCGGAACTTCTTGTATCTCTCTTCAAGGAGTAGAGCGGGTTTGAGCTTCATCAGTTCCTTCATCGCCTTCTCCAGATACGGCGAGAGAAGCTCCCCTGCCTTCGCCGGATCGGCATGCGCGCCGCCGACGGGCTCCGGGACGATCTCGTCGATGACGCCGAGGCGCTTGAGATCCTGTGCGGTGATCTTCATCGCGGCCGCCGCTTCGGGCGCCGACGCCGCACTCTTCCAGAGAATGGCCGCGCATCCTTCGGGCGAGATCACCGAGTACACCGAGTATTCGAGCATGTTCACGCGATCACCGACGCCGAGGGCCAGCGCACCACCGCTGCCGCCTTCGCCGAGAACGGTCACGACGATCGGAACCGGAAGCGCAGCCATCTCCCGCAGATTGACCGCGATCGCTTCCGCCTGTCCCCGCTCCTCGGCACCGACACCTGGATACGCACCCTGGGTATCGATGAAGCTGAAAACCGGCAGCTTGAACTTCGCAGCCATCTTCATGACGCGCAGCGCCTTGCGGAAGCCTTCCGGCCGCGGCTGGCCGAAGTTGCGGATGACTTTCTCTTTCGTGTTGCGACCTTTCTGGTGCCCGACGACGGCGCAGGCCTGCCCGCGGAACGAGGCCAAGCCGGCCACGACCGCGGCGTCATCCCCGAACTTGCGGTCGCCATGGACCTCGAGGAAATCCTCGAAAAGGAGAGAGACGAAGTCGAGCGTATAGGGGCGCTGCGGATGGCGGGCGACGAGCGTCTTCTGCCAGGGCGTCAGCTTCGAGTAAATTTCTGAGGAGACTTTGGTAAGCTTCGATTGGAGCTCGGCAATCTCCGCAAGCCGTGCAGGCTCGGGTTCCTGGGCAGAAAGTTCTTCGATCTGCTTCCGGATCCGCAGAATCGGCTCTTCGAACTGAGAGGGGTCGGCACTCACGGCGGTGACCCTAACAAAATGGACAGTACACTGGCAACAGAAGCCCCGAAATCGTCTTTGCTCGAATCGTGGGAAGGAAACGAGCGGATGCGCCACGTCCCGACCGTGGACTGGATGATCCGCAAGATCGACGTCGACGCACGCTCCCGCATCGAGAAATCGATGACTCCCATCCTCGGCATTCCGTCCGAGGACCCCCGCCGGCAGAGGGCCGAGGAGGAACTGAGAGCGGTCTGCAAGGCACTGGAGCGGATGGCCGAGGTAGCGCGGCACGGGCATCCGAACGGCCGGCAGGGAGATCTCCCTCACCGCGTGGAGGCCGCTCTCGATCACGCCGTCGAGAACCTCCGCTCACTCGACGCCGACCTGATCGGACGCCGCTTTCCGTTCCAGACCTTCGAGCGATCGAAAGCCGAACCGCTCTATGCCGCGCTGCTCGTGGTCCTGCGCGTTGTCGACCGTCTCATCCCCCTCGCGAGGGCAATCGAGCCCGATCTGGACGAACGGCTGATGGAAGGGCTGGTGGTGCTCGAGAACCCGGTGGATGAGCGGATGCTGAATCCGATTGCGTGAAGTTCATCCCATGTGCCACAGGCGAAAATCCTTGGAGCGCGGGCGACCTCGCCCGCGTCCCTGAGCCTCGAGCACCGCGGGCGAGGTCGCCCGCGCTCCACCAGTTCTAGGCTTCGGGCGTAATCCTGCCGGTGGTACCGGAGATCCCTCGCTTCGCTCGGGATGAACTCCTGGGTGCTTCCGGAGATCTCTCGCTACCGCTCGGGATAAAGCCTTACGGGATGAACCCTCAAAGGATATTGATCGGATCGACATCGATCGCCAGGTCGACCCCGCGCCACTTCTTTCCTACGACCGCCGCTTCCACCGCGCGTCTCAGGCCGGCCCGCTGCGATGAACGCAGCAGGATCTGATAGCGGAACACGCCCTTGATTCGGGCGAGCGGCGCCGGCGCGGGCCCCTGGATCCGCGTGCCGGGGAGCGGCTGAACCAGCTCCTCGAGGCGCTGCGCGCACTCCCCTGCAGCTCGTGACACGAGTTGCTCCTGCTCCCCTCGAAAGAGCAGCGCGATCATCGACGTGACGGGCGGATAGTGAAACGTCTTCCGGAACTGAATCTCTGATTCGTAGAACGCTTCGTAGTCGTGACGCAGAGCGTGCTGAATCGCGTAATGCGTCGGAAACGCGGTCTGAATGAGCACGCGGCCGCGCAGCTCTCCCCGCCCCGAGCGCCCGGCGACCTGCGTCAGCAGATAGAACGTCTTCTCCGCGGAACGGAAATCGGGATAGCCGAGGATGGAGTCGGCGTTGAGAACCGCGGTGAGAGTGACGCTCGGGAAGTGATGGCCCTTGCTGAGCATCTGCGTTCCGATGAGCGCCTGCGTCTTCGCGGCGCGAAAGCGATCGAGGATGCGAACCAGCTCACCCTTCCTGCGCGTCGAATCGCGATCGAGCACCTCCATGGCCACATTCGGAAAATCGCGGACGAAACGCTCCGCGACCTTTTCCGTCCCGAAGCCGATCGGCTGGAGCACCTCGCCGGCGCAGATCGGACACTTGGGCGGGATCGGCTTGCGCAGGCCGCAGTAGTGGCACATGAGCAGCCCTTTGCTCTTGTGGACGGTCAGCGTGACGCTGCAGTCGCGGCAGCGGAACTCGTGTCCGCACTCGCGGCACAGAAGATACGGCGCGTATCCGCGGCGGTTCATGAGGATGATGGCCTGCTCGCCGGCGTCGAACGTCCGCTGCAGCGCCTCTTTCATCGGCGTGCTGAAGATGACGAAGCCGCGGTCTTCCTTCTCCGCTCGTTCCTTGCGGAGGTCGATCACTTCCACATCGGGCAGCGGGCGTTCTTCGACGCGGTCGCTCATCACCAGATGCGTGTATTTGCCGCGCGCCGCGTTCTCGCGGCTCTCGAGCGACGGAGTGGCGGAGCCCAGGACGATGGGGATCTTTGCGAACTGGGCGCGGACGACAGCGAGGTCACGCGCGTTGTAGCGAGGGGTCTCCTCCTGCTTGTAGGCGCCGTCACCCTCTTCGTCGACGACGATGATCCCCAGCCTCTGGAACGGCGTGAAAAGCGCCGACCTCGGACCGATGGCTACGTCGACCTCGCCGCGGCGGCAGCGCCACCACTGGTCGTAACGCTCGCTCGCGGAGAGGCTGCTGTGGAGAATGGCGATGCGCTCGCCGAAGCGCTCGCGCAAACGCGAAGCGAATACGGGAGTGAGCGAGATCTCCGGGACGAGCAGCAGAGCCTGCTCTCCCCGCTTCACCACCTCCCTCATCACCTCGATATACACCTCGGTCTTGCCGCTGCCGGTGACACCCTGGAGGAGGAACGCTCCGAAGCGACCGAGCGAAGCGCGGATGGCATCGATCGAGCGCGACTGCTGTGCCGAGTATGTAAGCTCACCCGTCGGGACTTCACCGAGACCGGCCAGAAATGCGTCGAGCGTGTGGCGGCGCGGCCGTCGCTCGACGCGCACGACGCCCTTCTTCACGAGCGCGCTGAGAACCGCGGAGCTGATGCCGGCGTGATCGAGCGCGCGGACCGCCATCTCGCCGCCGCGGGCCTGAAGCAGCGACACCGCGGTCTCCTGCTTTTCGGTGAGTCCGCCCGGCGATGACTCGAGGATCACGAAGCGGTCATAGCGGACGCCCTTCGCGTCCTGGAGGCGGTCGGTGATGGCGATGATCCCGGCATCGCGCAGCCGTTCGATGGCGCTGCGCGTCACCTTCATGTCGTCGAGGAGCGATGCCACGAGCAGCGGCCGGTTGCGGAGCTCGCGGACGATCTCGCGGTCTGCGTCGAGAATCTGTTTCGATGCGAGTGCCGTTTCGATCATCGCGTCGTCTGCGATGAGGGCCGCTTCCCGTCTTCCTCGCGAGCCCATGTTGGCCGGCAGCGCCACCCGCAGCATCTCGCCGAGGGGGGCGATGTAGTACTCCGCGGCCCATCGGCAGAGCTGGATGATCTCGGGGATGAGCGGCGCTTCGTCCTCATCGAGGAGCGCGCGGATCGGCTTGATCTTCGCCGCTTCGGGCGCCGCGTCAGGAAAGCCGACCACGAACCCCGTCGTCAACTTGTTGCCGATGAGAACTTCGACGCGCGACCCCAGCCGCACCGAATCGCGCAGCTCCTCGGGGAGCGCGTAGGTGAAGGTTCCGTGGACCGCCACCGGCACGGCGATCTCGGCGAACTGGGAAAGACCCGGCATTTCTATTTTGGATTTTAGATTTTGGATTTTGGATTTGGGCGGAAATCTAGTCCTCGTAGAAATCCAAAATCCAAAATCCAAAATCTAAAATTGAATCTCCAGCTCCGCCATCACCTTCTTCATGTCGTTCCAGACGTCCTTCTTCGCCGACGGTGTGCGCAGGAGATACGCGGGATGGTACGTCGGCATGACCTTCACGCCGCGGTACTCGAGCCAGCTGCCTCGAACCGACGAGATCGGATAGGCCTGCTCGAGGAGGCTGTTCAGGCCGAACTTGCCGAGCGTCACGATGACTTTCGGCCTGATCATCTCCACCTGCTGGCGGATGTACGGGCGGCAGGCGTCGAGCTCGTCGGGCTCGGGATTGCGATTTTCGGGCGGACGGCACTTGATCACGTTCGCGATGTAAACCTGCTGGCGCGTCAGCTTCATCGCCCTGATGATGTCGGTGAGGAGCTGCCCCGCGCGGCCGACGAAGGGCTCGCCCTGCAGGTCTTCATCGCGCCCGGGCGCTTCGCCGATGAACATGAGGTCGGCGTTCGGGTTGCCGGCGCCGAACACGACCTGCGTGCGGCTCTTCGCCAGCCGGCAGCGCATGCACGGTGCGGCGATGACCGCGAGCTCGTCGAGCGACGGCGCCTCGAGGATCGCGGCGGTATCCGGACCGAGTGGAGCGCGGGCGACCTCGCCCGCGTCTGCCGCGGGGTTCGGATCTGATGGAACGGACGCGGGCGAGGTCGCCCGCGCTCCACTGGTCGCTCCACTCAGATCCAGATGCGTGAATCCGAATTCGCGCAGCAGCGCCAGCTCACGCCGGAGGTCGTCAGTCATCGCGGGGGATTATCTGCTATCCGAGCCGCGCCACGACCGCGTCGAGGATGCGGTTGGCGATCACGAGCTTCGGCGACCGCTCGACGCGGACCGACGAGCCGTCGCGGCCGAGGATCAGGACTTCGTTCTCGTCGGAGTCGAAGCCGATGGTGGTGTCGCTGACGTCGTTGGCCACGATGAGATCCGCGCCTTTACGCTCGAGTTTCTCCCGTGCGTTTTTCTCGACCGAATCGGTCTCGGCGGCAAAGGCCACGATGAACGGCCTCGGATGCACGGTCGCGAGCGAGGCGAGAATGTCGGGGTTCTTGCGGAGGGAAAGCTCGATGGTGCCGCGGTCGGCCGGTTTCTTGATCTTGCGGTCGGCGACCGTCTCCGGCGCGAAGTCAGCCACCGCGGCGGCCTTGATCACGATCTGATGCGACGCGGCCTTCGCCATCACGGCTTCGAGCATCTCCTTCGCCGTATCGATGCGCGTGATGTCCACGCCGGGCGGCACCTCCAGTGAAGTCGGCCCCGAGACCAGTGTGACCGTCGCGCCCCGGCGACGCGCCGCATCGGCAATCGCGTAGCCCATGCGCCCCGAGGAACGGTTCGAAAGGTACCGGACGGGGTCGATCGCTTCGCGCGTCGGTCCGGCGGTCACGAGGACGCGCTTTCCTTCGAGATCGCGGGTGCCGCGATGCATCTTCACCCGTTCGACGATCGCCGGAATGGCCGCCAGGCGCCCCTCGCCCTCTTCCCCCTCGGCCAGGTAGCCGGACTCGGGGTCGATGATCTCCACGCCACGGGAGCGCAGCGTGGCCAGGTTCTGGACGACCGTGGCGTGCTGCAGCATCGACCAGTTCATCGCCGGCGCCACCATGATCGCGGTGCGGTGCGCGACGGAATAGGTCGTCAGCGCGTCGTCGGCGATGCCGACGGCGAGCTTGGCGATCACGTTCGCCGTGGCCGGAGCGATGAGGAGAAGCTCCGCCCAGCGGGCCATCTCGATGTGATCGACGCCGCCCTTCGCCGGATCACCCCATTGATCGGTGATCACGCCGTGGTGCGATACGGCGGCGAGGGAGAGCGGGGAAACAAAACGCGCGGCGTTCGGAGTGAGAATCACCCGAACTGCCGCGCCGAGGTCCTGGAGCCGCCGGACGAGCTCCGGCGCCTTGTAGGCCGCGATTCCTCCCGACACGCCCAGGACGATGTTCACGTTCGTCTCCAGTGGAGCGCGGGCGACCCCGCCCGCGTCGTGTTGTTGTGCTTACTCGGTGAGCGCGGTGGTCTCTTCGACCGGCGCCGTGAGCTGCCATTTGATGAGGTCCTTCTCGACCTCTTCCATCGCGATGCGCGTCGGCTTGGCGTGACGCGACTTCACTTTGGACTGTGCTCCCTGAATGAGCTGCTCCGCGCGCTTGGAAACCAGCAGCACGTAGCGAAATTTGCTGTCAATGCCCTCGGGCAAACCTTCCATCACGTTCCTCCTTGAACCGCTCGGCCATCCGGTGGATGGCGTCGAGGGCCGTCTTCGTCTTGAGCTTCCTGGCGATGATCGCGGCCTTGAGACACTCGGTGGCCTCGTCGAGATCATCGTTGATGATGATGTAGTCGTAGAACTCTTTTCCCGCATCGATCTCGTCGAGCGCCTTGCGCAGGCGCAGCTCGATGTCGCCGTCGGTGTTGAGACCGCGATCGCGCAGCCTCCGCTCCAGCGCCTCGATGCTCGGCGGGAAAATGAAGATGTTCAAAGAGCGCTGCTTCAGGGCGGGATCCTCTGCGATCTGCCGCGCTCCCTGATAGTCGATGTCGAGGATGACGTCCTCGCCGCGACTCATGCGGCCGAGGACCTCTGCGCGGGAGGTTCCGTACCGGTGGGCATGAACGTGAGCGTATTCGAGAAATTCCCCCCGCTCGGCCATGCCCGTAAACCCTTCTTCTGAAACGTAGTAATAGTTGATGCCTTCCTGCTCGCCGGCGCGGGCCTGACGGGTCGTGTGGGAGACGGAAAAGTAGAGGCGGACCCCGATCGGTTTCAGCTGCTCGCGGACGCGGTTGATGAGCGTCGTCTTCCCCGCCCCGGAGGGACCGGAAACGATGAATAAAGTCCCATCCGAGTGGAAGTTACTGCTATTCGACATTCTGTACCTGTTCGCGAATCCGCTCGACCTCGGTCTTCAATTCTACAACCAGGCTACGAATGGTAGCGGCGCGGGACTTCGAGCCCATGGTGTTGATCTCGCGCAGCATCTCCTGAGAGAGGAAATCGAGCTTCTTGCCGGCCGGCTCCTTCCCCGCCACGGCCGCATCCATCTGCTGGACGTGGTGCGTGAGCCGGGTCAGCTCCTCGGCGATGTCGCCCTTTTCCACCATCATCACGACCTCCTGGGCGATCCGGTCCTGCGAGACCTCGACGCCGGCCGATGCCGCAATCTCCTGCACCCGTTGCTGGAACGAGGCCAGAAGCTCGCCGCGGATCTCATCCCGGTGCGCGGAGAGCCGCTCCTGGAGCGAACGGATCGACTCCAGGCGGGCGACGATGTCGGCGTGGAGGGACTCCCCTTCGCGCTTCCTCATCGCCACGAGCTGCCCGAAGGCCTCCCTGGTCAACGCGGCCAGAGCTTCACGCTCCTCGTCCTGAACCTCGTTCTCGATGGCCTCCACCTGGAGTAGATCGGGGACGCGAAGAAGGTCACTCCCGGAGAAGGTGCTGCCGAGGCCGAGCTCGTTGGCGATGGTCTTGAGCTGCGGGACCACGGAGTTGGCGATCTGCTGATTGATGCGGACGTTGTATTCCGGCTGCTGCGTGCGCTGCACGCGCACGGAGAGGTCCACCTTTCCGCGCGAGAAGGTCTCGGACGCAATCGCGCGCAGGGCGGGCTCGAGCTCCCAGAGGTACTCGGGCAGCCTCACGGAAGCTTCGAGAAAGCGGTGGTTGACGCTCTTGGCCGTGACGGCGACGAAGTAGCGCTGCGAGATCGCACCGGCGGCGCGGCCGAAGCCGGTCATTGAGTTGATCATCTTTGGAAGGATGAAGGATGAAGGATGAAGGATGAAGTCGTGCTGCCTTCATCCTTCATCCTTCATCCTTCATCCTTTTCTCCTTCCATAGCTCTTCGAATTGTTCTTCCGCCGTCGCGGCAAGTTCGTTCAGCGTCTGTTCCACGCGGAGGCGCCATTCTTCGACATCGCCGCGGCGCGGCACTTCGATGGGGTCGCCGTAGAGATAGATCGCCCGGCTGAACGGAAGCGGAACGATCATGCGATCCCAGGAGCGCAGTAACTTTTTTTTTTGGCGGCGAATGCCACCGGGAGAATCGGGAGCCCGGTCGCCTGAGCGGCGAAGATCACTCCATCCTTGGCGATGCGCGGAGGACCTTTCGGGCCGTCGGGCGTAATGGCGATGTTCTGACCGGCGCGGGCCTGCCGCATGAGGTCCCGCATGCCCGCCTGGCCGCCGCGCGTCGAGGAACCGCGGGCGCTCTCGACGCCGTAATGATCGAAGACGCGCGCGATGATCTCGCCGTCTTTCGACTGCGACACCAGCGCGGAGATCGGCTTGCGGTAACGGGCGTGCAGCATGAGCAGGAGGTGCTGATGCCAGAACGTCAGCACGTACTGCTTCGAATTGTTGATCTTCTCGACGCGGACGTGGCGCACCCGCAGCGAGGCGTGGAGGCCTCGTATGACGAGTGACCCGAAAAACGGCAGGAGCCACTTCATGCGATGGCCCCCGCGGGCCGGTCTTCTTCGGCGAACTGCAGATCGTAGAGGCGCCGGTAGACGCCTTTGCGCGCGAGCAGCTCGTCGTGGCGTCCGAACTCGACGATCTGTCCCTTGTCGAGCACGACGATCTTGTCGGCGCTGCGGATCGTGGACAGGCGATGGGCGATGACGAGGGTCGTCCGCCCGCGCATGAGGTTGTTGAGAGCCTGCTGCACGAGCCGCTCCGATTCGGTGTCGAGGGCGGAGGTCGCTTCGTCGAGGATCAGAATCGGGGGATCTTTGAAGAGCGCGCGGGCGATGGCGAGACGCTGACGCTGCCCGCCGGAGAGGAGCACGCCGCTCTCTCCGATCACGGTGTCGTATCCCTGCGGGAGCGCGCTGATGAAATCATGCGCATGCGCCGCCTTCGCCGCCGCGATCACCTTCGATTCCTCGGCATCCGTCCGGCCGTACGCGATGTTGTTGCGCACCGTGTCGTTGAACAGCACCACTTCCTGCGTCACGAATCCCATGAGCCCGCGGAGCGATGGCAGGGTTACGTCACGGACGTCGCGGCCCGCTACGGTGATGCGCCCGGACGTCACGTCGTAGAAGCGAGGGAGGAGGTTGACGAAAGTCGATTTGCCCGCCCCGCTCCCCCCGACGAGCGCCACGATCTCGCCCGGATGCACGTCGATGCTGATGTTCGCCAGGACGGGATCGCCCTCGCGGCCATACGTGAACGTGACGTTCTCGTACTTCACGCCCTCGCCGACGCCGCGCAGGACTTCCGCTCCCGGTTTTTCCTTGACCGGATTGTCGACGTCGAGCATCCGGAAGACGCGTTCCGCCGCCGAGAGCGCGGCGTTGAGCGAGAGGTTCACTTTGTTCAGCTTCTTGATCGGCGCGTACATCATCGCCAGCGCGCCGACGAAGCTGACGAACTCACCGAGCGTTAGCGATCCGTTGGTGATCCGGCGGTGCGCATAGAGGAGCAGCAGGAGCGTGCACACGCCGGCCAGCAGTTCGAGTACCGGCGACGTGGCTGCCTGAATGCGCTGGGCTTTGAGATTCGCGCGCAGGTGACGTTGCGTGGCCTCGTTGAACCGGCCGATCTCAAACTTCTCCATCGTGAAGGCCTTCACGATGCGCACGCCCCGGATCGTCTCTTCGAGCTGCGTGGCGATGTCGGCCATTCGCTCCTGCGAACGGTGCGTCGTTCCCCGAAGGCGCCGTCCGAACTGCACGACCGGCAGGATGATCACCGGCGCCACGATCAGGCTGAGGATGGCCAGCTCCGTGTTCATGATGAACACGAACAGCAGCAGGCCGAACAGCGTGATCGATTCCTGAAAGAGATCGCCCATCCGCGTCGAGACCGCGGCCTGAATGGCGTCGGCGTCGGAGACGACGCGGCTCACCATCTCCCCCGTCGGACGCTCCGAGAAGAAGCTGTGACTCTGATTGATGATCCGCTCGTAAAGCTCGTTTCGCAGATCGCGGACCGTGTTCAGCCCCACCTTCTGGAACGCGTACTCCGCGAAGAACGACGCGAAGGCGCGGATGATGAACACGAGCAGAAAAGCGAACAGCACTTTTCGCCACTTCTCGGACGGCTTCTCGTTCCACCACCGCAGAAAACTTCCGCTCGAGCGGTCGACGAAGTTGATGACCGCGCCACGCTGCCCTTCCGGCTGATCGCGGCGCAGCATCAGATCGACCAGGCGCCGTTCCGTCGGGTCATCGCGCTGGACGCGCTCGACCTGCCTTCCCGGCGGAGTGAGCACCTCGTCGAAGAGCGGCCGGATGAGTCCCATCAGCGCGGCCTGCGTCGCGGCGAACGTGATCATCGCGGCAAACGCGATCGCGGCCCACGTCTTGTAGCGGCCGATGTACCTGTAAAGACGCCCGAGGACACTCATCGCAGAGTCGCCATTATCGCCTCTGCGGCCCGCCGGCTCGCCCCCTGCTCCCCAAGCTTCGCCCTCACCTCGGCCATATCCGTCCTGGCCTGGGCGTAGCGTGCCGGCTCGAGCATCTCGCGAACTGCCGCGGCGATGTTCTTTCCGGTGACTTCGTCCTGCATCAGCTCCGGGACGACTTTTCGTCCGGCCACGATGTTGACGAGGCTGAAGTACGGGAGCTTCACCAGGCGCCGGGCGATCCTGTACGTGAGCCGCCCGAGGCGGTACATCACGACGACGGGCGTGCCGAGGACGGCGGACTCCAGCGTCGCCGTTCCGGATGACGAGATGGCGATGTCGGCCGCCGCGAGCCCTTCTCCCCGGTCGCGCGGCAGAATGGGCACCTTCTCTCCGCTCTTCGAAACGAGGCCTTCGAGGTGATCGTGCTCGATGGTGGGCGCCTGGACGATGAACGGCTCGATGGCCCGCTCGGAGCGAAGGATGCGCACCGCGTCGAGCATCGCCGGCAGCACATCGTCCACTTCGCGCTTGCGCGAGCCGGGCATGAGCGCGATCCGGACGATGCCGTCGCGCTTCGCGGAACGGCCGACGCCGGCCACCTGATCGATGAGAGGATGGCCGACGTACGTCACCCGCACGTTGTGGTCGCGGTAGAACTTCTCCTCGAACGGCAAGATCACGATCATGTGATCGACGTTCCGCTCGATCTCGTGAATCCGCCGGCGGTGCCAGGCCCAGACCTGCGGTGAGATGAAATAGATGACTTTCAGTCCGAGCTCTCTGGCCCGTCGCGCGACGCGGAGATTGAATCCGGGATAATCGACGAGCAGGACGGCATCGGGGCGCTCGGCTTCGATCCGCGCCATCAGGTCGCGGAAGACGCGCCGGAACATGCCGATGTGGCGAAGGACGTTGAAGAGCCCGACGAAACCGAGGTCGCGCGCGTGATACAGCAGCTCCGCGCCCTCTTTCCGCATGTGGTCACCGCCGATGCCGAACAGGCGGATCGCCGGATCGAGCGCTTTGAGCTCCCGAAGGACGCTGCCGGCGTGAAGGTCTCCCGATGCCTCGCCTGCGACGACCGCGATCTTCATCGCAGCGGGAAGGCGAACATCGCCCAGCCGAGGGCGATGCCGCCGAGGAAGAGGGACAGGAAGACGAAGAGAAAGAACCGGACCCGGTCCGTCCGGCCGTGCTTCCACAACAGCGTGAAGAACAGCGCCGTGCCGAGAGCATAGAGGAACATCAGCACCACATGATTCCGCAACAGGCTCACTGCTTGCGCCCCTCGGCAATGTCGAAGCAGTCGAGGACGAGCAGGAGGTTCATGAGACCGGCAGTGAGCGTGAACGTGGTGCCGTACTCGTAGGTGATCGATGTGATGTCGCCGTACGGGCCCATCGCGCGGGCGACGAAGTAGAGGATGCCGGCACCCATGGATCCGAGGCTCGCCAGAAGGCGGAGGATCGGCTGACCGCGTTCGAGCGTGTAGAGATTGCCGTCGATCGAGAGGCCGATCACGAACATGAGGAAGATGATCGCAAAAAAGGCGGCCGCCCGCCGTCGATAGCCGAGGTAGACGTGACCGGCGCCGGGGATTACGTAAGCGAGGATCATCGCCAGAAGGGATCGTTTATTCATTGGATGTCATTGAACAAGGGTGCGAGCTTGTCGAATGTGACTTCGAGATCTTCGGGAACGAGCCGCGTCTGCGCGGTGACGGTCATGAAGTTCGAGTCGCCGCTCCAGCGGGGCACGATGTGCATGTGATAGTGATCGGCGACTCCTGCGCCGGCGACCTGCCCGAAGTTCATCCCGACGTTGAACCCGTCCGGCCGGTAGACATCCGACAGGATCCGCTGAGCGGCCGCGGTGAGCCCGATCAGCGCACGCAGTGAGCCTTCGCTGCTGTCGAAGAGGCGTGCCTCGTGCGCGATCGGCGCAACCATGAGGTGACCGTTGGTGTAGGGATACCGGTTGAGCATCACCAGCGCGCGCTCATTGCGGAACAGCGTCAGGGTCTCTCTGGGTTCGCTGGAACGCGCGGCCACGCAGAAGATGCATGGCTGAGGCGCGTCGCTTCGGGGCGACGTCAAGTAGGGATACCTCCACGGCGTGAAAAGGATTTCCATTTTGGATTTTGGATTTTGGATTTTGGATTTGAGACCAATCCAAAATCCAAAATCCAAAATCCAAAATTTTCAGGTCATTCGGCTGGTTCGCGATCCGTCCCGCCGTCCGGGACGCCCGCGTCGGCCAATGCCTTGTTGATCAGCTCCTTCAGTTCCTTGCCGGGCTTGAAATACGGGATCTTCTTGGAAGGCACTTCGACCTTCTCACCCGTCTTGGGATTGCGGCCGGTGCGCGATTTTCTGCTGCGCAGCCGGAAGCTTCCGAAGCCGCGGAGCTCGATCTTCTGCCCGGCGCGGAGAGAGTCGACGATCGAGTCGAAGACGATGTTCACGATCGTCTCCGCCTGTTTCTTGGTGAGTTGTACGACACGAGCCACCTCGTCGACGAGCTCAGCCTTCGTCATCACACCCGCTTTGGCGCTGGTCTCGGAATCTTCGAGATCGTTCAGATGCTCCAAAGTAGCCTCCTCACTTCACTGATGCAGCTTCGGCTGCTTCCCACAGGTATAGAAACTGTGCCGCGTTACGGCCCATCACTTTGTCAACGAGCGTTTTCGTTTCGCCGCTGCCGAGCATGTCGACGAGCGTCGGACGCCTCGGTTTCGGATAAACCATGGTCGGCTCGCCCTCGATGCCGCCGAGCTCCCCGGCGACCCGCACCGCATCGCGCAGGGTGCCGAGACGATCGACGAGCTTGAGGGCGAGCGCCTCTTCGCCGGTGAACACGCGGCCATCGGCGAGGCGCGCCACGTCGGCCTCGCTGATCTTTCCCTTGCGCCCCGCGGCCACGGCCTTCACGAACTGCTGGTGGAGCTGGTTGACGACGCGCTGCAGATACTGGCGCTCTTCGTCGCTCAGCTTCTGGAACGGCGACCCGGCAGACTTCAGGGCGCCGCTGGTGATCGTTTCGGGGCGCATCTTCGCCCACTTGATCAGATCTTCGAACTCGAGCCACTGCAGGATCACGCCGATGGAGCCGGTGATCGATCCCGGATTGGCGACGATCTGGTCACACGCCGAGGCGATGTAAAAGCCGCCGGACGCGGCGATGCTGTCGAAAGATGCCACGACCGGCTTGTCGGTCTCTTCGCGGATACGCAGGATCTGCGAATAGATCTCCTGCGAAGGTGCGATCGCGCCGCCGGGGCTGTTGATGCGGACCACGATCGCCTTGACCGTGGAGCTCTCGGCGTACTCCTCGAGCTTGTCCACGGTCTCGCGCGCGTCCATGATCGGACCTTCGATCGGCACGACGGCGACGCGATGCGTGGAGAGACTGAAGGTTCCCGAGTCGCCGCGCGACGCCGCGAAGGCGATCATCAGGAAAAAGATCCCGGCGATCAGCACCAGGCATCCCGTGAACGCCCCGAACAGGAACATCCCCGTTCGCGATTTGCGCGGCTGCTCGACGATGACCGTCGCGGGCGGCGGCGGCGTGTAAGTCCCCTGGCTCGTCACCGGCTCTTCTACGGCGGGACGCGGAGGGGGTTGTGTCGGATCGTATTCGGACATGTTCAGCTTTCCGGCGTCTCTTCGTCGGGCGCCTGCGGTGCTGCCGGATGCTCGTGATGCTCGGCGGCGCCGCCCGCCTGCGCGCGCTCCTCATCGGTGAGAGGCTCGACGTCGCGGGTGGTCAGGCCGATCTTCCGATCCTGCGGATCGAGCTTGATGATCCGCGCGCGAATGGCCTCGCCCGGGGTGAACGTCTTGTCGAGTTTCGCTTTCGGATCACGCTGCACTTCCGAAACGTGCGCGAGACCTTCCACGCCGTCCGCAACGCGGATGAACAGTCCGAAATCGGTGATCTTCGCGATCGTGCCCACGAGCTCGTCGCCGATCTTGTGCGTCTTCGCGAACGCATCCCACTCGTTCGGCAGGAACTCGCGGACCGACAGCGAGAGCCTCTGGTTCTCGCCGTCGACGCTGATCACGCGCGCCTGCACCGTATCGCCCTTCTTGAGGACCTCGCTCGGGTGCTTGAGACGCCGGTTCCACGACATGTCGGAGATGTGGATCAGGCCGTCGATCCCCTCTTCCACTTCGACGAACGCGCCGAAGTCCGTCAGGTTGCGCACCTTGCCCGTGATGACCGCGCCCACCGGGTAGCGCTGCGCGATCGTGTCCCACGGATTCTCTTCGAGCGCCTTCAGCGAGAGCGAGATGCGCCGGTTCGGAATGTTGACGTCGGAGACGACCGCTTCGACATCCGCGCCGATGGAGAGCAGCTTCGCCGGATTACGGACCTTCTTGGTCCACGACATCTCGCTGACGTGAATGAGGCCTTCGACGCCGTCCTCGAGCTCCACGAACGCACCGTAGTCCGCCAGCGACACGACCTTGCCATGCACGCGGCTGCCCAGCGGATAGCGATGGACCACGTCCGACCAGGGATCGGGCGACTTCTGCTTGTATCCGAGAGAAACGCGCTCGGCGGACGGATCGAACTTCAGGACCATGACTTCGATCTCGTCGCCGACGTTGAAGTACTCACTGGGATGGTTGACGCGGCCCCAGGAGATGTCCGTGATGTGCAGCAGCCCGTCGACGCCGCCGAGGTCGACGAAGACCCCGTAGTCGGTGATGTTCTTGACCACGCCGTGCGTGAGCTTGCCCTCTTCGAGGCGGCCGAAGGTCTCCAGCTTCTGCTTCGACTGTTCCACTTCCACGAGCGCGCGGCGGGACAGGACGATGTTGCTGCGCTTCTTGTCGAACGACACGATCTTGAAGCGGAACTCCTGACCGCGCAGGACATCGAGGTTCTTGATGGGCTTCGTGTCGATCAGCGAGCCCGGCAGAAACGCCTTCACCCCGCCGACGTCGACAGAGAGGCCGCCCTTGACCCGGTCCACCACGCGGCCAGTGATGGCCTCGTCTGCCTTGTAGGCTGCTTCGATCCGGTCCCACACGAGCATGCGCTCGGCTTTTTCGCGGGAGAGCTGGACGTAACCGGAGACGTCTTCGAGGCGCTCGACGAAAACGTCGATCTCGTCACCCCTCTTGACCGTGACTTCGCCGTTGTAGCCGGTGACCTGGTTGATGGGAAGCAGGCCTTCCGATTTGTAGCCAATGTCTACAACTACTTCTGTCGATGTGACTTTGACGACGCGGCCGCGAACGATCTCGCCCTCCGCGAAGGTGGCCATCTTCTGGTCGTAAAGGTTCAGGAGCTCGTCCATCCCCAATCCTTCGAGGTTGTTGGCGTCCGCAGGACTCCGCTGCGGCTTCTGCTTATTCGGATCGTCGTTGGACGCCATGGACTGGGAAACCTCCCTGGTGCGGGTCCCGGCAAACCGGTCCGGAGCCCCCGCTTCACTCGCGACGCAAAAATCAACGTAAATTGTTGATACGCGCTGAAATCGGGAGTTTAGCGGTCGCGTGAATTGCGGTCAATGGGACCCTTCTGGCCGCTGTCCCGAACCAGGGGCGGCATCTGGCGAGGAGCCCTGATCCGTTAACCGTTAAAGGAAGCTCTGCATAAGCCGGCCGACTCCGTGGAGCCGCGGGCGATCCCGCCCGCGGTGCTTTCGTTTGTGCGACGCATGTTGGAGCGCGGGCGACCTCGCCCGCGGATCCTGAGACCCTTCGCCGTCTTGACAGCTCTGAGTGTGGCATGTCGCCACCGCGGGCGGATCGCCCGCGGCTCCACTGTTTCGCCGGCTTGTGTTGACGTGACGAGGGGACGGATTACGCTCCTTAACGGTTAACGGTTAACGGTTAACGGTTAACGGTTAACGGTCAACGGCCCGAGCGGACCTCGTCGACGATCCACTGCACGACCTCGGTGATGGAAAGCTCGGAGGTATCGATCACCGTATAGGTTTCGTCATACGTGAGGGGCGAATCGGCCCGACTCGAATCCTGCTCATCTCTTTGACTGGCCTCGGCTAAGACCGTTTCGAAGGGGATGTTCTGCCCCTTCGCCAGGAGCTCGCGGTAACGGCGGTCGGCCCGCACTTTCGGCGTCGCGGTCAGGAAGAACTTGTGCGGGGTCTCCGGAAAGACCTTCGTCCCGATGTCACGCCCCTCCAGCACCCCGCCGCCCGCCCGCCCCATGGCCTGCTGGAGGCGGACCAGAGCGCGCCGAACTGCCGGCACGGCAGAGACATGGCTCGCGGCCATGCTGATCTCGGGGGTCCGGATCATGCCGGTGATGTCCTCACCATTGAGGATGACCCGGGGACGCTCGCCGGGCAGGAACTCGATGCGCGTCCTCCCCGTCAGCTCCTCGAGGGCGGCCGCGTCGTGAACGGAGATTCCTTCGCGGAGCGCGGCGACACCGATGGCTCGATACATGGCCCCGGTGTCGATGTGAGGGATGTTCAGCTCGCGGGCGACGAGGCGGCTCGCCGTGGTCTTGCCGACGCCCGAGGGGCCGTCGATGGCGACGATGAGCGCGTCACTCACCGCTGGCGTGCCGCTCGGCGCGGCTTCGAAGTCGTGCGCGCGGCAGGCTTCGCTCCGGTTTTCTTCTTCGAAGCGGCCTTGCGCGACGTCGGGCGCTTCGTGGCGCGGCGCGGCTTCGTCTTCGGTTTGAGATCCTTCATCGTCGCGAGCATCTTCACTTCCTGCTTCGTGAGCTCGCGCCAGACTCCGGGAGTCAGCTTGGGATCGGCAATCGGACCGATGGCCACGCGCCGGAGCTTCGAGACCGGGTGGCCGACGGCCTGGAACATCTTGCGGATCTGCTGCGTCCGGCCCTCGCGGAGCTTGACCTCGAACCAGCTGTTGCCTTCTTCGTCGTTGCGGCCGGTGGTCTTGAGGCGCTCGATCTCGCACGGCAGCGTTCGTTTGCCTTCGAGGGTGATCCCGCGCTGCAGCTTGTCGATGATCCGCTCTTCGGGAACGCCGCGAACTTTCACGTGGTAGGTCTTCACCGATCCGTGCGTCGGATGGGAAACCTTGAACGCCAGGTCGCCGTCGTTGGTCAGCAGCACAAGGCCTTCCGAATGAAAATCGAGGCGCCCGACCGGATAGATGCGCTCGCGGATGCCGCGAACCAGGTCGATGACCGTGCGGCGTCCCTGCGGGTCTTCCACGGTGGTCATCACCTCTTTCGGCTTGTAGAGGAGGATGTAACGGTGAGGCTCAGCGTGCGTGATCAGCTTGCCGTCGACCTTGATGTGATCCTTGTCGGCGTTGGCGCGCGACCCGAGCTCGGTGATGACCTGCCCGTTCACGGTGACCCGCCCTTCGCGAATCATCGTCTCGGCTTCTCTCCGCGACGCGAAGCCGGCGTGGGCAATGATCTTCTGCAGTCGCTCGAGTTGCATCACTGTTGATGTTCAGCAGCCTCAGACGATTCTAACTCGACTTCTGCAATCTCTTCGCCTTCGGCGAGCGGAATCTCGCTGGTGTCGGGCGTCACATCGGCCGCGGCGATGTTCGCCACCAGCTCTTCGTTGAGCTGCTCGCCGATCAGATCACCGAACTCCTCGAGCTGCGGAAGATCGCGAATGTCATTGAGTCCGAAGTGCACGAGGAACTCGCGCGTCGTGCGATAAAGAAACGGACTCCCGACCACGTTCTTGCGTCCCGAGACGCGGATCATGCGCCGCTCCAGCAGCGTGCGGATCGTCTGCGTCGAGTTCACTCCGCGGATGTCGGAGACTTCCGGCGCCGTGATCGGCTGACGGTACGCAACGATGGCCAGCGTCTCAAGCGCAGCGATGGAGAGGCGGTTCTCGCCCTTCTTCGAAAAGTACTTCTTCAGGACGCCGTCGTGCTCCGGCCTCGTCGCGAGACGCCAACCGCCGGCCGCCTGCTCGAGGATGAAGCCGCCGATGCAGCTTTCGAGGTTCTTCCTGATCTCCTCCAGCTGCGCCGTGATCGACGGCACGTCGGAATCGGTGAACGCCTCGGCGAACTCCTCGACCTTGACCGGCTCGTTGCTGACGAAGAGGATGGCCTCCAGCGCCGCGCGTAATTCGTTGTTGTCCATAGTTCACCCTCACCCCTGAGCCGGCGAAGCGCGGGCGTTGGGCCTCAGGATGCGCCACTCAGGCATCTTGAGGCCCTTCGCAGTCTTCGCTGCTCAGGGTGACGTGGATTGTCCCTCAGTCATTCGATCCTTCTAGGAATTGTCGAACAGAGCGAACGTCGACTCGTCGATCTCCTGGTCCGATTTCGTGATCAGGATCTCTCCGAAGTTGTCGCCCTGTTTCATTCCGATGCCGCCGAGACGCACCAGCTCGAGCATGCCGAGGAAGACGGCGATCAGCTCGTTGCGGTCGCGGCCTTCCAGGAACCACTGCAGGCGAATCGGAGACTTCTCCTTCAGCTTCGCATACAGCTCCCGCATCTTGTCGGAAACCTTGTGAACCGTCCGCTGCAGCTCGATCGACTGCGGATGCGCTTCCTTGTATCGATTGAGCGCGGACCGGAACGCGTCGATGAGATCGAAGAGCGACACTTCGCTCATGTCGATCTCGGAGGCGTCCATCCCCGGCTTCGGCACACTCGGCCGCGGCCACATGCCCATGCGCACGACGTCGAGCTCGGCGAAACTCTCCGCCACCGCCTTGAAACGCTGGTACTCGAGCAGGCGGTCCACCAGCTCCTGGCGTGGATCCTCGAGCGGCACCTCCGCGTTCTCGTCGCGCGGCAGGAGCATCTTCGACTTGATGTGGATCAGGAGCGCGGCCATGTAGATGTAGTCGGCCGCGACCTCGAGGTCGAGCTCTTCCATCGCGTCGAGGTACGCCGTGTACTGCTGCGTGATCGGCACGATGGGGATGTCGTAGATATCGACCTTCTGCTGGCGGATCAGATGGAGAAGGAGGTCGAGCGGCCCGTGAAACGTCGGGAGGGTGATCTTGTATCCCTCGGGCTCCTGCTCCTCGGCCATGGGAGCGCCGGCTTCCGGGGGCGCGGCCACATGCGATCCGGCTTCCGCGGGCGAGGTCGCCCGCGCTCCGGTTTCCGCGGGCGAGATCGCCCGCGCTCCACTGTTTTCTTCTTCGGTCATCGGAACTCGGGGTAGTCGATCTTCATGGCCCGGCGTACCTGCTCGAGCGTTTCCGCGGCGCGCTCGCGCGCGCTGCGGTTGCCTTCGCGCAATGCATCCCAGACGACCGACGGATCTCGGTCGATGGCTTCGCGGCGCTCCCGGATGGGACGCAAGTTCTCGACCATGATCTCGGCGAGCAGCTTCTTGTCGTCCACACAACCGATCTGGGCCGTGCGGCACTCGTGATCGACGCGGGCGACCGTCTCCTGGTCGGAGAAGAGCTTATGGAACTGAAAGAGGTTGCAGATGTCAGGGTTGCCGGGGTCCTTGCGGCGGATCCGGTTTGGGTCGGTGAACATCGTCATGACCAGGGCGCGGATCTCGTCCGCCGGCGCACTCAGCGGAATCGTGTTTCCGTACGACTTCGACATCTTGCGGCCGTCGAGCCCGGGCACCTTCGGCGACTCGGTGAAGAGCGGCTGCGGCTCCGGGAAAACGTCACCATAGAAATTGTTGAAGCGCCGGACGATCTCGCGGGATAGTTCCAGATGCGACGCCTGGTCCTCGCCCACCGGCACGAAGTTCGCCCGGTAAACGATGATGTCGGCCGTCTGCAGCAGCGGGTACCCGAGAAACCCGTAGGTATTCAAGTCTTTCTCGACGAGCTGAGCCTGCTGGTCCTTGAACGTCGGGACGCGCTCGAGCCAGGGCAGCGGCGTGATCATCGATAGAAGAAGATGAAGCTCGGCGTGCTCCTTCACCTCCGACTGCACGAAGATCGAGCACTTCTTCGGGTCGAGTCCGGCGGCCAGCCAGTCGGCGACCGCGTCGAACGTCGCCTGGCGGACGTTCTGCGGATCGGCATAGTCGGAGGTCAGCGCGTGCCAGTCGGCGACGAAGTAGTAGGCGCGGTAGGAGTCCTGCAACCGCACCCAGTTGCGAATCGCTCCGAAATAGTTGCCGAGGTGGACGCGGCCGGTGGGCCGGAGGCCGCTGAGGACGAACTGGGTCTTCTGATTCAAATCAAATCTCTTGGGGACGCCGGTGTCGGGGTCTTGATGGAGGCGGGAGTTTAGCTGATTTTGGATTTTCGATTTTGGATTTTGGATTGGGTCAGTCCCGGGAGGTTGCCACGTTTGCGGCGGCGCCCAGAAGCCGGCGCGTGAGCGCGTCCGCGGCCTCGACGCCTTCGCTCTCGATGACGCCGATCGCGGCGTCGCGCGACTTCTCCATCAGATCGTGGTCGCGCAGGATGTTGCCGAAGCGGAAGCGCGCCACGCCCGACTGCCGTGTACCGAGGAACTCGCCCGGACCGCGCAGGGCGAGATCGCGCTCGGCGACCTCGAAGCCATCCTTCGTCGCCTCGAACATGTCCAGGCGCGCCGACGCGTCGGGCGCCGCCTTCGAGTTGCGGATGAGGATGCAGTACGACTTTCTCTCTCCGCGGCCCACCCGCCCGCGAAGCTGATGCAGCTGCGAGAGTCCGAATCGATCCGCATCCATGATGATCATGATCGACGCGTTCGGGACGTCGATGCCGACCTCGATGACCGTCGTGGCGACGAGGATGTCGATCTCTCCCCGCTTGAAGCGGACCATCGTCTCGTCCTTCTCGTCCGATTTCATGCGGCCGTGCATCATGGCCACCCTCCTCCCCGGGAACCTCTTCTGAATGTGCTCATACCCCTCGGACAACGGCTTGAGGTTGAGCTTCACCGACTCCTCGATGATCGGATAGACGACGTAGACCTGCGCACCGCCCGCGATCTCGCGATCGGCGAACTGGTAGACGCGCTCGATCTCGCTCGCGCCGCGAACCGCGGTCTTGATGCGCTGGCGTCCCGGCGGCAGTTCGTCGATGACCGACAGCTCGAGGTCTCCGTACATGGCCAGCGCCAGCGAACGGGGGATCGGAGTTGCCGTCATCACCAGGATGTCGGGCGTCTCGCCCTTCGAGAAGAGTTTCTGACGTTGCTCCACTCCGAAACGATGCTGCTCGTCCACGATGGCCAGGCCGAGGGAGCGGAAGGAGATCTTCTCTTCGAGGATGGCGTGCGTGCCGACGACCAGCTGGATGTAGCCGTCGCGCAGGCCGGCCTGCAGCGTGCGGCGCTCGCCGGCAGTCATCGATCCCGTGGCGCGGGCCACCACGACGGAGTGGTCAAGTAGTTGACGAATGCGCTGGTAATGCTGCTCGACGAGGATCTCCGTCGGCGCGAGAAGGGCAACCTGATGCCCGTTGCGGATCATGATCATGGCCGCGATCAGGGCCACGATGGTCTTGCCGCTGCCGACGTCGCCCTGCAGCAGCCGGTACATGGGGCGGTCCTCGCGCAGGTCGTCGGCGATCTCGCGCAGCACACGTTTCTGTGCACCGGTCAGCCGGAATGGAAGGACCTTCTTCACCTCGGCCCGCAGGTCGTCGTCGATGGTGATGCGCCGCGTTTTCTTCGTGACCTCTTCCGTCGCGCGCCGCACGCGCAGGGCCAGCTGGAAGGTGAAGAACTCCTGCATCACCACGCGAAGGTGCGCGGGCGAGCGGTAGCGCAGAAATCCCGGCGTCAGCTCCGGTGGACGATGAATCGCTTCGACCGCCTCCGCGAGGCCGACGACCCCGAGGAGTTCGCGCGTGGTAACAGGCATGGGATCTTCGAGATCGCCGATCGAATCGAGGGCCTGCGCCATGATCCTGCGGAAGGCCTTCGGCGGGATGTTGGCCACCTTCGAATAGATGGGAACGATCGCTCCCTCGACCTCCCCCTCCTCGATCTTTTCCCAGTCGGGGCTCTCGATCTGCAGGCGTCCGCCCCGGCCTGAAGTCTTCGGCACACCGTAGATGGCCAGGCGGTCACCGCGCTCGATCTGATCGGCGAGGTACGGCTGATTGAACCAGACCAGCATCACCGTCCCGCTGCCGTCGTCGAACATGACTTCGAAGATCTTCATCCGTTTGACCGGAGAGACCTTCGCCCCGGCGGAGACGACCTTGCCGCGGAGAAGGACGGGACTGTCGACGAGCCGCCCGAGGTCGGCGATGCGCGCCGGATGGCGCCGATCCTCGTAACGGTAGGGGAAGAAGAAGAGAAGATCGCGGACCGTATCGAGACCGGCCGCGGAGAGCGCCTCGGCGCGCCCGGGCCCGACGCCCTTGAGAAACTTCAACGGACTGTCGATCACGCCGCCATTGTGAACGACTCTACGGGTGGTGGGCTCTGGCGGATTTTAGATTTTGGATTTTGGATTCCACGGGAACTAAATCCAAAATCCAAAATCCAAAATCGATCTGTGCGCTAGTCGAAGACAACCTTCATAGCAATAAGCCCGATCTTCACAAGATCCCCGTTATGGAGCGTGACCGGGACTCCGGTGGGGATGCGCTGATCATTGACGTAGGTGCCGTTGACGGTGCCGACCTCTTCGAGGACGTGGTACTCGTCGTCCGATCGGATGATCTTGGCGTGGCGGCGCGATACGGATCGATTCGTATCAACGGGCGTGAGGTCGATGTCGGGAAGGATGCCGGTGACCGGATCGGCGCGGCCGATCATCGTCTCGTCGCCGCTGCTAAAGAAGAACGCGGTTCCCGTGGCGACGTCGACGAGGCGGTGGCGCGTCATCTTCTCCGACGGGCGGATCACCGTCGAGTCGAGCGACATCTGGTCGGCGTCGACTTCGCGGCCGACGAGGCGCTCGAGGAGCGCGTTCGCCTCGCGCAGCCGTTTCGAATACTTGCGGATGATGCGGACCGCGATCTCGGGGTTCTTGCGCAGCATCTCGTCGAAGCGCGATCCGTTGATGGCGACGACCTTGACGTCGGTCTTTGCGAGGGCGTCGGCCGTCCGCGGCGAGTTCTCCATCAGCGCCATCTCGCCGAAGAAGTCGCCCTTCTCCAGATGGGAGAGCAGGTGCGACTCTCCCTGGATGTGCTTGATGATGTCGACCTCGCCGTCCTGGATGATGAACATGTCGGTGCCGAGGTCGCCCTGCGAGAAGATCAGGTCGCCGGCGGAGAAGGTCAGGGTCGAGTCACGGACGGGATCTTTCCCGCCTGTGCTCTTGAACACGGCCTTCATCGGCTGTTGATCCTCATCGTCGGGCTCGGCATGGACATCAGGACACGACCGGTGCGGTGATGGTGAGTGAACGTTCGCTGGTACTGAGACGGACCGGGGCGCCGATCGGCATCAGCAGGTTGTCCCCGAAATGGCCGAAGGGCACGTTGCGGATCACGGGGATCCCCATGGAGGCGAAGAAATCGCGCAGCAGAGCTTCGATTTCCTCCTCGCTCCCACACCCCTTCAGCCTCCCGATCACTACACCGCGGATGCGTTTCATTCTGCCAGACAGCCTCAGGTGGGTCAACATACGGTCGATGCGATACGTCGGCTCATCGACGTCTTCCCAGAACCAGATCCCATCGTCGATCCAGAAGTCATACGGAGTTCCGACGAGCGCCGCCGTGATCGACAGGCAGCCGCCGAACAACACTCCTTCCACATCGCCGGGAAACAGAACATCGGACCCCTCGAAAGAGAAGGTAACAGGAGCGTCGCCGCCGAGAAGTGACCAGAGCCACTGTTCGTGCGGCACCGAGAGGCGATCGTGGAAGTCGAGGTTGAGCATCGGACCGTGAAACGACGCGACGCGGGAGTGGATGGCCACGGCCTGGTGCAGCGCGGTGACGTCGCTGAATCCGACGATCGGCCGCGGGTTGGCGGCGATCGCCTCGTAGTCGATCCGGTCGAGGATGCGCATCGCTCCATAGCCGCCGCGCGCGAAGAAGAATCCGTCGAACTGATTAGACCTCAAGTGACGGTTGAGCTCTGCGACGCGAAAGTCGTCATCGCCGGCGAGGTAGTGCCGATGCCGCGCGCCGATGTTCGAAGCGAGCGTGACGCTCATCCCGCGCGCTTCGAGATGCCTCGCCGCCTGTTCGATGCGCTGCACGTCGCTCGGCCCCGAGGCGGCGAGGACGGCGATGCGTGCGTTGGGAGGAAGGGCGCGGGGCCTGGTGAGCATGCTTGGCGGGCGCATGGTACCGGAACACGGATTCATCAGTCGCGGCGATTGGACCTTGGACCTTGGACCCTGGACCCTGGAACTCTCAGTGGAGCGCGGGCGACCTCGCCCGCGTCCCCCGCCCCGCGGGCGAGGTCGCCCGCGCTCCACTTGTCCTGCCGGGAAGCGGGTTTGAGGGTCCAAGGTCGAAGGTCGAAGGTTGAATCGTGCCGAAGCAGAGGACCGAGTTGCTGGCGACGCCCGAAGTCGAAGCGGGGGGGCGGGCGGAAAGTGCGTAGAGCGGATCTGTAAGCCGAATCCTGTTCCCCTTGCGGGGCGAGGATCATTCGTCTGCCACTCGCGTTGCCGCGGTGGTCGAGCAACCTACCCGGAAGCTCGGAAGGACACGGGCGGGTCCTCGCTTCCCTATTTGGTCTTGCTCCGCAGGGGGTTTGCCGTGCCGTCGCCGCTCACGCGGGACGCGGTGCGCTCTTACCGCACCATTTCACCCTTACCTCCCGCCGCTCTTGCGAACGACGAGGGGCGGTATCTTTCTGTTGCACTTTCCGTCGCGTCGCCGCGCCTGGACGTTATCCAGCCTGCTGCCCGTTGGAGTTCGGACTTTCCTCCGCATCCCCGCAAGCGGGACCGCGGCGATCCTCCGATCCGCTCTACGCTCCCCATGTAACCACGTCCGGGCCTCGGAGAATCCCGGGGGAAATCATTTCAATTAAATATCTGTGTTTTTTAGCACTTACAAACAATGTCGGCAGGCCGACATCATAAAGTCTGCGGTTTTCTGACACGACGGATCAACAGGAAAAAGAATACGGCCACGATCACTACCACCGCCGCGACCAGCCACGGCAGCAGGACCGCGATGAGCGACGTGCCAATGGCGAACACATCTTCGACGAGCGAAAGAATCGGATTCACCGACCCCGCCGTCGTGGTCGTGCTGGCCAGGCGAACCGATGCCTTCGCTGCATGCGTGCTCAGCGCCGCCCCACCCGCAATCACAGTGGCGAGAACCACCGCGCCCTGCGGCAGCTGATTCGCCGAGGCCGCCCATCCCACCAGCGCACCGGCGGCGGGACGGACGAAGGTGTGGATCACGTCCCAGACATGATCGACCGCCGGCACCTTGTCGGCGATGAACTCGATCGCGTACAGCACGCCGAGAGCGATCAGCACCGGCGTCGAAGAGAAAAACGTCGCCAGCTCCCCTTCGAACATCGTCGGGCGCCACCGTGAGACCAGCCCGAACACGAGCAGCGTCGCGTACGCATTGACGCCCGCACCCAACCCAAGTCCGACAGCGGTCAGAAGTGTGCTCATCATCGCGGGATCCCCACTACTGCTGGTCGTGATTCACGAAGCGACCCCGGCAACCGCGGCAGCGCAGCCTCTGCCTCGGCCCGGGTTGCATAACGACCCCAGAACATGCGGAAGCACTTCCGTTCTTTCAGGGTGATCGGCCCGAACCAGACGTCGCTGCTCGTGCCAAGCGCTTTCGTCACGTTTGACGGGTCGCAGACGATGGCGAACTGCACCGTGAAGTTTCCCGCCGGGTTCGCTGCAAAGTCGCGCGCCATCGCGTCGAATCGCGCACGCTCGGCCTGGGCAACCGCGCCGCCCTGTGGAGCGCGGGCGACCTCGCCCGCGGCGGTCCCCGTTCTGCCCGCAACGGTCCCCGTTCTGGCCGGAACCGTCTGTGTGGCCAAAGGAGGCGCGCTCTCTGTTGCCGGAACGATGGTCGCGGTTGCCGCCGTACCCGTCGCGGCCGTCGTAGCTGTTGTCGGCGGCGCGGCAACGGGCTGCACAACGGCTTGTGCAGTCGCATCCTGCCGCCCCCGCCACCAGAGGAACCCGTAATAGCCGCCTGCCGCGAGAATGAAGAGCGCCATGGCCCCGATGAGGAGGCCGTACCGCGGCGCTCGCTTCTTCTGCGGCGCGAGTACCCGGCGCGTGGTCGTGCTCTCCCCGATCCCGCGCCGCGTCAGCGTCCCATCCCCGTACGTGCGTGACGCAGACGGCGTGACAGGGGGCGGCGTGAACACCGGCGGCATCTTCGGGGTGGGAATCGCCTGCGCGCTCGTGGCTTTGCGCGCCGTCTCGACCTGCGCTTCGTCGAATCCCCACTCCGGCTCAGGCTTGGGGGCCGGGGTCACGGGTGCAACAGAGTACGCCGGCGCGCTCGCCGGCTCGGACCTGGTCGAATCCCATGACGTGTCGGCGTCGCCCGCCGACGGATCGGCCAGCCCCGGAACGGGACTGATCGCGATCTCGTCGGAGGAGTCGAACGAGGACGGCTCGGCGCTGCCGATGTCATCGAGCTCGAACTGCGCACCAGTCGAACCGCCGCCACTCCACATGTCCGCGGCGTCCGCGACGCCCGCCGTCTCGAAGCTGGGCGGAGGGCCGGCGGGCTTCTTCCGTTCGAGGATTCCCAGAATCGAAAGCGCGTGAAGTAGCTTGAACGCGTTGAACGTTTCCTGGCTCGACGCGGCGGCGACTTCCGTAGCCTGGCGCTCGCCATCCACCTGGGCCATGATCGCTTCGGCATCCTCGTTGAGGCCGAGCTTCCGGAACGTCTCCTCGTGACCCGGCGCCCTGGTGAACACCGCCGCACCGCTCTCGAGCAGCTTCTCGAACTTTCCGCGGTCCGGATCGGTCACGATCATCTCCACGAGAAGCTGGGGCAGAGGAAAGATCGTCCCCTCTTCGCGCTTCGGGAGATAGTCGGCGACCACGGTGAAGGTTCCGGCCGTCCATCCTTCCAGCGAGCGGAGGACGTTGATGACCTGAATCCGACGCGCCCACGTCAGCTCCTTGCGGGTGATGAATCCGAGATTCAGGAGCGCATCGCCGAGGGTCTCGTTTTCCTTGCGCTTGGTGAGAGCCTGTTTGACGTGCTCCTTGCTCACCTTGCCGGCGCGCATGAGGATCTCGTCGACGCTGTCGGCTCTGTCGTTCGTGCTCGCGGAGAGGATGTCTCCTCCCTTGAAGTACACAATCTTGATGATGCCGTCGTTCTCGAATCGGATCGCGCCCGTGAACTGGTCGCGCCACAATTCGATGAGACGCTCGACCAGATTGATCTCGCGGATTTCGCCTTCGTAATTCACTCGCCCTCCCGCCCACCCCGCTCTTGGCTCTCGGCTCTGGGCTTTGGCTCTCGGACCTGCGGTCGATTATCGCGTCCCCGGAGCCTGGAGCCAAGAGCTAAGAGTGAAGAGCCAGTATGCAGTTCATCGTAGAGCGACTGCCCTACTTTCTTTCCGAGCACGTTGATCAAGTCGTGCGCTGATGCCTGTCTGATGCCGGACACACTGCCGAACCGTTCGATCAGCAGGCGCTTGCGCTTGTCGCCGATGCCGGGCAGGTCGTCGAGCTCGCTCTTCAGCGTGCGCTTCGAACGGCGGCGCCGGTGCGACGCAACCGAAAAGCGATGCGTCTCGTCGCGCACCATCTGCAGGAGCTGCAGCGCGGGGTCGCGGCGCTCGAGGCGGATCGGCTCCTCCTGATCCGGAACATAAAGTTCTTCTTCACGTTTTGCGAGACCCGCGATCGTGATCCCTTCGATCCCCAGCCGGTTCAGTGCCGTGAGTGCGGCGTTCAACTGTCCGCGGCCTCCATCGATCAGGATGAGATCGGGAAGCGGCTTCTCCTCCTCCAGCACTCTCCGATAGCGCCGGTCGACCGCCTCGGCCATCGACCGAAAGTCGTCCGCGCCGACCACCGTGCGGATGTTGAAGATGCGGTACTGGTTCTTGTCGAACTTCCCCCGCTCGAGAACGACCATCCCCGCGACTGAGTCGGAGCCCTGGATGTTCGAAATGTCAAAGGACTCGATCTTCTGAATGTCTCCCGGCGCTCCGAGGATCCGGCCGAGCCGTTCGGCGGCGATCTGGAGGCGGTCCTGCTGAGCCTTCCTGAACCGCGACTCGTGCGAGAGACGCGCGTTGCGGTTCGCCAGCTCGATCCGGTCCACTCCCTTCCCCCGCTGGGGCGCGCGCAAGGACACTTTGTGGCTGGCCTGCTGGGAGAGCCACGCGCTCATCAGCTCCTCATCCTCGATCGGAAACGGGATGAGGACGTCGGACGGGATGAAGAGGTTGTCCTGGTAGTAGCGCTGAAGGACCTCACTCAGGAAGTAACCGGGATGATCGAAGTCGACTTTCTCCCAGAACAGCTCCCGCCGGTCGACGACGTTTCCGTCGCGGATGACGAACAGCTGCACGGCGACGTCTCCGCCCTCTTCCCACAGGCCCCACACATCGACGTCTTCCTCGCCCGCGGAGGCGACCTGCTGCTCGGCCTGCACGCGCTCGACGGTGCGGATGAGATCGCGGTAATACCGCGCCACTTCGAAATTCTCCTCTTCCGCGGCGCGGGACATCCGCTCGCTCAGCCGTTCCTGGAGCTGGCGGGTCTTGCCGCCGAGAAAGAGCACCACGTCGTCGACCATCTCCCGATACGCTTCGGGCGTGGTCAGCTCGACCACGCAGGGACCGAGGCACTGGTGCATGTCGTAGTAGAGACAGGGGCGGGAGAGCGCGCTCTTTCCCGCCTTGATCTCGAGGTCGCAGCTGCGAAGCTTGAACTGATCGGCCACGAGCTTGAGGAGGCGCCGCGCGGTGCCGGCGAAGAACGGACCGTAGAAGAGATCGCCCTTCTTCCGGTCGACGCGCCGGGTGAAGACCACGCGGGGGTAGTCCTCCGACAGCGTGACCTTCAGATAGGGATAGGTCTTGTCGTCGCGCAGGAGGATGTTGTAGCGGGGCTGATGGGTCTTGATGAGGTTGTTCTCGAGGAGGATGGCCTCGAGCTCGTTGTTCGTCGTGACGAAGTCGATGGAGTCGATCTCGCCGGCGAGGGTCATCGTCTTGGTGTCGCGAGCCCCCTTCCCCACGAGGTACGAGTTCACGCGATTCTTGAGGTTTCGCGCCTTCCCGACGTAGATCACCTCACCCTCGGCATTCTTATGGAGGTAGACGCCCGGGCGGGCGGGCAGCTCTTTGAGCCGAGCCTTGAGGCGTTCCAGACGATCCATCGGCGGCAAGGTAAACGCGATGGAGGGCGGATGTCATCCGTGAATCTGGTGGAGCCGCGGGCGACCCCGCCCGCCATGATTTGAGCGGGCGAGATCGCCCGCGACTCCAACCATACGATTCGTATCAACACTCATGCTACGATTCGTACGATGCGCCACACGCCAGTGCTCTCCGCCCTCGAGCTCCGGATTCTCGGCCTCATCCGCGAATCGCCACGGAGCGGGTACGATCTCCGGAAGCTGCTCGCGGCGAGTCCGGGCGCGATCTACCCCGCCGTGAAAAGGCTTGCGGCGGCGGGGCTCCTCGAAGGACGGAGCGAGGCCACCGGAGCGCGGAAGAAGGAGATGTTCCACGCGACGGCGGCCGGACGGAGGGCGCTCAGGGATGGGCTCGAGCGTCCCACGCTGGACGAGATGCGGCGAGACCCGCAGGGGGTGGCGGCGCGGCTGCGCTTCCTGGAAGGGATGGCCGCGCAGGCGTTTCTCGAGGAGTACGCCCGTCTGAGTGCGCAGTGCGCCGAGGAACTGAAGGGCACGTCCGGCCTGGCGGCGCAGCACGACGCGGCGCTCTACGCGGCCCGGGCGAAATGGGCTGCCGCCGCCCTCAAGAGAATCGGCTGAGGAACTCGCCGGCGGCGGTGCGGAATTCGTCGCTCCATTCGTGAGCGCCGTCGAAGATCGAGACCGTCAGGTCGGTGACGCCGCGCAGGTAGGCGATGTCGCGCTCCATGCGATCGGCGCTGTACCAGTCGTCGCGCTTTCCCCGGCCGACGAGCACCGGCGGCAGCTTCACCTCTGCCGCGGCCACGTCGGGCGGCACGTCGCCGGCGAGCGCGATCACGCCGCTCGCGGGCGCGGCGAAGGCGGCGGCGCGATAGGCCATGGCCACGCCCTGCGAGAAGCCGGCAAAAACGACGCGGGGCTCACCACTGGCGTCGCGCCAGATCGCGGCGAGCGCGCGGCGCACGTATTCGACGTTCTCGGCGATCGCCATCTCGCGGTCGAGGCGGGTCATCCAGCTGGCGACGATGTCGTCGCCGCCTCCCCGCTTCGGATAGAAGGGATGGAGTGCCTGGACGGCCGCGACCGACCAGGAGTCGATGCCTGGGATCTTCTGCAGCTCGAGCATGTGCCGCTCGGCATTCTCGGCGTAGCCGTGAAACCCCACGAGAAGCCGCGCGTCGGAGCGGCGTTCATAGAGGACGCGGCCATGAACGACCGCTTCGATGGTGCGCACTTCCATGATTCGAGTCTAGTGGAGCGCGGGCGATCTCGCCCGCGATTTCTGATCGCATCATGCCCGCGGGCGAGGTCGCCCACGCTCCACTGTAAACTGCCGTTCGCGTGCACGCGATCATCGTCGTCCCCTGTTACAACGAGGAGCGCCGGCTTCCGGCCGATGCGTTCCAGCGGTTCCGCTCCGAGACGGACCGCATCGAGTTCTGTTTCGTCAACGACGGGAGCAGGGACGGCACGCTGCGCCTCCTTCAGTCGCTGCAGCAGGAAGATCCAGCGCGCTTCACTCTCCTCGATCTGGAGCGGAACAGCGGAAAAGCGGAGGCGGTGCGGCGCGGCGTGGTGGCGTCCATGGATCGGAACCCTGATTTCGTCGGCTTCTGGGATGCCGATCTCGCCACTCCCCTCACCGAGCTGCCGTCCTTCTTCGACATCTTCCGGACGAAACCGGAGATCGAGATGGTGTTCGCCGCGCGCGTCCGGCTCCTCGGACGGCGCATCAGCCGGAGACCGGCGCGGCACTACGTCGGCCGTGTCGGCGCGACGCTCATCTCTTCCTCTCTCGGCCTGGCCGTTTACGACACCCAGTGTGGAGCGAAGCTCTTCCGGCTGACGCCCGCGATCCGGAAGATTTTCGAGAAGCCGTTCATCTCTCCCTGGATCTTCGACGTGGAATTGATCGCGCGGTACGTCCAGGCCAATGGCCGCGACGCCGCGGCCAGGGCCATCTACGAACTGCCGATCAAGGAGTGGCATGACGTCCCGGGGTCGAAGGTGCGCGCCCTCGACTTCCTCAGGGCGCTGAACGACCTCCGAAAGATCCACCGCGCCTACCGGCCCTAGAATATGGAGATGCGGATTCGATCGGCGGTGAGTCTCCTGCTGGTGCTTTCCATGGGCTGCTCGACCCTCGACCGCGGCCCGATGCAGCGCGTGCACATCGCGAGCGAGCCGGAGGGCGCCACCGTCGAACTGCCGCGATGCGGTGTCAAGGACGCCGGACTGAAGACGCCGGTCACGGTTTTCATTCCGCGCCGGGTGAAGCGATGCTCGATCCTGTTGCTGCATGAAGGATACGAACCGGCCCGGGTGATGCTGGAACGCCGCCGCGCAGAAAATCCGGCGTACCTGATCGAGACGATCGACACACTCTGCGGCGAATGCGACAGTCTCAGCGATGTCTTCATATCGGTGGCACTCGGAGGCATCCTGTGGGGCGCGGCGCGGGGCGTGGACAAGATGGCGGGCTCCGACTACGTGCTCGAGCCGCGCGACGTCGAGATCGCACTGGTGCCGGAAAAACCGCACGAGCCGTGATTCGAATCAGCCCCGGATGCCTGCCCAGAGCGACTCGATCGAGCGGTCGATGAAGTTGATCATCCGGCGCTTGACGCCGGCCGTCTCAACCTTCGCCGGGTCAGGCGACGGAAGTTTCGGGCGTGGCTGCGGTGCCGGCGTTGCCGGCCGCGCCTTCGCAATCTCCTGATACTCGCCTCCGCCGAGCCATACGCCGCGACACGTCGTGCAGCCGTCGATCACGGTCATGGTTCCCGGGTACGGGAACAACACCAGCGGCTTTGCACATCGCGGACACTGCAGTGTCCCCGTCCGCGCATTGGCCGGCGCGCTGAGGTTCCGCGCGGGCACGCCGAGAAACGACGAAAGCTCGGCGTCATCGAACCAGACTCCGTGGCACTTCTCGCAGTAGTCGACGGCCGTCGGGCGTTCTTTGAGCCGCTTCTCGGCGAGTGCCGCTGCGCATTGAGGGCAGTTCATCACCAGCTCCCCGTAGCACCGCCGCCGCTCGAGGATCCTCCGCCGAATCCGCCGAGACCGCCTGGAGACCAGTCGCTCGATCTGCCGAAGCGAGTCACCTCTTTGAGTGTGCGCAGCAATCCGAGTAACAGCAGAAGGACGAGGCCGACCACGACCCATCCCCACCCGGTGCGGCCGTTGCGAAACAGACTGATCGCCACGATGACCGCGGCGAGGATCAGCGCCGGGTAGATGACCACCGGCCAGTTGACGCCGGCCCGATAGTCGGTGAACGAAGAGATGATCTCCTTGACGCCCTTCTCGATGCCGGCCGCGTAGTTTCCGCTGCGAAACTCCGGCACGATCGTGTTCTGCATGATGCGGCTCGCCTCGGCATCGCGAGCCGCAACATGGCCGGCGCCCAGCTCGATGCGCGCTTTGCGGTCACCGACGCTGACGAGCAGCAGGATGCCGTCGTTCTTCGGCCGATTGCCGATGCCCCACTTGTTGAAGAGACCTGTGGCGAACGTCTCGATCGAGCTGTTGCTCGAACCGGGATAGCTGCTCATCGACGGGATCGTCACGACGATGATCTCGTTCTTCGTCCCGTGCTCGGTCTGGATCAGCCACTGCTCGAGGCGCTCCTCCTGACGGTCTGTGAGCACACCGGCCAGATCGGTGACGTAGCCGCTGTCGGGCTGTGGATACGGCGCGTAGTTCTGTGACGACGCGGCCGTGGTCGTCAGCGTTACGGCCAGAACGGCGATCGCGTTACGCAAAAATGACGTCATGGGCGATCTCGTTACGATCATCTCCCGCGGCCGGGAAGAGCACCGCGAGCTTTTCGCCGACGAGGCGAATGCCGGTCGCGAGCGCGTGCGCGAGCCGGCCGGCGCGAAGCTCATCGAGCATCGCGTCGCGGACGTCACTCCAGAACATCTCGCCGACGCGCTGATGAACACCGTCGTCGCCGTAAATCAGGAGCTCGCGGCTGCGCGTATCGACGAGGATCATCACCGCGTTGCGCTGGGCTGTCTCGTGCAGCCCGTATCTGCGAAAGAGCCTGCGGGCTTTGTTCTTGATGCCGAACCAGCTCGATCTCGTGAGCACGACGCACAGCTCCGCGGACGTCATTTTCTCCGCGGCGGCGATCTTCACCGACAGCCGGTCGAGTTCCTCTCGCGAGAGCATTTTGGAGGTGAGGGGAATTATCCCGTAACGCGAGCGGCGGCGCAACGAAACCGGGATCGTCAGCGCATCTCGTATCCGCCGCTGCCGACCACGTAACGCTTCCCATCGGGACCGGTCACGGAGACGACGTAGCTGCTCTTCGGAACGGGGCTCGTCTGTCCGGGCCGAGGCCAGACGTATTCGACCCAGCCGACACCTGCCGGGGATGTCGCCGCGGCGCGCATCTGGCGCGCGATGTACGTCCCGTTGGCGTCCTGCAGGTTCGTCTGGCTCTGCCCGATGAGATCCGGCCGCATCGGATGGCAGACCATCACGTCGGAGTCGGCCTCGTTGACGAAGATGTAGTACTCCCCCGCCATCCACGCCGGACTTTTGAAGGTTTCGCAGGCAGCCGGACCCTGTTCGCGCACGAGCGCGGCGGCACGCTCGACATACCGCTGGAGTTCGGGCCGAGTGTTGGAGCGCGGCGTGTAGGAGCTGGCGCATGCCACCGCGATGGAGCAGAGAACGAGGAGCGACCGGGGAGAGATCATGCTGCCTCCTTCAGATTGTCCGGGAAGCGATGAGTATAGACCCGCCCGGGGCGCGCCGATGGCGGGGAATTGAGAATTGAGGATACGTATCTCGCGCTCAGCTGCGCGGCCAGGCCCGCGTGCCGAATCCGTGACCCGCCAAGTTTACGCCGCTCGAGGCAGCTGGGCTGCCGGGCCCGACAACTGCTGCGTGGAGTCAGCCAGCGCCACGCCGCAAGTTCAGACTGCGACGTTGACCCCCGGAGCCGCGGCTCCCGCCAGCATTCCCTGAACACTGAGATCTTCGTCCAGGTCCGGCCAATGAACTCCGAACCCTGCGTGAGAAATCTCAAAGTTGTTGCGCTGCTCCGGAGTAGCGTGCAAAAGACGCGGATACCAGGCCAACGGCGTGCTGAGCGTACGTCCGTCTGCCAGGTCGACCGTCAGGTTATCTTCGTCGACTCGGACTGCTTTGATCTTCTCGCCTGCTCTAGGTTCGAAAGTACGCATGCCATGCCTCTAGAAATGCGCTCTGTTGGTCAAGTACTACCCGCTCGATCACACGCAGCTCACGTGCCGAGAAGCCAATATTGTAGTGAAGAGCCACCGGCTCAAGCCAAAACTTCGCCGTGGACCCGCCGGCATCGACATGCACGTGGGGTGGTTCTCCGAGGTCGCCGCTGAAGAAATAGAAACGGTAGCGACCTTCTCGCCGGATCGTCGGCACGAGGTGAAGTTTACCTCGGCATCACAGTCGATCCTGCGTCTGGTTCCGCGTGCCGAAGCCGTGGCTTCTCAAGTTTACGCTGATTGGGCCAGAGAGGGGCCGCGACAGCTGCTGCGTGGAGTTGGGCTGTGTTGCGCAATCACGACCATAGATGTCGCCACCCGATACTCTCGCAAACGAGCCTGCCGCTATCACTGAAGTGAAACGACCGAAATGGCCCGGTCGATGGATGTGCGTACGTAAGCGTAGTTCGAACCGACTCATCGAAACACGGACGTTCAGCGGAGCGCTGCGGACCTAGCCGATCTAGATGACTTGGCGGACCAAGAGCGCGAACGATCTCCGCCTCGGTCGTTCCCTTCGCGAACTGCGGGTCCATGAAGCGCCTTTCCCACCGCCTAACCTCATACATCTGGAAGCCAAGAGTCGCTCCGGTAGCTCCGACGACCGACAAAACTGCGATGAGCACCAATCGGAGCACCGGTTTCCGCGGAACGGATCTGAAAGTGGCACCGAGCACCACGCCGAAGGCGAGCAGGTAGGCTCCTAAGCACGCCGTTAGCCAGAACGCACGAACCACTGCGTACTGTGGTTCGCTAGTTGGGTCGAAGAGAAGCAGAAGCGACCAGATGATGACGTTGCCAGCGAGAGCGGAAATTACGCCGACGAGAATCGAGCCAGCGAACCCTCGCAGCAAGCCTGTCATTCGCGTCAGCCCAACGGTTCAGCGCTCACCCGCGCCAACCGCGCGCGCTGAAGTATAGCTCTCGCGAAATACCGCTGCGGTTGGCGCCGGGTGCAGCGCGGAGTTGGGCCGCGCCGAAGCAGCTTTACGGCGGCCAGTAAAGCGTGACCTGCTAGGTCGTGTTATGGGTTCGGCTGATCACGGCCCAGTAGTCACCTTCAACAAGCGGTTCAATCTCAACGCCAGCGACCCATTCTTGGCACGTGCGTGGTGTCGTCAGCAAGCAGTCGAGATTGAGCGGCATTTCGCCGAAGGACGGGTAGCTACGGTCTGTCGCTTCGCGACTTGCGAGCGGCAGCGTGCCGCCGCCCGGCACGCCACCCCAACCGACAATACTTGCGCGCAAGCTAACGCGCACCGCCGGATTTGCCTGGCCGCTGAGTTCGTAGACGCGCAGCGTGACGCGACCTTCGCCAAAGGGGACGACTACGTGGAACCGGTTTCGCTTGAATTCGCGCTCTCGAACGACCGGAACCGACACATGATAAATATCCGAATTGCTTTCGGCTGCCCGACTTTGAATGACGAAGCCGAACGAAACCGCGTCGGCAGTCCCCTTGTCGACGTGAAGGATGCGACCCATCGCTCCACCGGGGCAAATGGAAGGCATTCGAGTCCCACGGTCGATCTCGACGCGTCCGATAGTAGCCGCGGAAGAAAAAGGTTCGCAGTGCGGCCAGTATGAGTAAGGCTCTCGGGGTATCGAGGCTCCAACGACACGAAACTGCGATCCTCCAACCCCTGATAAGTCGGCTTGAGCGAACGGTATGAAAATGCGTTCGAACCCGGTGAGGTCCTGCGAACGACATGGCGTCGCCACCAAAAAAAGTATGAAGGTTGCGAATACTACGGTTCGGCTCCGTCCCACACTTGGCTGAGGGACAGAGAAGGCTGACAAATTGATAGGTATAAGCCGATCCGAAAACATTACGAAGGCCTCCTCAAGAAGTACGCATTCCTAAGTCGGTACGTCCAAGAAGGCAGGCGCTGCACGCGGCGCGCCTCGGTCGTTCAACTCTTAATTGACCTGACCAGCCTAACATTTTCAAACATGCGAAACGAGGCTCGCTCAATCGATCAGATCGCGCCCTGGAACGCTGCATTCCCTTCAGAAAACGGCGGTTGCATGGCGTCCTGCCGTCCCGCTGATTGCAATTGGGCTGCGCTCGGCGTGTCGTTCAATCATGAGCGTTCCGGCGCCTCCATCCCCTTCGTGACCACCGCCCTCCTATACGCCGGGCCGAGTTTGGTCCAGTGCGTGGCTATACGAAGATGCGCAGCTCTTTCAGCTCGCGCAGGCGGTCCCTGATCTCGGCGGCCTTCTCGAAATCGAGATTCTTCGCTGCGTCCTTCATCTCTTTCTGCAGGCGGCTGATCGTCTTGTCGATGTCCTCGCCTTCGATCTGCTCCAGCTTCGACTTCGGTGAGCCGGGGATCTCGAAGTAATCGAGGTTGGCCATCTTCACCAGGTCCGAATCGATGGCCTTGATGATCGACGCCGGCTCGATCCCGTGCTCCTCGTTGTACGTCCGCTGGATGTCGCGGCGGCGGTTGGTCTCGTCGATGGCGGCCTTCAGGGAATCGGTCATCTTGTCCGCGTACAGGATGGCCACGCCATTGAGATTGCGCGCCGCGCGGCCGATGGTCTGAATGAGCGACGTCTGCGAGCGGAGGAACCCTTCCTTGTCGGCGTCGAGGATGGCCACCGCCGAAACCTCCGGCAGATCCAGCCCTTCCCGCAGAAGGTTGATGCCGACGATGACATCGTACGTGCCGAGGCGGAAGTCGCGGAGGATGGCGATGCGCTCCAGCGTCTCCACATCCGAGTGGAGGTAGTTCACCTTGATCCCCAGCTCCATCAGATACCGCGTCAGATCCTCGGCCATCCTCTTGGTGAGCGTCGTGACCATGACACGTTCGTTCTTCGCGATGCGTTCGCGGATGACGGCGATGAGGTCGTCGACCTGCCCTTTCACCGGGCGGATGATGATCTCCGGATCGAGGAGTCCCGTCGGACGGATGACCTGCTCGACGAAGTGTCCCCCCGTTTTCTCCAGCTCGTAGGTCCCGGGCGTTGCCGAGACATACAGCGCCTGGTGAATCTTTCCCTCGAATTCGTCGAAACTAAGCGGACGGTTGTCGATGGCGCTCGGCAGCCGGAAACCGTACTCGACCAGGTTCTCTTTTCGAGCGCGGTCGCCGCCCCACATCCCCCGTACCTGCGGAATGGTCTGATGCGATTCGTCTACAACGAGTAGAAAGTCTTTGGGAAAGTAATCGATCAACGTCGGCGGCGGCTGTCCGGGCGCCCGGCCCGACAGATGCCGCGAGTAGTTCTCGATCCCGTTGCAGTATCCGAGCTCCGCGATCATCTCCAGGTCGAACATTGTCCGCTGCGACAGCCGCTGCGCTTCGAGAAGGCGGTCGTTCGCGCGCAGGAACGCCACCCGCTCGTCGAGCTCGACACGGATGTTCTCCATCGCCTCCATCAGGCGCTCGCGCGGAGTCACGTAATGGGTTCGCGGATAGATCGCCAGGCGATCGAACGATCCGCTCGTGCGGCCGGTAACGGGATCGATCCGCGACATCTTGTCGATCTCGTCGCCGAAGAACTCGATGCGCACCGCGTCGTCCTCGTACGCCGGCCACACTTCGAGAACGTCGCCGCGCACGCGGAACACGCCGCGCGGCAGCACGAGTGCGTCGTCGCCGGGGCCGAGCACCCGCTGCGCGGATGCCTCCGTGGATGCGGCTGCAAGAAGGACCAGAGCCAGGGTGCTCACCCGGGCCGTGAGACGTCGCATGAAGGTTCTCCGCGCGGTGGAGGAGTTTGCCTGAGAGGAACGTCGAGGCTGGAGCGGTCGCTACCGACCGCGGGCTAGATTACCATTGTGCCCAGCCACTTGTCAACGAAACCGCACCCCTCGTGACGACCCTTCCGCTCCCCTCCGTGCCCTGGCAGGTCACGGGAAACCACTGGGTCTCGCTGCCCTGCATCCATCCCGCGGACGGCGCGCTGCACGCGCTCGGCGTGCTGCATCGCGGTGCGCGCGCGGCGATCGAGTTCGCCGGGGGCCCGGACTTCCTGGCCGGCACCGGTCCCGCGCCCGCGCGCCCGGTGCCCGTCGTCGCCGGGCGGGTGCGCGACCCCGCGGGGGGGGGGAACGAGTGGGAGCC
>CALMZP010000063.1 GCA_937870635.1 uncultured Acidobacteriota bacterium | reverse complement strand
CCAGAGTGAGAAGGCGGAGATGACCACCGCCGCCGCCGGATCGGCCCACCACCATCCCATACCGGCGTTCAACGCCAGTCCGGCCAGGACGTTCACGGAGAGATAGTTCGACAGCCGGGTTTCCGCGGAGTCCGCGACCAGAACCCTGCTCCCGAGCGCCTCGCCCGTTCTCCGCTTCATGCGCGCAACGGGGACCATGACCATCAGCGCGACGACGTTCATCGCGATGCCGACGATCGACGGCTCGGGACGCTCCCGCTGCAGCAGCCTGCTGATCGACTCGAACCCGACGTAGAGGCCGAGCGCGAAGAATGTGCACGCGATGAGGCGTAACGTTAGCCGATGGCGCGTCGCGGAATCAGGCCGCCGAAGCTGCCAGGCGACGATGATGGATGCGAACACTTCGATGGCCGAGTCCAGACCGAATCCGATCAGCACGATCGATTTCGCGATCACACCCGCGGTCACCGCCACCGCGCCCTCCACGACATCCCACGCGATCGTGAAGTACGCCAGCCGCAATCCTCGCCGCAGCAGAGCGTCGTGCGGCATGGCGGTGGCGGTGGTCATGACCGAAGCATCCGCAGGCCGCTGGCGATGACGATGAACTCGCTGAACTCGTGGCCGATGACCGCCATCGGCAGCGTGAATTTCCCGAGCACGGCTCCCGTCACGAAGACCAGAATGACTGCGATCGATAGCGTGAGGTTCTGTCGCACGACCGACTGATTGCGCTTCGCCAGCTTGATGGCGTAGACGAGTTTCTCGAGATCGTCCGCCATCAGCGCGACATCGGCAGTCTCCAGCGCCACGTCCGTCCCCGCGGCTCCCATCGCGATCCCAACCGTCGCCTCAGCGAGCGCGGGAGCGTCATTCACGCCGTCCCCGACCATCGCCACGTGCCCGTGCTCTTTCGAGAGCTCGCGCACTTTCACCGCTTTGTCTTCCGGTTTGAGGTTCGCGAAGATCCGGTCGATCCCGACCTCAGAAGCGATGGCTCGTGCCGTCGTTTCGTTGTCGCCGGTGAGCATCACCACCTGCGTCACGCCGACTGCATGCAGCGCGGCGATGGCCGTACCTGCGTTCGATCGGACGTTGTCGCGGATCGCAATCGCCCCCCACGCCTCGGTGCGGCTGCCGACGATCACCACCGTGTTCCCGGCTGCACGCAGCCGGTCGATCTCGCCCCGCATTGTGTCGAGCGCCATGCCCAGCTCACCCTCGAACAACTCGGGACTTCCGATGTAGATCTCGTCGCTGCCGATCCGGCCCACCGCGCCCGCTCCCGTGAGGGAGCGGAAATCGTCGAGCGCCTTCGCCTCGACGCCTTTCGCCGTGGCATAGGCCACGATCGCCCGCGCCAGCGGATGCTGGCTGCGACTCTCCACCGCAGCCGCTCGCGCCAGAATCTCCTCGAGAGGAAGCGTCGTCGAGGCGGGAACGACCGTCGTCACATCCGGTTCGCCGCGCGTGATCGTGCCGGTTTTGTCCAACGCGATGACACGCACCTTCGCCAGATCCTCGAGGTAGACCCCGCCCTTGAACAGCACGCCCTTGCGCGCGCCGGTGCCGAGGGAGGCCACGAGCGTGATCGGAATCGCGATCACCAGCGCGCATGGAGATGCGGCGACGATGAACACGGTCGCTCGCGTGATCCAGGTCCGCCAGTCCGCGTCGAACAGCAGCGGCGGCACGATCGCTACGAGCACGCCGATGAGCAGCACCGCGGGGCTGTAGCGGCGTCCGAAGCGCTCGATGAAACGCTCGCTCGTCCCTTTCCGCTCCTGCGCCTCCTCGACCATCTCGATGATGCGGGCGATGGTGTTGTTGGCGAACGTCTTCGTGGCCCGCACTTCGAGCGCGCCTTCCTCGTTGATGCTGCCCGCGAAAACCGCGTCGCCTGTCGTCTTCTCGACCGGTACGCTTTCACCCGTCACGGGCGCCTGATTGACGCTCGATCGGCCGGCGATGACCTCTCCGTCCGTGGCCAGCGCCTCGCCCGGACGGACGATGAAGATGTCGCCGACCTGCAGCTCCTCCACGGGGATCTCGACCTCGCGTCCGTCACGGCGGACCGTGGCGCGCTTCGGTGTGAGATCCA
>CALMZP010000062.1 GCA_937870635.1 uncultured Acidobacteriota bacterium | reverse complement strand
ATTTTGGATTTTGGATTTTGGATTTGAGACCAATCCAAAATCCAAAATCCAAAATCCAAAATCCACAATATCAATGGCTTTTCCCCGTCGACGCTTCCGGCGCCGGCTGGCTCGTGTTCGACTGGCCCATCGAGTCGTAGCGGTGATGCCACGGGCCCCACATCAGCATCCCGAAGAAGAAGATCGTGAACGCCAGGACGATGAAGATCAGCTTCTTCTCGGAGACGAGGTGCATGAACACCGCGGCGACGAGCCCGCCCTTGATGCTGGCTACCACCAGCGCCAGCGCCACGGCCTGCCACGTTGGCAGATGCAGCTGGGCGATGGCCACCGTGATGATGGTCAGTCCGGCCAGCGCCGCAAACACCGTGAGGTACTTGCGAACCTCTTTCCGGATCGCCTCCGGACTGTTGTCATGGGCGTGTTCGCTCATATCCTCTCCTCACAACAGATACAGAATCGGGAACAGGAAGATCCACACAAGATCGACGAAGTGCCAGTACAGGCCGGTCACTTCGACGCGGTTCGTGAACTGATCCCGCTTCGCGCCATACCACTTGTTCGCCGTCATCAGCAGATACGCGAACACGACCATCCCACCCACCACGTGCAATCCATGCAGGCCGGTGAGGAGGTAGTACGTCGCGAAGAAGTTGTTCGTGCTCGGGTACTGGTGATGCGAGAACTTCGTCCCGTACTCGATGGCCTTGATGATCAGAAAGCCGAAGCCACAGAGCAGCGTCAGCAGCAGGAAAAGCTTCCCTTTCTTCAGATCGCCCAGCCGCAGATAGGCCCACGCCAGGACGACGGTGACCGACGAAGAGATCAGCACGAACGTGTTGACCGTGGCCAGCGGGATGTTGAGGATCGAATATCCGTGCGGCCAGTTCGGATCGCTGGTCCTGAGCAGCACCAGCGACGAGAACAACGCCCCGAACAACATCACCTCGGACGCCAGGAAAAGCCAGATCCCGAGCTTGCCGTTGTACAGCCCCGTGTCGGGACGCGAGTGGACGGTGTACGGGATCTCGATGTCGTGATGCGCGGCAGCGGCGTGGCCGTCTGCGTGTGCGTGTGCGTCCACGTCAGTTCTCCCTCTGCGCGACGGCCGCCTGCTGGATGCCGCCGCCGCCCGGCGCTGCCGGCGGCGGAGCTTCGGGCTCCGGCACGTGCTGCGGGTAGTAGTCGAATTCATGGCCGGGGAAGCTGTATTCGTACGGTCCGCGGTAGACGACGGGCACCGTCGCGAAGTTGCCGTGGCCGAGCGGAGGCGATGTCGTCGCGCCCCATTCGAGCGTCGTGGCCTGCCACGGGTTCGATCCGACCTTCTCTCCCCACTTGATGCTCTTGAAGAAGTTCCAGATGAACGGCAGCTGCGCCGCCATCAGCAGAAACGCCGAGTACGACATGAACTTGTTCAGATGCAGGACCGGCTGCGCGTGGGCGTACTGCGCGCCGCCGTCATAGAGCCGGCGCGAGACACCCGCGAGGCCCTGGATGAACATCGGGAAGAACACGCCGTTGATGAAGATCAGCGACAGCCAGAAGTGAATCTTGCCGAGGCGGTCGCTCATCTTGCGGCCGGTGACTTTGGGGAACCAGTAGTAGATGCCGGCGAACATCGCGAAGATCGTTCCCGGCGCGACCACGTAGTGGAAGTGTCCGATCACGTAGTAGGTGTCGTGCAGGTGGATGTCCGCCGCGGCCAGCCCGAGCGGCAGGCCGGTGAGACCGCCGATGCCGAACATCGGCAGGAACGCGAGCGCGAACAGCATCGGAGTCGTGAACCGGATCGCGCCGCCCCACAGCGACAGGATCAGAGCCGTGAGGATGATGACCGACGGGATGGAGATGATCATCGTCGTCGTCTGGAAGAACGCGCTGATGGCGGTTCCCATCCCGGTGAGGAACATGTGATGCGCCCACACCACGAAGGACATGAAGCCGAGGAACACCGCGGCGCCGACCATGGAGCGGTAGCCCCAGAGCGGCTTGCGGGTGTTGTTCGCGATGACCTCCGCGATGATCCCCATCCCCGGCAGGATCAGGACGTAAACCTCAGGATGCGCGAGGAACCAGAAGAGATGCTGCCACAGCAGCGGATTGCCGCCGCCGGCGACTTCGAGCGGCGCGCCGCTGACGACAAGTCCCGTCGGAAGGAAGAAGCTCGTGCCGGCGACGCGGTCGAGCAGCTGCATGAACGCGGCGGCTTCGAGCGGCGGGAACGCGAGCAGGAGAAGGAACGCGGTGACGAGCTGCGCCCACACGAAGAACGGGAGGCGCATGTACGTCAGCCCCTTCGCGCGCAGTTGTACGATCGTCACGATGAAATTGACTGAGCCGAGGAGCGAGGACGTGATGAGGAAGATCATGCCGATCAGCCACCACGTCTGTCCCGTGCCGATGACCGACAGCGGCGGATACGACGTCCAGCCGTTGTTCGCCGCGCCGCCGGGAAGGAAGAAGCTCAGCATCATGAAGAGGCCGCCCGGCAGGTAGAGCCAGTAGCTCATCATGTTCAGCTTCGGGAACGCCATGTCGGGCGCACCGATCTGGAGAGGCACGACGTAGTTGCCGAACGCGCCGACGGCGAGCGGCACGATGGCCAGGAAGACCATCACCGTGCCGTGCATCGCGCCGAGCATGTTGTAGAACTCGGGGAGCATGATCCCGCCCGGCGCATTCGCGGAGCCGAGGAGGTTGCCGACGAGCGGGATGGGAGTGCCGGGATGCGCCAGCTGCCAGCGCATCAGGATCATCATCGTGAAGCCGGTCAGCAGGAAGAGAAGCGCGGTGATCGCGTACTGGATGCCGATGACCTTGTGGTCGATCGAGAAGAGCCAGCGCCGGTACCACGGCTGAACGTGCCCTCCCTCCTCGAGCTTCTTCTGCTCCTCGGCCTGGATGCGCATGGCCTCGCGAAGAAGCTTCTCGGCTTCATCGACGTAGAGCCACTGGGTCCCGACTCGTAACTGGCGTTTGGGCATCTGGGGGGCCTCCAAGACATCCGATTTTGGATTTTGGATTTTGGATTTTGGATTGAGCGGAGCCAAATCCAAAATCCAAAATCCAAAATCCAAAATCCAAAATTCAGCTGGCCGTAGCTATTTATCCCTTAAAGGTGAAACTCACCTGCTTCTGCTCGTTCGGTCCGACCTGCACCTGCTGCTCCTGCGTCCCGAACTTCTCGTGCCACGCGACGAGCGTGTAATTGCCCGGCGGGAGATTGGCGATCGTGAAGTTGCCGTTGGCCTGGGAGACGCCGTGCCACGAGTGCGGCAGGACGGCCATGTACGACTTCATCCATCCATGCACGTCGCACTTGATCCGGAACGGCTTCATCTCGACCTTGTCGAACTTCTTCGTCGAGACCATGCCCTGCACCGGCTGGCCTTCGTTGAACTGGCGGTTGGTCTCCGGCATCGCATGCACGTTGTGCAGCGTGTTGTCGCTGTTCTTGATGTTCAGCGGCTGGCCAACCTGCACCGCGGTCACGTGCGGGAAGTACTGGCAGCCTTTCTGGTCGAGAAGCGCCGGAGTGCTGTTGGGCGGCGCGGCCGGCGCGTTCTTCACGTACACGAGGACGTTGGCCAGCTCTCCCCCAGGTCCGAGGACGACTTCCTCGTCCTTCACGGGCTGCTGGTGCGTGGAAGCGCAGAACGGATCGGCGCCCATCTGCAGGCTGCCCATCTGCACCGGCGCGCCCTCGAACTTCACGAGCCCGGTGACCGTGGCAGCGTTGGCGACGGCCGCGGGAGCGGCGGCTGCCGGTGTACCAGCCGCCGCGGCCGTGTCTCCAGCGGCGGGCTGCTCGATCACGTCGTCTTCGTCATCACCGTAATCGGGAACTTCCTTGCCTCCACCGCAGGCGACGGCCGCGATCAGAGCAAGACCTGCAATCATCGAAACAAACTTCCTGAGAGTCATCTGTAAAAATCTCCTTCGGTTAACGGTTAACGGTTAACGGTTAACGGCTAACGCATTGCTGGTGCTGAGACAGAGGGCGCCCCCTCCCCCGTCTGCAACGGAGTCGGCGGTGGCGTCCGCGGCGGTTGAGGAACAGTCATGACCGGAGCATCGGCCTCGGGACGCGCTTCACGCATGTTCGTGATCCCGATGCTCCAGATGTAATCGCGAAGGTAATTGGTGAGGGCCACGGCGTCGGACATCGTCTTGCGCAGCTCCTCCTCGTTCTGGAAGAGCGGAAGGAGGCGCGCCTTGCTCGCGGCGAAGCCGGGACCGTCGATCGCTGCGCCGCCGAGGGGTGACGTGAATTCGCCGGTCTCGGCGCTGCGCGGGAAGTTCGTCGGCATGCGCGTGCCGGGGATCATCTCGTCGGGGCGGCGGATCCAGTCGGCGATCCAGTCGTGGCGCAGGCGGACGCGTCCCAGCGACAGGTTCGGCGCCAGCGAGGTCGTATCGGCGACGTTCGGCATCGGCGGATTCGCCGGATCGACGGGTGTCGTCAGATGGCACTGCGCGCAGCGAAGCATCGTGTAAACCTCGCGGCCGATGGCGACGTTGCGTGCCGGAGGATCGTTGAACCGCGTCATGTCGAAGAGCGGCGACTGGCCGGCCGCCGCGAAGTATTCGACGAGGCGGTTCGTCTCTTCATCCGTGAAGTGGAACGTCGGCATGCGGACGTTCATCCACGGCCGGATCTTCATCACGGTCGGATCCTTGAGGAAGTGGAAGAGCCACGGCGACTGCGTCCGCCGTCCCTGCGGCGAAAGGTCGGGCGGAAGGAAGTTCGTGTCGGCGATGAGCGGCGCGATGGCACGGCCATAGCCGTCCACGACATGGCATCCGCGGCAGTTGCGCTGGGAAACGAGCTTCCTCCCCTCCTCCATCAGCCGCTCGCGCGCATCCATCGACGCGAGTTTCGAATCGTTGACGCGTTCCTTCGTCAGACCGATGACGACCGAGGTGATGAGCCGGGCTTCCTCCGGGGTGAGGTGGAAGTTCGGCATCTTCAGCTTGTCGTTGTAGGGCTTGGTGCGGGCGTCGTCGTAGATGCGCGGCTCGCGCACCTTGTTGTAAATCCACGACGGCACCGTGTGGATGATGTGCTCGTGCTTGTGGTCCCACGCTTCGTAGTCGTGGACGAAACCGAAATCGAACAGGTGCGGGTTCTTCGAGCCTTCGATCGTCAGCTCGGTGCCGATCGGTTTCAGCGACTCGAACCCCTTGATGTCGTGGCAGGAGTAGCAGCCGTACTTCTCGATCGACCGCTGGCCGAGATACACGAGCTGCTCGTCGAGATTCATCGAGTCGAGCTTCGCTTCCGCATCGCGCGTCGACATCGTATTGATGAGATAACCCTTCGCCAGACCGCGGACCGCCGCCGGGTTCGCCGGCCGGATGGGCTGGCTCATGAACCCCGGCTTCTGCAGCGACACCAGGTACGCGGTGACGTCGGACGCTTCCTGGTCGGTGAGGCGCAGATCGGGCATCGGCGCGTGGGGATCGTAGTTCTTCGGGTTCTTCACCCAGTTGTAGATCCATCCGGCGTGCGTCTTCGTTCCAGTGCCGACCAGGTTGAACCCGAAGTTGCGCTCGAGAGGGAAGTCGGTGCGCAGCGCTTTACGCGTCTTGCCGTCGACGGTCACCGTCTCCGTGTCGACATGGCAGGCAAGGCAGCCGACCCTCTCGACGATCTCCTTGCCGCGCGTCGCGTCACCCCCCGTCCCACCCTGCCACTGGCGGTTCGATGAGTTCGAGAAGAGGTAGGCCACGATCGAATGAATCTCCGCGTCCTGGAAGCGGATGTTCTGTGCGCGCTCTTCGGCCGGAACGCCCGGCCCGACCATGTTCCGGCCGTAGAAGAACGCGGGCATGCGCGTCGTCGAGCGGAACGCATGAGGGTTGGCGATCCAGCGGAACGCCCACTCCGGCGTGGTCTTCTCGGCGATGCCGTCGAGGGTGGGCCCGACCTTCTGCAGGTCGGAGAATCGCCAGTTGTTGATCTTGTGGCAGGAGTGGCAGCCGTAGAGCTCGACCATCGCGGTGGCGCGGGTGATCTCGTCCGACCCGTTCACCGCGACCTGGTTCGAATGGCACTTCAGGCATCCCGCCTCGTAATGCTGGCGCGGATACATCGGAGTCTCGAGGAACGGATTCGCGGCCCAGCCGTAGTTGCGGCTGGTGTAATCCTTCGGCAGCGGGAAGAACGGGAACCAGGTCTTCTTCCAGCGCCGCTCCATGCGTCCGCTCGCCGGAGTGTGGCCCGCGCGGCTGAATTCCGTGGCGCGATCCTGTCCGCGATGGCAGACCGTGCATCCGTAGTCGAGCATCGGATGCGGCGACGCGGAGCCGACGAACGTGTCGAGCTTCGGATGGGTCCGGAACGGGTTGAGGATCTCCGGCCTCGCCAGCAGCCGCTCCAGCTCCGCCACCCTCTCCTCGGCCTCCGCCCTTTTGTCTTTCGTGAACTGATTCTTGTCGAGCTTGAAACGGAGGTCTTCGATGAGGCGCTGCGCCTCCGCCTTCGACTCGAAGCCGGGGCGGTCGATGGCCCGGTGGCACGTCTGGCAGCGGTCGACGCGCGGCACCGACATGTAGTTCATGTCGATGAAGAGGTCGTTGAGCACGACCTGCTCGACGCGCATCGTCGGATTGACGAAGTCGAGCATCGGCGCGTTCAGGATGAAGAAATCGCGGTTGCGGGAGACGCTGAAGAGCTGCCGGTTGAGGAGGTCGATCTCCGCGGTCAGCTCCTTACGGCGGTCTTCGACCTCCTTGATCCGCCCCAGCCACACATCGACCCGTTCCCGCGCGGCGTCGCGCTCGCGGGTCACCTGCTGGAGCCGGAGGTTGAGATTCTCGACGCGCTGGGAGAGCTCGTCGAATTCGCGCTGCTTCTGTTTCCGCGACGACGACTTCTTCACGATCGCCGACTCGAGCTCGTAGCGCTTGGCGTCGAGGAGCGCCTTCGCGAAGCGGTAATCCTGATCGGCGGCGTAGTGGCGGCCCTCTTCGCGATCGAGGTCCTTCTGCGCGGCCACCAGATCGGAGCGGTGGCGCGCGATCTGAACCTGCCGCTCCTTCATCTCCTTGTCCAGCGCGGCGAGCTTCGCGCGCGTCTCGGCGTCGTTCTTTTCCCTGAGCTCCTGCTCGATCCGCTCCTGCTGGATCCGCATGAACTCCATCTGGAACCACTTCCAGCCGCGCACGTAGTCGTAGAACACAATCCCGCCCGTCACGGCGAGCAGCACCAGCGCCGAGATCGCGAAGATCGCGTTGAGACGCGACATCGGGTAGTTGTGCGGGATCGGTTCCTGGGGCTTCATAGATTCGAACGATGAACGATGAACGATGAACGATGAAGGCGACGACGGGCGTTCACGTCATCCTGAGGCGCGGAGACGCCGAAGGACCTCGAGATGCCAAACTTTCGCATCTCGAGGTCCTTCGCCGTGCTTCGCCGGCTCAGGATGACGTGGGTGCGTCGATCGCCTTCATCCTTCATCCTTCCGCCTTCATCCTTTGTCGTTTTCATATATTGAAGAAAATTTCCTGGATATTGACGATGTACTTGAGGTTGAAGAGCCACCGCAGGACCATCTTGATCGGCAGCGACATCATGATCAGGAAGAGCATGGCCCCGACGTAGTAGCGCGGGGCTCCCATCTTCAGATAGAAGCGGCGAAACGGGCCGGCCGCCAGGAGAGGCGGCAGCGCGACGTAGAGCAGCACGAGAATCAGCCCCGGAGCCTCGCGGATGAACCACAGCTTCGGCAGCGGCATCGCCATCAGCTTCACCCACACCAGCTCCGACAGATTGATGTTGACCAGCGGCTCGAGCTTGTTGGGATCCCAGTACTCGTAAGGCCCGTAGAAGTTCCAGTTCGGACCGCGGAGGAACGTGCCGGTGATGATCAGGAACGACCAGAGGACGAGGAAGCCGTAGAGGAAGATCCCGATCTCCCACTTCCGCTCTCGGAACGAGTAGTAGCCGTTGCCGCGCGGATTGGTGTCGATGTACGGGATCGCCATGAGGCCGACGATGATCAGCGTCGGCAGAACCACGCCGGCCAGCCAGGGATCGAAGTAGACCAGCATCTCCTGCAGGCCGAGGAAGTACCAGGGCGCTTTGGCGGGGTTCGGTGAGGAGGTCGGATTCGCCGCCTCTTCCAGCGGCGCGCGCAGGCCGATCGACCAGACGATCATCACGATCGTCAGAAGGATCATGCACAGCAGCTCCGTGTAGACGAGGTCGGGCCAGGTGAAGAGCTTTTCGTCCGACTCGGTCTTCTCCCAGGGGATGCCGCCGGCCTCGATCTGCTTGTCGTTCAGATACGCCTTCCGGAGGGCCAGCCAGGTGAAGAAGCCGAGGAGGAAGATCATCGCCGCGATGGGGACGTTGTCCGGCTTCGCGGCGATCAGGTTGAAGTTCGGGTCGAGCATCGACAGGCCGAAGCCCGCGGCGCCGAAGATCAGAAGCCAGAGGCCGACCTTCTTGTCCCAGAGGCGCCCGCCGAGGTTGGCGAGCACGAACATGATCAATAGATAAGCGATGCCGAGGTAGAGGAGCGGGCGGGCGAAGAGCCCGGCCAGGATCAGGACGATCCCGAAGCCGAGAAAGGCGTACCCGCTCTTCGATTTGAGCTTTCCGTCGAAGAGGTTGAAATAGAGGATGAACCCGAAGATCGCCGACAGCAGGACGAACGAGATCGACGCGACGGAAAGGACGTTGACGAAGTTCTTGATGAAATCCATCGGCCTAGCTCACAGCGGACCGCTGATCCCGCCATCCTTCCGGACGCGCCAGAAGTGAATGGCCATGAGGAAGCCCGCTGCCAGCGGGATCACCACGCAGTGCAGAACGTAGAAGCGCAGCAGCGTGGCGGCACCGATGGACTTGCCGGCGATGAGCGCAAATCGAGCGTCGTCGCCGGAGTGGATCAGCGGCACATCCCCCAGTTTCAATAGCGATGACATCGGCCCCTCGGTCCCCGCTCCGGGGGACGCGCGGGCCATGTTCGATCCAACGGTGATCGCCCAGATCGCCAGCTGATCCCACGGGAGCAAATAGCCCGTGAAGGAAAGGAGAAGCGTCAGGACGAGCAGGATCACGCCGACGTTCCAGTTGAACTCGCGGGGCGGCTTGTACGAACCGGTCATGAAGACGCGGAACATGTGCAGCCACACGGCGATGACCATCGCGTGGGCTCCCCACCGATGCATCTCGCGCATGATCCCGAACGGAGCCTGCTCGCGCAGATCCATGATGTCTGTGAATGCGTACTCGATCGTCGGCCGGTAATAGAACATCAGCAGCAGCCCGGTCACCGTCTCGACGAGGAAGAGGAAGAACGAGGTTCCTCCCATGCACCAGGTGTAGCTCATGCGCACGCCGGAGCGGCGCACCTTCACGGGATGGAGATGAAGAATGAGAGAACCGAGGACCGCCAGGACGCGTTTGCGGTTGGTATTGGGGATGCCGACCCGGAAGATCGACTTCCAGATCTGCGAGTTGACGATGCCGTCCTGGACCGACTTCAGGTTCGCCATTGACCTCCCCTGCCTAGCTCACAATTTCAGAAACGAGTCCGGATGGGTCCACTCTCCACGTTCCTGGTGAAACGCGACTGATTTGTCGATCAGGATCTGACCGTCGGCGGTATCGATCGCGATCTTTGCGCGCTCGAGCGGCCGGGGAGCGGGGCCCTCGAAGTTGATGCCTGTCTTGTAATAGCCGCTGCCGTGGCAGGGGCACTTGAACTTGTTCTGCGAGGGCAGCCAGTTCGGCGTGCAGCCGAGGTGGGTGCAGATGGTGATCAGCGCGTACATCGAGTCTTCGGTGCGCACGATCCAGATGCCGTACTTGTCCTTCCAGCGCTCGTCGACCTCCCCGACGGAGTAATCGCCGGGAAGGCCGGCCTTGAACTTCTGGACCGGCTCGAAGAGGACGTTCGGAAAGAGAAACCGTCCGAAGATGCTGGCCAGGCCACCGACGGCGGCAGTGAGGAGCAGCCAGGCGGCGGTGAGGACGAAGGGGAAACTCCGGCGGGTAATCTCACCCTGCTCGCGAATCTCCGCCGCAGCGCTCCCTGCAAGGGGAGTTTTGGGGGCTACCTGATATGGCGTGATTTCTTCAGACATCGAGTCGAAAAAACACTGCAGCCGGTGCGGCCTAATATCCGTGAATCGGTGATAGGTGTCAACGAAAAAGGTGACAGACCATACCTTCCATGAAACGCCGTGCGGCAGCGCGGGCCCTGACTTCGGCGACGCTATTTTGGATTTTGGATTTTGGATTTTGGATTGCCTCAAATCCAAAATCCAAAATCCAAAATCTAAAATTGACTGAGCGCGCTCTTCGCCACGGAACGGACGCGCATGCTCGGATCGTTCTCGGCGATCGGCTTCAGCTCCGCCGCTCCCTCGACACCCGCCAGCCTGGCCCATGCGCTGATCGCGGCGGAGAGGGCATCGTCCTTCTGATCGGGACGCATGCCGGCGACGCGATCGAGCCGGGAACGGTCGAGCATTTCCCGGAGCACCGGCAACGCGCGCTTGTCGTTGAATCGAGACAGAGCCAGCGCAGCGTTGAAGCGCACGTCGGCCGTCTGATCGTCGAGCGCTCCGACCAGAACCGGCACGGCGCGCGGATCGCCCAGTTCGCCCAGCGTGAAGAACGCGGTCTTGCGCACGTCCTTCTCCTGATCCCGGGTCGCGGCGATCACGGCCGGCACCGACCGCGGATCGCGCAGTTCGGCGAGTGCCGCCAGCGCATAGATGCGCGTCTCCACGAGCGGCTCCTGCAGCGCTTCGATGAGCGCCGGCGTCACTCGCCGGTCGCCGATCTTCCCCATCACCAGCGCCAGGTACTGGCGGATGCGGGGATCGTCGTCCTTCGCGCCCCGATAGATGCTGACCAGCTCGGGCCCGAGATTCGGGTACTGCTTCGCTTCACCGCGCTTGATGGATTTCGAGAGCTCGTACGCCGCCTGGAACTTGCGGTGATCGCTCCCCCCACGGATGTCGCTCAGGTACGAAGGGATCGACGCTTCGTTCGAAGCGAGCCTGCCGAAGAGAAAGAAGACCCCCACGGCGATCACGACGATGCCGAGAGGGAAAATCACGAACTGGAAAAGGATGGTCCGGGGGGACTCTTTCGGAATGTCGTTGGACTCGGTCATCAGAACCGGGGCCCCGGAATGGTGAATGTTGAATGTTGAATGTTGAATGTTGAAGGAAGACTGGCTTCACCATTCACCATTGACCATTCAACATTCACCATTCCCCGTCTCTCTCCGTTCATCTCCCAGTACCATTCACGACAAAGTCCGGCAGGTACCCCTTGAGCTGGGTCGGCGCATCGGGCACGACGATCGCGTCCTTGTCGCACACCGACTCGCAGAGGCGGCAGGCCACGCACTTGTTCTTGTCGACCCAGGCGAGCTTGTAGTGGTTGGCCACCGTCTCGTCCTGCGCTTCGACCATGTGGATGCACTCGAACGGGCAGATGTCGACGCAGAACTCGCACCCCGTGCAGAGCTCCTTGATGACTTCGGCCTTGGGGATGTCCTTCGGCTTGACGCGCGGGATGAAGGCGCCGTGCTGGTTCTGGATCGCATCGACCGGGCAATAGATGCCGCAGACGGAGCAGTCGATGCAGCGCGTGGGATGGATGTAGAACTGGCCCTTCTGCTCACCCCAGATGGTGTTCGTGGGACACTTGATCTCACAAACTCCGCACCCGATACATTTGTCAGTGATGAAATGGGGCATGAATGGCCGCTCGATACCGTAACAGCGGAACGTGCCCTCGTCAATTCCCGGCAGCCGCGACGCGAACGATCGCCGCGCGCTCGTTGAGGAACAGCGGCAGCACTTTCCGGCGCCGCGCCACGCCCGCAAGTTCGTTCGACTGCCGCTCGACGACCCAGAGGAACGCGTCGGGCGGGAGATCGCGGATGGGCTCGGTGGCGCGCCATCCGGGATGCTCCGCCTGGGCTCGCGGCAGCGCCCCCACCACTCGATCGAGCGCCACGGCCGCCTCGAGATAGAGATAGCCCGTCGCGTACACGGGCTGCCCCTCCCCGGCCATCTCACGAAGGACCAGCGCGGCCTCCCGGTAGGGATCGGCCGGCCGCCGCTGGTGATCGATGATCCCGAGGAAGACCGAGATCGAGCCGGCGGCGAGGAGCCCGGCGAGGATCGCGAATCGCACGCGCCTCCCCCATCCTTGGAGACCCGCCGCTGCCCACAACACCAGCGGCGCCGCCAGGACCGATTCGAATCGCATGGGGAAGTACACCGGCCGCCCGGCGACGGCAAAGGCGATGGCTCCGGCGATGGGGACCAGCGCGGCGAGGGCGAAAACAGTGGAGCGCGGGCGACCTCGCCCGCCGGGCGGGAGGGGCGCGGGCGGGGTCGCCCGCGCTCCACTCACTGCTGCTAGAAACAACAGCACGGCCGCAATGATCAGCGCGACCGGCGCCGGCGCGAACAACGCTTCGGGATACGGCCCGGCAGTCGAGAACCCGGTGAACACCTTCCACCACGGCTCCCTCACCCACCCGAACGCCTCGGCCGGCTGCCGCGAGGCGAGGAGGAACCCGGGGATGAACAGGAGAAATGGAAGAGGAAACGCGAGGCGTAATCTCGCGGGCGAGGTCGCCCGCGCTCCACGAAACGCGAGCAGCGGAAAGAACAGCACGCCGTAGTAATGCGTGTAGGCGGCGAGTGTCAGCGCGATGGCCGCAAGCCATGGCCCGTCGCGCTCGCACGCCAGCACGCCGATCGTCACGAACAGAGCGCAGAGCGCGTAGCTCCGCGCGTCGACGGCGAACAGCACAGCCGGCGGAAAGATCGTGATGAGGGCGCCGGCAATCATCGACCGCCGCGCGACGAGCAGGAACTGGATCGTCGCGAAGAAGAGCGACAGCCATCGCAGGGCAACCACCGAATCGAAGCGCGCCAGCCAGTAGTAGAGCGGCGGACCGGAATCGTGCAGCAGGTTCGGCAGCACGTTGGCGGCAGGCTGGCGGGCCATCCAGAGGGTGAACAGCTCGTCGTAGAAGGGCTCGCGCGCGTAGAGAAGGACGACGCGGATGGCGAGGAAGAGAAGCGTCAGGCAGGCGAGCTCGATCGCCCGCCGCGTCTTCATGCCGTGAGGAGCTCGGAGATCGTCTTGATCAGGTGCGACGACTGGATGGGCTTGGAGATGTAGGCATTCGCTCCCAGCGCCAGTCCGCGCTCCCGATCCTCCTCCGCCCCTTCCGTCGTGATGATGATGATGGGGATTCCCTTGAGCTGCGCATTCTGGCGGACAAGGGCGACGAGTTTGAGGCCGTCCATGACCGGCATGTTGATGTCGGTGAGGATCAGGTCGATCTTTTCCGGGCCGGAGAGCTTCTTGAGCGCGTCGACGCCGTCGACCGCTTCGATGATGCGCGCGTTCCTGAACCTCTTCAGCGAGAAAGAGATCAGCTGGCGCATGGTCGGCGAGTCTTCGACGACCAGAAAATTCGCGTTATCCATCCCCAATTCGTTCGCCCCTAGTTCGTTGTCAGGAGATCGAGGAAGCTTTGAATCGTATTCAGCTTGCGCTCGGATTGTGAGTAGAGCTTCGACGAGAAGATCGCCGTGGCCGCCTGCGCCGCGAGCAGGGAGAAGAGCTCGAAGTCGACCGCGCTGAAGGCGTCCTTCTGCTGCAGCAGCTTGTAGATCACGATCATGCCGATGATGTGATCCTTGATCTTCAGAGGAACCGCGGCGATGGGATGGTCGATCGAGACGGTGTGGTCGGAGAGGTCGGCGTAGTAGCTCTCGCCGCTCTGCGCGCATTCGCCGAGGATGCCCTCGCCCATGCGGACGGTGACGTTGTCGAGGCCGGGGACGACGTCGTCGCCTTCCCAGGCGATCGTCTTCAGCTCGGCCGTCTTCTCATCGAGAAGGACGAGCGCGAACGACTCCGCGCCCACGAGATTGATGATGATCTCCTGGACGATCTGGATGACCTCGCGGAAGTCGAGCGTCGAGTGGAGCTGATAGCTGGCCACGTAGAGGTTCGCGAGATTGTTGTTCTGCTCCTCGATCTCGATGTAGCGGCTGGCGAAGTCCTTGTTCTCCTCTTCGACCTCGCGGAACCGCT
>CALMZP010000061.1 GCA_937870635.1 uncultured Acidobacteriota bacterium | reverse complement strand
ATCCTTCATCCTTCATCCTTCATCCTTCATCCTTCATCCTTCATCCTTCATCCTTCCCTCTTCATCCTTCATCCTTCTGCCTGAGGGGAGTACTCTCGCCCTCATGAACTGGCTGCTGAAGAACTTTCTGCGCGGGCTTGTGATCGTGGTGCCGATCGGGCTGACGATCTACATCATTTATCAGACGTTCATCGGGCTCGACCGTTTGCTTCACTTCGAGACGCCGGGTGTGGGACTGGCGATCATCGTCTTCGGGGTGATCCTGATCGGCTCGCTGGCCTCGAGCTTCCTCTTCCGGCAATTTCTGCAGATGACGGAGGCCGTGTTCGCGCGCGCGCCGCTGGTCCGGATCATCTACGCCGCGATCAAGGATCTGCTCGAGGCGTTCGTGGGGAACAAGCGGAGGTTCGACCGCCCGGTCTCGGTCGCCCTGACCGAGGGGACGGATGTGAGGGTGTTCGGATTCGTCACGCGCGATGATCTCGCCGACGTGGCGCTGCCGGACCATGTCGCCGTCTACCTGCCGTTTTCCTACACGTGGGATGGGTGCCTGCTGATGGTTCCGCGGTCGAGGGTGACTCCGATCGCGGCGGACAGCGCGAGCATCATGTCCATGGTGGTCAGCGGCGGAGTGTCGAAAGTCTGATCGACATCTCGTTTCATCACTGGCACCGGCGACGCATATCACTGAATCTCCGCCCTTGCGCAGCGGAGGTTTTTCGGTATCATCGCGCAGCCGTGGCCGGCCCGAGCCGCGGTGTAAGTCTACTCTGCCCTCACACAGAAATTTCCTCTGGACGGTAGCTGGCCGGAATGGCGCAAATTTTCCACCGCAGTGCCAATACTCTCTCCCGCGTAACCATTTTCGGCGCGGTGTTCATCGCCGGTTTCGTGCTCTGGGCCATCGGCGGCATCGTCCGCGCTCCCTACTTCACGAACCAGGGCATCCAGCGGCAGCAGCCGGTTCCGTTCAGCCACCAGCATCACGTCGGCGGACTCGGCATCGACTGCCGGTACTGTCACACCTCGGTCGAGAAATCGAACTTCGCCGGCCTGCCGCCGACCTCGACGTGCATGAACTGCCATTCGCAGATCTGGACGAATGCGCAGATGCTCGAGCCGGTGCGGGCCAGTTTCGCCACCGGCAAGCCGATCGTGTGGAGCCGCGTGCACCGCCTGCCTGATTTCGTGCATTTCAACCACAGCATTCATGTGGCCAAGGGCATCGGCTGCGCGTCGTGTCACGGGCGCGTCGACAAGATGAATCTCATGTATCAGGCCTCTCCGCTGACGATGGAGTGGTGCCTCAGCTGCCACCGCGCGCCGGAGAAGTTCATCCGGCCGAAGGAAGAAGTCTTCAACATGGATTACGTCGCGGCCAATCAGGCCGAGCTCGGCCCGCGGCTGGTGAAGCAGTACAACGTCCAGAAGTTGACCAGCTGTTCGACGTGCCACTACTAGCGACAGCCGAGAGCCAATCAACGTTCATGAGCGAAACCAAACCACTCGATTTCACCAAGTTCCGCGAGCGCATCGGCGACCTTCGCGGCAAGGACTACTGGCGCAGCCTCGAAGAGCTGTCGCGCAGCGAAGTCTTCGACGAGTTTTTCCAGTCGGAGTTCCCGCGGCAGGCCGTCGCTCTCTCCAATGGCGTGGACCGGCGCAACTTCATGAAGCTCATGGGCGCATCGGTGGCGCTGGCCGGGCTGACCGGCTGCCGCCCGCCCGCCGAGCAGATCGTTCCGTATGTGAACCAGCCGGAGAATCTCGTTCCCGGGAAACCGATCTACTTCGCGACCGCGATGCCGCTCTCCGGTTATGCGCGCGGGGTGCTGGTCGAGAGCCACATGTACCGGCCGACGAAGATCGAGGGCAATCCGGAGCATCCGGCTTCACGCGGCGCCAGCGATGCGTTCATGCAGGCGTCGATTCTCAATCTTTACGACCCCGATCGCTCGCAGGTCGTCCGCCGGATGGGCGAGATCTCGACGTGGAGCGAGTTCGTCGCGGCTCTGCAGCCCATCCTCACCGCCGCGAAGGCGAATGGCGCCGGACTCCGCATCCTCAGCCAGACCATCACCTCGCCGACCCTCGGCGCGCAGATGCAGCAGATCCTGTCGCAGTTCCCGGGCGTCCGCTGGCATCAGTGGGAGCCGGCGGGCGACGCGCTGCGCGAAGGCAACCGCCTCGCGTTCGGCAGCTACGTCAACACCGTCTACGATTTCACGAAAGCGAACGTCGTCGTGTCCCTGGGTTCGGATTTCCTCGAAGAGGGTCCCGGTCACCTTCGCTACGCGCGTGATTTCTCCACGCGCCGCCGCGTTCGCGCCGGCCAGGGCGATGCCGGAATGAACCGGCTCTACGCGATCGAGACCGCGCCGTCGAGCACCGGTTCGATCGCAGATCATCGCCTCCCGGTGAAACCGTCCGACATCGAATCGGTGGGCCGCGAGATTCTGGCTGCACTCAGTGGAGCGTGGACCGCACCCGCGCAGACAGCCCACGCGGGCGGGGTCCCCCGCGCTCCGTTCGTCGCTGCGCTGGTCAAAGACCTGCTGGCGAACCGTGGCGCGAGCGTCGTCGTGCCTGGTGACGATCAGCCGCCCGCCGTGCACGCAATCGCGCACGCCATCAATTCCGCTCTCGGCAACATCGGATCGACCGTGACGGTGATCGACTCGCCGGAAGTCGCGCCGGTCAACCAGCTCGAGTCGCTGCGCGAGCTCGTCACCGACATGCACGCCGGCGCCGTCCGCTCGCTCCTCATCCTGGGCGGCAATCCGGTATTCGATGCGCCGGTCGATTTCCGATTCAAAGACGCGCTTCAGAAGGTGCCTTTCCGCGCGCACCTCAGCCTGTACAACGACGAAACGTCCCTGCAGTGCCACTGGCACGTGCCCGAGACGCACTACCTCGAGACGTGGGGCGACGCCCGCGCGTACGACGGAACGGTGAGCATCATGCAGCCGCTCATCGCGCCGCTCTACAACGGCCGCTCCGCGCACGAAGTCCTCGGATCGATCCTCGGCGGACTCGACACCTCCTCTCACGCAGCGGTCCGCAACTACTGGTTCGGACGCGGCGCGACGGAAGCGGCGTGGCGCAAGTGGCTCCACGACGGTCTCGTCGAGAATTCCGCGCTGCCGGCCCGAGGGGGGAGTGTCGCCGGGTCGATTCCGGCGGCGGCGCCGGCACAAGCCGGGGGGATCGAGCTGGAGATCAAGCTCGACCCGACGCTTTACGACGGACGCTTCGCGAACAACTCCTGGCTGCAGGAACTGCCGAAGCCGCAGACGAAGATCACATGGGACAACGTCCTGCTCATGGGCCCGCGCACCGCGGACGCGCTCGGCTTCGGCAAAGAAGAGCGCGACAGGATGTTCAACGAGCTGCAGACGCGCATCGCCGAAGTCGAATATCGCGGCGCGAAGGTGGAACTGCCGGTGTGGGTCGTGCCCGGATATCCCGATGGCGCGGCCACGGTCTACCTAGGTTCCGGCCGGGTGAATGGCGGCAAGGTCGCCACGGGTGCCGGCACGAACACGTATCCTCTGCGGCCGTCGACGGCGATGCACGGCGGCCCCGGCGCGCGCATCACCATGACCTCGCGCGGGGCGTATCCGATCGCCTGCACGCAGGAACATCAGTCCATCGACCCCAAAGTCGTCGGCGAGCGCGGGATCATCCGCGAGGCGTCGTTCGAGGAGTATCAGAAGAACCCGAAGTTCGCGCAGATCGTTCACGCGGCGCCGGAGCCGGGCCTCGAGCACATGCACGAGTCGATGTACTCGCCGTACGAGTACAAGGGGCACGCCTGGGCGATGGTCATCGATACGACGGTCTGCACCGGATGCAACGGCTGCGTGATCGCCTGTCAGTCCGAGAACAACATCGCCGTCGTCGGCAAGGAAGAGGTCGTGAAGGAGCGCGAGCTGCACTGGCTCCGCATCGACCGCTATTACAAGGGCGATCCGGAGAATCCGGAGGTCTTCCATCAGCCGGTTCCGTGCATGCAGTGCGAGAACGCGCCCTGCGAGCCGGTCTGCCCGGTCGCGGCCACCTCCCACAGCGAAGAGGGCCTCAACGACATGACGTACAACCGTTGTGTCGGCACGCGGTACTGCTCGAACAACTGCCCGTACAAGGTTCGTCGTTTCAACTTCTTCCACTACTCCGATTACGACACCCCGGCACTGAAGGCGATGCGCAACCCCGACGTCACCGTGCGCACGCGCGGCGTCATGGAGAAGTGCACATACTGCGTACAGCGCATCAACCACGGGAAGATCGAAGCGAAGAAGGAAGACCGCCGCGTTCGCGACGGCGAGGTGGTGACCGCCTGCCAGCAGGCCTGCCCGACCAACGCGATCGTGTTCGGTGACATGAACGACCCGGCGTCGGTGGTCGCGAAGCTCAAGCAGGAGCCGGCCAATTACGCGCTCCTCGAAGAGCTCAACACCCGTCCCCGCACCACCTATCTGGCGACGATCCGCAACCCGAATCCCGAACTGGTCAAACCCCAGGCCGCGGAAGAGGCGCACCACTAGACCCATGGCCGAAAAAGAAACCACTCCAGTCCACGAAGTACGGCCGACGACGCAGGAGCTGCGCGTACCGGCGCGCTTCATCCCGTCACCGACGATCGAGCCGGGACACTCCTTCGCCACGATCACCGATCACATCAGCACGATCGTCCTCCGCAGGAAGACCCCCATCGGCTGGCTCATCGGATTCCTGATCTCGCTGATGGGCGTCGGCATTCTGACCCTTTCGCTCACGGTTCTCGTCGGCAAGGGCGTCGGCATCTGGGGCATCAACCACCCCGTGGGCTGGGGCTTCGACATCATCAACTTTGTGTGGTGGATCGGCATCGGTCACGCCGGAACGCTCATCTCCGCGATTCTCCTTCTGCTCCGTCAGGAGTGGCGCACCTCCATCAACCGCTTCGCCGAAGCGATGACGCTCTTCGCCGTCGCCTCGGCCGGCATCTATCCGGCGCTGCACACCGGACGCCCCTGGTTCGACTACTGGCTCTTCCCGTATCCGAACACGATGGGCCTCTGGCCGCAGTTCAGAAGCCCGCTGATGTGGGACGTGTTTGCGGTCTCGACGTACGCAACGGTGTCCGCGCTGTTCTGGTACGTCGGCCTCGTTCCCGATCTGGCGACGCTGCGCGACCGCGCAACCAACCTCTGGGTCAAGCGCATCTACGGCATGTTCGCGCTCGGCTGGCGCGGGTCGGCGAAGCACTGGTACCGCTACGAGCACGCCTACCTGCTGCTCGCCGGACTGTCCACGCCGCTCGTGCTCTCGGTCCACACGATCGTCAGCTTCGACTTCGCCGTGGCGCAGCTGCCGGGATGGCACGCCACGTTCTTCCCGCCGTACTTCGTCGCCGGCGCAGTCTTCGCCGGTTTCGCCATGGTCCTCACTCTGGCCATTCCGGCGCGCAAGTTCTTCCGCCTCGAGGACTTCATCACCATGAAGCACCTCGAGAACATGGGGAAGGTGCTGCTGGCGACCGGAATGATCGTCGTGTACGCGTACGCGATGGAGTGGTTCTACGGGATCTACAGCGGCAACCCGTTCGAGATCTTCATGCTCAAGAACCGCGCGACCGGTCCGTACGGATCGATGTACATCGCGCTGTGGATCTGCAACGGCCTGGCCCCGCAGCTGATGTGGTTCAAAAGGTTCCGCACCAGCACCTTCTGGCTCTTCGTCGTGGCGATGTTCGTCAACGTCGGCATGTGGCTCGAGCGCTTCGTCATCATCCCGGCGTCGCTCCACCGCGACTTCCTGCCGTCGTCGTGGGGCATGTACCACGGCACGGTGTGGGACTGGGGCGTTTACGTCGGGTCGATCGGGCTGTTCTTCGCGCTGCTGTTCCTCTTCGTGAGGCTGCTCCCGATGATCTCGATTTTCGAGATGCGCACGCTTCTGCCTGAGGCGCAGGCGCACCACACCGAAGGGACGGAGGCGCAGTGATGGGCGGCATCGGCAAACCGATCAGCGGTCTCTACGGCGTCATCGCCGAGTTCACCAATCCGCAGGACCTGCTCGAAGCGGCCAACAAGGCCCGCGACGAAGGCTTCACGGAGATGGACGCGTTCTCGCCGTTCCCGATTCACGGGATGTCCGAGGCGGTGGGGTTCAACAAGACGCGGCTGTCGACGATCGTTCTGGTCATGGGGATCCTCGGAGGCCTCGGCGGCTTCTTCATGTGCTGGTACGCCAACGTGATCGCCTATCCGCTCAACATCGGCGGGAAGCCTTTCAACTCGTGGCCGGCCTGGATTCCCATCGCGTTCGAATGCGCCATTCTTCTCGCCGCGTTCGGCGCCGTCTTCGGCATGCTCGCCCTCAACGGGCTGCCCATGCCCTATCACCCCGTGTTCAATGTGCGCCGCTTCGACCAGGCGTCGCGCGACAAGTTCTTCCTCGTCATCCAGGCGAGAGATCCCAAATTCAAGCTCGATGAGGTCCGCAATTTCCTCGACACACTTCATCCACGGGAGATCGTCGATGTTCCGTGGTAGCCGCGCGATCGCACTCGTCGTGCTGACTCTGTCCACTGGCTGTTACCAGAAAATGGGGCAGCAGCCTCGATACGACCCTCTCGAGCCGAGCGGGTTCTTCACCGACGGCATGTCCGCGCGTCCGCGCATCCCCGGCACCGTCGCGCGCGGAGAGCTTTCGACCGACCCGTACTTCGAGACAGGGATGATCGGCGGTCAGCCGGGCGATGGATTCCCGATGCCGGTCACCGCCGCGGTGATGGATCGGGGAGAGAGCCGCTTCAACATCTACTGCTCCCAGTGCCACGGCCGCCTCGGCGACGGCAACGGAATGATTCCGTCGCGCGGCTTCCGCCGTCCGCCTTCGTTCCACACCGAGACCCTGCGCGCAGCGAAGGCCGGACACTTCTTCGACGTCATGACCAATGGATTCGGCTCGATGCCGCCGTACAAATCGATGATTCCGCCCTCTGATCGCTGGGCGATCGCGGCCTACATCCGCGCGCTGCAACTCAGCCAGGGCGCGACGATCAGCGACGTCCCACCGGATGCCCAGGCGCAGCTAGGTGGAGCGCGGGCGACCTCGCCCGCGCCGTCCTCTTCCACGCAGACCCCGCCCGCGTCGTCCACCACCGGAGGTGCCCATTGACCGCCGACGTCCGCGCGACGCCGCCGGAATCGACCGGAATCTCCCGCGCGCAGTTCCCTTCGCTGATCCTCGGCATCATCGGCCTCGTCGCCTGCGCGATCGGCTGGCTGATGAACGCGCAGGAGTTCTATCGCGCGTGGCTGCCCAGCTTCATCTTCTGGTTCGAGATCGGCGCCGGCGCGCTGGCGATTCTCATGCTGCAGTACGTGACCGGAGGCGAGTGGGGGCTGATGATCCGCCGCCCTCTCGGTGCCGCGGCGAGGACGATGCCCCTGCTGGCGGTGTTCTTCGTCCCGGTCGTCATCGGCCTGCCGAAGATCTATGTGTGGGCTGACAAGGCGGTGGTCGAACGCGACCACCTGCTGCAGATGAAATCCCAGTGGCTCAACGCGCCCGGTTTCACGATCCGCGCTGCGATGTACTTCGCTCTGTGGATTCTCTGGGCGTGGCGCCTTCGCGCGTTGTCGCTCAAGTTCTATGAAGACCGCGCGCCGGAGACGGAGCTCAAGCGCCGCAAGTGGTCCGCTGCCGGCCTGGTGATGATCGTCCTGACGCTCACGTTCGCGTCGATCGACTGGGTGATGTCGCTCGAGCCGAAGTGGTACTCGAGCATGTTCGGGATCAGCTTCACGATCGGTTGCGGCCTGGCCGCGTTCGCGTACGTGACGTTCCTGCTGACGCAGCTCGTCCGCACAAAGGCGATGGCGGAGATCCTCAAGCCGTCGCATCTCCGCGACCTCGGCAACCTGATGCTGGCGTTCGTGATGCTGTGGGCCTACACGGCGTTCTCACAGTTCCTGCTCATCTGGTACGCGAACATCAAGGAAGAGACGCCCTACTACCTGAAGCGGCAGTACGGAACGTGGGGATTCATCGCCATCGTCCTCATCGTGTTCCACTTCTTCCTGCCGTTCTTCATGCTGCTCATGCGGCACATCAAGGACCGTCCGAAGACGATTGCAATCGTCACGGCGCTCCTCATCGCCATGCGTTACATCGAGATCTACTGGCTGATCGCTCCAGCCCATCAGGGCATTCACTTCCGCTTCTCGTGGATGAGTCTCGCCGCGCTGGTCGGCATGGGAGGCATCTGGTTCTGGTTCCTCGTGCAGCAGCTGAAGGGCCAGACCATCATCCCGATTCACGAAACCTGGGTCGACGAAGCGATCCGTGAGGGGAGGTTGAAGGTCAATGGCTGAAGACACGAAGCACATCCATTACTCGGATGACGACCTCGTCAACCCCGAAACGCATCACGAGGAGTCCGACGTCAACGTGCGGGCGCTCCTCTGGTTCTTCGTCATCTTCGTCGTGGTCAGCGTCGTCGCGCACTTCGCGTTGACGGCGATGTACGGCGTGCTGTCGCGCATGGAGAAGGCGCGCGCCGGCGAGACGCTGACGCAGATGCCGCGCGCCGCCGACGCCGCCGTTCCGAAGGACCAGCCGCTACTGCAGCCGTTCCCGCGCCGCGCCGAAAAAGGCGAGGGCGTCATCGCGCCCTATCGCAATACTCCGGTGACCGATCTTCACGACATGCGCAAGGCCGAGCAGGAAGGCCTGACCACGTACGGTTGGGTCGACCAGCAGAAGGGCGTCGTCCGGATGCCGATCGCCGAGGCAAAGAAGGTTCTGGTCCAGCGCGGCCTGCCGTTACAGGCGCAGCCAGGTGGAGCGCGGGCGACCTCGCCCGCGTCCGTCCCATCCACGCAGCCGAGTGGAGCGCGGGCGATCCCGCCCGCGACCGCCGGAGGCCACCGATGACGCGTGCCCTCCGCACCGCCGCCGCATCCGCTCTGCTCCTGATCGCATCCTCCGTTTTCGCCCAGACCTCCGGCGAGGAACCCAGACTTCCCGGCAAGGTCGCCATCGCCCAGAAGCTCGGCGCGCAGGTCCCTCTCGATCTCATGTTCCGGGACGAGCAGGGGAAGGTCGTCCGGCTGCGCGAGTTCTTCGGGAAGAAGCGCCCGGTCCTTCTCAACTTCGTCTACTTCCAGTGCCCGATGCTCTGCCCGATGACGATGGAGGGCACGGTCAATTCGCTGACGCAGCTCAAATTCGACATCGGCCGCGACTTCGACGTCATCACGGTCAGCATCGACCCTCGCGACAAGCCCTCGACCGCGGCGGAATTGAAGGACAAGTACGTTCGCCGCTACGGCCGCCTCAATGCGGCGAACGGGTGGCACTTCCTCACCGCCCACGAGGGCGCGATCCTGGCGCTCGCGGACAGCGTCGGCTTTCAGTACGCCTACGACAAAACAACGGACCAGTTCGCGCACCCGTCCGTCCTTCTCGTCCTGACGCCGGAGGGACGCACCTCGCGTTACTTCTACGGCTTCGAGCACAAGCCGCGCGATCTGCGGCTCGGGATCGTCGAAGCGTCCGGCGGAAAGATCGGGACGGCCACCGATCAGTTTCTACTCCTCTGCTTTCACTACGACCCCGCCGTCGGGAAATACAGCAGGAATGCGATGACCCTCGTCCGCGCCGGAGGAATCACCACGCTCGCCTTTCTGACGGGATTCATCGTGGTCATGGTGCGGCGTGAAAAGGTCAGGGACGTACCAGTCAAATGAAATCCGATTTCCCACTCTTTCCCGAACAGGCTTCGACGGTCGCCGGATCGGTCGATACCCTCTACATCACGCTCGTCGTCGTGACGGGCGCCGTGTCGCTCTTGATCTGGATCGCCGTCTTCTACTTCGCGATCAAGTACCGGCGCCGCCCCGACAACGAGCTCGCTCAGGAGATCGAGCCGCCGATGGCGCTCGAGCTGGCGTGGACGATCATCCCCGGCATCATCTTCATCGGCATCTTCGTCTGGGGTGCGTGGGTGTTCTTCCGGATCCAGCGGCCGCCCGACAACGCCCTCGAGGTCTACGCCACCGGGCGCCAGTGGATGTGGAAGTTCCAGCACGCCACCGGACAGCGGGAGATCAATACGCTCCACGTGCCGGTCAACCGGCCGGTGAAGATCACGATGGCTTCGGAAGACGTCGTGCACAGCCTCTGGTTCCCGTCATTCCGCGTGAAGCGCGACGTTCTCCCCAGCCGCTACGCGACGATGTGGTTCCAGGCCACGAAGACCGGGCAGTTCCACATCTTCTGTGCCGAGTACTGCGGCACCGAGCATTCGAAGATGATCGGCTCGGTGATCGTGATGGATCCGCGCGAGTACCAGCAGTGGCTCGCCGGCGGACCGGAAGGATCGCTGGCGTCGCAGGGCGAGCGCGTCTTCCAGAAATTCGCCTGCAACACCTGTCATACCGGTGACGCCACCGCCCGCGGGCCGGTGCTCGCCGGGCTGTACGGGAAGCAGGTCATGCTCACGAGCGGCAACGTCGTCGTCGCCGATGAAAACTACATCCGCGAGTCGATCCTGAACCCGCAGGCCAAGATCGCCAGCGGCTTCCAGGCGATCATGCCGACGTTCCAGGGCCAGGTTTCGGAAGAGGATCTTCTGAAGCTGCTCGCCTATCTCAAGTCGCTCACCCCACCGCAGCCGCAGAGCCGCCCGCTCGCGCCGGAATCGCCGGCCTCGCTCATCCAGTCTCGTGGAGCGCGGGCGACCTCGCCCGCGACCGCCTCGCCCGTCAATCAAGGTAATCAACCATGACAAGCCAGACTCTGCACGACGTCCGCTTCAGCGAACCCCCGCGCACCAGGAACTACCTGAACGTCGATTACGGCGTCTTCTCGTGGCTCCTCACGCGCGACCACAAGCGGATCGGTATCCTTTACCTGATCTCGGTGACGACGATGTTCTTCGTCGGCGGCTTCTTCGCGTTCATGATGCGCCTCGAGCTGCTCACGCCCGAAGGCGATCTCCTCACCTCGGACACCTACAACAAGTTCTTCACGCTGCACGGCATCGTGATGATCTTCTTCTTCCTCATTCCGGCGATTCCCGGAGCGCTGGGAAACTTCATCCTCCCGATCATGCTCGGGGCCAAGGATCTGGCGTTTCCGAGGATCAACCTGCTCAGCTGGTACCTGTACACGATCGGAGCGATTTTCGGGGTGTATGTCATCGTGACGGGTGGCGTCGACACCGGCTGGACGTTCTACACGCCGTTCTCGACGCAGTATTCGAACACCAAGGTTTTCGCCACGACGCTGGGCGCGTTCATCACCGGATTCTCGTCGATCCTGACGGGGCTGAACTTCATCGTCACGACACACAGGATGCGCGCGCCCGGCCTGACGTGGTTCCGGCTGCCGCTCTTCGTCTGGTCGATGTACGCGACGAGCGTCATCATCATGCTCGCCACGCCGGTCCTGGCCATCACGCTCGTGCTGCTGATGGTCGAGAGAACGCTGGGGGTGGGCATCTTCGATCCCACCATCGGCGGCGACCCGGTGCTGTATCAGCACCTCTTCTGGTTCTACTCGCACCCGGCCGTCTACATCATGATTCTGCCGGCGATGGCGGTCATCAGCGAATGTGTCGCCGCCTTCACGCGCAAGCGCGTGTTCGGCTACACGTTCGTCGCCTACTCGTCGCTGGCCATCGCGTTCCTCAGCTTCCTCGTGTGGGCGCACCATCTTTTCGTGGCCGGCATCTCGCTCTACTCGGCGATGATCTTCTCGTTCGCCAGCATGCTCGTGGCGGTGCCGTCGGCGATCAAGATCTTCAACTGGACGGCCACGATGTACCACGCATCGGTTTCATGGCAGACGCCGATGCTGTACGTGATGGGATTCATCGGCCTCTTCACCATCGGCGGCGTCACCGGCCTCTTCCTCGGCGCCCTCGGCATCGACGTGCATGTGCATGACACGTACTTCGTCGTGTCGCACTTCCACTACATCATGGTCGGCGGGACGGTGATGGCGTATCTCGCCGGCATTCACTACTGGTGGCCGAAGATCACCGGACGCATGTATCCGGAATGGTGGGCCAGGCTCTCGGCGCTGCTGGTGTTCGTCGGATTCAACCTGACATTTTTCCCGCAGTTCATCGTCGGTTACGTCGGAATGCCGCGCCGCTACCATGCGTACGCGCCGGAGTTCCAGGTGCTGAACGTCCTGTCGACCGCCGGCGCGACGGTGCTGGCCGTCGGCTACCTGCTTCCGATGATCTACCTGATCTGGTCTCTCTTCTACGGACGCAAGGCGGGCAGCAACCCGTGGGGCGCCGTCGGCCTGGAATGGGCGACCACTTCCCCTCCGCCGCTCGAGAACTTCCACGAGACTCCGGTCGTGACGTGGGAAGCGTACGACTACCCGGCCTTCCTCAAGGCGATGCGGGAGACGCAGCATGTCTGACATCACCGTCGACTCGCGCGAGGAGACTCCGCACGCCCATCACCACCACCCGTTCCTCCAGCACCACTTCGAGGACCTCGGGCAGCAGCACGAGGCGTCGACGCTCGGCATGTGGGTGTTCGTCGCGCAGGAAATTCTGTTCTTCGGCGGCATCTTCGCCGCGTACGCCATCTACCGCACGATGTACCCCGAGGCGTGGAGCGCCGGTGCGCATCATCAGAACTGGTTCATCGGCGCGGTCAACACCGCGGTGCTGATCGGATCGTCGCTCACGATGGCTCTGGCCGTGTGGGCCGCGCAGACCAGCCGCCGCATGCTCACCGTGTGGATGCTGCTGGCGACGCTCATCCTCGGCTCCATCTTCGTCGGAGTGAAGGGCTACGAGTACTACGACCACATTCATCACGGCCTGCTGCCGGGACAGAGCTTCACGTACGTGCACGCCGAGAATCCGGCGCTGACGCCGGGCATCCAGCTGTTCATGGTTTTCTACTTCTCCATGACCGGGCTGCACGCGCTGCACATGATCGTCGGCGCGGGACTGCTGCTGTGGTTCATGTATCGCGCGTGGCGAGGCGACTTCGGTCCGGAGTATTACGCGCCGGTGGAGATCATGGGCCTGTATTGGCACTTCGTCGACATCGTGTGGATCTTCCTGTTCCCGCTCTTGTACCTGAGCCACTGAGGACCCTATGGACAAGCACTCGCACATGGATCACCAGCGGCACGCGCCCGAGCATCACATCGCGTCGCTGGGGATGTACTTCGGCGTTTTCTTCGCGCTGCTGATCCTGACCGTCGTCACGGTCGCCGTCTCCCGAGTGGATCTCGGAGCGATGAACACGCTCGTGGCGATGGCGGTTGCCGTCGTGAAGGCAGCGCTCGTCATCCTCTTCTTCATGCACGTCATCCAGTCGACGCGCCTGACGTGGGTCGTGATCGTGAGCGCCGTACTCTGGCTGGCCGTGCTCTTCGTCCTTCTGTTCGCCGATTACCTGACCCGCGGCTGGGCGATCTGAACCGGACCCTGGACCTTGGACCTTGGACGTTGGACCTTGGACGTTGGACCTTGGACCTTAAGGCTTAGACTCTAGCCGACCTTCGACCTTCGACCTTCGACCTTCGACCTTCGACCTTCGACCTTTCTCCGACTGCTGACCCGCGGATGGGTGATGTGACAGGCGCTCTCCACCCGCGGTAGACACCATTGACTTCCCGCCACGCCCGAGGGAGCCTCGGGGTGATGGTCGAAGCTCCGAGGCTGCTGGATCGCATCCGGATGGCCGTGCGCACGCGGCACTACTCGATCCGCACCGAGGAGGCATATGTCGCGTGGGCGCGACGGTACATTCTCTTCCATGGCAAGAAACATCCGAGTGCCATGGGTGCTCCGGAGGTCAACGCGTTCCTGACGCATCTGGCGGTGGAGAAGAGCGTGTCCGCGTCGACGCAAAGCCAGGCGTTGAGCGCGATTCTGTTCCTTTATGAGCAGGTGCTGCAGGAGGACGTCGGCTGGATCGGCGACGTGGTGCGATCGACGAGGCCGAAGCGTCTGCCGGTGGTGTTCACGAGGGATGAGGTGATCCGGGTGCTGGGGGCGATGGCGGGGACGGAGCGGCTCGTTGCCGAATTGCTCTATGGCACGGGGCTGCGGGTGATCGAAGGAATGAGGCTGCGGGTGAAGGATCTCGATTTCGCGAGGGGGGAGATCATGGTGCGGGACGGGAAGGGGCAGAAGGATCGCATCACGATGTTGCCACGGTCTCTCGCCGCCCGTCTGGCCGAGCACCTTGTCCGGGTGCGGGAGGCACACGATCGCGATCTGGGGGCGGGGATGGGGGAGGTGTACATGCCGGATGCGTTGTCGCGGAAGTATCCCGGCGCGGTGCGATCGTGGTCGTGGCAGTACGCGTTTCCGGCGCGGCGGATCAGCGTGGATCCGCGGGGTGGAGCGTACCGCCGGCATCATCTCGACGAGCGCCTGGTGCAGAGGTCGTTCGCGGCGGCGCTTCGGGAGTCGGGGATCGGGAAGGCGGCGGGCGTGCATGTCCTGCGGCATAGTTTCGCGACGCACCTGCTGGAGGATGGTTACGACATCCGGACGATTCAGGAGCTGCTGGGGCACGCGGATGTAAAGACGACGATGATCTACACGCACGTGTTGAACCGGTCGGGAGGGAGGGGAGTGCGGAGTCCGCTGGACGCGATCCCGATACCAGCCGCTCCCGCGCGCCTAACGTCTGTGCTCGAGTCGCCGCCGCCCGCAGGTGCAGCCGCTCCAGAGGCTTCGGCGACGGAGACGGACGAGCCTTTAGGACGTTATGCGCCCGAAGGGTAGAATAGGAGCCTGAAGTCACTACGTCTAAAAGAGACGTAGTGAAGAGTTAGGCGCTGAATTGGAGGTACCCGTGAGAAACCATCCGATCCTTCCCGTTGCGTTGGTGGCCGTCCTGTTTGCGCAGGGATGCGCGTCCGTCCCCGGACCCATCCAGATCTCGCCCGATACGTACATGATCACGCGCGAGGATCACCGCGGCATTTTCGGCAGTCTTGCCAGCCTAAAGGCTGAGGTGATCAACGAAGCGAATCAGTTCGCCGCGCGACAAGGCAAAGTGGCAATCCCAATCTCGTCGCAGGAGAAGCCGCTTGGCCGCGGACCAGCTCAATGGGCAAGCTTCGAGTACCAATTCCGGGTCGTGGACAAAGACGACCCAGAGGTGCAACGAACGGCTCTTCTTCCGCGCGCCGACGTGGTGATCGAGAAAAACGAAAGACGATTGGTCGAAACCGTGCCCGCTCCGCCTCCATGGGGTGCCCCTGAACAGACGGCGGAGGTAAGTATCACAAGCTCCGTCGAGAATGCCGATGTGTATGTCGATGGAAACTTCGTGGGAAATGCGCCGCTTCCGAACTACCGGCTGCCGGCCGGTACTCACACGATCGAGGTTCGGGCGAAAGGGTATGAAACTTGGAGCCGCCAACTTTCGGTTGCCGCAAACGCAACCTCGCGTGTCGTCGCGCAGCTTCAAAAAGTGCCCTGAATCGCGCCTAACTCTGGGGTTGCAGCCGACGTGGCCCGCTGCGTTTCTGCCTTCCAACTTGTGCCATCATGGCGTCGCGGGCCACGCGGCTGAACCCTGGTCCGTTATGCGCCGGGATCTGGGCGCCGGGGCACCGAGGTAAACTTGAACGGTGCCGACCAAGGTTCGAGAGGCGATTCGGCTCGTCGAAAGCGACGGTTGGCACCAAGTGAAATCTAAGGGCGGGCACCGCCAGTTCAAACATCCGACGAAACCTGGACGAGTGACCATCTCGGGCAGCATGAGCGATGATCTGGCTCCTGGGACCTTGAACAGCATCCTCAAACAAGCGGGACTCAAACCATGAATACGCATCGCTTTTTGGTTGTGATTGAAGACGCCGGCAAGAACTTATCAGCGTATTCGCCGGATCTGCCCGGATGCGTGGCCACGGGCAAGACGCGTGAGGAAACCGAGAAGAATATGTACGAGGCCATTCAGATGCATCTGGAAGGTCTTCGCGAAGACGGCCTTCCAATTCC
>CALMZP010000060.1 GCA_937870635.1 uncultured Acidobacteriota bacterium | reverse complement strand
TACAACGCCAAAAGCATGCCCGTCCAACCCCCCCGCGGGGCGGGGCTCGTCACGATTCGGCGGTCGGCCGTTGCAGAACGGCAGCCAGGCGATCCTGCAGTGCGCCCAGATCGAAAGGCTTCGAGAAGAAGCCGGCGACGCCATCGGGCGGGTCCTTGAACGCCCTCGATGACGCGCTGATGATGAGTGTTCGGCCTAGCGTGTCGGGCCTTGTCTGACGCAGGAAGTCAAGCACTTCATAGCCATCGATGTTTGGCATCATCAAGTCGAGAAGCACCGCGTCGTATTCGTTCTGCTCCATCTTCTCCATGCAGTCGCGGCCGTCAGCGGCGACATCGACCGTGTAGCCGGCCCGGCTCATGAAACGATCGAGGAATGCCCGGATGCCCCGATCGTCTTCGCAGACGAGGACACGCTTCATGGCGCCGTGAGCCGGATCAGCTGGGCAAAATGAAGGTATTTTCGTCATGCGCCGATCTCCGTGCCGCGTTCCAGTGCTGCGCCGGCGCCACCGCCGGGGGACATGAGGCCGTACGCACGGTCCGCACGCAGGCATGATTCGGTCTCACGCAACAGCTGTCCGATATTGAAGGGCTTGTGCAGAACACCAAACACCGGCAGCTCCGGCAGACGGGCGAGATTCGACGCTGTCAGTACGAGAGTGCGCGAGAGGACCGCCGCGGCCGCGGATTTCTGCAGGCGATCGATCACGCCGAGACCGTCGAGCCGAGGCATCATCACATCGAGGATGACCACGTCGAAGTCGGTCCCACTCATTTTCTCCAGCCCCTCGTATCCGTCGCACGCGGTGGCGACCTCGTATCCCGCTCGCCTGAGGATCGCTGTGACAAGGGAGCGGATGGCACGGTCATCGTCGATGATCAGGATTCTTTTGCGTTCTCATGCGGGCCTCCGGTGCCGACGACGGAGCAACCCGGATACCATCGTAACTCCTTGAAAGTGAGCTCGATGTCCCGTCAATGTGTCCCTTGAAGGCACAGTTTGTCTATTGGACAGGTCACCGACGTCTTCCCCCGACCTTGGTGGCGCGTGCCTTGAAGCCTGAGTCCCCATGAATGCGACTCCAATCAGCGGAGATGGGATCAAAGCACCCCTCGCGGACGCTGGCTCTGAAATACCTGCATTTCGGCAAGCGGTTCGCATTACATCAGCTCGGTACACGCCGTGACGGACTCGTTCGCTTCGCCCGACTTTCGATCCATATTCGAGCAAGGTCCCGCTCCGCTGCTCGTTCTCGCGCCCGACGCGCCGCGCTTCACGATCGTTTCGGTCAGTGAGGCGTATCTCCGAGCCACGATGACGCGTCGCGAAGAGATCGTCGGCCGGCCACTTTTCGAGGCATTTCCCGACAATCCTGAAGATCCGCACGCAACCGGAACGAGGAATCTGCGTGCCTCACTGGAGCGCGTCCTTGCGACGAAGACCGCCGACACGATGGGCGTTCAGAAGTACGACATTCTCCGGCCCGAGGGCGAAGGCGGTGGTTTCGAGGAACGGTACTGGAGTCCGCGCAACACGCCGGTATTCGGCGAGGCAGGCGAAGTGGCTTGGATCATCCACCGCGTCGAGGACGTCACCGACTTCATACGGCTCAAGCAGCGCGACGCCGAGCAATCCCCCTTAGCCAGAGCGCTCCGCTCCCGAGCCGGCGAGATGGAGATGGAGATCTACCGGCGCGCACAGGAGATTCAGGAGGCGAACCGGCAGTTGCACGTGGCGAACGAGCGGCTGGGCAGGCTCGATGACATCAAAACTCGGTTCTTCTCCAACGTCAGCCATGAGCTCCGCACGCCCCTGACCCTCATTCTCGGTCCGGCCGATCGGCTCCTCGCTTCGCCCGACGTTCCAGCTGTGCCTCGACACGACATCGAAGTGATTGCCCGCAACGCCAGAACGCTCCTGCGGCATGTCAATGATCTTCTCGACGTGGCGAAACTCGAAGCGGGAAAGATGAACGTCGATTATGCACGGGTCGACCTGTCACACCTCGTGAGGCTCGTCGCCAGCCATTTCGAAACCGTTGCCGCGGACAATCAGATCGATTGGCAGGTTGACACGCCGGAACGAATCACCGCTGCAGTCGACGAGCCGAAGTTCGAGCGAATCCTCCTGAACCTCCTGTCGAACGCCCTCAAATTCACGCCCTCTGGCGGACGAGTGCGCTGCTCGCTGCGTCGTGACGAGCAGGGCGAACGTGCCATCATCGAGGTCGCTGACAGCGGCCCGGGCGTGCCTCTCGGCGAGCGGGACCTGATATTCCAGCGCTTTCATCAGGCCGAGACGGGCGCGAATCCGCGATTCGGCGGAACAGGTCTCGGCCTCGCGATCGCTCGGGACTTCGTCGAGCTGCATCGCGGCACGATTGATGTCACGGACGCACCCGAAGGCGGTGCGCAGTTTGTCGTCGGGATTCCGCTCGAAGCACCTCCGGGAGCGTTCATTCGGGAAAGCACATCGCACGAGGACGAAGTGGCAGCGCTCGCGCGAGCGTTGGTCGATGGCCGGCAGCAGCTGGAGCGTGGTTCCGTTCGCCAGCTGGCCTGCGCGGACGACCAGGCGGCGGTGATTCTGGTGGTGGAAGACAATCGGGAGATGAATGCATTCATCCGTGAAACACTCGCGCCCGAGTTCCGCACGATCGGTGCGTTCGACGGGAGCGAAGGTCTGGTCAGGGCGATCGAGGCGAGGCCCGATCTCATCCTCAGCGATGTGATGATGCCGCAGATGAGCGGTGAGGAACTGGTTCGCACGCTGCGTCAGAAAGCGGAGTTCGACGCTACGCCGGTCATCCTTCTCACTGCTAAGGCCGACGAGCACCTGCGAGTGGATCTATTGCGAACCGGCGTGCAGGACTATCTGATGAAGCCGTTCTCCGCCGAGGAACTGAGGGCGCGGGTGCGCAATCTCGTGGCGATGAAACGCGCGCGCGAAGTGCTCCAGGTCGAATTGCGCACGCAGACAACCGACCTCGAGACGCTCTCGCAAGAGGCCGTCCAACACCGCCGCAAACTACAGCAGGCGATGGGACAGCTCACTGCCAATGAGCGAATCCAGAAGTTCCTGGCCGATGCTACAACCGTGCTCTCGGAGTCGCTCGACTATCACAAGACCGTCGCCAGGGTGGCGAGGCTCGCCGTGCCGACGCTCGCCGATTGGTGCTTTCTCGATCTTGTCGAAGACGATGGATCGCTTCGGCGCGTCGAAGTCGTGCATGCTGATCCCGCGAAGTCCGATGTGGCCGAAGCCGCGCGCCGTTTCACGGCATCGACCGAAGGGAACCTCGATCATCCTGCGACACGCGCCGTGCTGCAGTTGTCGCCGGTGCTGTTGCCGAATCTCGACGAATCGAAGATGCGAGCGATCGCCCACAGTCACGAGCACTTTGAAGTGATGAAGGCCACGGGCGCGCGTTCGCTGATCTCCGTCCCCCTCGTAGCGCACCATCACGTGGTGGGGGCCATGACCTTCGTCGATGCCGAGTCGGGCCGTTTCTACGACGAGAGCGATCTCGCCATCGCCCAGGATCTGGCGCGCCGTGCCGCGCTCACGGTGGGCGACTTGAAGCGGCTGGCGGCGGCCGATGCTCTGGCGAGCCTCGCGGGCCATCGCC
>CALMZP010000059.1 GCA_937870635.1 uncultured Acidobacteriota bacterium | reverse complement strand
CCGATCCACTACAACAACATGGCGCCGGTCTACCTGCAACTGGGCGAGCTGCAGAGGGCGCTGGACATGCAGCGCCTCAGCCTGGCAGGCTTCACCCGCAACGGCGACGCGGTGGGGATGGGCTACGCGCTGGTCGTGCTCGGAAAGATTCACCTCCATCTCGGGGAGCCCGCCGAGGCGCTCCGTCTTCACCAGGACGCGCTGGCGCGCTGGACCGAGATCGGCTGGCACGGCGGCATCGCCGAGTCGCAGCTCAACGTGGGCGTAGATCAGGAAGCGCTGGGACAGCGGGCGAATGCGTTGAAGGCGTACAGGAGCGCGCTGCGGAGCTTCGAGCTGGAGCAGCATCCGGTGGGCCAGGCCCGCGCTCTGATGAGGATCGCGGCTCTGCGCCTCGGCGATGGTGACACCGATGCCGCGCTGGAGGCGTACGAGTCTGCCGTCGCGCTGCTCGAGGGCACCGGGTACGACGACGCGCAGGCGACACGAGGAATCGGCGACGTGCACGCGGCGCGAGGCGATGAAGAGCAGGCACTGGCGTGGTACGCGCGGGCGCTGAAGGCCCAGATGGAGAGCGAGGATCGTCTCTCGCAGCTGGAAACCGAGGTGCGCATCGCAGCGGTGGAGGCGCGTCGAGAGAACTTCGCCGTCGCTGCGGAATCTCTCGATCGGGCCACCGGCGCGCTGGAGGTGCTGCGGTTTCGCCTGGTCTCGCCCGACCAGCGCGCGTCCTACCTGGCCGCGCGCCAGGCAGCCTGGGACCTCTCCATCGACACACGCATGCGGATGCACCAGAACGACCCCGGCCGCGGCCACGACCGCGCGGCGCTGGAGATCAGCGAGCGGGGACGCGCTCGCGCCCTCCTCGACATCGTGCCGCTGGCCCGGACTGCCGGTGAGACGGGAATCGACCCGCACCTGATCGCGCGCGAGCGCGAGCTGCGGTCCCGGATCAGCGCGAAGGAGGCGGCTCTCCGGAAGGATCGCGCCAGGGCGGCCCTCATCCGCGACGAGCTGGAGACCCTGCTCGCGGAGTACCGCGGCCTCGACGCCGAGATCATGCGCGCCGATCCCCGCTTCGCGCATCTCCTCGCCGGCGAGCCGGCGACGACCGGACAGATCCAGCTCCAGCTCGAGCGCGGAGACCTCCTTCTCGAGTACAGCCTGGGCGACGAGCGGAGCTGGGTCTGGGTCGTCACCGCGGACGCGGTGTTCAGCGCGGCTCTTCCGGGACGAAAGGAGATCGAGGACGCCGCGGCGCGGGTGAGCGACCTGCTCCCCCGCACGCGGAAGCGGGAGCTTCAGGCTCAGGCTCGGCGCGCGATGACGCGCCTTTCCGACCTCGTCCTCGGGCCGGTCGCGCCCCATCTGAAGAACCGCCGACTCGTCATCGTCGCCGACGGCGCGCTGCAGACCATTCCGTTCGCCGCGCTCCCCGATCCCCGCGCTCCGGAAGAGCCTCTTCTCGCCCGCCACGAAGTGGTCTCTCTCCCCTCGGCGTCTCTGATCGCGGCGCTGCGCCGCTTTGAACGCGCGCCTGCTGCAATGAGCGTCGCCGTCGTCGCCGATCCGGTGCTCAGCTCCGACGACCCGAGGGTCGCGAAGGCCGAAACGCCCTCGCCGATGTCGCACGATCTGGTGCGCAGCCTGGCCGATTTCCCGGACGCGCCGCTCGAGCGGCTTCGGTATACCCGGAAGGAAGCGGCCGCCATCGCGGCTCTGCTGCCGCCGGAGCGCAGGCTCGAGGTTCTCGATTTCGCGGCCAGCCGGGCCATGGCCACCGGTGGGGCCCTGTCGGGCTACCGCATCGTCCACTTCGCCGCTCACGGTCTGATCAACGAGCGTCACCCGGAGCTCTCGGGACTGGTTCTGTCCCTGGTGGACCGGAACGGAGAGTCGCAGGACGGCTTTCTACGCCTGCTCGACATCTACAAGCTGCGGCTCGACGCCGACCTCGTCGTGCTGAGCGCCTGCCGCACGGCGCTCGGAAAGGATCTCCGGCGCGAGGGGCTGGTGGGTCTCGCGCGTGGCTTCATGCACGCGGGCTCGCCGCGGGTGGTGGCGTCGCTGTGGGACGTGCGCGACGCGGGGACAGCCGAGTTGATGAAACGGTTCTACACCGGCCTGCTGAAGGACGGGCTGCGACCCGCCGCCGCGCTGCGGGCCGCCCAGCTCTCCCTCCGGGCCGAGGCCCGCTGGAGCGCCCCGGTCTACTGGGGCGGGTTCGTGCTCCAGGGCGAGTGGCGCTGATCGCGCTCCTCTCTCCGGAGCGACCGCGGGCGCTGGCCCTTCGCGGCGGAGGATCACCGCCGCTTCACTGCGCCGGAATGTAAGTCCCGTCCTGTGTCCGGTTATCGATCACCGATGCGTAGGCCCCGACCCGTCCGCTCCCCGCGACCACGCGGATCGACAGCCGGCCGTTGTACCCGGGGGCCATCTTGAGCTCCTTGAGGATCGAGTTGATCTGCCTGAACTCGTTGGCGGCCAGGTCGAGCCTGATCACCCCCGACACCTTGGAGTCGGGAACCATCGCCGATATTTCGACACGCACGGGACTGCCGCTCACCTCGAAGAGACCGAGGTTCGTGCGATAGTGGACCGATTCCTCGACTTGCAGCAGCTGCAGTGCGTCATCGGCGCTTCCAACCGCGTCGGCCGCCGTTACCGCGGGGATGAATACGCCGTACGTGCCGGACGCCTGCATTAGATAGGTTCGTGCCGAGGCCGTCACGGGAGTCGACGCGGGTGTGCTGACATGCAGCGCTCCGCCGCTGTTCGGCAGATCGAACGTTGACGCGACCACGTCGTCGAGCGCCACGATCTCACCGGCAGGAATGGTCATCGTGACGCTCTTCGGCGCAGCAGCAGCGGTTGTGTAGTAGCGGATCGTCGTTTGCGCCGCGCGGGAGCCGCGATTGACGAGGCGGACGTCGCTGCGCCAGCGGCCTTCGTAATGCGCAATCCCCGGGACCACGAGGTTGAGAGACCCTGATCTCGCCGGCGTGACGAGCTGCGTATCCCCGCTGCGGCCATCGACGACCGACGCGTATGCGCTGATCTTTCCCGCACCGGCCAGCACGGCAACCTCGGCCCGGGTGTCTGCCGCGGAGATGCCGTTGACCGCGAGAAGACTGTTGAGCTGGCGGTGCTCGCCGCCGTTGAGAGAGACCGGGACCTCCAGCAGCGTTGTGCCACGTGGATCGTAGAAACGAACCATCGCCTCGACGCTTGCTCCGCCCGATTCGACCAGACCGATGTTCGTGCGATAGCCGTTCGCGTCCGACAGTTGCTGAAGGTGGAGCGTGGTTCCGGAGCCCGCTCCGAGGAATCGGGTGACCGGAATGGCCGGAACGAACTGCCCGAGCGTTCCGAGGGGCGTGTTGTCGTAGGTGCGCGAGGTCGCCACGGCGCGTGCAAGACTCTCGAGGGGACGGATCTCGAGCGAGCCCGAGCCCGATGTACCGAACCAGTCGTCCACGATGTCCTCGAGCGCGACCGTCTGCCTCGCCATGACCTTGATCGTGGTCTGCTTCACCTGCGCCCCGGCGCCCGAACCCGAAGGGGTGAACGTCAGCAGGTAGGATGCGTCGCGCGCGAGAGGGTTGTTCACGCGCACATCGGATTTCCAGACCGAGCTGGCCACGCTGGCGCTGGCCACGACCGGAATGACCACCGTTCCGGGCGCCGGCGGGAACGTCCTAGTGACCGGCGTGACGGGAGTGACGAGGCTGACACTCACTGGAATGCTCGTCGTGGTCGAATGACTGGAGAGTGCGCCGTGGTGCGCCGCGCTCGTCATCTCGAGGGTTTGCACGTTCACCGTCCCGAAACTCGCGCCGACCGGCAGCCCGGCGGGATCGATCGCCACCTCGAGGGTGACGCCATCCGGGGGTAGTGTGCCTGTAGCGGGCGAAACACTCATCCATGGCCGGTCGGTGCGCGCCGAAAACGTCGCGTTCGGGCCGGCGCCGCGAACAGTGACGCTGGTCCGTATCACGTTCCGCGTGCCGAACTCTGCGACAGGCGGGGGCGGAGACTGATTCGGCGGCGCAGGAGGCGGCGGCGGGTCGACGCGCACCTCGGCCACGTTGGAATACTGCCCAACGCTGCGGTTGCAGGCCGCGATGACGCGCACGCGATAGAAGAACGGCGTTGACGCGGTGACCGTCTTCGTCACCGCGGCGGTCGTTCCGCTCACGGTCTTCTTCCGCGCGGAGGTGAAGTCGGAGGTCGTCGATTCCTCGAGCTCGTACGAATCAGCTCCTCCGTCGCTGCTCCACGAGATGGAGAACTCCTGGTCGGAGCGCGCGGTGGCGACCGCGCTGATCGTCGGCGCGAGCGGCGGCGAGCAGGCGATCGTCGAGCTGGCGGTCGCCGTGTCGTTTGCGGGATTCGAGTCGTTGCTGGAAGTGATGGTCGCTGTGGCCGCAAGCGAGCTTCCCGTCGCGCTCGATCCGAGACGCATCGTCAGGCCGACCGTCCGGGTGGCGCCGGCGGGAATCGTTCCGAGCGCGCACGGCAACTCAGCACATTCTGCGGACGAGCGGAAGGCGAGGGCGGGCGCCGAGAGCGAGAGGATGGTGTCGCGAGCCGAATCGCTTCCCCGGTTGTGAATCGTGATCGAGTACGACGCGTCGCTGCCGCGCGTGACTTCCGGGGGCCCGGCCAGCGTGAGCGCTAGATCCGTCTGCGCGCTTGCCGGCCTTCCCTCGACTACGGTGTAGTGCTCCGCGAACGCGAGAAGGGGGTCATACTCGTTCTCCCGGACCTCGGCGCGAACCGTGAGCGTTCCCGCCTGCAGCGGGCGCACCACCAGGGTGTAGTCGGCGATCGAATACCTCGCGGCGGCGACGTCAAAGCGGCATTCGACCACGCCGGACGACCGATGGACTTCGCATTCCGACGGGATCTGCATGACCTCGGCGCCGCCCGGTTTGAAAGAAAGCAAGCGACCCTTGCTGTACCCCCGCGTGACGCGGACCGTGTAGACCACCGCGCTTCCGACGCCCGCGGTCGCGCCGGGAGGGCTGAGAAGGGGGATCACCTCGACTGCCGCATCGAAGCGCTCGCCGCCGCCCGGGGTCTGCTCGATGTCGTGGCTGTTGTTCGACACGTTGAGGTCCGCTTCGTCGCTGATGACCCGAGCGCTGATGCGGCGGGTCACCGCGGACCCGAGCTCGGGCGGAATGGGATCGAAGACCCAGCTCTGAACGTCCACGTCCGCGCTTTCACCCGGTTTGAGACTTCCGAGCGGGCAGAGGATCTCCTCGCCGCCGCTGGTGATCGAGCTCGTGCACTCTGCGCGCGCCGACGTGACGATCGAACGCCGGATCGTTTCCACCGTCAGCAGCTCCACCGGATCGCGAACGATGAGCAGCCGGACGTTGTGGGCTGACGAGGGACCGTCGTTCTTGATCCGGAAGCGGTACGTGACCGGCGCCCCATTCCTCCGCTCCGCATCTGCCGTGGCGATCACGCTGAGGTCCGCCCCGGGTGCCTCGGCGTCGTCGTTGAGAATGGTTCCGATGCCGCTTCCAGCGCTGGTGGCGTTGAACACGTCGACGATACGGACCTCGAAGTACTCGTCGGTCTCGACGGCGGTGTCGCCGTTGACCACGATCGACACGCTCCTGCTCGTCTCACCGGGCGCGAACTCGATCGTCGAGGCGTGGTCCACGTAGTCCTGGCCGGCGGTGGCCGTGACGTTGAATGTCCTCACATGGACGGACACCGTTTCGGCGGACGGCGCCGAGAGCTCGAGCGGGAAGTCGAATGAGGTGATCCCGCTGTCACCCTCCGGACGCGCGACGTTCCCGATCGAGACGAGCGGAAGGAGATCGGTGTCATCATTGATGATCGTTCCGACCGCAGTGCCATCGGCGATCGCCGCGTTCGTAGCGCCGCTGAGCAGCACGCTGAACGTTTCGTCGGCCTCGGCTGAGGTGTCGCCGTTGATCAGGACGGCAACCGCCTTCGATGTCTCCCCCGGCACGAACGTCAACGTGCCGGTCGCGGAGGCAAAGTCGGAGGGACTGCCGGCCGTGGCATCGGCAGTGCCGTAGCTCACGGTCACGGTCTGGCTGCTGACTGGGTTGAGCGTCACCACGAAGCTCATCGCGGACGTGCCGCTGTTTCCCTCGATCAGCGTGGAGTCGGCGATCGACAGCAGCGACGCCGCATCGTCGTCAGTGATCGTGGCCGTGTGGCTCGACGGGGTCCCGAGCATTGCATTGGTCGGCGTGCCGAGGGTGACCACGACCGTCTCGTTCGTCTCGTCGAGCGTGTCGGCGGTGATGGTGATGGTGACCGTCGCCGTCGTCGACCCGGCAGGGATGGTCAGCGGGCTCGCCGTGATCGAGTAATCAATCGCCGCTGCGGTCCCGCTCACCGTGAACGGAGCCGTCACGTCCAATGACGACGCGGCCGAGAGCTGCGCCGTGATCGTCATCGTTCCTGACTCCGCCGCGCTGTTCTGCGAGGCCGTCGTGAACGCCACGGTCGGTGTCGCATCATCGTCGGTGATGGTGGCCGTGTGGCTCGACGGCGTTCCGAGCGTCGCGTTGGTCGGCGTGCCGAGGGTGACGACGACCGTCTCGCCCGGCTCGTCGAGCGTGTCGTTTGTAATGGTGATGGTGACGGTTGCCGTTGTCGAGCCTGCCGGGATGGTCAGCGGGCTCGCCGTGATCGAGTAATCGCTCGCCGCTGCGGTCCCGGCCACGGTGAATGGAGCGCTGATGTCGAATGACGACGCGGCTGAGAGCTGGGCGGTGATCGTCATCGTTCCCGACTCGCCAGCGCTGCTCTGCGCGGCCGTCGTGAACGCCACCGTCGGAGCCGTATCATCGTCGGTGATCGTGGCCGTGTGGCTCGACGGCGTTCCGAGCGTCGCGTTGGCCGGGGTGCCGAGGGTGACGACGACCGTCTCGCCCGGCTCGTCGAGCGTGTCGGCGGTGACGGTGATGGTGATCGTCGCCGTCGTGGAGCCGGCCGGGATGGTCAGCGGGCTCGCCGTGATCGAGTAATCGCTCGCGGTTGCAGTGCCGCTCACCGTGAAGGGAGCCGTCACGTCCAATGACGACGCCGCCGAGAGCTGCGCGGTGATCGTCATCGTTCCCGACTCGCCAGCGCTGCTCTGGAGTGCGGCGGTAAAGGCGACCGTCACGGCCCCGTCGTCGTCTGTGATTGTCGCGGTGTGACTCGCCGTCGGCCCGAGCGTCGCGTTGGTCGGCGTGCCGAGGGTGACGACGACCGTCTCGTCCGGCTCGTCGAGCGTGTCGGCGGTGACGGTGATGGTGATCGTCGCCGTCGTCGAGCCGGCCGGAATGGTCAGCGGGCTCGCGGTGATCGAGTAGTCGCTCGCCGACGCGGTCCCGGCCACGGTGAACGGAGCCGTCACATCGAACGACGACGCCGCCGAGAGCTGCGCCGTGATCATCATCGTTCCCGATTCGTCGACGCTGCTCTGCGAGGCCGTCGTGAAGGCCACCGTCGGAGGGGGGTCGTCGTCGGCGATCGTCACCGTGGCCGAGGTTTGCGTTCCGAGAATGGCGTAATTCGTCGGCGCGCTGAGCGCCAGGGAAAAGACTTCGTCGTTCTCGTCGAGCGTGTCGGCGGCGATGGCGATGAGAATCGTCTGCGAGGTCTGGCCGTCGGCGAAATTGACCGTGCCGCCCGAAGGCGAATAGTCCGCCGCGGTCGCCGTATTCGGCGTGGCGGTCCACGTCACGGCGACGCTGCCGTCGGTGCCACCGGTGCGATTGACGGTGATCGCCACGGTCCCGCCGCTCTCCCCGGCCGGATACGTCGCGGCGGAGAATTGGAGCGCTCCAGCATTCGCCCAGGCGAGAGTCACGTTGTTCGCGTTGTACTGCGGCGCGAGAAACACTCCATTGCCGAAGCCGATGTTGACCGAGCTGAACGTGCCCGTGCGCGTCGTGGCGGTGATCACCTGGAATGTGTTTCCCGCCGCGGGGGTGAACGCGCCGACGGAGTAGGCGGTCAGCGTGGAGCCGGTCAGATCGATCGTGTCGGTCCCCGCGCCGGAGACCTGCAGGACCCCGTGCTGCGTGCCCGCCGTGGTGCCGCCGATGCCGAATTTGAGGTGGGCGCCGGCGCTCATCGTGAAGCCGTTGGTCATCGCGACGGTCCCGGTGCGCACGTCGACCACGCCGGCGCTGTTGTCGAACGGCAGCCCGAACGTGGAGGTGCCGGTGCCCGCGGTCTTCTGGACCGTTCCGGCATTGACCACCGAGCCCGCCGAGCCGGACCAGTTGATCTGCGCGTCGTGCTGCAGGTCGAGAACGCCGCTGTTCTCGAGTTTGGATCCGTTGTTGAT
>CALMZP010000058.1 GCA_937870635.1 uncultured Acidobacteriota bacterium | reverse complement strand
AAAGATCGGTCAAGTCGAGGCGCTCTTTCGCTACCCCGTGAAGTCCATGCGCGGCGAGCAGCTCGAGGAAACCGGCCTCGGATGGCACGGCCTAGACGGCGACCGGCGCCTGGCCTTCCGTCGCCTCGATGACCGCAGCGGGTTTCCATGGTTGTCGGCGGGCAGGCTGCCCGAACTGCTTTTGTTCTCCGCCGCGGGAAACCTGCCGACGCACGTCCGCACACCCGAGGGAAAAGATCTTCCGCTTTTCGGGGAGGAGCTGGCGGCAGAAGTCGGGCGCCGTCACGGTGCGCCGGTCGAGATGATGTATCTCAACCGCGGCATCTTCGACGAGGCCAGCGTTTCCATGATCACTTCGACCACCGTCGGCGAGATCGGCAAGCTCGCCGGCACTCCTGCAGACGTCCGCCGCTTCCGGCCGAACATCCTGATCTCATCCGCAGAGTCGCGCCCGTTCGAGGAGGAAGGATGGGTGAACGGCATCCTCACCTTCGGTGAAGGCAGCGACGCCGCTGCTGTGGGCGTGACCAATTACGACGAGCGATGCAGCATGGTCAATCTCGACCCTGACTCGGCTCGCCCGTCGCCAGCGGTGCTGAAAGTGATCATCCGTGAACAGAAGTGCAAGGCCGGAGTCTACGGCTCCACGATTCGCCGGGGGCGCGTCGCCGTGGGACAGCCGATATTCTTCACGGCTGCATGACGACACCTTCCCCCCTTCTCCCGGAGTATCTCGAGCATCTTCGCGCGCGGCTGCGCGTGCGCACGCCGCTTCCCGACTCCCTGGCGCATTTCTGCACAGAGCAGCCCGCTGAGTGTCTTTCCCTCATCACCCGGGCGCTTCAGGAAGTTCGCTCACCCAACCTGATCCAGGCCATCGGCGAAGGGTTGCTCCAGAATCTCCTGAACGAGAGCTCGGAAGTGCTGCGCGCGGAGGTGGCCGCCCTCCTGCGAACGAACGAGCGATTCCGCTTCGCCTTCGCATCGGGCACATTCTCTTCGGTCGATACGGTGCTGATCGACGAGTGGCTGGAGGTGTTCCAGGCGCTCGGGACGAGCAAACAGGCCGAAAGGAAGCGGCTCTGGACCGTCGCGTTGTAGACTGAAGCCAACACACCTCTCATGGTCTCCGACGGACATGACACTCGGCAAATTCAGAGGGCTGTTCACCTGACCGAACTTCGCATGGCCGCGAACCAGATGCACGCTCTGGCAGGCCTGCCGGGCACGCCGGTATGCACCGATACGAACATCGTGGTCGGATCGACCATCGCAAAGGCAATTCATTTTCAGGAGGTCGAAGCGGTTCTCCGCGGTGCCCGCTCGAGCCTCGGCATGAGTGTGCCCGCGGTTCTAGGCATCGCGCAGGGTGCGGTCATTCCGGCCGCGCATATCAACGCCCTGCGCACGTACGCGCAGTAATGTCACGAAGCCTCGAAGAGAAGATCCGCCTCGTCGAGTCGTACCTCCGGTACCTGACGGAACCCGATCCGCAGGATGAAACGTGGGATGAATTTCACGAGCTGGCCGTGTCCGACCCGCGCGGTGCGTGGGAGATTCTGCTGGAAGTCTCCCGACGGTGTGGCGACGATGACCTGGCGATGCTCGGCGCGGGAGCGGTGCAGCATCTCCTCTTCCTGCATCCCGGGCTTGCACCGGAATTCGAGGCGCAGGTCCGCGCCGACGATCGCTTCCTCAAGGCCTTCCAGTACGTGGCCATGACGGGCGTTCCCCTGGCCGTCCAGCAGCGGCTGAACGCCGCGCTGGCCGATCGTGGTGTCGATCCGAAGTTCCTGGTCGAATACGACGAAGAAATCGAATAGTAGAATTGGCTTCCACCAGCATGAGCAACGTTGGGAGCTTCGCCGAGGCCCGGACCCTCGTCACTCAATCCCTCGCCCGCCCTTACCGCGTGACGGTGCCCATGGTCCTTCTGGTCGCGCTGGTCCCGTTTTACATCTTCATCCCCGAGCTGTTTCCAGCGCACACCAGGTACTTTCCGGCGCTGGCGCTCGATCGGGCGCTGCCTCTCCTTCCCTCATGGGCGCTCGTCTACGGAGCGCTCTACCTTTTCCTGATCGTTTCTCCGGTCCTGGCCGTTCGGGATGAGGAGCACATCCGGCGCACTGTTTACGCGTACCTCTTCGTCTGGATCATCGCGTACGCGGTGTTCATCCTCTATCCGACGGAAGCGCCGCGCCCGGCGAGAGTCGTCGGAGAAGGGTTCGCGGTGTGGGGTCTCTACATGCTCTATTCGTCGGACCCGCCATACAACTGCTTTCCATCGCTCCACGTCGCGCACTCGTTCGTATCCGCGCTGACGGTGTTCCGGCTGCACCGTAAACTTGGAATCGGCGCGATCCTCGCGGCGACGCTCGTTGCGCTGTCGACGCTCTTCACCAAGCAGCACTATGTTCTCGACGCCATGGCAGGGGTACTCCTGGCATTCGTCGCCTACGTGATCTTCCTGCGCGCGTATCCTCGAGACAGAGTTCCCGCACTCGACCGCCAGGCTGCGCCGGCGATGGCGATGTGCGTCGCGGCCCTGTCGGCGCTCTTCCTGATCGGTTACTGGCTCCTCTATCTCATCGGCGGTGAAACTCGATTCGACTTCAGGCCGTGAGCGCTGGAGTGCGGCAGCCTGGCTGCCGCGTTCCTTTCCGTTGGAGGGCTAGAAACCGCGGGCGAGGTCGCCCGCGCTCCACTGATTCCGGCTGGAAACCGCGGGCGAGGTCGCCCGCGCTCCACTCTTCATCGCCAGTCCTCGCGGGATGAGCGCGAAGACGGCTCAGACCTGGGGTCGCCCCAGTCGCCAGCGATGTTCCCTCGCTCGGGACCACATGCTTTACTGACGCCTGCATGCTCATCCCGATCCTTTCCCTCTTCCTGGCCGCCACCCCGGTCACGATTCCGAACAGCGAGATCCACACGCTCGCTTCGAAGCACAACGGGATCAACTACAAGATCTACGTCGGCCTCCCGAACGGCTACGCCGAGGGCGAGCGCAAATATGGAGTCGTCTACACGCTCGACGCCGATTACTCGTTCGCGATCGCGCGGAACGTGGTCGAGCATCTCGCCGATCGCGACCTTCTCGAGCCGCTCATCGTGGTGAGCGTGGCGTATGACGGTCCGCCGCAGTACCGGCTGAATCGCACGCGCGATTACACGCCGACGCACAGCCCGACGGGGGGATACGGCCCGGAGATGCAGAAGCATTCCGGCGGCGGAGTGAAGTTCCGGCAGTTCCTCACCGAGGAGCTGGTGCCCTTCATCGATCGAACCTATCGCACGGACAAGACGAAGCGGGCTCTCGTCGGCCATTCCTACGGCGGACTGTTCACGACGTGGGTCATGCTGACGACGGGCACGAGCGTGTTCAACCGGTATGTGATCGTGAGTCCGTCGTACTGGTACGACGACGAGATGATCTTCGACGTGGCCAAGGCGTCGAAGCCGGGCGGGCGGGTCTACATCTCGGCGGGCGCGCTGGAGAATCCGGTCATGGGCCGCGACGTGCGCCGCCTCGCGCGGATCCTGCGGAACCCCGCGCGAGCCGGGCTGGCGTTGCGCGATGAAGTCCTGGACAACGAGACGCACAATTCGATCTTCCCGTCGGCGTTTTCGAGAGGGTTGCGGTTCGTCTTCGAGGGTCGGTGACCCGCTCAGGGCCGAAGCACGAAGTAGCGCGTTTCGGTCGCGGCATGAATCGCGCCGTTGACGACTTTCACATCGGACGCCGTTCCCTGCAGAGGCTGCGAGCCGAGGATGACGGGTTGCCGGCGGGAACTCGTGTCGATGAAGGTGAGACCCCGACCCGCATCGGCCACAACGATCTCGTTCTCGCCGGCGATCGCAACCGCGCGCGCGATGCCCGGCGTGTCGACGGTGGCCAGGTGAACCGGGGCAGACGGGGCGCTCACATCGACGATGGCGATGCCGGCGTCGCCGCCGGCCAGATAAAGCGTCGAACCATCGACCGTTCCCGCGAACGCGCGGAAGTTCGGGATATCGATCTCGGCCAGCCTGACCAGCATGTTCACATTGCTGATGTCGATGACGGTCAGATCGCGTGAGCCGTCGCTGGAGATCGCGTAGAGGACCGTGCCGATCACGAGCAGGTCGCGATAGATGGCCGGAGTGCCGCTGGCCATCGCCTGCTCACGCACGAACAGCGTGCTCGCCGGGGCGGTGATGTCATAGATGACGATGGTGCCGTTGTTCGCGCAATCCCCCTCGCTCGTGAACGCGTGGGTCGCGGTCAGAGCGACCGCGTATTCGCGTCCACAACGATCGCTGTCCGCGACATACCGCACGGCAGGGTTGACCCCGTGGTCGAGAATGGCCAGACGATCGGCGGCCGCGTAAGCGTAGCCGCCTCGACTCTCAAGATCGGCGACGTTCCCGATCCCGAAATCGTCGAGAGCTACTGCCGGTGCCTCCGATGCGTTCGGCTGGCGGAAGAGGAGGGCACGGCTGGAGCTCGCCGGAAGTGCGCCATACACGGTCCCGCCGCTGACGATCGCAATCGTCCCGTCCACGGCGACCCGGCGGCCGAAGAAGCTCGCGTCGTCGCTCCGCGTGGCGCGAGCCGCAAACGCAATCTGCGCGAACGGAACAGGGCCGGCAGCCGCGGTGTGCGAACGCCCCGAAGCATCGGTGGCGGTCAGGGTCAATTGATGGCCACGCGACGCCGCGACCGGAACGGTGAATGAGCCGTCATCGTTCACCGGTCTGGCAATCGATCCACCGCTGTTCTCGTTTCGCACCGAGACCGTCAACGGAGCCTTTCCTCCCGCCGCGCGCGCTGCTCCGCTGACGACCACCTCCCCTGCTCCGTTCGCGACGACCGAGACGAGCGTTCGATCGATATCCGGCGGCGCGGCCACGTCCGAGACGACCATGAGCCCCAGCTCGTTCGCCACGAAGAGAGTCGATCCGGAGAGCGCGACGTCCCACGAGTCCCCTCCGACGGTATGGCTGCCGGCGAATCGCAACGTCCCCGCCCGGCCATCGAAGAAACTGATCCCGGTACCACGATCCGCGGCGATCACCGCTTCCCCCGTGGCATCGAGTCCATACGAGGAACCTCGGCCCGCGGCGGTCGCCATCAGCCGCGGCGCCGCCGGAAGCGAAAGATCGACCGAGGCGACCCCGCGGTCGGTGGCCGAAAGATAAAGGGTGCTTCCGACGATCGTGCCGCGGTACGCGCTCACATCGGCGAGCGCCAGCTCCGCCACCTTTGCCAGGCGGTCAGGATCACGGCGGTCGAAGACCATCACGTCACGCCCGGTGGGCGCGTCGCTGATTCCGATCAGATAGTCACCGTAGACCAGCAGATCGGTGAAGTAATGTCCATTCACCGCTGCCGCGGGTACGTCGCGGAGGTGACGCGGAGTCGCAGGTTCAGAGACGTCGTACACCGCGATCTGCCCGCCACCGCACGCGTCGAGCGCTGCAAACGCGTAACCTCCGCTCACCGCGACTGCCAGTTGATCGCCACACATCGCGTTGTTCACGGCGTTGCGGACCGGAGTCGCCGCGCGCAGGTCCATCGTCGAGAATTCCGACCCCGCGACATACACCCATCCGTTCACGAGCTCGAAATCGCGGATCGCGCCGAAGCCGGCGGCGACCGCCGCGGTCTGAACGGGCGCCCTGGGATTGATGATGTCGTAAATCACCATCCGCTCCGACGCTCCGACGCCATTGACGGGATAGCTCGCGACAACGGCCCGCGTTCCCTCCGCGCGGACCATGCGCGGGCGGAAGCTCGAATCACCACTCACGACGGGAAACGAGCTCGTCGTGGCACCGAACGGAACCGTCCCGACGACCAGAGGCCCGGCCGCGCGTCCGACCGAATCCGTGACTTTCAACAAAATAGCGTCACCGGGGGATGAGACCACGGAGGCGGCAAAGCTGCCGTCCGCCGCGACGGTGACCGTCACCGAGGAAGCCGTGGCCGTGTTCTTCAGCTCAGCGAGCAAGGGCGCACGACCCATGATCGCCCGCGGTGCACCGGCGACCGAGCCATCGGAACGCATCGTGATCAACCGGAGATCGATCGTGGGCGGTGCGCTGACGTTGTCGACGACGACCAGCTGTTGATCGTTGACCGCGTAAAGTGTGCTGCCATTCAGCGCAACGTCCCAGACATCGCCACCAACAGCCTGTTCGCCGACATGACGCAGCTCGCCCGCGGCCAGCTCGCACATCGCGATTCCCGGCGTGCGGTCGGCGAAGAAAATCGTCGAACCAGCCGCATCGATGCCCCACGCCATACCGGGTGTGCCGGTCACACCGATCAGGCGCGGCGCGGCCGGGGTCGAGAGATCGACGGCCGCCACCCCACCGTCTTTCCCGGCGAGATAGAGCATGTCGCCGGCGATCTTCGCGCGAAACGCGCTGATCTCCGGGATCGAGAGCTCGGCGAGCCTGGTGAGCCGCCCCGGATCCCGCCGATCGACGACCATCACGTCGCGGCCGGTGGCCGCGTCGCTCACTCCGATCAGGTAGCTCGGACCGAACATCAGCAGGTCAGTGAAGTAGTGGCCGGCCACCCCTGCCACGGCATGATTGTGCAGATGTTGTGGTGCGGCAGGATTCGAGACGTCGAAAACGGCGATCCATCCCGATCCGCACGAGTCCATCGCTGCGAATGCATAGCCGCCCCCGGCGGTGACCGCGAGCTGGTCGCCGCACATGGCCAGATTCACGGCATTGCGCACGGGTGATGCCGCGCGAAGATCGATCGTCGAGAACTCCGATCCCGCGACGTAAGCCCAGCTGTCCAGGAGCTCGAAGTCGCGCACCGCTCCCCAGCCCGCGGTGACCTCTCTCGTCCGCACGGGCGCGCCGGGATCCGTCACGTCGAACACGACGAGCCGTTCCGATGCACCCGCGTTCGAAGCGGGATAGCTGCCCACGACGGCGAGTGTTCCTTCCACGCGAACGGTCCGTGCCCGGAAGCTCGCATCCGTGCTCACTACCGTTACGGCGGTGCCTGCCGATCCGAATGGAACGGTTCCGACGATCACCGGGCCGGTCAATCTGCCGCCAGCATCGGTCGCCTTCAACGAGATCGTATCGCCGGCGGACGCCGGCAGCGACGCGGTGAAAGTCCCATCCGCCGCAACCGCCACACTCATCGACGCGCCCGTCCGCTCGTTCTTCACCTCTGCCTGGAGCGGCGCCCGACCCGTGATCGCGCCCGCCATGGTGGAAATGTTCACGATTCCGGTCTCACACGCCAGCATGATCCGAGACACGTCGATCACCGGCGGGATGGAGACCGCCACCACCGCGATCCCCGTCTCATGCGCGACGTACGCGTACGCTCCGGTCACCACGACGTCGAGCGCGACGCCACCCGTTGCCACCGCACCCACGATCGACGGCGCCGCGGGACCGGTGGTCGCTGCGATCAATCCGCTGTTCGTCGCGGGGAGGAAAACGAGAGCACCGACGGGATCCACGTGCCCAGCCGGCGACGGCAATCCCAGACGGGCCGACACGGCCGGCGCCGACGGCTGCGCGAGATCGACGATGACCATTTCCGCCGACGCACGGCTCGCCAGGTACAACCGCGTGCCCTCGATGCGCCCACGCCAGGCGATGAAATCGGGAATCTGCAGCTCGGCAACTTTGAGGAGCGCGCCGGGGTCGCGGCGGTCGAACACGATGACATCGCGCCCCGTCGAAGCGTCACTCACTCCGACGAGATAGTGCGAGCCGAACATCATCAGGTCGGAGAAGTAGTGAGCGGCCACGGCCGGCGGATGATCGTGGAGATGACGAGGGACCGCCGGATTCGACACGTCGTATACGGCCACGGTTCCGCCGCCGCACGAATCCGCCGCTGCAAACGCGTACCCTCCGCCGGCGGCAACCGCGAGAAGGTCGCCGCAGACTGCGCGATTGACCGCGTTTCGCACCGGCGTAGCGGCGCGGAGATCGATCGTCGAGAACTCGCCCCCCGCCACGTATGCCCATCCGTTCGAGAGCTCGAAGTCGCGGATGCCGCCCCACCCGGCGGTGAGAGTTCGCTGGTGAGTGGGGCGCCCCGCCGTGGTCGTATCGAGCACGACGAGCCGCTCCGAGCTCGATCCGTTCACCCCCGCCGACGCCGCGACGAGGAGATTGCCTTCCAAGGCGATCGTTTGCGCCTTGAAGCCGGAGTCGATGCTCCATCCACTCGTGTCGACGGCCGCTGCAACACTGCTGTCGGAAACGAGCTGGCCGGCATTGACGATCGCCGACTCCAGCGGAAAGTAATTGCCGTCGCGAGCGCGGATCGTGATGAGGTCACCCGCGTTCCCCGAGACGCCGACGACGAAACTTCCATCTGCAGCAGCGATGGCGGTGAAGGTCGCCGCACTCCGCGCGTTCGCCGCCACGACGCTGATCGGCAGATCGACGTCCGCTACTGCCCCCGGTTGTCCGATCACGAGGCCGCCCATCGGTCCCGACCCGAGGGAGATCAAAGCGGCCTGGATCGCAGGTGGTCCCGCGTTATCGCCCACGATCGATGAACCGGGACCGAGATCGGGCGTCGTACCGACGATCAGCCGATCTTCCGTCGCGAGTTTCGCCGAACGAAGCGTGAGCGTATCGAAGCGATGGACGCCTCGCCATGTGTCGCCGGGAAGGACTTCGATCGATTCACCAGCGTTGGACGCCAGTGTCACGCTGCGACCACTGATCGAACCGACACGCCATGTGCCGAGTGGGGCGCCGGCGCGCGCGATCTCGATCCAATGACCTTCGAAGTACCGAGGTATGTCGGCGGCGCGATCCGTCACCACCACCGCACCACCCGTCCCCGCCTGCGCCACGCCTCGGCCCAGGGCCGGAAGCTCCGTCACCTGTCCAAGGCGGCCGAGATTGTCGAGTGTGAGGTGGGAGACGGAAGATCGCTTCACGAAGATCGTCCCCGGCGCCGCCGCGGGAGCCGCACTCGCACTCATGCCGCCCCGACTCTGCAGCTCCGCGACAGAAGCCGACGTGTCGAGGCGCTCCGATGCCGCGATTGCGACACGACCGCCGCTGCCTGCTACGGTGCCATCACCTCCATTCGCGCTGATCACCGCCGACGCACCGAGAATGATCTGCTTCGCTCCGGCGAGCACGCTGCCGCCCGCACCGCCGCCGGTTCCGCTTCCGCCGTCGGCGCGAATCGTTCCCGCGATCGCAAAGCGGCCGAGCGAGCTTCGAAGCGCGATCGCGCCGCCGCCCGCGCCGCCGGCGCTGCAGCAGACCTGCGATCCTCCCCCACCGCTCCCGAGCTCCGCCGGTGCGGTGACGGACCCGTACACACCGTTCGTCGTTCCGCCCGCGAGCTGGCCGAAACCGCCATGCGATC
>CALMZP010000057.1 GCA_937870635.1 uncultured Acidobacteriota bacterium | reverse complement strand
ACCACCGTCTGCGCCTTCGGTACGTCGGACTGATCGAACGATGCCTTGCCCGCCTTGTCGCGCATGTCGACGAGGCCGACGAGATCGCCGCGCGAAAAAATCGGCGCGACGAGCAGCCGTTCGCTCGCGGCGTCGAACAGCAGCTGCGACAGCTTCGGATCGGCGCCGACGCTGTTCACGTAGAACGGCGCGCGCCCGCGCGAGGCGCGATCGACGAGCGGATGGTTGAAATTGGCGCTTTGCGGGATCGCCGAGCGGAACCCGTACTCCGTCACCAGCTCGAATTTCCGGATGGCGGGATCGAGGAGGTAGAGCGCGGCCTTGGTCGCCTTGATCTCGACCGCGCAGTCATAAAGGATTTCCTTCAGCTTTGGCCGAAGTTCGTCGATATCCGGATGCAAGCGGGGAATTGTAGCGTGCGGGTGGGAGGGGCTCGTCAGACTGACGTCAGGAAAACGTGAGTTGCGACGACGTTCACCGCAGAGACGCAGAGTACGCAGAGGGACGCAGAGGGTGTTTGCCGTCCTCTGCGTCCCTCTGCGTACTCTGCGTCTCTGCGGTGAACGGTCGTACTTCAGCCGCGCAGCGCTTGCAGCTTGCCCACGATCTCCGCCTCGCTCGGGAAACGCCCTGTTTCACGTTTCGACCAGATGCGCTTGTTGTCGACGGTGACATCGAAGATGCCTCCGCTTCCGCGCACAAGCTCGCTGTCGATGCCGAGCTTCGCTTTGATCTCAGCCGCCAGACTGGAGGCTCGGGGAAGGTAGTTTCAAACCCCGCAGTAGTCGATTCTCACATGCATCGTTTTCATCCCGAGCGAAGCTAACGATTGAATCCCGAGCGAAGCGAGGGATCTCCGGTACCACCGGCAGTCCCTGAACTTCAATCACCGCGGTGGTACCGGAGATCCCTCGCTTCGCTCGGGATGAATTCATTCACAGTGTCCGCACCAATATCGCGGTCACGTTATCCAGCCCGCCCCGTTCATTGGCTTTGTCGATCAGCACCTGGCAGGCGTCCTCGAGTTTTTCGTTCTCGGAGACGATCCTCAGGATGTCGTCTTCCGGAACCATGCCAGTGAGTCCGTCCGAGCACAGCAGATAGACGTCGCCGGAGCGGATCTCCACCTCGGATGCATCGGGGGTGACCTGCAGTGCGCCGCCGAGGGCGCGGGTGATGACGTTGCGGAGCGGGTGCTTTTCGGCTTCGGCCTCGGTCAGCATGCCGGCCTGAACCTGTTCGAAGACCCAGGAGTGATCGTTCGTGATGCGGGAGAGGTGGTTGTCGCGGATCAGGTAGGCGCGCGAGTCGCCGACGTGCGCGAACGACATCGTCTTCTCGTCGGCCATGCAGGCCACGACGGTCGTGCCCATGCCGCGCAGGCGCGCGTCCTTGCGCATCGCTTCGAGGACGCGCGTGTTGGCCATGCGCACGGCGGCCATCAGGCGGTTGGTCGTGCGGCGGTAGTGCTCGTCGTAGGCGTGCGGCCAGGTGCCGTCGTCCTCTTTCGTGTGGAGGATGAATTCGGAGATGGAGTCGACGGCGATGCGCGAGGCGATCTCACCCGCGGCGTGTCCGCCCATCCCGTCGGCGACGAGATAGAGCTTCGCCTCGTCCGCGACGAGAAACGAATCCTCGTTGTGCTGACGCTGGCGGCCGACATGCGTGAGTCCGTACGCTTTCACGTCCATTAAAAGGAAATCTAACTCTTCCTGAAGATCCCGAATCCCTTCCCCGTCTCTTTCGTGTCGGTGCGATTCTGACGCAGTTCTGCCAGCGCCATCTGGATCTCGGCGTTGTCCTTGTCCCATTTGAGGGCTTCGTCGAGGTAGCGCTCGGCTTTCGAGTTGAGGCCGGCGCGTTTGCACAGGAGGCCCGCATCCTTCAGATATTGCGGGTTCATCGCGTCGCGCTGCAGCGCGGCTTCGGCGGCCTGGACTGCCTGCCGCGTGTACCCCGGAATCTGCGCGGCGGCGAGCGCGAGGTTGTGATGCGCTTTCGCGTCCTGGGGATTGTGTTTCGCGGCGAGGTCGAACTGCTCGTACGCCGTTTTGTAATCGCGTTCGCGGTAGGCCTTCACGCCCTTCGCCGTGTAGGCCTTGGCGATCTGGGCGAAGTCGACGGTGCCGCTGCTCGACTTGCCGGGCGCGAGCTCGGCGTCGTGCTGTTTCCTCTTGTTCTCGTTCGTCAGCACGTTCACCGCCTCGGTGAGCGTCTGGAACTTCCGCTCCGCTTCGGCCTTGTCGGGGCCCTTGTAGCGGTCGGGATGGTTCTCGCGCGCGAGCTTCCGGAAGCGGTCCCGGATCTCCTGCTCGGAGGCGGACCGCTCAACGCCGAGGACCTCGTAATAGTTGATTTTCATGGAGGACCGGGGTCACTTCTGCTTGGCCAGGAAGAACTTACGGGCGTTCACGCGGACCGCCTCGCTGACGCCCTTGTCATCCTTCAGGCTCTTCAAGTCCCGTAAATTTAGCCGATTGATCAGGGGAAGGACAACCCCAATCGGTGCTTTGGGGTTTTTGATGAGGGCCAGGGCGATCGGATATTTGGACGTCCAGTCGCGGCGCATGCCGATCAGGCGGAGCACTTCCTCCTCCACGTTGCGCATGCCGGCGATCTGTTCCACTTCGCTTTCGGACATCCGGGGGTTGCGCATGGTGGCGCCGGCGACGAGGCGGCTGCGCTCGCGGACGAGGATCATGCGAACGGTTTTGTTGCCTTTGAAGGCGAGCTGCACTTTCTCGCCGACGGTCATCGTCGCGATCTGCGACCAGACGGAGACCTTCGTCGGATCCTCGGCCTCGTTCGACTCCAGATTGGGAGTCTCGCTCTTCTTGTCGGCGATCTTTTCCGCCTCGGCCTGTTCGAGCAGATCGCGGATCGCGTCGAGGTTCACGTTCGCGAACAGCTCCGCTTCTCGCTCGGCTTCTTCGGCGGTGGCGGTTTCTTCGGCGAGGAGGGCGAGGCGCGCTTTCTTGTCGAAGAACTCTTCGCGGACTTCGAGGGCGCGGCGGCGGGCGTCGGGCGAGAGCAGCGGATTCTCGAGGAGCTCGTCGAGGATGTGCCGCGAGCGGATGATGCGGGCCTGGTTGATGACGATCACTTCCTGCACGGAAGGATCGGCGCGGCGCGCGAGCTCGGCGATGGCGTTGTCGGAGACGACGCGGTTGCGGATCAGCGCTTCGAGGATGGCGCGGTCGCGGCTGGCGCGGACGAGCAGCTCCAGGTGTTCGGCCGACGCGTTCTCGTTGGAGGCGAAGGCGTGGACGATGCGGGAGGGGATGTCGTGGAGCGACGCCGCGGCGAGCTCCGCGATCTCCTGATCGGCCGACGCCATGAGGTATGCGAGGACGGGGATGAGATCTTCCTGCGGCAGCGGGAGGAATCCGCGGGCGATCGTCTCGATCGTTTCGCGCGGATAGGCGCCGGCCTGGAGGTTCGCGATGATGGTGGTCGCGTTGAGGTCTGTGGCGGTGCTCATGGCTGGGTCTCGAGGTCAAAAACGCGATTCCGCACGACTTCACCGTCATCGCCGAGGGGCGGAAGCTGTTTGCCGTTGAGTGTGAGGTTCAAGCCGGCGGCGTTCCCGACGGTTGCGAATCGAAAGGCCTGTTGTGCTTCGAATGTGCGAGTGGTGCCGGCGGTGACGACGTCGTTGATCACGCGCTCGTCATCGACAAAGAGCGTGACCCAGGAATCCTCAGTAACTTCCATTGTGAGAGTAAGTGGAGCGCGGGCGACCTCGCCCGCGGTGCCCGTTGTCGTCGCGCTGCTCAGTGGAGCGCGGGCGACCCCGCCCGCGCCCCCGGTCGTCGTCGCCG
>CALMZP010000056.1 GCA_937870635.1 uncultured Acidobacteriota bacterium | reverse complement strand
GGATTGGTCTCAAATCCAAAATCCAAAATCCAAAATCCAAAATTGATTCAAGGACACTGACCCATGTCACTCCGAGCCTTTCACATCATCTTCATCGTCGCGTCGGTCGTTCTCTGCATGTACGTGGGACTCTGGTACATGCGGCAGAACGTCGCGGTCGGGATCTTCTTTTTCGCGGCGGCCGGTGCCCTGGTCGTCTACGGCAGGAAGGCGTTCCGAAAATTGAAGGAGCTGCCATGAGGGCCACATCCTCGCGGTGGTTCCGGAGATCCCTCGCTTCGCTCGGGATGCGGGTCACGCGGGCCCTGCTGGCGTGCACGCTCTGCGCACTCGCCGTGGCGCAGCCCGCTGTGGCCTGCACCGTCTGCATGGGCTCTCCCGGCGATCCGCTCGTCAAGGGTGCGAACAACGGCATCTGGGTCCTGCTCGCGGTCGTGGCTTTCGTGCAGATCGGTTTCATCTCGCTCTTCATCGCGTTCTGGAAGAGGGCGCGGCAGCAGAAGAAGTTCCGTGAACAGTTTCGAGTGGTGCCATCGAGCGCGGACGAGTGGAGCGCGGGCGACCTCGCCCGCGAGGGCACTACCCCCGCTTCTCCGGCCACAACAGCGCGGTGGTTCCGGAGATCCCTCGCTTCGCTCGGGATCAATACTTTCGGAGGAAGCCAATGAAGGAGTTCCTGGCCAAGTACATGCCGCCCGATTATTCGGCTCATGGGGCGGAGCTCGACGCCATCAACGCGTACGTACACTGGCTGATGCTCATTCTGTTCGTGGTGTGGGGAGCGCTCTTCGCGTTCATGCTCTGGCGCTTCCGGGCGTCGCGCAACCCACGCGCGAACTACCACGGAACGCGCTCGCACCTCTCCACGTACGGCGAAGTGGGCGTGGCCGTGGTCGAGGTGATTCTCCTCGTCGGGTTCTCGATTCCGGCGTGGTACCGCTGGACGACCAGGCCCGCACCGGACACGAACCCGCTCGAGGTCCGCGTCGTCGGCGAACAGTTCGCGTGGAACATTCATTACCCGGGGCCGGACAAGGTCTTCGGAAAGAGCAACATCAAGCTCGTCTCGAGCTCGAATCCCCTCGGCCTCGACCCGAACGATCCGGACGGGAAGGACGACATTTTCAGCCTCAACCAGCTGCACCTCGAGGTGAACCGTCCCGTCATCGTCCGGATCTCGTCGAAGGACGTCATCCACAGCTTCGCCCTCCAGCAGATGCGGGTGAAACAGGACGCCATCCCGGGGATGGAAGTACCCATCCATTTCACCCCGAAAGTCGTGCAGAAAGAGGGGGAAAAGCTGGAGATCACGTGTGCCCAGCTGTGCGGGCTCGGCCATTACCGGATGAAGGGAATGTACTACGTCCACACGAAACAGGACTTTGAGGCGTGGTTGAGGCAGAATACGCCCGCTGGAGGCGCCCCAGCCCCTGCCGCCGGCTCCTGAACCAATGAACTCCATCACCCCCATTCAGCACTCCACTCCAGTCTGGCTGCGCCGTTTCACGAAGTTCGTCGCACTGTCGACCCTCTTTCTGATCTTCGCCGGAGCGATGGTGACGTCCACCGGCTCTGGCCTGGCCGTCCCCGACTGGCCGCTCTCCTACGGCATGCTGATGCCGCCGATGGTGGCCGGCATCTTCTACGAGCATGGCCACCGCATGATCGCGACGACGGTCGGCTTCCTGACGATCATCCAGGCGATCTGGCTCCAGCGCCGCGAACCGAAACGCTTCGTCCGCCTCCTTGGCTGGTGGGCTCTCGGCGCGGTGATCCTGCAGGGCATGCTCGGCGGCCTGACGGTGATCTTCCTGCTGCCCGACGTCATCTCGGTCAGCCACGCCGCGCTCGCCGAGATCTTCTTTTGCATGAACGTGAGCATCGCGTTCTTCACGTCGAGATGGTTCGAGAAACTGAGTGGAGCGCGGGCGACCTCGCCCGCGACGGTCCCCGTCGCCCTCACCACCGCTCTGGCCGCCGCCGCCTACCTCCAGATCCTCCTCGGCGCCGTGATGCGCCATCTCGAGGCGGGACTGGCCATCCCCGATTACCCGCTGTCGTTCGGCAGGATCATCCCGCCCATCGAGACCCTGGACGTTGCGGCGAACTTCGCGCATCGGACCGGCGCGGTCGTCGTGACCGCGCTGGTGATCGCGCTGGCCGCGCGGGTTTTCCGCTCCGGCCCGCGCGCGCTGCGACCGGCTGTTGCAGGGATCTGCGGCATCGTCGCGGTGCAGATCTATCTGGGCGCGCGTGTTGTATGGGATGCTGCGGCCAACGTGAAGATTTACCACTCGCTAGCTGGTGAAGAAGCGATCCGGCATGCCACCGTCACCAGCTTCCACGTGATGACGGGCGCCTCGACCCTGGCCCTGGCCCTGCTTATCGCGCTTGCCGCGCGCACCATCGCGCCGGCGCGAGAGGCCGAGCTGACCGGCAACGAGGTGGCGGCTTGAGCAGCACCGCTGTCATCTCCAGCCCGCTGTCGCTGGCAGGGGTGAAGGACTACCTCGAGCTCTCGAAGTCGCGGATCGTCCTGATGGTGGTCATGACCGCTGCTGCCGGGTATGTGATCGGCGCGCAGACGTTCAGCATCGTGGCGCTCTTCAACGTGCTGTTCGGAACGGCGCTCGTCGCTGCCGGAACCAATGCACTCAATCAATGGTGGGAACGCGATCTCGACGCGCGCATGCTTCGCACGGCGCGGCGTCCGGTTCCGGCGGGACGCATCACGCCGCGCGCGGCGCTCGCCTTCTCCACGGGCATCGCGATCATCGGAACGATCTACCTAGCGCTGACCGTCAACGCGCTCACCGCGTTCCTCGGCGCCTTCACTCTGACGAGCTACGTATTCATCTATACGCCGCTCAAGCGGATTTCCACCGCCTGCACGATCGTCGGCGCACTGCCCGGCGCCATCCCGCCGCTGATGGGCTGGGCCGCAGCAACGGGATCCCTCGGCGCCGCGGGATGGATCGCCTTCGGGATTCTTTTCTTCTGGCAGCTTCCGCATTTCATGGCAATCAGCTGGACGCACCGCGAAGACTACGGGCGCGCCGGTTTCGCCATGTTGTCGGTCCAGGATCCTCACGGCGCGGCCGTCGGGCGTCAGGCCGTGCTTTACTCGCTTGCACTGCTCGCCGTCAGTGTCGCCCCTTCGTTCATGGGCATGGCCGGCGTGGTCTACCTGATCGGCTCCGCAGCCGCGGGCGCGGCCATCCTGGTCGCGTCGATCAAGTTCATGCGGGAGCGGTCCGCGACGCGGGCCCGTTCGCTCTTCATGACCTCGAACATTTATCTCCTCGTGATGATGGTGCTCCTGGTGGCCTGCGTCCGTGGCTAGCCTGAGCCGGCCTTCGGGCGGTCCATTTTGGATTTTGGATTTTGGATTTTGGCCAATCCAAAATCCAAAATCCAAAATCCAAAATCTCTGGATGGCGCTGGCGTGCGCTCTTTTCCTCCTCGCCGCCTGCCAGCAGAAAAGCGATCTCCCCGAGCTGTTCCCAGTGCCGAACGCCTCTCTCGTCGACGAGAACGGGCAGCCGGTCAACCTCGATTCGATGAAGGGCTCGGTCACCGTCTACGACTTCATCTTCACGAGCTGCGGCGGGATCTGTCCGATCATGTCGAAGAACATGGCCGGCCTGACACAGAAGGTCCCGAAGGACGCGCCCGTGAAGTTCGTCTCGATCAGCGTCGATCCGCGGCGCGACAAGCCGGAAGTTCTTCGCGAGTATGCGAAGCGTTACCGCAAGGACGATCGATGGATCTTTCTCACCGGAGACCGCGATGCGGTCGTCCGCCTCTCGGTCGACGGGTTCAAGCTCGCCGCGGGCGATCCGGTCCCCGGTGGCGAAGCGCTGCTGCACAGCTCGAAGTTCGCCGTCGCCGACCGGAATGGCGTGGTCCGGGAGTACTACGGCGGCACCGATGGTGACGCTCCCGATCATGTCGCCGCCACGGTGAAGGAGCTGTTGCGCGAGTGACCGGTCTCGTCAGCTATTTTCCGGCATGGAACGCGTCCCTCAACGCGCTGTCGGGACTCCTGCTGCTGACGGGGTATCTCTTCATCCGGCGCAAGCGGATCGAGGTGCACCGCCGCTTCATGCTGGCCGCGTGCGTCACGTCCACACTGTTTCTCATCTCCTACGTCACGTATCACGCCATCCGCGCCGGCGTCGTCACGAAGTTCCAGGGAACCGGTGCGATCCGGTCGCTCTACTTCTTCATCCTGACGTCGCACACGATTCTCGCGATCGTGATCCTGCCGCTGGCGATCATCACGGTCTGGAACGGGCTGAAGATGCGCGTGCCGCAGCACCGCCGCGTGGCGCGCTGGACATTTCCGCTCTGGATGTACGTCTCGGGGACGGGGGTGCTGGTTTACTTCTTCCTCTACCAGTGGTTTCCTGCGTGAACAATGAATGAGCTGAAAGAGTCCGACCTCGATCCCGATCCGTTCAAGCAGTTTGACCGGTGGTTCGCGCAGGCGCGCGAGGCGCAGCCGATCCTTCCCGAGGCGATGACGGTGGCGACGGCGGGCCAGGACTCGGTCGTCTCGGCCCGCGTGTGTCTCCTGAAAGACGTCGACCGCCGCGGCTTCGTCTTCTATACGAATTACGACAGCCGGAAAGGCCGCCAGATTCACGAGAACCCGTGGGTCTCGCTCTGCTTCTTCTGGCCCGCGCTCGAACGCCAGGTGCGCGTCGAAGGTGTCGCCGTGAAGACCACGGAAGAGGAATCGGAAGCGTATTTCGCGACGAGGCCGCGGGGGAGCCAGCTGGGCGCATGGGCCTCGAATCAAAGCCAGGTCATCATGGGCCGCGGCGATATCGAAGGAAAAGTGGCGGACATGGATGCGACGTATCGCGACCGCCCCGTTCCGCGCCCGCCGCACTGGGGCGGTTACCGCGTCATCCCGACGTTCATCGAATTCTGGCAGGGGCGCGAAGACCGTCTTCACGACCGTTTCGTGTATCGGCTCCGCGACGCCAAGGACTGGATCATCGAACGTCTCTCTCCATGAAGAAAAGGATCCTCTTTCTCTGCACCGGCAACGCGGCGAGGAGCCAGATGGCCGAGGCTCTGGCCCGCGCCAATCATGGCGATGTCGTCGACGTCGTGTCGGCCGGATCACGGCCGGCGGGATTCGTCCATCCGCAGGCCATTCGTGCGATGGCCGATCTCGGCGTCGACATCCGCGACGCCGAATCGAAATCAGCCGAGCGGTTCATCAACGAAAAGTTCGATGCCGTGGTCACGGTCTGCGACTCCGCCGCGCAGGATTGTCCGGTATGGCCCGGAGCGCGGCGGCTCGAGCACTGGTCGATCGACGACCCGTCGTCGGGCGGATATCCGGCGTTCGTTGCGACGCGCGATGATCTCGCGCGACGCATCGCGGAACTCGTCGCATCGCTGGAGGACTGATGCTCCGAAACATGCTTCTGCTCGTTCTGTTCACCGCATGTGCGGCGCCGCCGCCCCCTGTCCTCGTTCCCACTCCGCAGGGGCACCTCCACGTCTATGACAGCGTGTCCGGCGCCGGCATCCCGATCGTATTCATCCACGGCAACGGAGCGAATCTCACTCAGTGGGGCGGACAGCTCGCCCACTTCCGCAAAGCGCACCGTGTCATCGCCGTCGATCTGCGCGGCATGGGCAAGTCCGAGGTTCCGTCGGACGGTGTCTATACGGTCCCGGCGATGGCGGAGGACATCCACCTCGTCGTGAACGCTCTCAATGTCGACCGCTTCGTCCTCGTGGGCCACAGCTTCGGCGGTGCGGTCGTAGCGGCGTATGCGGCCGCGCATCCCGAGCGTGTCGCGGGCGTCGTTTACGCCGATTCCGCCGGCGACATCAAAGCGACCCCGGCGCAGTCGGCGCGTTACCTCGACGCGCTGCGCATGGACAAGACGAAGGTCGTCCGCACCGCGTACGAGCCGTTGCTGGCCACAGCGAGCCCGCAGGTGAAAGCAGCGGTCCTCGATTCTGTCGACCGTACATCGATCGAGGCCTACAGCGAGTCGATGGAATCGATGCGCGAGTTCAGTGTGGCCAGAGCACTCGCCGCGTACAAGGGCCCGGTATTGGCCATCGCCGCGACGGACGCCCCCAGCTCGCTCCATGTGCAGTTTCCGTCGATTCCCGTCCGCCGGATGACCGGTGTCGGCCACTGGCTGATGATGGAGAAGCCGGCGGAGTTCAATGCGATTCTGGAAGAGTTTGTGCGCGAGTTTGTCATGGTGTCAGGTCTGGAAAAACAACTTTTCTTCCAGAATTGGTTTGCCCCGTCGGGCACACCAATTATGGAAGAAAAGTTGTTTCT
>CALMZP010000055.1 GCA_937870635.1 uncultured Acidobacteriota bacterium | reverse complement strand
ATGATGCTCGCCCCCTTGGCCCTCGCCTCGGCGTCGAGAGCCAGCTCCGCCGCCACGACATCGTTGTTGCCGCCGAGGTCGCAGAAGTTCGTGCCCGCTTCGATGGCGGCGCGGGCGAGGTCTTCGTTCAGCCAGTAGTTGACGCAGCTGATCGCCGACGCGTGTCCGCGCATGAGCGCCACCGTGCCGGCGTGGTCCTTCACGTCGATCTGTTTCGCCGTCACCTTGCCGTGTTTGACGCGGTCAGCAACCGCCCGGGCTTTCTCGAGATCCTGATCGGCGACGGTCACTTCCTCGACGTCAGGCTGCGCGGCAAGATCGTGGGCAGCGCCAAGACCCATGCGGCCGGCGCCAAGTACGAGCATTTTCAAAGGGAAATCTCCTCATTTTGGATTTTGGATTTTGGATTTTGGATTTGCCGTGAAATCCAAAATCCAAAATCCAAAATCCAAAATCGCTAGGGTTTCGCCTGCGCGGGCTGCTTCGCCTGCGCGAAGAACTTGTCGTCCAGCTCCACTCTGGCGGCCTTCTGCAGACGTTCCATCGCCGCAGCCGCTTCCTCGCGCTGCATGCGGGCGGCGAGCGCGTCGCGGACCGCCTCATACGGCTGCGAGCGCCGCTGGCCGGCCTTGAAGATGTGGATTCCGAACTCGCTCTTGACCGGCGCGCTTACTTCGCCGCTGGCGAGCTTCGCCGTGGTGCTCTCGATGTTCGGCGGCAGGCTGCCGGGTTGAATGAGCCCGAGCGAGCCCCCCTGCGCGGCCGACTGCAGGTCATCCGACTGCTGGCGGGCGACTGCACCGAAGTCCGCGCCTCCCCTGAGGCTCTGCGCGATGCGCTGCGCCTTCTGCATCGCCTGCGCTTCGCTGGGCGGCTGTCCGGTTCGCGGCGGCACATTGCCGCCCTGGTAAGCGATCAGGATGTGGCTCAGCTCCGTGCTCTCCAGTGCGGCCTTCTCCTTTTCGTAGGCGGCGCGGAGCTTCGCGTCGTCCGGCGCGCCGATGATCCTGCGCAGCGCGGAGCCGGCGACAATGTTCGTCTCCGTCATCTCCAGGCGAGTCGCGACATTGGGATCTTTGTCGACGCCGAGGCGGCGTCCTTCCTGTTCGAGGGCCTTCAGCTTGACGAGTTCTTCCGCGAGAATCCGCCGTCCTTCCGGCGTCATGTAATAGAACTGCATCTGCTCGGGCGCCTCGGCCACGAACGCGCCGAATTCGCGTTCGGTGATCGGCTCGCCGTTGACACGCATCACGACGCGGTCGTTCGCGGCGACCGCCTTTTTCGTCTCTTTGGCCGTGAAGGGTTGAGACTGCGGGGGCGGCAGGTCAGGTGCCGCCGCGGCGAGGCCGTAGCAGATCGCCCCGATGGCGACGACGGCGATGGCAACAGGGATCAGGTCTTTTTTCAACGTCTTATCCTCGATTCAATGGAACGAAAGGATGCCAGCCGAAAGCATTCTGGATTTTGGATTTTGGATTTTGGATTGACCAAATCCAAAATCCAAAATCCAAAATCTAAAATCGCTCCGTTGACGCAACCGGCGTCTGCGACTATTCTCCGCCCTTGTGAAACTTTTCACGGACTCATCCGTGCAGGTTTCCCCTCAATCTCCACACTAGCCCGGTTGGGCGCTCAACCTGCACGACAAGCTGCCTTATGGCCAAAGTTACCATCGACGGGACCGAAGTCGAAGTTCAGGAAGGCCTCAATGTCATTGAGGCTGCCAAAGCGGCGGACGTCCACGTTCCTCATTTCTGCTACCACCCGTCGCTCACTGTCGTAGGTCAGTGCCGCATGTGCCTCGTCGAAGTCGAGGGCATGCCCAAGCTGCAGGCCGGATGCTCGACCACGGTGAAAGACGGGATGAAAATCCACGTCTACAACGACAAGGTCGACAAGGCCCGCAAGGGGCAGATGGAGTTTCTCCTCATCAACCATCCGCTCGACTGCCCGATCTGCGACAAGGCCGGCGAGTGCCCTCTCCAGGACTACTCGTTCAACTACGGGTCCGTGACGTCGCGCTACGGTGAGTTCAAGCGGACGTATCCGGGCATGGACCGCACGCCCATCGGCCCGCACGTGGTCCAGAACATGAACCGCTGCATCCACTGCACGCGGTGCATCCGCTTCACGCAGGAGATCACCGGCACCAGCGAGCTCGCGTTCTTCAAGCGCGGCGCATCGACCGAAGTGGGCGTCTTCCCCGACACGCCGCTCGACAACTGGATGAGCGCCTGCGTCACCGACATCTGTCCGACCGGAGCGCTGACGACCCGCGAATTCCGGTTCGAGAACCGCGTCTGGAACCTCGACTCCGCGGAATCGGTCTGCAACGGCTGCGACGTCGGCTGCAACATCTTCATCGGACACCGCAACGGTCAGATCTTCCGATACCGCCCGCGTGTGAACCCCGACGTCAATGACCACTGGCTCTGCGACTTCGGACGTTTCTCCCACGAGCGCTACGACACCGACCGCGTCGTCGTCCCGAAGGTTCGCAACGAGGACGACTACTTCGGCATCTCGACCTGGACCGAGGCGCTCGATTCGATCGGGAAGGCGGTCCGCGCGACGACCTCCGAGAAGATGGCCGTCATCGCTTCCGCGAACATGACCAACGAAGAGGCCTTCCTCGCCAGGAAGCTGTTCGCTGACCGCCTGGGCGTGAAGAGCATCGGCGTCATGGTCGATGCGATCGGGCCGATCAGAATGAAGGCCCGCACCGAATGGCTGGTGGGAACTCAGGGCGCTCCAAACTTCCGCGGCGTCGAACGCGTCCTCGGCGAAGGAACGTCGAAGAGGGTCGACGACCTTCTGACCCGCGGCGCCGAGGGCATCGACGTCCTCTTCATCACGGATGCGGCGTTCAGCGAGCGCGCCAAGGACCCGGCCGTCGTCGCCAACCTCCGCAAGGCAAAGATGCTCGTCGTCCTCTCGTGGGACGCGACGCATCCCCTCGCCGACTCCGCCGACGTCGTCCTCCCCTCCACGATTCACGCGGAGAAGGAAGGGACGTACACCAACCTGCAGGGACGGATCCAGCGCATCTTCCAGGCGTTCCCGCCCAAGGGCCAGACGGTCACCGACCTCGAGATCTACCGCCGCATCGGCGCCCACCTCTTCCCCGAAGCTGAAGAGTTCACGACGGCCGACGCCGCGGACCTGTTCGACGACATGCGCGCCACCATCCCGGCCATGAAGAACGCCGAGGAGGCTGCACCGGCGGAGGCGTGGTGAGTTACGCGTTCGATACGACCGACATCGTCCTCTCCGTCGTCAAGATCGCCGTCGTTCTCCTCGCACTTCTCAACGTCGTTCCGATCATGGTGTGGGTGGAGCGGCGCGGCAGCGCGCTGATCCAGGATCGTCCCGGACCGAACCGCGTCGGGCCGTTTGGCCTTCTGCAGTCCTTCGCGGACGCGCTGAAATTCATCCTCAAGGAAGACATCATCCCGGCGGGCGCGCACAAGTGGATCTACACCCTCGCGCCGACGTTCGGACTGCTGCCCGCCCTGACCACGATCGCGGTCGTCCCCTGGGGCCGCAAGTTCTTCATCGAGGAGCGCGAGTTCCTGGGCCGGACTCTCTTCGAGGGTGGCCGATGGTTCGAGCCGGTCATCGTCAACGTGAACGTCGGCATCCTCATCGTGTTCGCGCTCGCATCGCTCGGCGTGTACGGCATCGTTGCCGCCGGCTGGGCCTCCAACAACAAGTACTCGATGTTCGGTGCGATCCGCGCTTCGGCGCAGATGATCTCGTACGAGCTCGCCCTGACGCTGGCCGCGGTGAGCGTGCTTCTCGCGGCGGGCTCGCTACGGCTGACGGACGTGGTCTGGCAGCAGTCCGGCACGTTCCGGCTGTTCGATACGATCCCCATTCCGGCGTGGAACGCGTTCTCGCCGGCGATGTGGATCGCGTTCGTGGTGTTCGTGGTGGCGGGATTCGCCGAGACGAACCGCCTGCCGTTCGACTTCGCGGAAGCCGAAGCCGAGCTCGTGGCCGGCTATCACACCGAATATTCGTCGATGAAGTTCGCGCTCTTCTTCATGGCCGAGTACATGGCCATGACGACGATGTCCGCGCTCATCGTCACGCTCTTCCTCGGCGGCTGGGACATCCCCTGGTACAACGAGCCGCCGACGTTTCTCGGCTTCATTCTCTCGGTCGCGGCCTTCGTGGCCAAGGTCGCGCTCCTGCTGTTCGTCTTCGTGTGGGTTCGCTGGACGATCCCGCGCCTGAAGTACGACATCCTCATGCGTCTCGGCTGGAAGGTCTTTCTGCCGCTGGCATTCCTGAACATCGTCATCGTGGCAGCGTTCATCGCAATGAGGTGGCTGTAACCGATGCTCGAATTCATCGTCTTCTTCTTCTTTGCCGCGGTCGCGATCGTCTTCGCGCTCGTCGTGATCCTTCACCGGAATCCGGTCGTCGGTGCGCTCTCGCTCGTGGCGTCGTTCTTCGCGCTCGCGGTGATGTACGTCCTGCTGGATGCCCCGTTCCTGGCGGCGCTTCAGGTCATCGTGTACGCCGGCGCGATCATGGTGCTGTTCCTCTTCGTAATCATGCTGCTGAACCTGCAGCACGTGGCCGAGCCGAACACCCGTCCCGTGCAGCAGTTCCTCGGATATTTCGCCAGCGCGACGTTCGCCGCGGGACTCGTCTATTACGTCAGCAAATATGCGGTGCTGCATGCGCTGCCCCCGACGCGCTTCAGCACCAGCGCTCAGGCGATCGGTGAGCGGCTCTTCGAGGCGTACATCTTTCCGTTCGAGATGGTCTCGATTCTTCTTCTCGCGGCGATCGTCGGCGCGCTGATGCTCAGCGGAAAGGCAGCGGTGGCGATCCGATGATTCCAACCGAATGGTTTCTCGTCCTGAGCGCGATCCTGTTCGCCATCGGCGTCTGCGGTGTCCTCACCCGCCGGAACGGCATCACCATCTTCATGTCGATCGAGTTGATGATCAACGCGGTCAACCTGACGTTCGTCGCCTACGCGCGCCTGTTCGGCGATCTGCACGGCGTGATGTTCGTCTTTTTCATCATGGCCATCGCTGCTGCTGAGGCGGCTGTGGGTCTGGCCATCTTCATCTCCCTGTTTCATCACCGTGCCAGCATCGATGTGGATGAGGCGAACCTGATGCACTGGTAGCGGCAGTCTTGGCTCATCAATCGCAATAGTTCAGCTCAACGAAGGAGCTGAACATGGATAAGACCGAAAAGCTCATTGACTGGAAAGAAAACGAACGGAAGGATCGGAATCGAAACGGGATAGACGACCGGATCGAGCCTCCGATTCCTGACATCAAAGCGGGCTCAGCCAGGCTCGCCAACCGTATCCGTGAAGATGGCGCGGCCGATCCGGTCGTGACCGGAGGCGACCTCGACGCGAACTGGGCGAACGCGCAGTTCAGCGGCGACGAATCGGCGGTCAGCAGCTCGCCGACGCCGGATCAGGGTGAGGTGGACGACATTGGCCGGGCCATGGGCGTGACGTATCAGGACAACGAGGAATTGCGGGTTGGAGAGAAAGAGCGCAGCCGTGACAAGAAGCGCTTCGAGCTCGACCCCGCCTCCTCGGACGACTGGCAGGACCGTAACAGAGACGAAAGTAGATAGCAGATGCGAGGTTCTCCTCGCGTCTGACGTGAGGAGAACCAGGGTGTTTTGAGGGTCACGTCTGCACTTCGCACTTTCTCTCCAGCGAGTAGAGCATATGGGTCGTTGCGCGCTCTCCTCGTTGGAGAGAAAGTGCGAAGTGCAGACGTGACCCTCAAAACACCCGATCGCAAATGCTGAACACGCTCTGGCTCATCCCCATCGTGCCGTTCGCAGGCTTCCTGCTGAACGGCTTCTTTGGCAAACGCGCGGGCAAGAGTTTCGTCACCGCCGTCGCCCTCGCCGGTTCGCTCGGCGCCGCGCTCCTCGGGACCTGGGCGGTCATCGAATACAACGCGCACTACCACCACGGCGAGCGCCATCTCAACGTCGTCTACAACTGGTTCACCTCCGGCAACATCGGCGCCGACATCGCCTTCCAGCTCGATCCCCTCTCGATCATCATGCTGATGGTCGTCACCTGGGTCGGCTTTCTCATCCACCTCTATTCAGTCGGATACATGAGCCACGAAGAGGGGTACTGGCGCTATTTCGCCTACCTGAACCTCTTCATGGCGATGATGCTCATCCTCATCCTCGGCAGCAGCTACCTCTTCATGTTCGTCGGATGGGAAGGCGTCGGACTCTGCTCCTACCTTCTGATCGGCTTCTACTACGACAAGGACTTCGCCGCCGCGGCCGGCAAGAAGGCCTTCATCGTCAACCGCATCGGCGACTTCGGCTTCCTCGTGGCGATGTTCCTGATGTTCGCCTACCTCGGCAGCGTCGATTTCATGAAGGTGCAGCAGGCCGCCATGGCCGGCGGTGTCGACTCCGCGATCATCACCGCGATCTGCCTCCTTCTCTTCCTCGGCGCGACCGGCAAGTCCGCGCAGATTCCGCTGTACGTCTGGCTGCCCGACGCCATGGCCGGCCCGACTCCCGTCTCCGCGCTCATCCACGCCGCGACCATGGTCACCGCCGGCGTCTACATGGTGGCGCGATCGAATGTTCTCTATCGGCTCTCGCCCATCGCGATGATGGTCGTCGCTCTCATCGGCGCGGCCACCGCGCTGTTCGCCGCGACGATCGGCCTGCGGCAGAACGACATCAAGAAAGTTCTCGCCTACTCGACGGTCTCGCAGCTCGGCTTCATGTTCATGGGCGTCGGCGTCGGCGCGTTCGCCGCGGGCGTGTTCCACCTCGTCACGCACGCCTTCTTCAAGGCCTGCCTCTTCCTCGGGTCGGGGTCGGTCATTCACGCGATGAGCGGCGAGCAGGACATCCGCAGGATGGGCGGACTGTGGAAGAAGATCCCGATCACGGCCTGGACGTTCCTCATCGCCACGATCGCCATCGCCGGCTTCCCGCCGTTCGCAGGCTTCTTCTCGAAAGACGAGATTCTGGCCTCGGCGTGGTCGACGCACTTCTTCCCGGGCGTCGGAAAGCTCGTCTACGTTCTCGGAACGATTGCCGCGTTCTTCACCGCGTTCTACATGTTCCGGCTCTTCTACCTGACCTTCTTCGGTAAGTTCCGAGGAACGCATGAGCAGGAGCATCATGTGCATGAGTCGCCGGCGACGATGACCGTTCCGCTCATCATCCTGGCGTTCCTTTCGATCGTCGGTGGATTCATCGGCCTGCCGCACGTGATCGGACACAACTGGCTGGCCGAGTGGATGCATCCGCTCATCCCGGACGTCGAGGGACACGGACCGCTGCACATCGCCGGCGTCGTGGAGTGGACGGTGATGATCGTCTCCGCGCTCGTGGCCCTCGCCGGCTTCCTGCTGGCGCGCAGCCTTTACCGGGGACGCGAGCTGGCGGCGGATGAATCGTTCGAGCGTCGCAGCCCGGCCGTGGCGCGGACGCTCGAGAACAAGTACTACGTCGACGAGTTCTACGGCGCGGCGGTCGTCCGCCCGCTGGCAGCCTCGTCGAGATTTCTCTGGAAAGTCATCGACGCGATCATCGACGGCATCGCCGCCATGCTCGGCTTCATCGTGCGCGGCTTTGGCGACCTGCTGCGCTTCTTCCAGACCGGCAACGTTCGCAACTATGCCCTGATGTTCTTCCTCGGAGTGGTGGTGTTCCTCTTCCTGCTCGTATGAGGCTCGAGGAACCAGGACTTTTATCAATGCCGATACTCAGCATCGTTCTCTGGCTTCCGATCGTCGCGGCGGTCGCTTTGGCCTTCTTCCCGCGCGCGGCCGACTCGGCCATCAAGGCCTTCGGTCTCTTCGCGTCGGTCGTCACGTTCATCATGTCCCTCTTCATCGTGACCGGCTTCCGTACCGGCGCCGCGGGCTTCCAGCTCGTGGAGATGAAAGCGTGGATCCCGCAATGGGGGATCAACTACGCGCTCGGCATCGATGGGATCTCGCTCTGGCTGGTCATGCTGACCACGCTCCTCACACCCGTTGTGCTGCTCTCCTCATGGAACGCGATCCACAAGCACCCGAAGGAATACGTGATCTCGTTCCTGATCATGGAGGCGGCCATGATCGGCGTCTTCGTGGCGACCGACCTGATCCTGTTCTACGTCTTCTTCGAGCTGACGCTCATCCCCATGTACCTCGTGATCGGCGTATGGGGCGGCGCGAACCGGGTCTACGCGGCCATCAAGTTCTTCCTCTTCACGATTGCCGGGTCGCTGCTGATGCTGTTCGGCATCATCTACATCGGCTTCCAGTACCAGCACGCGACCGGAGTGCTCAGCTTCGCGATCACCGACCTCTACCGCGTCGGAGTGACACCTTACGCGCAGACACTGCTCTTTTTCGCGTTCTCGCTGGCCTTCGCGATCAAGGTTCCGCTCTTTCCACTGCACACATGGCTTCCTGACGCGCACGTGGAAGCGCCCACGGGCGGCTCGATCATCCTCGCCGGCGTCATGCTCAAGATGGGCACGTACGGGTTCCTGCGGCTCGTCCTCCCCTATTTTCCCGAGGCGAGCATTCGATGGAGCGGACTGCTGATTGCGCTGTCGGTGATCGGCATCGTTTACGGCGCACTCGTGGCCTGGGTACAGCCGGACATGAAAAAACTCGTCGCCTACTCCTCGGTCTCGCACCTCGGCTTCTGCGTGCTGGGGATCTTCGCGATGAACCAGGCCTCGATCGAAGGGTCGATCCTGCAGATGATCAACCACGGCCTGTCGACGGGAGCGCTCTTCCTTCTCGTCGGCGTGATTTACGAGCGCCGCCACACGCGCCTGCTCGCCGATTACGGCGGGATCGCGCGGACGATGCCGCTTTACGCGACGCTGTTCATCATCTCGGTGCTGTCGTCGGTCGGCCTTCCCGGACTGAACGGATTCGTCGGGGAGTTCCTGATCCTGGCCGGCTCGTTCCAGACCGAACCGATCGCCGCGGTGATCGCGGCGACCGGCGTCATCCTCGCCGCCATCTACCTGCTCTGGCTGGTGCAGAAGGTGTTTTTCGGACCGGTCACGAACGAAGAAAACAGGGACATCAAGCCGATCGCATGGAACGAAGTCGCGGCGATGGTTCCCCTGATCATTCTCATGGTGTGGATCGGGGTCTATCCGAAGACGTTCCTCGCTCCCATGGGTCCTTCGGTCCGGCGGCTGATCAATATCGTGAAGACCGAGGGGAATGCGCCGGTGCTCGTGGCGGATGAGAGCGCGGGCGAGGTCGCCCGCGCCCCCCTGGGAGGTGCAAAGTGATCCAGCCTCTTCTTGAAGCTGGATGGATGAACGCCATCCTCCCCGAATTGGTCCTCGTCGGCGGCGGCTTGCTGCTGCTGATGATCGAGGGCTTCTCGCCGAAAACTTCGCGCTCGATCTCGGGGCCGCTCGCGGTCATCCTTTTGATCGCGGCGACGTGGGCGCAGAACTTCACGGTGGGCGGCACGTTCTTCGGCAACACGTATCAGATCAGCGGCATCACGCGCGTCTTCGATCTGACGTTCCTGCTGGCCGGCATCCTGGCCACGCTCTTCGCTCGTGAATATCTCGAGCGCGAAGGTATCGACAGCGGCGAGTTCTACGCGCTCCTGCTGTGGGGCACGGTCGGGATGATGATGATGGCCAAGGGACTCGATCTCCTGATCGTGATCCTCGGCCTGGAGATCCTCTCCATCTGCATCTTCGTGCTGCTCGGATATCACCGCCGCCTGCCGGTCTCGAACGAGGCCAGCCTCAAGTACTTCCTCATGGGCGCGTTCGCGACCGGATTCATCCTGTACGGAACGGCGCTCTTCTACGGCGCCACGCGTTCGACGCACGTCGATGGACTGCGGCAGTACTTCCTCACGGCTGACGGCTCGAACCCGATTCTGACGGTGGCGTTCGTGCTTCTCGTGGCGGGCTTCGGTTTCAAGCTCGCGCTGGCGCCGTTCCATCCGTGGGCGCCGGACGTGTATCAGGGTGCACCGACGCCGGTCGCCGCATGGCTTTCCGTGGCTCCGAAGGCGGCGACGCTCATCGCGCTGATCCGCCTGTTCGATGCGATGGCGCCGGTCTTCCAGCGCACGCAGTGGATGCTGATGCTCGCGGCAATGGCCGTTCTCTCGATGATCATCGGGAACGCGGTGGCCATCGTCCAGCGCGATCTCAAGCGCATGCTGGCCTACTCCGGTATCGCGCACGTGGGCTACATGATGATCGCGCTGCTGACCGTGCGAGATGAATCGGTGGCGGCGGTGGCGATCTACGCCATCACCTACGCTCTCATGAACATCGGTGCGTTCGGCGTCGTCTCGATGCTCGGCAAGAACCAGAACGACCCCCAGACGCTCGACGACATCGCCGGCCTCGGATTCCGCCGGCCGTTCTTCGGTCTGGCCATGGCGCTGTGCATGTTCTCGCTGGCCGGCCTCCCGCCGACGGCGGGCTTCATCTCCAAGTTCTACATCTTCAAGACGGCCATCGAGTCGGGGCACACGACCGTGGCGTTCATCGGCATCCTGATGAGCATCGTGTCCGTCTACTACTACCTTCGCGTCGTCTACTATCTCTACATGAAGGAAGCGGCCGACGGGGTGCCGGTCCCGGTCAGCGGCGTGTTCGCGACGGGCGCGCTGGCGATCTCGATGATCGGCATTCTTCTCATCGGCATCTTCCCGACACCGCTGTTCCAGATGGCAGGCAATGCCGCGCGCGAGCTGCTTCGCCAATAATCGACCATGACCCGCAGAGCGGCTCCTGACCGCGATGCCGTATCCGAGCTCACCACCGGGCGGCTCTCCGTCTATCTCCGCTGTCTGATGTACCTCGAGACAATCGGGCAGAAGACCGTCTCATCCCATGAACTCGCGGAGCGCTTTCATCTCAACTCCGCGCAGATCCGCAAGGATCTGGCGTGCTTCGGTGAGTTCGGCACCCGTGGCGTCGGGTACAACGTCGAGAAGCTGAAGGAGACCCTCGTGCGGACCCTCGGCCTCGACCGCGTCCGCAACGTCCTCATCGTCGGCGCCGGTAACCTCGGCATGGCTCTCGCCGACTATCGAGGCTTCAACAGCAACGGTTTCAACATCGTCGGCATGCTGGACATCGATCCGGAAAAAGTGGGCCGCACTTCGCGCAGCGGAGTCTCGGTCCTCCCGTTCGACCGTCTGAACGACATCGTGCGAACGAACGCCGTCGAGATTGGGATCGTGGCGGTCAACGCCGAGAGCGCGCAGTCCGTGCACGACGCGCTGGTCGCGGCGGGCGTGGTCGCCGTGCTGAATTTCGCACCGGTGCAGATCCGCCTCCGCCGCGGCGTCAAGGTCAGATCGGTCGATCTCCGCATCAACCTCGAGTCGTTGGCCTACTACCTCAAGAACGTCGAAGACGGAGTGGGTGAGGAAGAGGATTAGATCATTTTGGATTTTGGATTTTGGATTTTGGATTTGAACCAATCCAAAATCCAAAATCTAAAATCCAAAATCACCTCGTCACCGCCGCGCTGATCCTTCGCTCGAGCGCGGCTACGGCGGCGTCGAGTCTCGTCACCAGCGCTGAGGCGCGCGGGTAATCGCCCTGTTTCGCGGCTTCCTCGATCATGATCGAGAGATCCAGCGAAGGATCGACGCCGAAGTTGCTCACCGCGCCCTTCATGGTGTGGGCCGCGCGGTAGAGGGCGTCGCCGTCGCGGCCGGCAATGGCTTCCCGCATGGCCAGCAACAGCTCCGGGGTCTGCTTCGCAAAGGCCGCGCTGACGCGCGCCAGCAGCCGGACATTGCCGCCGACCGCTTCGACGATCGGATCGGCGCCGGTCACGTCGCGCACGACCGCGTGCAGTTGTTTCAGATCGATCGGCTTGATGAGGACCGCATCCATACCGGCTTCGATGCAACGGTGACGATCCTCTGCGCCGGTGTGGGCCGTCAGCGCCACGATCGGCGTGTGAAGGCCCAGCGGCTCGCTTTCCCGATACAGACGCGTCACGTCCATGCCGGAGAGCCTGGGCATCTGCACGTCCATCAGCACGATGTCGAAGATCTGTTCACGCATCATCTTCAGCGCTTCTTCGCCGTCGGATGCGACCGAGATATGGTGCCCCAGCCTTCGCAGCGTCTCGGCGGCGAATTCCTGGTTGACGACGTTATCCTCCGCGATGAGGACACGGAGCGCATCGGCGGCCACTCTGGGAGGAGCGACCTTCTGCACGGCAGGCCCGCGGACGAGGCCGAGCGCGCGGCCGACCGCGTCGATGAGCTCCCGTTCCAGGACGGGCCGAACCACCCGGCGGCGATCGTCGACGACATGCTCGAGAGGCGACGTGATGACGATGGACGGCTCCGTCGGCACCGCTTCATCTGCAGTGACGGCCAGATCGTACCGGCCGATGGGCGGCTCCGCCGCGGACGCGCACTCCGTCACAATCATTCCCCGGCCAGCGAGCATCTCGGCGATGATCGCGCGCGATCGCGCGTTCGGGTCCACGAGAAGAATGGACCGGCCCTCGAGAGCCTTCTCCCAGGCCGGAACCGGAGGCAGCGCACCGACCGCGTCGGCCGGAAGAGGAATGACGAACGAGAATGTGCTGCCGCCGCCATCCGAGGGATGGACGTCGATGGTGCCTCCCATCGCTTCGACGACCTTGGCAACGATCGCCAGACCGAGCCCCGTGCCGCCGAACCGGCGGGACCGCGACGTGTCGACCTGTTCGAACGGGTCGAAGATCCGCACGCGCTCTTCCTCCGGAATTCCGATCCCGGTGTCGATGACCTCACAACGGAACCGGCCGTCATCCATCGACGCGCGAACGACGATCTCCCCGCCGTCGGTGAACTTCACCGCATTGCCGACGAGATTGACCAGAATCTGCTTGAGTCGGAACGGATCGCCCCAGACCGTGTCGGGCACGCTCCGCGCCACCCCGACGCTGAGGACGAGGTTCTTCGCCGCTGCGGTCACGCCGAGAGGCTTCAGCGTGTCGGAGAGAAGCTCCCGGATCGAGAAATAGACCGGCTCGATGTCGATCTTTCGCGCCTCGATCTTCGAGAAATCGAGGATGTCGTCAATCGTGGCCAGGAGCGATTCCGCCGAACGCTTCGCCATCTCGAGCTGCCGGATCCGCCGCGGCGACTCTTCTTCGTCGATTGCCAGCTGCAGCATCCCGATCACGCCGTGCAGAGGAGTCCGCATCTCGTGAGACATGTTCGCCACGAATTCGCTCTTTGCCGCGCTCCCCTCCTCCGCGCGCAGATGCGCTTCGCGCAGCTCCGCGCTCTGCTCGGTCTCGCGCTGAACCACTGTCCGCGCCAGCCGAATGGCATCGGTCAGATGACTCCTGCGCCGCTCCGCGGTCCGGGCGCTCAGCGCGATATACAGCGCGGCGACGCCGATGAACGTCAGCTTCACCACCGCGTTCGAGATGGGGATAGCTCGCCCGTCGACGTGAACGATCCATGCCAGCATCGCCGCGTAGCACGCCGTCACGAACACCGCGAAACCCAGGCACCGCCGGAACGTGCTCTGCGTCTGATCGCCGACCCGGATCAGAAGAATCAGATAGAGCCAGCTTCGCTCGGCACCGGACACGTAAATCACGTACGTCCAGATCACGACGTCGAGCGCCAGAAACACCACCGTGAGGTCGCGCCTCAGATGTTTGAACGCGAGGTACAGAGTCGGCCATGAGCCCAGCGCGTACACGCCCATGAGCACGCTCGCCCGCGCCCACGTCGTCAGCGACTGCTCGCCCAGCAGGTAACGGTTGTTGAGGAAGAGACCGAGAGAAAGAAACGCGAATCCGATCAGCCGGAGAAGGGGAAGCTCCCCGACCGCGAGCCTGTAGTTGCGCTCCGTGCGCCGTCGTTCGATGTCCTCAGGGTGAAGGAGCAGCTCGCCCATGACCCGCCCCCCGATCAGCCCGTTACTCTCGGGCCCGCTGTCAGGGATCGGTCGCGCCGCTGGAGAATCGTCCGGATGCGGGGAAGGAGAACCTCGTTCTTGAGCGGCTTGCGGAGAAAGTCCGCCGCTCCCATCTCGAGGCTTCGCATCTCGGGCTCGACGCCTGGCTGTCCGGTGATGAAGATCGCCGGGGTGTCATATCCCTTCTTCATCATCAGCTCGAACAGCTGCAGCCCGCCCAGGGTGGGGAGATTGACGTCGAGGATGAGGAGATCGAACTGGTGACGGCCGATCTCGATCAGCGCGTCGCTGCCGTCGGCAGCGGTCACGACCTCGTATCCCGCCTCGTGCAGAAATCCCTCCAGGAGGGTCGAGGATACCGCGTCATCCTCGACGACGAGGACCAGCACTGGACGGTCTGTCGCCAGCCGCGCGACCGCGCGAGGTGCCGGCGAGCGCTCGAGCGCCGCGGCGATCTCCAGGTGAACCCGCTCGGTCTCCGGGCCCGGGAGGCGGTTGAACTCGCGGCGCAGGATATCGGCGCACTCGTGATACCGGCGCAGAGCGGCGTCGGGCCGGCCCTGCTCGAGCTGCAGGCGCATGAGCGTCCGGTGAACGACTTCCTGCGACGGATCGAGTGATAGGAGGCGGCTCGCCATCTCGGCGGCCCGCTCCCACCAGCCCGCCTTGATCAGAAGACCCAGAAGCCTGGCGTGAAGCCACAGTGCGAGCTGCCAGTAGTGGAGGCGCCGATCGGCCAGCCATTCATCGAGCGGCTCGAATCCGCTCTGAAAGCCCTCGAGGAGATTGCCGCGGTACAGATCGACCGCTTCCCTTGCCGAGCTCAGGGCGTTACGGGCCCCCATCGCCTCGAAGTGCTCCGCGTCGACCTTCACCAGCGACGGGTTGAACCGGACGCTGTCGCCCTCCACGATGAGGATCTCCGGCGGGAGGTTCCGAAGCGCGAACCGGAGGTCGGAGATAATCTCGTGTACGCGGTCGCCCGGCATCAGCTCCATCGCTTCGCTGACCGAACAACCGCTGTCGATTCCGAGCGCCAGGTACGCGATGAAAGCCTGGATCCGCCTGTTGGGAACCGACACAGGCCGGCCGAGCTGGTCGGTCATCGAGAAATCGCCGAGTAAAGTGATATTCAGCGCATGCATTCGGGACGGAAAAAAGCGTAGCACACGGTGACGCGGCGCACAGATCTATCGTTGGTAAGAAAAGGTCTCATCGAATGGTTGAGCCTCGATGACACGCCGTTTGCACCTCGAAAAATCATGACCGATCGGATCGTCATCACGGGTTTAGGGGTCCTCAGCCCCAACGGGGTCGGGCGGGAGAACTACTTCTCCGCGCTGGCATCCGGCAAGAGCGGCATTCGCACGATCTCTCAGTTCGACCCCTCGTCCCTCCCGTGCCGGGTGGCGGGAGAGGTCGACTTCGATCCGGCGCCCTGGGTCTCCGCGAAAGACATGAAACACGTCTCGCGGGTGGTGCCGATGGCCATCGCGGCCACGCACGAAGCGCTCGCCGACGCAAAGCTCGATCCGGAGACCCTCGATCTCGAGACGAAGCGCAGCATCGGGGTGATGATGGGGTCGGGCGGCGGTGCCATCGAGTTCAGCGAACGGATGTACGAGCTCTGGTACCGCGGCGCCGTCAAGCAGGCCTCGGTCTACGCCATCCCCTCCGGCACCATCGGGACCCTGGCCTCCGAGATTTCGATGGCGTTCGATCTCCACGGCTTCTCGCACCTGATCTCGACCGGATGCACGTCCTCGACCGACGCCATCGGCTATGCGTACCGCAACCTCAAGCTCGGCGTGATCGATTACGTGATCACCGGCGGCGCCGACGCGCCGATCACCGAAGGCATCATGACCGGGTTCTGCATCATGCGCATCGTGGCGAGCGCGTTCAATGAATCGCCCGAAGCAGCCTCGCGCCCTTTCACCCGCAACCGCGACGGATTTGTTCTGGCCGAGGGGTCGTGGATGTTCGTGATGGAGCGCGAGTCGACGGCGCGCGCGCGTGGCGCTCACATCTACGCGGAAGTGGCAGGCTACGGGTCGACATGCGACGCCTACCATCGCGTGCGCATGGACGATTCAGGAGAAGAACCGGCCCGGGCCATGTCCATCGCCATGCAAGACGCCGGCATGGCGCCCTCCGACATCCAGTACCTGAACTACCACGGCACGTCGACGGACCTCAACGACCGCGTCGAGACCCGCGCGGTGAAGCTGGCCTTCGGCAAGCACGCCTTCGAGCTCGCGGGATCGGGGACGAAGTCGATGATCGGCCATCCGCAGGGCGCCTGTGGCGCGGCCGGAGTCGCCGCGACGCTCATGGCCTTCCGCGACGATCACCTCCCGCCCACGATCAACCTCGATACCCCCGACCCGGAGTGCGACCTCGACTACATCCCCGAGGTCGGCAGGCGCCGCCGGATCGACGCCGCCGTTTGCAACACCATCGCCTTCGGCTCCAAGAACTCCGCGCTCGTGTTGAGACGGGTGTGACCATTTTGGATTTTGGATTTTGGATTTGCCGTAAACCAATCCAAAATCCAAAATCCAAAATCCAAAATGCCTTTCCCCCGCCTCGATACTCCCGAGCTTCTCGACGAACACGACGCGCCCCGAGCCGATGTCGAGCGTTCGCTGCGTGATCTCCGCCGGATCAACCGCTGGCTCGGCGGCATCGCCATCTATCGCCGCCTCACCCGCCGGTTCGCACCGTTCCGCTCCATTCTCGACGTCGGTGCCGGCACCGCGGATCTCCTCGAGAGCGTGGACGCGCCGGTCAAGGTGGCTCTCGATTTCAAGATCGAACACCTCCGCTATCTCCACGGCCCACGCCGGATTCATCGCGTGGCCGGTGACGCCATGCGCCTTCCCTTCCGCACCGGCGCACTCGATGTCATCACTTCCTCCCACTTCTTCCATCACTTCACGCCAGAAGAGAACGAGGAAATCCTTCGCGAATCGCTGCGGGTCGCCGCGAAGGGCGTCGCCGTCACCGACACGCGGCGTCATCGCATCCCGCTCCTTTTCGTGCAGCTTCTCGGATTCCTGCGTCTCGTCGGGCGCATCACGCGCCACGATGCGCCCGCATCGGTCCGGCGGGGCTACACGATCGCCGAAGCGCGCGACATCGCCGCGCGCGCGGGAGCATCCACCGCCCGCGTCGTTCGCGCGTTCCCGTACCGGTTCGGAATCCTCTTGTGGAAGTGAAAACTGACGTTGCCATCATCGGCGCGGGCCCGGCCGGTTCGACGCTCGCCGCACTGCTCGCGCAACGCGGCATCCGGGTTCTGCTGATCGACCGCGACTCCTTTCCGCGCGACAAGGTCTGCGGCGAATTTCTCTCTTATGACGCGCTGCCGATCCTCGACCGCCTCGATATCACCGCGAAGCTCGACCGCCACGGCGCCCCATCCATCACCCGCTGCCGCGTCGTCGGCCGGAAGACGAACTACGAATTCGAACTGCCCAGCGCCGCCCGCGGTGTCAGCCGCATGCTCCTCGACGATCTCCTCTTCCGTCGCGCCCTCTCCCTCGGCGCAGAAGACCGGAGCGGCTGGACCGCCACGCGCGTCACCAGCACCCAGGTCGATATCGAGCGCGGAAGCGAGAAGGCGACCGTGTCCGCGAAAGTCATCGTCGGTGCCTGGGGGCGCTGGGGACGATTCGATACCCAGCTGGGCCGCGGATTCATCCGCGACCAGCGGCATCGCAACTTCGGCTTCAAGCGCCACTACCGCGCCCGCGGCCCCTCCGACCTCCACAGCATCGAGCTCTACTCCTTCCGCCGCGGATACCTCGGCGTCTCCCCGGTGGAAGGCGGCATCACCAACATCTGCGGACTCGTGCACTCGACGCGCCTCTCCGGCCTCAAAGGCAAGTGGGACGCGTTCGTCTCGTCGATTCGCGCCGAGGAGAAGCCGCTCGACCGACTGTACGCGGCGCATGATCCGGCGCAGCACCAGTTTCTCTCATCCGAGCCGGTGATCTTTCGCGCGCGCTCGGCGGTCGAACGGGGGATCATCATGATCGGCGATGCGTCGGGCGTGATCGACCCGCTGACCGGCAGCGGCATGGCCATGGGCATTCAATCCGCGCTCCTCGCCGCCCCCACCGTGTCTTCGCTCCTTGGAACCTCGGATCGCCGTGTCGCCGAAGACGCCTATCGCGCGGCGCATCATCAGTTCTTTGCGTCGCGGATCCGCTGGAGCCGTCAGGTGGCGAAACTGCTGTCGCACCCGGCGCTCCTGGAGTCGGCGATGCGCCTGGTCCGGAATCCGAAGCCGGGGCACGTCTTCCTGGCCAGCACCCGTGCCTCGGCCGAGGATGTCGATCAGATCGCCTCGGCCTGGTTCTGATACATTCAGCGCATGGACGCGTATCCAGCGGGGGAGTTCGTCCTTCCCCTGTTCCCGCTCCCGAACCTCGTGTTCTTCCCGAGGACGCGCCTGCCCCTCCACGTGTTCGAGCCGAGGTACCGGCAGATGGTGACGGACGCGCTGGAGACGGATAAGCGCTTCGGAATCGTCCTGCTCCGTCCGGGATGGGAAGCCGACTATTTCGGTGCGCCGCCGATCTATCGATGCGGGACCGTCGGCACGATCGAGCAGGCGGTGCCGCTCGAGGATGGCCGCTACAACATCCTGGTGCACGGCGACGTTCGTTTTCGTGTGCTCGATGAAGTCGGGTCGGATCCGTACCGCACGGCGCGCGTCATCGCCTCGCCGGAATCCCAGCGCGAAGCGACGGAAGCTTACGCCCAGCGGGAATGGCTGGCCGATCTGGCGCGGCAATACATCAGGTACCTCCCCGAGCAGAGCGCGGTGCCGGAGATCGAGACGGTCGGACTCGATTCGCTGGCCAACGCGCTGATCATGTCGCTCAACCTCGAAGTCGAAGAGAAGCAGAAGCTGCTGGAGATCGACGACCTGATCACGCGCGCCGAGAAGATCGGAGCGGAGCTGCAGAACCGGGTGGAGAGCCTGCGGTTTCTGGCGCCATACCGGCGGGAGAATGACCCTTCCAGGAATTGAGACGTGTCTCTTCTGTCATCCCGAGCGTAGCGAGGGACCTGGGTGTGAAGGGGGCGCGAAGATCGATCTTCGAGCCGGCCGTCCTCCCAGGTCCCTCGCTACGCTCGGGATGACATGATTGTCATCACTGTCTTTTGCGTTTCGCCTTAGCGGGCGTCGCGGCCTTGACCGTGAACTCATGCTCCGCGGCAATGTTCCCGCCCCAGTACCCGGTGACTTTGTACTTCCCGGGCTTGAGCTTCTTGTCGCCCACGTTGAACGTCACGGTCTTTCCGCCATTCATCGGCTTCTGGTCCGTGTCGATCTCCTTGCCGTCCGCGTCCTCGAGCAACACGCGGGCCTGCAGTCCGGCCGGCGATTCCTTGAACCACATGGATAGATAGACATTGTCCTGCGGGGCGAACTCGCTCTTGTCCGCATTGACGAGCCCATCCTGACCGATGGTGGACCCGAGGCGCGATTTGTCGACGTAGATCTCTTCCATCGGCGCGATGACCGTGTCGACCTTTGCGTTCGTGAGGTCCTGAGGCGGTCCGCTGATGGTGGTCTCGGTCACAGTGGGCGCGGTTCCGGTCTGTTCAGGCGCTGCAGTCTCGCGCCGGCAGGAGGCGACGATCAGGGCGGCGGCTACGTACAGAAGGATGATGGCTCGTCTTTTCATGATGCGTGCGTGGATGATAGCGCCTCTCTGCCTCCTTTTCGTGGCTCCGGCCGAGGCGCGGCGGAGGGCTGCGTCGCCGGCGATTCTGCCGCCGGGACACATCCTCTTCATCGGCGCGCATCCGGATGACGAAGTCGTTGCCGCGCCCCTCCTCGGCGCGCTGTGCGCCGATGGGGGCTCGACCTGTTCGTTTCTCATTCTGACCAGAGGTGAGGGAGGCGTCTGTGGCCTCCCCGTCTGTTCATCAGGCCTCGGCGCCGTGCGCGAGCAGGAGATGCTCGCCTCGGCGGCGTTGTTCCGCGCCCGAGTCACTCAGTGGACGCTGCCCGATGTGATGGGTGATGTCGCCGCGGCCTGGGCGCCTCGCGATGCGCTCCTCGACCGGATCGCCGGGGCGGTCACGCTCGAACGGCCGGAGGTCGTCATCACGTTCGACCCGGCGCACGGCACGACGTGTCACGCTGCCCATCGCGAGACAGGACGGCTCGTGATCGAGGCCGTAACGCGCCTCGGGCAAGCCGCCCCGGAGCTGTACCTGCTGGAAACGGTGGCGAGCCTGGATGCCGGCGCATACCGGTTCGGTCCCGGCTATTCGCCGGCCATGGTTTTCGACGCCTCGCCCTACTGGCAGTTCATCCTCGATGCGGCCTCGGCGCATCAGAGCCAGTTCTCGGCGGCACAACTGGACGCTCTGCGGGCCACACCGGTGACGGAACGGAAAGTGTGGCTGGCGCGGGCATCGGCCGAACGTCAGCCACTCGCGAGTTGCGAGTAATGACCCAAAAAGCAACCGCAGAGACGCAGAGAACGCAGAGGAACGCAGAGACTGCAGAAAGCGCTCTGCGTTCCTCTGCGTCCTCTGCGTCTCTGCGGTGAGCGTCGTCCCCTGTGGACGGTTACAATCCCCCGCCGTGTCACCGCAGCTTCCCTACCGGGATTTCTATTACCCGCTGAACGTCTTCATGTACGTCCTCTCCAACGAGGAGCGCGCGGTTCCGTATCTCCACTACGGCCTCTTCGAAGATCCTGCCGAATCGATCGCGGCGGCGCAGGAGAGATCGACGGAGCTTCTGCTGTCCCGCCTCCCGCCCCCTCCGGCCACGCTCCTGGAAGTCGGCATCGGCCTCGGCACCACCCTGGCCCGGCTCGCGGGCATGGGGTACGACGCCACCGGCATCACTCCCGACCTCAAACAGATCGCGATGGTGCGCGAGCGGTACAGCGACCAGCTTCGCGTCCACGGAATTGCCTTCGAGAATTTCGACGAGACCGCGCAGTTCGACTGCGTGTTCTTCCAGGAATCGTCGCAGTACATCGACGCCGGCGCACTCTTTCAGCGCGCGAGCGACCTGACGGGACACGTCGTGGTGATCGATGAGTTCGCGCTCGCGCCGGTCGACACGCCCGGGGCGCTGCACTCACTGGAGAGATTCGTCGCCGCCGCTTCGGAGCATGGCTTCCAGAAGATCGAAGAGCTCGATCTGTCGCTGCAGGCCGCACCGACGGTGCAGTACTTCACCGACCGTCTGCCCGCCTACCGCGACCGGCTCGTCTCCGATCTCGCGCTCACCCCGCAACAGATCGACGATCTGATCGAGAGCGGTACGCGCTATCACGATCTCTATCGTTCCGGCGTGTACGGCTACCGCCTGCTGGTGTTCAAGCGATGACGGCGCTCCGCATCGCCTACCTCGTCGAAGACACGGCGCAATCCGGAGGGGTGCGTGTCGTAATGGCTCAGGCCGACGCGCTGATCGCGCGCGGTCATCGCGTCCGGATCGTGACCAAGGGCGCGCCAGTACGCTGGCGTCCATCGACCGCCGAGTGGGTTCACTTGAAGGACTTCGCTCAATACGATGCAAGCGATGACGATTTTGTCGTCGCAACTTTCTGGCTCACCGTTCCGGTCGCATGGCAGCTCGCAGGCGGGCGGGCAGTGCATTTATGTCAGGGCTACGAGGGAGCCTTTTCCGTCTATCAGTCGATCCGCTCACAGATAGACGATGTCTACCGACTCCCTCTACCGAAGCTCGTGGTAGCTCGGTCATTGCTGGAAATCTGCCGCCGGTTTTCGTCCGACGTCACGTATGTCGGACAGATCGTGGAGGACGAGTTCTTTCGCGATGTTGCGCCACCGCTGCAGAACCGGCCTCGTGTCCTCCTCATCGGTCAGGCCCAGGCAGATCTGCGAGGCATGCCCGACGGGTACGCCGCGGTCGCTCATGCTCGCTCGCTGGGTGCGGAGACAACCCTCATCAGAGTGTCGCCCTGGCTTCCAGCTCCAGACGAGCCGACCGAAAACGCACACGAGTTTCACGTCGCTCTGAACACGGGTGAGATGACACGCCTGATGCACGGCTGCGATGTTTTCGTCGGAGCCAACCATTCCGAAGAGGGTTTCGGATTACCGGCGGCCGAGGCTATGGCCTCCGGCATCCCATGCGTCCTGACGGCGATTCCGTCGTTTCTATCCTTCGACTCGAAGCATGATTACGCTCTCTTCAGCCCCGAGCGGGATCCTCGCGCGCTTGGGGCGAATCTCGCCAAGGTCGTGCTGGACCCGGACGTTCGCCTTACACTGGGCACACGCGGACGCGAGGTAGCAAATCAGTTTCGCGTCACTGCCGTCGCCGACCGTCTCGAAGCCTTCTTCGCACAGCGCCTCGCGTCTCGTTAGCGATCGGAACGCGCAAGAACATAGTGGCCTGTGGGCAACAAGTCAGTGCGTGAGTGAGCAACCCCTCCGTCCATGAGAGCGCGCTCGAGTCGGTCGTAGTCGGCGGACGGAAAGTGATACTGATCCGTCAGCGCCACCTCGGTCCATCCGCTGATTTCGAGCATGTCTCGAACGGTTTGTTTTGTGAAGAACCGAATGTGGCCTGCGCAAAGAATTCCCATGTAGACGTAATCGAATCGACCCTGGAGTAGATCTGCGACAATCGGCCACGCACTCACATTCGGCAGACTGAGAAGGAGCTGACCGCCCGGACGCATCACACGCCGGAGAGATTCCAGGAAAATCCAAGGGTCGTCGATGTGCTCGAGAATGTCCCCCCCAACAACGAAATCGAATCTTTCGTCAAGTCGCGCGACGACGTCTCGAACGTCGCCTTGATGCACGGCATCCAGGCGCGTCTCGGCGATGCGGGCGGCGGAGACGTCGAGCTCCACTCCGACGACTCGGCATGATTGTCGCT